>DASYUV010000262.1:0-3615 GCA_036000865.1 Binatia bacterium | reverse complement strand
GGTTTGATGTGCACCGGACACTGGCTGATACCCATCGGGTAAATGACTTCGGCGCCTTGATCGACGAGTTTCTTCGCTTCGCGGACAAAGTTGGCGACAACCTCATCGCGGTGCGCCGCAAGATCGGGCAGGTCGAAGCCGCTGACGCCAAAGCCGACAATACGTGACTCCATCCCATACCGCCGAATGATCGCGCGAGAAAAAGTTACCAAGCTCGGATGATAGACCATAACACCAAAGCGGTCGCCGATTAGAGATGCGACGTGAAGACAAGCCTCCGTAGGACCGACCACGGGAATATCGACGGCCGACTTGCCGCCGTCGACGCCCAGGTCGAGCGTGCCGAGCGGCACCACGGCATCGTAACCTTCCTTTTCGGCGCGCCTGAAGCTTTCGATGAAAGCCGGCGCGACGAGCTGTATCTCGGTGGGCGTCATCCCATAAAAGTAGGGGGTGGCCGCCACGTCGACGATGCCCACCTGGATTTCGGCCGTTGAATAAGACAGCGCCACGTCGGCGCGCCGCTTGTGCTCTTCGGGCGGATAACCGCCTATGACGAATCCGACACGAATCATAGGATGCCCTCGATGGCGGTCGCGCTTTGCGCTACTCGATGTGCAATAGCTGCCGCGCGTTGCCGCCGTATATTTTTTCCAAATCCGACTCGCTCAAACCTGAGTCTTGGACCACTCCAACGGCGTGTTCAATGTACTGCTTTCCCTCTTGCCCGAGTCCGAACGGATAATCAGTGCCAAATACGATTTGTTCGGAGCCAAACATTCTGGCAACGCACGCCACGATGGCTTTATCTGTGGGTCCTGCCGTGTCGTAAAAGAGTTGGCCGAAATAGTGACTTGGTTTGTACTGGCTTTTGCCCTCACGAAAGGCCCTCTCGATTCTACGGATTAAAAAGGGGACGGCTCCGCCGACGTGGGCAGCGATTACTTTGAGGTTTGGATATTTGTCGAAGAACCCTCCTAGCGCGAGTCTCGACAACGCAAAGGTCGTATCGACCGGGAGCCCAATGAGGTGATCGAGACGGTAAACGTTCCACTCTTTGGGGAGCGTCCGCTCCAGCGGATGAAGAAACATCGCCAAACCACTCGCGTTGGCATAATCAAAGAAGGCCGCGAACTCTGGTTCATCTAGCGCTCGCTCTCGAATATGCGTGCACAGAGTGATACCAGAGAATCCGGGGCAACGCCGTGCTCTCTCTAGCTCTTTGGACGCTTGGTCGGCGTCCATCATCGGAATCGATGCGAACATCCTGAACCGTTGTGGATGCTTTGCGCATATTTCCGCGTATTCATCATTGGCGACCTGACACATTTCAAGCGCCGGGTTGCGATTTCCCCAATCGAAGTACTCGTACATCTGTGGCAATGATAGGATCTGTAACGTAACACCCCAGCGATCCATTTCACCCAAGAATCTATTCTCGTCCCATTCCCAGATGCTTCTTATGGCAACTGGTCGAGATACGGTTTTTCTTAGCACTTTGGTAAACTCGGGCGTAAAGGCATGGGCGTGAACATCTATCCTCGCTCCGCTCCCATTGGCTAATTTCGTTGTCATTGCTTAGACCTCGCTATTTAAAGAACCCTTTATCCACTAACTCTTTAACAAAGCTCGCGTCAAACACATCGTCCATTCGCAGGGCGGCTACCCTAGGATTTCTTGGCGCTAGCATATCAAAGATTAGCTTGAATCCTTTTTCCGTTGGATAAGGAATTTTCTCGTACACGTGGTCTTTGACATAGAGCCATTGGCGCTCGAGCAGATCTTTATTCGTGGTTCTCAAGTTGCGCGCTGTGATCGCGATCGCTTCTTCTTTGTTCTCTTGGAAGAAGCGCACGCCGCGCATGTAACCGCGGATCAATCCTAAAACTGCGTCGCGATTTGCCGCGGCGAATTTCTTGGTCGTAAAGATCGCCGTGAAGGGAAACTCGACGCCCAGATCGATAAGATCGAGTACTTTGTGCAGCCCCGCGCCGCCGCCAATAAAGGTTGCGCCGCCGACGGTGGCGGCATCGACTGAGCCGATGCGCAGCGCGGTCAGCCGTTCGGCCGAACCGCCGGCTGTAATCATCGTCACACTCGCTGGATTGACGCCGAGCTTTTCCAGCGCAATGCGGGTCGCCAGTTCGTCGGAGCCGCCGACTGCCCCGATGCCGATCTTCTTGCCGGCAAGATCGGCGGGCTTGTTGACCGGCTGGCGCGCCACGAACGTGTAGTCCAGACGATTCATCGGCACGGCGATAATGATCACTTCTTCGCCCGCCGCTCGGGCCGAAACCGCGCCCGCGGTCCCAGCGACGCCAAACTGCACTTCGCCGGCAACCAGAGATTGCACGACTCGAACGTTGCCCTGAATGTAAGTGACCTCGGGATCAATGCGCTCGTCGCGAAAAATCCCCTTATCCCGCGCAATCCAGAGCGGCGCAAAATCGATAACGATACTTGGAATGGCAATGCGAATTTTTTTTTGTTGCTCGGCGGCTTGAGCCATACTCACAAGCAACAGGCAAACCCAAAGAGAAACGGCACCAATCGCCGCCGCACAGGCTGTTACGAATCGACTTTTTGTCATCGTGCTGGCACCTCTTTTCTCTCGTGATGATGACTCCGTAGCGCTTGTCCGGTCGCTTGACAAGCGCTCAAGGCATGGATTACTGGATGCCGGACCGCAATACGGAACCTTACGCCCTCTCGCTTCGGTTGGAGAAGAGCGCAATTGTTAAAACCAGGGTTGCAGAAGTTAAACCAATTGAAATAGACATGGACCGCCTTCGCACGATGCAGAGTTTTGTCGAGGTCATCCGGCTCGGCAGCTTTTCCGAAGCCGCTAAAACCTTAGGTTTGTCGCGGCCGTTGGTTTCGCGCCACATCACTGACCTGGAAAAGCATTTGGGCGTGCGGCTGCTGACGCGCACCACGCGGCGCATCACGCTCACCGAAGCCGGGGCCAAACATTTTGAGTTTTGTCAGCGGGTGATTACGGAAATCGAACAGAACGAAGGTTCGCTCAAACGAACGCAAAAGGAGCCAGAGGGCTCGCTTAAAATTCTTGCGCCGAAGTCGCTTACTACGTTGGCGCTAGGGGATGCCATCGCGAGCTTCGCGGCGACGAATCCCTATCTCAATGTCAGTTTGATGCTCGACGATTTGTCGTTTCGCGCCTACGATTTTGTCGAGCGCGGCTTCGACGTCGCGGTGCACACCACGCCTGTCCGCAATTCAAATTTAGTCGCGCGCAAGATCACTCATCTGCGCTGGTTGTTGTGCGCCGCGCCGGCCTATCTCAGAAAACATAGAGAACCGCAGCAGCCGCGCGAACTCGCGCGCCATCAGTGCCTGGTGCACATCAACTCAGACCCCAGCGACCGCGTCTGGCACCTGGGTGGCGCTGGCCAAGTGTCGGTTAAAGTGCAAGGCCCGTTTGCCTCTAACAGCGTGCTGATGTTGCGCAAGGCTGCCTTGGCGGGTTTAGGAATCGCCATCGTGCCACTTTATTGCGTCACAGAGGATCTCAAAAGCGGCGCTCTGCGCGAAATCCTCAGTCGTTTCCCGATTCCCGTGCATCCTCTTTCCCTGGTCTTTTGTCCGGGCAAGCCA
>DASYUV010000261.1:0-22284 GCA_036000865.1 Binatia bacterium | reverse complement strand
CACCGTGGCGGTCGCGGTGACCCAGGGCTTCGCAAAGCTGTTTGATGTAGCGTTCGAATTCACCCAGCTTGGGCATGGAAATTCACCTCCTGCGCGAATTTCCACGCATAATAGCATGAATTTATTGACACAGTAGTACTAGCAGGCGCTTCTCAGTTTCGATACTTCTGATATTCGAAATGCTTGTGAATTCTTGTTTAAACATATATTTGAAACGGACGTATCAAACAGTTGTATGATTGTCAATACGTGGTGCACGCCATCTGTTCCTTTTGCTTTTCCAGATTTATTTAGACCGTGCGTGATTCCATTTTATGGGGCGCAATCGCAGACATGCGTTCGGGACGCTGACTGAACCAGAAGGTAGTGCCTTTACCTGTTCATCGCACGGGTGTGCCCGGCGGAGGGGCGAGCCGAATCTGAAAATCGCCCAACCCCGTAAAATGGAAACATCGAGATCTCAGTGAAAGGGATGAAAGAACATGAGTTGCATGCAAACTCGGCGTTTGGTCGCCGCTAAGCAAGAGAAAAGGGGAAACAAAGATGCAAACAGTAGCCATGAACATCTACAAGGAACAGGTTTGATGTTTACGTTGGCCGTGCGGGTCGAGGAGAAGATGGATACTTTGGCAATCCGTTCCGTATCGGGCACGAAATCAGCCGGGAGACATCGAGGGCAAGTTTACGAAGGTGAAAAAAGAGCTGAATAGATGCCGAGTAAGATGAACAGTGTCACTGTCTCGGTCAAGAGCTCGCTGTTTCCTTGACGAGAAGACTCGCCGAGCAGAGGATAAAATGGGCAAGTCGCGGCGGTTGAAGAATGGAGTGCTGGAGGGTGGGAGTAATGGAGTATTGGGTTTTGAATTCATGACCCATTACTCCCACTCCAGTACATCAACCTCTATTTAGGTATCTCGCTCGCTCGTCGGTCCCACCTCACCGGTGCACCACGGGACGAACGCTTTCATCTTGCACGTTGCCCCGTGGGCTTTCAGTTCTTTTTCAAAGATCCCGTGGATCTCGCGATCTTCGTCCTCGTACTCGATCTGCCAGCCGCCCTCTTTCATGCTTCGGTCGGCGAACTCCCCGCCACCACCGCGGCCCTTGTAGAGTCCCATGTCGCCAGGGCGGAGCGCGAGGTAGCGCGCTCGAGTCGTGCCGGAGTTGAAATGCTGGTGGTAGCAGTTGTCGCTCGGAACGGTGACCATGGAACCGAGCTGCCAGTCGCACTTGATCATGTCAGAGCGGTCGTCCTTGGTCCAAATCAACGAGTAGCCGCCGGTGCCGCTGAGCATCACCAAGTGCGCGCCGGGACCATGGCGGTGAGCTTTCTTGTAAGTTCCGATGGGAAATTCGGAGATGTGACTCTTGGTGTTGTTGTCCGCCATCTCCAGCATGGCATTGATGCCGCCGGCGCCCCGCTCCTTCCACCCGTACAACAACATGTCTGGCGCGTTGGCAATGAAATTAGACTCCCATATCCGGCGATTGAACAGTTTGCCCTTGCCGCTGAAATAGTCTTCCTCGCCTGAGTAGCGGCCGCTAAAAATGTGATCGCAGTTGAAGATGAAATCGCTGTCGCGAAACAGCCGCATCATGGGCGGGGCGTTGGTCACGGCGATGTAGCGGGCCGGCTCGTTGCCGCTGCCATTGAAGTTCTGGTAGCGGGCATTGAGCGGAATCGAAAAAAGACTTCCGGCTTGCCACTCGAAGCTATTTTTGCGCTTCTCGTCCTTGCCATTTCCGCCATCTTGCCAGATCGTCGTTGCCCCGCGACCCGAGACCACGTAGATCGTCAGCTCGTACATGTGGTGCTCCGGCTCGGACTTGCCGCCCGGCTTGATCTCGACGACGTGACAGTCGTTGGGCATGTGGCGGTTGTCGATGTGAATGACCGCGCCGCTGCCACCTTTACGCTCCCACGGCCCGAGCTCGATCTTCGCCAAGCTCGGAAAGTAGTGGTTCTGGTAGACTTTCACGCCTTCTTTCTGCAACCAATCGGCGTAGGGGTCGGTCTTATTGTAATCTTTGAGGCCCTCCTTTGGGGTCTCGGCAACTTTCATGTCGGTGCCTAGCATTACCATGTCAAAATCCTCCTCTGTTAAAACGGTAGAACGAATCGCTCTTTTTCCAAATATCCGGTATGAGGCCGACTTGTCAACGAGCAGAATGAACTAGCCCGCAGCAAGCTCTGGCGCACCAGAAAACCTTATGAAAATCTTTTCCAATGTCGTCACCTTAGAATGTTTTTATCGGGGGTCCAGAGCCCAGTCGAACCACCGATAGAAGCATTCGGGAATGACGGACTCTAAGAGGTGTGGGAATAGTTCTTTACGCGGCAAGCCGCGGGGATCTCCCGTGATTGAACTGCAAAAAACTTCTTTGACACCAACTAGGATATGCGAAGTAAGTCGGCTTCGTGCAACCGGAAGAAAGTCGCAGAGACTTCATTTCGCTTTTCTGATCTCTTCAACCTCCGCGCCTCTCACCCAACCGATCGCGCCGCTCTTGGTTTTGATCATATACCAAAATTCGCCGGCACCGGAGACCTTGCCGAGCGGGATCAATTCTTCTCCGCTCTCCAGTTTGTTGATGGCTTCTGATTGGGCGTCTTGCTGCGCGCGCACCAAAATCCCGGCGGTCTTCACGCGCAGCACGTTTGGCAGCGGCACCGTGGGCTCAAGACCCACAGATCCTGCCATGCTGCCGCCGCCTCCCTCGCCGATCAGTTTTCGAAAAGCTTCGATGACGTCGCGAGCGGCCCAATCCCTCGGCCCCGACTTCATGCCGATCGGCTGGCCGTTACCGTCGATCAGATAAGTCACGGGAATACCGTACGCGCGGTACGATGCCGCGACCCGTCCATCGGTATCCAATGGGGTCGTGAAGTTCAGACCGTGGGTTTTCATGAACTTGTTCACCAGCGCGGCGTTTTCTCTCTGATTCACTGCGACCACAGCAAAACCCTGACCGCCGAAATTACGACTGAGCTGCTCCATCGACGGCGTCTCTTCACGGCAAGGTCCGCACCAGGTCGCCCAAAAATTGAGTAACACCAGGCTGCCACGATAGCCGCCCAAACTGGCCATGCCACCGTTTGCGTCGCGCAGATTGAAGTCGGGCGCGCGCGCCATCGCCGGCTTGCTCAGGCCGATCGATTTGAGCAATTCATCGACCGAGCTTGCACCCTTGCTCTGTTGGGCCCATAGATAACGAGGCGTCATCGTCGTTAGCCCGAACAAAACAATCACACTTACGATTCTGCCGCCGGGTCCGAACATTTAGCCTCCTCCAAGTTCACTGAATGGATCTGTTCTTACCGAATCCGCGCTGCTCAGTTTATCACTTTTGATCGTCGCATTGACACATTAATTCTATATCGGTTACTGTCAATTCCACGAGCCATTTTTCCGATGGAGTCTTGATCGACAAACTTGCATCGATCTTTTTTTCCAGCCCCCACGGCAACGCCGGTTTTTAAATTCTCGATGATCATGTGCCGCCGAAAACTACTGATAACGCTGATAGCGGCCCTCACGATTCTCCTCGGGGCTATCCCGTCGCCGGTCGGCGGCCAGTCAGCAACTCGGGCCATCGTACTCGCCTGGGACGGCACCGTTCCCGCATTCGTTCACGAGATGCTCCGTGAAGGGAAACTTCCCAATCTGGCGAAGCTGATCGAAGGCGGCGCAGTCGCCGACGATGTGGTCACCGGCTTCCCGTCCAAGACTGCGTCGGGATTTGCATCTCTCCTGACCGGCGCGCCACCGCGTATCACCGGCATCAGCGGCAATCGCGTGCCGCGCGCGCCGCGCGCACAATTCACGATTCTGGAAAGCCTTGCCGGCTTCTCCGAAGCGCCGCTCAAAGCCGAACCGATCTGGTCGGTGGCGCAGCAGGCCGGCAAAAAAGTCATCATCTCCCACATTCCATCCTTTGGCGGGGAAAAATCCGACCAGGCCGTGCGCTTCGCCGGGTACGACGCGACGAGCGGGCGCGACGGCATCGTTACCAAACGGGCGATGCAAACCGAACCGAGTGATTCGTGGGTGAACTCTCCGGCTAGTGAGGCGCCTCCAATCGAGATCAGCTTCACCATCGGCGAGTCGAAACTATTTGGCTTGCTCATCGACGATCCGGCTGATTCGCAGGCCGGCTACGATACCATCGTGATCGCCACCCGCCGCGATGCCGACGATATCAAGGTCAAACTCAAGTCGGCTCCCGCCATCAGCGGCGGTGAGCTGTTTTGGAGCTATCCGGTGGCGATCAAGGCCGCGGGGAATCAAGACGCCTGGACTTATTTTCGCCTGTTCGATCTCAAATCCGATGGCAGTGATTTTTTTCTGTACTACACAAGGCCCGCTCGTCAGTTTGCTCTCAAGGCCGAAGTCATCGCCGACGCAAGCGCGACGGTCCGCGCGTTCGTCGGCAACGGCGCCAGCATTCTCTATAATCAGGGCGGTTTCGGCCGCACCATTGCCAACGGCGGCAGCGGCGGCGCCGAGGCGCGCTATCTTGAAACCGCCGCGCTGGTAGAGCATCAGTTGATGGAAACCAATCGCTGGGCACTGGAAAATCTGCCATGGGATTTATATCTCGCTTACACGCCCTTTCCCGACGAAGCCGAGCATCTGTGGCGCGGTTATCTCGATCCGACGCTGGCCAACTATCGCCGGGATATCGCGGATCGATTACGGCCGCTATTGGAACAAGTCTACCGCACGACGGACGAACATTTAGGTCTGCTGTTGGCCAAACGGCCCGCCGACTGTGTCTTCGCGCTGATTTCCGATCACGGCCTTCAGGGGATCAACAAACGCGTCGCCCTGAATCGCGTATTGCAGGAAGGCGGGCTCTTGACGTTGGACATCCAAGGTAAGGTCGATCTGGCGAAAACCAAAGTAATCTACCCGGCAGTCAACAACGGTTACCTGCTGATCAATTCGCAAGACCGCAAGAATGGCATCGTCGCGCCAGAAGAGCGCGCGGAAGTCGTCCGCAAGACCCGGGAATTGCTCGCCTCGATCCGCGACGGCGAGCGTGAAGTGGTTAAAGCCGTCTATGACGCGGAAGCCGACGGGCCGGCGATGGGAATCGGCGGCGACGTCGGTGGCGACATCTACGTGGAGCTTGCCGACGGATATGATTTCGATCCTCGGATCGCCAGCAGCCCACTGATTACCGATGCCGAGCCCTACGGAAATCACGGTGCCAATCCCCAACAGCTCTCCATGCGCACGCTCATGGTGCTCAATGGCCCCGGCATCCGCACCGGGGAGAAGCTTGCGGACGTGCGTATCATCGACTTCGCACCGACACTTGCCTGGCTTTTGCATCTGCCGCCGCCGAAGGATGCAACCGGCCGGGTCCTCTATGAAGCCTTCGTCGAACCACACTGACAGAGAAATGATCCTTCCATAGGCTCGCTAACCAACTTTGGGGATGGACGGACGAAAGACTTCCTCATGGCATCGTACCGCCAGTCGCCAAGCTCTGGCACGATGCAATCATCAACGGATTCTTTGTGGCATAGCTAAATTACTGGGCTGGAGTGTTGGAGTATTGGAGCAATGGAGTGGTGGGGATTTCCGGATACATTACTCCAGCACTCCATGACTCCATCATTCCGATCCCCTGGCTCTTCACATCGCTCTCCGCTCCGGCTAGTATCCAGCGAGAGGCAAGAGCATGGCCGACAAAGATCATCTGATTTTGACAGCGATCGGACCGGACCAGGTCGGGCTGGTACAAACGATCTCTGAGTTTATTTCCCGCCACGGCTGCAACATCGAAGACAGCAAGATGGCGGTTTTTTGCGGCGAGTTCGCGGTGATTGTCTTGATCAGCGGTGACGGCGGAAAGCTCGTTCAGATCGCCCGCGATTACCGCGAGATCGAAATGGAGACCGGCCTGGCTATTTCCATCAAGACACCGTCAACGCGAAAAGCGACGGATTCTTTTCTTCCCTACAAGCTCACCGCCTCGTGCATGGATCATCCCGGCATCGTCTACCAATTGAGCGCGGTCGTGAGCAGCATGGGCGTGAACATCGAATCGATGGAGACCAAGACGTACGCCGCGCCGGTAAGTGGTACGCCGATTTTTCAGCTCGAAGCTAATCTCTCTGTGCCGACCAAAACCAACATCCGCGCTCTGCGCGAACGCTTCGCCGAAATTCAGAAAGAGGAAAACATCGATATCGAGCTGGCGCTGATGCATTCGCCGCGGGGAAGCGGCTAGCTCGGGATTGACCGGCCGACGGTGTCAAGGCGCGAGTCGGGATATACCTTTGAACCCTATCCAAAGGCGCGTTTGGAATAGGAGATAGACGACATGAAAACAAGCTCAGCTAGCAAAACCAACATGGTCGCGGTTCTGCTGTTCGGATTGGCCGGCACGGTAAATTTCGCCTTTGGCCAGACCTTGGACAAAATGCGTCTCGGCTACAGCGGCACCGGGATCAATAATTACGTGCTGGAAATGGGTAGGCGCCAGGGAATCTTTCGCAAGAACGGACTCGACCTCGAAATCGTCTATGTCAACAGCGGCTCATTGTTGAGTCAGGCGTTGATCGCCGGCACCTTCGACCTGTCGATGTCCCAAGGTTCCGAGGCGATGGTGGCGAAGTTACGCGGCGCCGACGTGCGCATTGTGGCGGTTATCGCCAACCGCTTCAACCATGTTTACCTGACGGCGCCGTCGATTACTTCGTTCAAACAGTTGAAGGGCAAAAAAGTTGCGGTCAGTCGTTTCGGCTCCGGGTCGCATTTCCAGACCAATCTAGCGCTCAAAGACGGCGGCTTGGATCCGGAAAAAGATGTCACGATTTTGCAAATCGGCAACTCCGGCGCGCGCATCACGGCGATTTTAAGCGGCGTCGTCGATGGCACCATTATGGCGGCCGACTTCGTGCCCAAAGCCAAACGGGAAGGATTCAACGTGCTCGCCGATCTTGCCGATACGAAAATCGAATATCCATTTCTCTCCCTCAATATGCTCGGTAGTTACATTGATAAAAACTTGAAGCTCGTCAAGGCGCTGATTAAGAGCATGTCCGAATCGATTCGCGCGCTCCAGACCGATTCGGCAAACGCCAAAGCGGCCATCCGTCTGGCGTTGAAAACCGACGATCCCGAGACCATCGATTATGCGCTCATGCGCAGCATCCGAGTGCTCGATCGCCGTCCGTTCCCCACTCCCGCCGGCATCAAAACCGTCCTCGATGAAATCGGCAGCGAAGTGAAAGGAAAAACCTTCAAGTTCGAAGATTTCGTCGATCTGCGGGCGCTAAGAGAATTGGAAAAGGAAGGCGCGTTCAAGCAATAATCCTATTGCCGTCTCCGGGAGTTCACGTCATAAGCTGTAAGGGCAACCGACCGGTCGTCGCTACTGTTTGCAAGCTGCTCAAAAAGACTCACAGGCGAGGGGCGAGGACAAAATGGAGTGTTGGAATATTGGAGTATTGGGTCTTAAAAACCCATCACTCCGTCACTCCATCACTCCAGTCCCGATAAGGCGATTGAGCGCAACGAAGCCTATGAGGCTTTTTCAGTAGCCGGCGAGCTAGGACAGCCGTGCCCGCACCAACACCAGCGGCGCGTCCCCTTCGGCACCCTTTCCTTGGCTGCTCAGCAAGGAAGTCAGGTCCGGTTTGATTTCCTGTATCCTCTTCCAGGTTCGTTCGTCCATGATGATATACGCGTTCCCCTTGGCAGTCTTATCCGCGACTATTTGCGCCGATTGATCGAGTTTGTCGATCGCGCCGCCACGATAAAAAACCACGGGGTCGCTGTTGAATCGGCCGAAAAGATAAAGTTTGTCGTTCGGACTAAGGCGTTGATTTACTTCGATCATGAAATCACGATAGCTTTTCTCTTGAGCAATGACGGGCATAACCACCGACCACCCGGCAATGCCGTTAAGAATTGACAGAAAAATCAACTGGTGCGCCACCGAACGCAGTTGGCCGAGCCACAGCGAGCGCGCCACGCTTAGCCACAACGCTGCTGCGAGGAGCGATAGCACAGTGAAAGACCAGCCGAAGTTTTCCAGTTGGGCTCTCACGGCGACGAGGTTGGCCCGGTCCTTGGCTTTGAGCAGACTTTCGATCGGCGCGAAAAACCAGGTCTGGTCATGGCTCCATAGCGCGCCCAGGGTGATGACCAAAAATAGTGCGCCTGTAAGCACGGCAATAATACCGATGCCCCGGTAAATCGCGAGCCTCCCCTTGCCCGCGCTCGTGGCTTCATAAAACCACGCGGCCAATAACAGTGACAGCGCGGGAAAGAGCGGCAGTAAATAGACGGGCCGCTTGCCCACTGAAATCGAAAAGAAGACAAACATGACCAAAAACCAAAGCTTCAGAAAGAGCCTATCGTCGTCCGGCCGTATGGGCGCCTTAAAAACATCCCAGAGCAGAAGCGGAAGAAACAGGCTCCACGGCAGGCTCTGCGAAAATAAATAAGGAATATAGTAATAGATCGGATGACTGTGTCCGGAGCCGCCGACGAACCGGCCGAGGTTCTCCTGCAGGATCTGCCGGTTAAAGAAACCCTCGCCGCCACGAGTAACGGCGATGACGTACCATCCGATCGCTAAAACAAATGCCAAGATGACGCCAGGGTGAAAGCAGAATTTTTTCAACCAATCCCACTTTCGCTGCATGATTAAAAACGACCCTGAAACCAACGCCGGTAGCACTAGGCCCAAGGGTCCCTTGGCCAAAGTCCCTACACCAACCAATGCGTAGAAAACGTAAAACCAAATCGGGCTCGTCAGGAAACCACGATAGAGCGAATAGAAGAGAACCAGATTTAACGTGACGAAGAAGCAAAGCGTCATGTCCACGCGCGCGCTCAACGCTTGGTCTTGATAAATCATCATCGTCGCCAGGATCGCCGCGCCAAGCAGCGCGGTTTTTGCGTCGAATATTTTTCGCCCCAGCCAGTAGATCAGCAACACGCCGAGAGTGGCGTAGAGCGCCGAGGGGAAGCGAATCGTCGCCTCGGTCAGCGAACCGGTAACCCCGGCAACCGATGCGGCTGACCAATGAAATAATGGCGGCTTGGATGGAATGTCAGTCGCCCGCTTGAGCGGCACCAACCATTCACCCCGTTGCACAATATCTTGCACCGCCAAAGCCTCTCTCGGCTCGCCCTTGTCGAAGAATGGAACCGAGCCAAGAAATGGGAAATACAGCACGCCGCACAGTGCAACGAGCAGCAGCATGTGCAGCGCGAAACTGAATCGCTCTGTCATAATTCGTTAGTAATTAGCGTGTTCTGGCCCGTTCGTGAAGAGAGAGGAAGGAATGTGTGACTGAAAGCTAGCCAGTGAGCCGCGAGTGTTCCTTGTAGGGGCAGGTTTCAAACCTGCCCTACCCTGTGTTTTCTACGCTTTGAGGCAACAATAATTTCTTATCTTTTGCCGATCGCTTCGGGATTCAGAACATGATTCGGCTTGCCAGCGGTGAAAGCGAGAATGTCATCAACGACGACTGCGTAATATTCCTCGTAGCTTTCCCGCGTCACGTATCCTAGGTGCGGCGTGCAAGTGACGTTGTTCATCTTGAGCAACGGATGGTCGGCGCCGAGCACCGGCTCTTGATCATAGACATCGACCGCCGCCCTGCCCGGCCGGCCGGATTTAAGCGCCTCTTCCAATGCACCCTTCACGATCAGCCCGGAACGGCTGGCGTTGACAATTAAAGCCGTCGGCTTCATGCGCGCGAGATCATCGCCCATAACGATGCCGCGCGTGTCTTTGTTGAGCGGCAAATGCAGGCTCAAAATATCCGCCTCGGCGAAAAAATCTTCGCGACTCTTGGCCACTTCGAAACCGGCAGCTTTAGCGCGGCCCGTCGATCCTTCGCGCCCCCAGCAGACGACCCGTGCGCCGAATGCTTTGCCCGCGGCGGCAACGATGCTGCCGATCTTGCCATAGGCGTAAATGCCGACAGTCTTGCCATTCACTCCGATACCCAACGTCGATTGCCAATGGCCTTCCTTCAATCGCCGCACTTCGAACGGCAAATTTCGCAGCGCGCTGAGTATAAGACTCCAGGTGAGCTCCGCGGTAGCGTTCGGATTGCCCGATCCACCGGCCGACACAACAATCCCTTTTTCCGTGCACGCCTGAAGATCGACATGCGTCGCCGCCCGTCCCGTTTGGCCGATCAGCTTGAGCTTCGGCAACTTTTCAATCAACGCGCGCGGGAAACCCGTGCGCTGTTGCGTGAGCAACACCGCATCCACGTCTTTCAAGCGCTCGGCGATTTTCTCCAAGCTTGTTTCCGGATCCGTATAAATGACCACCTCATGGCCGCTTAACTTGGGAAAGCACTTCAACGTCTTGAAAGCATTCTGATAGTCATCGATGATGGCAATCTTCATCCTATTCTCCTTTTCGAATTGTCCTCGTGATTTTCGTATTACTATGCTTCAGAATTTTTGCCGCTTGCGCAAATTTTTCCAGGCCAAAACCCCGGATTCCGCTACGCTACATCCGGGCTACGAACTGGTGCTCACCACGAAGATCACGAAGGCCACGAAGCGTTCGGATATTTTTGACTATAAAACTTCGTGCTCTTCGTACTACTATGTTTGAAAGTTTTCGCGGCTTGCGCAAATTTTTATGGTGAAAGACCCACGGATTCCGCTGCCTTACATCCGGGCCTACGAACCGACCGGTGCGCTGAGCGCACCCTACGAACACCTTCGTGATCTTCGTGTCCTTCGTGGTGAGATGCATGTTTCCGCTTTGGTTGCGGCGTAGCCGCGCTAGGTCCTTCGTGGTGAGTCCTCTCTTTTCTGCGTTCTTTGCGGCTACTCTCTCGATTTCTTCAATTCGGCGACGTAGTCGCGCAATCCCGCTTCGAGCTTATACTCCGGATTGAACCCAAGCTCCGTGCGTGCCCGCGTGATATCCATACGCGGACGCGCCGGAGTCAGCTTGCCACGGCTCATTTTGATTCCTGGAAATATCTTCCTGAGCGCCTCTTCGACGTCTTCCACCGTCGTAAGTGTTCCGCTGCCAAGATTGTATATCTGGTGCGGCAAAGGCGAAGTATGAACGGCAAGCGCAATACCATTGGCGAGATCCTTGGCGTAGATAAAGTCGACGCTCTCATATACATTCAGCTCTACTTGTTTGCCCGCCATCGCATCCCACACTGCCTGCTGTACCGCAACGCCCGGTCCACCTGCGACCGAATAGTAACCATAAACTCCCGCGAAACGGAGCAGCGCCAACTCGATTGTGTGTTTCGCGGCGTAAGTTCGCAGCACGTGCTCGCAGCCGAGCTTCGAAGCATTATAAACGCGATTCCGGCAATCGATCAGTGAATCCTCGGAGAGCAACTCTTTCGGATCATCGCCGACGTAGAGCGCCTGAGTGCTGGCATGGATCAGCTTGCGCACGCCGGTGAGCCGCGCGGCTTCCGCCACGTTAATGGTCGCGACCAGGTTCACTTGAAAGCCGGTGTAGACGTTGTTGATGTTCGCCTCGCCCACCGACGCCGCCAGGTGAATCACGCACTCGGGACGAACTTGCTGAAAAGCATCGACGAGCGCCGCCAGATCGCGAATGTCACCGCGAATCACCGGTAAACCCCGGCCCGTGACATGCCGGATATAATCGGCTCTGGGTGCGAAATCGAAAAACGTTACTTCATCGCCGCGCTCAATCAATTCCCGAGCGGTATGAGTACCAATCAAGCCCGCTCCCGTAATCAGGACCCGCATCTCCTACTCCTCGTAAGGCGTTAGTCGACTCCTCACTCCTAACCGTTGTCGGCCTGCGCCGCAATTATCTCGGGTGAAAATTTATAAAGCCGCCGAGGATTATCGAAAAGAATTTTGCGCGGCAGCGATTCCGGTAAGTCTTTTCGGTTTACCAAAGTGTCAATATCTCCGCTGAACTCATCCCACGGCCGCTCGTGCGGAAAGTCCGATGCCCAGAGTATTTGCTCTCCGCCAATTAACTCAGCCACCGTCGCTAGAGTTTTCTCTTCCCGTTCGCAGGCGTAGTAGAGATTGCCGCCGCCCATGATTTCACTCGGGCATTGCTTTGTCGGATGCGGCCAGCGATTGATCCGGTGTTCCCAACTTTCATCCAAACGGTCAGCCAAGTAAGGCACCCAGCCGCAACCGGATTCTAAAAACGCCACGCGCAGCTTGGGAAACCGTTCGAACACACCATAAATCATCATGCTCGTAAGCTGCTGCATCGGCGCAAACGGATGGCTCAGCGGATAAACTCCAGCGAAAGACTGCACGTGATCCAGCCCCAATTCCACCGCCGGCCCGCTGTGCACGGCCAGCGGCACATCGAGACGCTCTGCCATTTGGTAGATCGGATCAAACTCTGGTAATCCGAGGCCACGCATCGGGCTCATCACGCCGGGCAACATTCCGGCAACCATGCCGAGATCTCGCACCGCGCGCTCGAGCTCTTTTGCTGCTTCCAGCGGCTCCTGCGTGGCAAGCAATGCAACGCCGTGAAAGCGCGGGCTCACGCTCAAAAAATCATGGTGCAGCCAGTCGTTATACGCTCGCGCCAACGCCACCGCCCAGTCCCGATCGCGCTGCAGACCAATGTTCAAACCCTCGTTCGGATAAAGCACGGTCAGCGCAATTTCCGTCGCGTCGAGAAAGCGTATCCAAAGCTCTACACTCGGATGCTCGCGCTTGTGCGGCGACAGCGCGCCGCGCGCCCAGCCGTCCCATGCAAACAGCGGATACTCGCGCTTCCCCGGCACCGCGCGAAACTCCGCCGGCAGAAATTCTCTCAGCTCGCGATCGCGTTCAAGCACGTGCCCGTCCGCATCGATGACGGGAAAAGCTCGTTTCATCTCTGCTCCTCCGATGAGCTTTTTGTTCCGAAAACATCAATTTGGTTTCTACCGTCCTTCTACTACCCACGTGTCGGTTCCGTCAACATGACCGCGAGACAACCAAGATGGTGAGTTACTGACGATTCATTCAGCCCTATCGGGCAAACACTGGTCTATGTTGGCCAGTAGAATCTGTGAGACAAAAAAGTTTGACAAGGCATCCTATTAACAATACAAACCGGACAATGTTATCGAAAACTAGCGTCGTTAATAGGACGACCGAGCTATTCGCGTTAGGCAAAATGATCAACCTCCACTACCAGAGGAGAAGGCATATGAATAGCCGAGAGTTCCTAAAAAAGGCTAGGGTCGCATGGGCCGCGGCAGTTTTTCTTCTCGCAAGCAGTGCGACCCAGGCAGCGGACCCTACCACCGCTGTCACCGTGCTCATCACGTATCATTCGGTCTCTGGCAATACCGAGAAGATAGCCCAAGGAGTTGCTGAGGGGACCAAGGCCGTGCCCAGCACGAAAGTCGTTTTAAAGCGGGTCGGTGAGGTGGCAGTCGATGACCTGTTGTCCTCCGATGCCGTAATTGTTGGGTCACCCGTATATTTCGGAAACATGTCGGGCGAAGTGAAGACCTTCTTTGACAACTGGCTCCTTAAATTCGGCGTCTTTCGCGACTTCAAGATGCGTAATAAGGTCGGGGGCGCTTTCGCGACCGGAGGGGCGATGTCGAACGGAAAAGAGCTCACGATGCTGGCCATCCTCGAAGCGATGCTCGTGAATCAGATGATCGTTGTGGGCGGGGGCGGAGCATTCGGCGCGAGCGCAACCACGGGCTCCGACTCGCCGGGAATCGACGAAAAGGAATTGGGAGCCGCTCGCGACCTGGGCAAGCGCGTCGCGGAAGTTGCTTCTGTGATCAAGCGCGGGTCCACAAAATGACGCAGCCGAGATAGGCATCAGTGCTTGACTTTACACAGCCTAACTCCGGGCTTGAGGCCAAGGGCGCGGCTCAGCCTGAGCGTTTAAACGTTGAAGATAGAGCAGAGGAAAATTACATAGAGGAGGAAATCACAATGGCCAATGCAATTTCCATTCATCCGGCGGTTGATCAGGGGATGAAACCTGCGACTGCAAACTTCGCGGGCGGCACACTGGTCTGCCACTGCTCCGACAAGAAGGTCGCGGTAGCGATTGGCGGCCAGTGTGTGCACAACCATGTGTGTGGGTGCACCAAATGCTGGAAGCCGGCTGGCGCGTTGTTCTCGCAGGTCGCGGTCGTCCCGCGCGACAAAGTCCGTGTGACTGCCAACGAGGATAAGTTAGCGGTCGTGGATCCAAACGCGGCGATCAAACGGCACGCCTGCAAAAATTGCGGCGTACACATGTACGGTCGCATCGAGAACGAAAAACATCCGTTCTTCGGGTTGGACTTCATCCACACAGAATTATCGTCCGAGCAAGGCTGGGCGCCGCCGGAATTCGCGGCCTTTGTCTCGTCCATAATCGAATCCGGCACCAACCCCGCCGACATGAGCGCAGTTAGAGCGAGACTCAGGGAGTTAAAGCTCGAGCCCTATGACTGCCTGTCGCCGGCGCTAATGGATGCAATTGCAACGCATACAGCCAAAACCGCGGGCGTACTCGGTCGCGGACAATGAACAACTTTGTAAGGTGTGGTAGCGCGAGGAAGTAGGGCCTTTCACAGACACTTGAACCGGCCGCACGGAGACGGAGCCTAAAGAAACCCGAATTTAGATGACGAGCCGCTAAGGACAAAGGGGCCTAATGAGATGGGAAAAACTGGGATTATCGTAGGCTTTGGTCTTCTGGTTTCCTTTTTATTTGTTGGTTGTGGGCGATCGTCCTCGCAGAGCAGCGGCGCGCAGGCAGTTGACGATGCCTGGCGAAAGGCGGTGCTGGCAAACGATTTGGAAGCCGTGATGGCCTGTTACTCAAAGGATGCCGTGATGTGGCTGCCAGGCGCACCCGAGGCGAAAGGAAGTGACGCAATACGCAGCGCGTATAGCGGACTCTTTAATGCCAACACAGTAAAGGATGCTATGCTCAGTGACACCCATTACGAGAGCGCCGGCAATTTTTCTGTGGGCTGGGGAAATTTCTCTCTTACTCTGTTGCCGAAATCAGGTGGCAATCCGACTATGATGTCCGGACGCTTTACCGTCGTAGCGAAGCAGGAAGGGGACAGGTGGGTCTATGTCGTCGATCACGCCTCCTCGCCCCGGGCACCACCTGAGCAGCCAAAGAAGTGAGCTAGGTAGGATGCGGTGAGGGAAGCGAACCGCATCGAATACCTGGACACAGGTGATCGCCCCATCCTGTGATAATTTTCATCTTCGAAAGGTCTAAGCCACGATCAAAGTAAACGAAATAGACTGACAGGAAGACATGCAGACCGCCGACATCCGTAAACAATGGGAAGGCGCAGCTCCCGGTTGGGCGCGCTGGGAAACGATCGTTGCCACCTGGATGGAGCCTGCGACCGAGACCATGCTTGCCATGGCTGGCGTCGAGGTTGGTGCACAGGTCTCGACCTCGCCTGTGGTGCGGGAAGTCAAACGCTGCGCGTTGCCCAGCGGGCTGGCGCACAGGGGCACGTAACCGCGAGCGACATTGCCGACACGATGCTGCACCATGTGCACGAGAACGCTCGCGCAGCTGGTCTTACCCATGTCACGACGCTGACGGGCGCCGCAGAAGACCTTGAACTGGACAGCGAAAGCTTCGATGCGGTCATCTGCCGTCTCGGCCTTATGCTCTTTATCAACCCGGCGAAAGCGCTTCTAGCAGCGCGGCGCGCCCTCCGGCCTAGCGGCAAGGTCGCTGTTGTCGTGTTCACCACGCCTGCCGCTAATCCGTTTATGGCCAAACCCATGCAGATACTGTTGCGCCGCACCGGCAAGTCGCCGCCAGCACCGGGACAACCGGGGATCTTTGCGCTGGGCGCTCCTGGTGTGATCGAGCGTTTGTTGAGGGACAGTGGTTTTGTCGGCGTCGAGCAGCGCACTTTGGCCGTGCCGTTGCGGATGCCATCCGCCGCGCAAGCCTTGGCGATGATGCAGGAAGCATTTGGCGCGTATCGGGCCGTCGTCAGCGACAGCCCCGACGCCGTGCGAGTAGCTGCTTGGGCCGAGGTGGCAGAGACGCTCAAGGCCTTCGAAACCAGAACAGGATTCGTCACACCAGCCGAGGTGCTGGTGGCTGCAGGTGTCAAGCCCGCGTCGAGATAGGCCGACCAATTCACTTAATAGTTAGGATCCAAGCCAGACCTTATCTTGACTCACAAGCGGGTATGAAATATCGTCATACCAGGAGGTGAGCATGGGAAGGTCCAAAGTTGCAATCTCTCTAGATGAGTCCACGCTACATCGTCTTGATCAACTGGTTAAAAAACAAGTCTTTCCCAACCGGAGTCAGGCCATCGAGGAAGCCGTTGCGGAGAAACTCGCACGCCTTGAGAGAAGTCGCCTAGCTCAAGAGTGCGCCAAACTTGATCCGGCATTTGAGAAAGCGCTGGCAGAAGAGGGTCTTTCTGAGGACCTAGCTGAATGGCCCGAATATTGAGGGGTGAGATCCGCTGGGCCGACTTAAATCCGGTACGGGGACGTGAGCAAGCAGGATTACGTCCAGTATTGATCCTGAGCCAGGACGTTTTCAATGAACGTTCCGGAACAGTGATTGCGGTTGCTCTCACGAGTCAGCCTCAACGCGCGGGCTTTCCTTTGACACTCGAACTTCATGCCAAAGGACTTCCGAAAAAATCGTGGGTAAAGATTAGTCAGATTCGAACGCTCTCGGTGGAAAGGATTGGGAAGATGATTGGTAGAGCGTCTCCGGAAGAACTTGCTCAGGTTGTTGAGGGATTGAATGAGATTATCGGAACCTAACCAGACGGCTCGAGCCGATTCCGGCTCAGCCTTCACGTGTTAGACCTATGAGTTAGAGATGAGCATTCTTCTTGATAGAAGCGAGGTCACCGTAGTTGACTCGACCAGTCCAATCTCATTCCAGACAGAGGGAGGCAACGGGTGGGCAGCTTGGGATCGCTACATCACTATCGACGGCAAGCGGGCTTTTCACATAGGTAACGTCTGCGGAACGTGTTCGTTTTTCTTCGAGCGGATGGATGGTGCCAAACGTAGTATCAACGCCGAAGAGGTGGCTGAGTTACGTAGGATGCGGTGACCGAAGGGAACCGCATCAGCATAATGACGGATTTCGCAAATCCTCGACCCATCCTACGATAATTTTATTCCCTGAAATGGCCTGAGCCCCATCGACAGTGTTTGTACGGGTTGCGGTCACGCGAAATATTCTTGCTAAACAATAATACCGTCGATAAAATCCGCGAAAAGGGCAAATTCGTTTCGCCGAGATAGCCGACCAACTCACTTAATAGTTAGCCGTGGTGGGACTCTTATGGTAAAAGTAGTTTGTGGCGCAAACGATAGAAATTTCTCTGCCACCTCTCGTAAAAGATGGTGATCTTCCACCTGGAATTTACCGTAGTACCCTGCGGGAGACGCTTCGCCGCTTCGGGAAAGGGTCACGGCAGCGGTTTGCGGTTGCGCAGCGGCTTGAACGAATCTATCGTGTCTCGATCGGCACGAGCCAATTGGCGCGGTTCGTGGTCTTCGGGTCCTTTGTCAGCGCCAAGAGGGAGCCGGCTGACGTGGATGTATTCCTTCTGATGGAGAACACGTTCGACGTGGGACAATTGACCGGTGAGGCTCGAGTTCTTTTCGACCACGCAGCGGCGCAGGCGCATTTTGGAGCAAGTGTGTTCTGGCTGCGCCGGCTTGCAGCCCTCGGCGGCGAGGAGCAGGCGATTGCCGGATGGCAGACCAAGCGCGACGGGACGCGCAGGGGCATCATCGAGATCGTGGAGGAATAGACATGATTGCAAACGACAAGGAACTCAAAGTGGCTCTGGAGCGCATCTCTCGGTTTCAGGAGCAAGTTGCGCACCTGCGGAGCGTAGAAACGAACCCTGAGAACTATCACGGCGCGGTTTCGGGATTTCTGGCAGAGATCGACCGTATGCAGCTTGAGGTGCGAGAATACCTAAGCATTCATCCCGCCGAAGCGACGTCAACAACCACCTCGTAGTCACGAACGGCTAACCAACGGCTTGAGATTGACGCTCCTGGTGTCGCGCAAATCGGCCTTCGACGTTAGACATCCTCGATTGCACCACACGATGCGCCGCGTACATTTCAAAAGCTTTTTCCTAGGCACGCTGTTATCGGTCACGACGTTCACAGTTAGGGCCGATTGGGCCGGATCGCAAACGAAGGGAGTGTTCAGCGCATCACGCGAATATTTCGTGACGGTAACTCCGGGCGAAAGTTTAGGGGATACGTTCGGCTTTGCGCTGGAAAAGAAAGGGAAATATGCCGCGGCCGAGTTCTATCGTCGCAATCAGGATCGTTCTTACAGGCTCGTAGCTGAGGCCGTCCTTCTCAATCCCGTGGCGCCAGTCGAGTTCTTTGTTTCTAACGACGGGCGTCTCGCGACCATCGATAATTGGCATAACGTCGGATATGGAAAGGTTGTCTCAATATATGACCCTCGTGGAAAAGTTGTCCGGTCTTACGAGTTGAGTGATCTGTTCCAAGACGAGGAAATCAAGGCCTTTGGTCAAAGTATTTCTTCAATACATTGGAGGAACGGTCCTGCTTACATCAGACAAGATCAAAAGACACTATTAATCACCGTCAAGAGCGGCGGAGATTTTCTTTTCGGCTTGGAAACCGGGCGTTTCAAGTACTGTGAATACCAAGAAAAGACATATCGGTGTCGAAATACAAATCAACCAAGGGAATGGATGCCTAATAGCAGAGTGCAGCTCACCCGCTGAAGCAGCCGGCTGACTCTGGGCGTTAGATCCGACGATGAGTAGCGAGCGCGCTGACATGCTCTTTGAGCTAGAGCAGCGGTTGGCTCAAGTGGGCAGGAAGTTGTCTGCCGAGGACGCGTCTGCGCTCATTGCAGAAGATTTTGTCGAATTCGGTGCTTCAGGAAAAAGTTTGGTCCAAAGTGAGATCATTGCAGCGATGTCACAGTGGACGCCGATCGAGCGAACGGTTGAGAACTTCAGCGTTCGCGAACTAAGTGCTTCGGTCTGCCTAGTCACATACAAAGTGGTTCGCGTGACGAAAGACAGACAAGCCTCTCCTTTTTCCCTGAGAAGTTCTATATGGCGATACACCGGCGGAAGATGCCAGATAATTTTCCACCAGGGAACGAACGTGCAATGAGGACACGGGTCGGATCTGACTCGACGATGGACACGGACATTGTGCAGCGGGCTTGCGCCTGCCATACACGGCCGGTCATCGTAAACATTCGGCGGCTGGCGGGACGGTTGGCAAATGAGTTGCTCATCTGAATTGAATCGTTTGATGGCGCGTACAACCTACGAGGACATCACATGCCTGTGAAAGCCTTGGTCTTCGATGTCTTCGGTACAGTCGTCGATTGGCGCACCAGTATCATCGAACAGTTACAATCTTTTGGACGGGAGAAAGGGATCACCGTGAATTGGGAGGCCTTTGTCGATGACTGGAAAAGTTGCTACCGCCCCGGCATGGAAGCAATCCGTGCAGGGCGGCTCCCCTGGAGCAATGTGGATGGCATTTTCCGGAAGAAACTCGACTTGTTGCTCGGCGAGTATGGGATTCCTGGGCTCAGCGAAGCGGAGAGGACCCGCTTAAACCGTGCCTGGCACTGGTGCAAGCCCTGGCCGGACGTGGTGGAGGGTTTGGCGCGGCTCAAAGCAAAGTACGTATTATCGACACTGTCAAATGGGGATGTAGCCTGCTTGGTCAACATGGCCAGATATGGTGCTCTCCCCTGGGATTGTATCCTCTGTGCTGAGATCTTCCGTCATTACAAGCCCGACCCGGAAGTCTATCGCGGTGCCATCGCGTTGCTGGGCTGGGAACCTGAAGAGATCATGATAGTGGCGGCCCATAACTACGACTTGCGGGCAGCCCGCTCGCACGGGATGCGCACGGTCTTTGTCCCGCGGTCGCTGGAGTATGGCCCCGGTCAAACCTCAGACCTCAAGCCTGAAGAGGACTGGGATGTCGTTGCGAGTGATTTTGGACACTTGGCCACGACTATGAAAACCTGAGCGCGGAATCCCCGAGAGCAGGCGTGCATGCGCGCTCCATGTCCACGCTCCGTTACCGAGTCCACGCCGAACAAGGCCATGAGCCGCGCGTTTCAGCGCGTCGGCTCCCTTATGAATAGATAATTGAAGACCCGAAGGCTATGTGCAAACAGAGCAAGGAACTTTGCGAAGAATCTGAGAAGTTACGCGACAAAGCAAAGATCGTAAGGGCAGAATCAGGCGAAGTAGCAGGCGCGTCAGGCAATCATTGGTTCAAGATTACGACGAAAGAAGCGGACAGTCATAATGAAATGATTGGCTTGGTAACGGCAAAGTTGTCTTCGCACTGAGGGCATTTCCCCCACGGATGATCATGAATGTACTGGCACTCGCCGGATTCTACCTCTTCGTAGGCTCGACGGCATAGAAAACAAATATGTTTGTGAAACATTCCTGTTTTTCCTACCTTCCGGAACTTAGAGCAATACTACCTCTGGCGGCGAGTGTCCAGTAATTTTCTGGTTTGTTTGGTTTTGTTGATAAAGTTCTTCAAAAGCGATGCGTGCATATTGTTTCGGGTTTGTTCATACCTCCATTCTACCAAGCCGTTCGGAGAAGAGCTGGGGATAAATTCACTTCGGTGTGGTCAAAGGGCCAATCTTTTTATCAAGCGATAGCCTCACATCTTCTTTGTCAATCTTTCGAATAACCACTTCCGGTCTAATAGTTTTGGTTGCTCTGTCAAAAGGAACGGCCAAAATCCGGTCACTGTAGATTCGAATAACAGCAATCTCCGGGTAGTCACTGAAAAGAAAATACGCTTCCTGTGTCTCGGCCTTAGCTCTTCCAGCGATCCAGGCAAGGACACTCGCGAGAAAAAGGGAAGCCATGAGTGTCGCAGCAGTGGGACCCAAAGCCTTCGCTATTAGTTCTATCGCCATTGGTCGAGATCGAAGTGCCAACACGGCCTGTTCCGGTCTGCTAAAAGGCAAAAATTCCACGGCCGCGACGAATGCACTTAGCGTAACGAAGACTAGATAAAGGTACCAATCTTCTCTCCTGAAGCCAAAACTATACAGCCACCACATAAACAAGATCAAAACTATTGCGAGGGGAAGAATCTTCTTCTCAATCGCAGGTTGTTCCGGCCAGAACATTGAAGCCAAGTTTATCGGCCACAACACGGTCTGGGCGCCACATAATACTAAGGTAACCAAAAGCGTGGTTTGTAAGCTGACTTCTACCAGGTCCGCAGGAAGATCAAAAACGCTTACGTAGGCAACCTGATAAACAAATGAAAGCCAGTAAGCGCCTGCTGTTAGACCTGCAATAAAGATGGCATCCGGCAGCGATCCCAGAAAACTTCGCTTTGTCTCGCTCGAAGAACTTCCCGGTTGTTGTTCTGTAGCCACCGCAAACCAAATATAATATGGAGAAACAGAGTCGCACAACATCTGTTTTGCGACAAAAACAATATAGTTGATCTTTTCACCCGAATCTGTGGTATAAGCCCCAAACAATCAACTATAGGAGGGTCTCATGCCGACCGCTGCTCGCCCGTGGCCACGGTTTTTCGCTAGATACATTGATGTGCTTTTATTTGCTTCCGTTGCTGGCATTTTATTGGCAATTTTTGCTCCGTCATTCTTCGACGCAATCAATGGTGAAGGAAAAAATAATGATGCCGCGTTGGGAATCCTAGTAATGTTTTGCTGGATTCCCGTCGAAGCAATTATTCTTGCTGCATGGGGGGCCACCCCCGGTAAAGCCATTTTTGGAATACGCCTTGCCAACAGAGACGGAAGAAATCCAACGTTCCCTGAGGCACTCTCAAGAAGCTTCTCGGTGTGGGCAAAGGGTACGGGTTGTGGTTTTCCCCTTATCAATTTGATCACGGGTTGGATTGCATATAGGAAATTGAAAGCAACAGGATCTACGTCTTGGGACTCACGTCTTCAGCTCTCAGTGTCACAAGTACATGTCAGCGCCGTACGAGGGTTAATTGCAGCTGCTTTATTGATCGGATTAGTTGCATTGATGATTATAGGCTCTCTCCAATCATAAAGTTTTCAGGATCTCCTCCTAATACTACTGTGTCAATAAATTCATGCTATTATGCGTGGAAATTCGCGCAGGAGGTGAATTTCCATGCCCAAGCTGGGTGAATTCGAACGCTACATCAAACAGCTTTGCGAAGCCCTGGGTCACCGCGACCGCCACGGTGGGTTTGCCGATTACAGCCGAGGGTTGATGCTGCCCCTCGAGCGCAAGAGCGTGGAACCCCTGGCGGCGCATACGGATCC
>DASYUV010000260.1:0-1686 GCA_036000865.1 Binatia bacterium | reverse complement strand
TTTCATGGCATTGATTTCTTCGCCTCTGACGACGACGCGGAGCTCGCCTTTTTCAACTTTATCGAGTTGAAACGGCGCCACCGACCAGCCGGCGTCGGTCTGGCCGGTGCGCACAGCCGTATAGACTTCCGGTATGCCGCCGAGCGAAACCGGCTCGGCGGGTTTCAGACCTTTGGCTCTGATCTGATCCGCGATTCCTAGCACTGCCATGTGGCTTGAAGCGCCGGGCCGGCTGTAGGCGACTTTTTTGCCGGCGAGATCTTCGAGCTTCCGCATTGGCGTGTTGGCCAGCACGTACCAGAAGGCGTCCATGCCGGTGATCTCGGCGGCGGCGATCTTGATCGGCGCTTTTTTCACGAAGGCGCTAATGACGGCCAGAGTGCCGGTGCCCAGACCGATCTGGGCATCGCCGGAGACCACAGCTTGCACGTTCTCGCCACCGCCGCGGGTGAACACGGCGTCGACATCGATATTGTTCTCGCGGTAGAAGCCCTTATCTTGCGCGATGTAAACGGGGAGCGCGACGGTAAACAGTATACGGTGAGGGACAACAACGATGATCTTGGTGCGCGCGGCGGCTGCCCATGAGGATGAAGCGAACGTAAACAGGACGATTATGACAAATAGGCCCAATAGAATATTTTGCCGCAGATCTCGGGTTGTTTTTTTCATTGACGGTCCTCCTTACGTTCTTTGTTCCGATTGTTTGAAGCTCTTGATCGATTCTTCTCGGAGCGCACTCCAGACCTGGGCCACCAATCGGCCAAAGCGATCCGTGGCGATGACCGAGGAATCGCGCGGCTGTGCCAGGTCGATGGCGACTATGGATTTCACGCGTCCCGGCCGCGCGGTCATGATCATGACGCGATCGGAAAGCTGCACGGATTCATTGATGTTGTGCGTGACCAGGATGATGGTCTGCTTGAGCTGATCGCGTATGCGCAGGAGCTCTTCGCCCAGCATGATTCGGGTTTGCTCGTCGAGCGCGCCGAAGGGCTCGTCCATGAGTAAAATCTTAGGCTCCAAAACGAGCGCGCGGGCGATGGCGACGCGCTGCTTCATGCCGCCGGAAAGCTCCGACGGATAACGCTCTTCAAAACCGGAAAGACCGACCAAACGGATCATCTCGCGGGCTTTTTCTCTGCGCTCACGCTGGGCCATACCGTGCATCTCGAGGCCGAACTCGACATTCGCCAAGGTCGTTCGCCAGGGAAAGGTCGATTCCTCTTGAAACACCATGCCGATCCACGGATGCGGTCCGTTGACCTGCTCGTTGCCGACGGTCAATTCGCCGCTCGATGCCGGAAGCAATCCCCCGATAATTCTCAACAACGTCGATTTACCGCAGCCCGACGGCCCGATGATCGACAAAAATTCCCCCGCGGTGACGTCGAACGAGACATCGTTCACCGCCAGAACTTGCTCGACTCCGTTGTCGGCGCTGCCGAACACTTTGCGGACATTACGCAAGGTCAAAATCGCCATCGAATTCGTTGCACCAGGGCGCGATCAATCGCGCCCCTACAAATAGGCGTATTCACGAGAGGCGTCAAGGAGAGTTAAAGGGCGCAGATTCGGGTGAAGTTAGCCACGATTCTTCCTCGCCTCAAGACGTGTGCGATACAGTTTCTCGGTGAAGCCACCCTCTTCCAAAAACTGCTGCTCAAGCTGGCGGAGTTGCTGGTC
>DASYUV010000259.1:0-87332 GCA_036000865.1 Binatia bacterium | reverse complement strand
CGGCAGTCCCCAGTCGAGCCCGTAAAATCGCACGCTCGTCCCGGCGAGAATAACAAACAGAAAAAGCAAGAAGGTCGTATCAGCTCGGATAAATGATTGCGCAGCCGCATAAGGGAGGCCAAAAGGAGTGATTACCACTTGCCCTTCGGCACGGTCCCGTGAATTGAGGTTTCCTGCAGTCATCGCCGACCTTCCGCAGATTCTACGGGCGAAAGTCACTATCGGTTTCAGGGAGGGTTTGCACCACGATGGTTCCTTCATTCCAGAGCAAATGTTTCAACAGGTTTACTCAGCAGCCACCGGTTCCGGCGTTTCCGACGCAGGGGCCATGTTCAGAACGGACTCGATCGACGCGACGGTCCTGGCGTACCGGGCAAGGCGGCGCAACGCGCGGTGAGGGGTTAGGCAGTTTCAGAGCTTGGTCCCGGTACAGGCGCGGTTCGCCGATTCCTTAGTCCGAATAGATTACCGAGGAGACTCTGGTAGGCCTCGCAGGGAGTCCAACACTGCGGACAACGATATTGCCAGATTTCCTCCTGCAGTTGCCGAGCGCGAGGGAGATTCCAGACAGCCTGGAGATCGAGACCGTAATCACGGACATTGGCGACCTTGGCGTTATACATGCCGCAGGGATACACATTACCCCAGGAATCGATGAAACATGATGAGTGCAGAGCGTGACAACGCACCGGAGTTAGCCCGCTGCGAAGATAGCTTTCGGCATGCCTGAGATATCGTCGTTCCAACATAGCGAACGGATGCAGCGATAGGCCGCGCAGCGATCGGTAGCGAGATACCTGGCTAACGACTTGCTCGGTGTCCTGGTTGGTTATGCCACTGCCTACATTGCCGTAGTAGTGGGCGGATTCATGCGCGATGTTGATATGGAAGTCTTTGGGTTGCAGCCACGGACATTCCGCCTTGGCGGCCGCGAAGGCTTTGTCATATTGATTGGCGTTCAGCGCGGAAAGGGTCATTCCGAGGAGAACTTTTACGCCGAGCGCGTGGAGCCGCCGGTAAGTTTCAATCTGGCGCCGCCACCCGCCCCGGATGCCGCGCACGTCATCGTTGACGGCTTCATCACCATCAGTGCTTACCGTGATTACCAGCTTGGCAGGCCGCATCTCCATGATTTGCTGCACACCGCGAACAATTTGCTCTGTCAGGTACCCGTTGGTGGGAAAATGAATGGCAACGAGATTCGGGCAATGACGGAGTGCCGCCTCGACGATGCGGGTAAAATCCTTGCGTAACCACACTTCGCCGCCCGTGAAGTCGATCCAGTTGAACTTGTTTGACTTCCGGAAAAATTCCTCGATCTCACGCAATGTCAGTTCGTCCTTGGGTTTCATCTGCCAGATATTGCAAGTCTTGCATCGGTAGTTGCACCAGTAGGTCACCACAAAGGTAAGCTTGTAGGGAAAATCGAGTCTTGTAAAATTCGACACGACGACATTCTTTGCCAGATCGAAATAACCCTTCATCAATTGTCTCCTACCGGAGATGACCAGTCTTGCGCGTTATAGTCCGATTTTTCGTGGCCCGACGGTTCAGAACAGATTGTTGACGAAACTGTAAATGTAACGAAACCACACTTTGCGCAATTTTATGACGGAGCTGCCATACTTTCTCGCATACTCGTGAGTTGGAACTTCGCTGACGATGTAACCTTTTTTTAAACACTTCATCGTCATCTCTTGCTCTATGGTCGTGATGTTCTCTTTCAGTCCGAGCGATCGAACGATCGCAGTGCGCACAGCGCGAAAGCCGTTTTGACTATCCGTGAGGTTTTGTTTCCATCTTAAATTGATCCCGATAAGGATGAGATCACTTCCGACCAAGCGGAGCAATTTTTCCAGATCTCCATGCAGCTCATCACTCCCGCCCCTGCCGCGGGAGCCGATGACAAGATCGGCGCTCCCGGCTTTGATCGGTCCCACGAGCCGGGGAATATCGCCGGGATCATGCGAACCGTCTGCGTCCATAAAAACGACGATCTCATGGGTCGCAGCTGCGGCTCCGACGCGAATAGCATCGCCCTTTCCTCTTCCGTTATCCTCGACAACGCGGATTCCGTAACTCCTGGCTATCTGCGCGGTTCGATCTAGAGAGCGTCCATCGACGACCACGACTTCCTCGCAATAGGACAGGGTTTGTTCGATGATCCCACCAATTGTCGACTCTTCGTTTTTGGCGGGTATAACCGCGGTGACGCCGGGCTTAAGGCCTTGAGCCAGTTCACCGATCCGGCTCGTGGCTGCTGCGTCCTCTTGCGCTTCGAAAAGCTTCTTGGCGGCTTGCAGGTTCATAACGCGCTCGCCTTTTCCAAACGCGCTGCCGAGTTTATCGAGATAAGGATAGCTACTAATTAGTGCAGATTGATGGATGAGATTTCATCGCCTTGTTTGTTTTCCGAACCGCAGTGTTCAAGGTGATGGATGCGCCGCCGGCGGAAGAAGGGGATAGGTTTCGTTAGATCCGTCGGCATGTCCTGAAGGCGCAGGCTTATCTTTCGAAATTTTGTCAATGCTGGAGCGCACCGTGTCCCCGACAATTTCATCGTCCGAATGGAGCGGGCGCCAGTCGAAGTGAGCGTAAGTTTTGTCCAAAGACAAGACAAATGAGCGGCCGGCGGTGAGAAATTGCTCAGGATGGAGTAACCCAAAGCGCAGTCCGTAAAGTGCCTGACAAACGGAAATCGCCAGCGGCTCCGGCAGACAAACCAAATGAGGTCGTCGCCCAAGCACAGCGCCGATTACCAACAGCTTCGCTCGCAGCGTGGTCACATGCTGAGATCCGGCGTTGAAGATGCCAGGCACATCTCGTTCGATGCACTCCATGATCAAATCCACAAAGTCGTCAATATGGAGCATTTGGAACGGGTTATGTCCATCTCCAAACACCGGTATCGGCAAACCCATTTGAATTGCGCGCGCCAGAGTGCCGAACAGACCGGCTCTGCCGGGTCCGCCAATGATGCGCGGACGCAGTAGGGTGATCACAGGAATGCGGAAAACGTATCTAAGAACGGCCTCCTCGGCTAGTTGTTTGGAGTACCCGTAGAATCCGACAGGCTGCAACGGACAAACTTCGGGGATCGGACAGACCGTCGGCACGCCGTAAACCATATCCGTCGAGATATGGATGAACTTTCGGACCCCGACTTCTTGGCAGCGCTCAAGCAGTATCTCAAGCGCCTCTACATTCATGCGGTGGAAGGTTTCATAACGATACAAATCATAACCCGGCGTAAAGAGCTGAACTGCGGCGCAATGGACCACGGTCTCAACCGAGTTAAACGCAGGGCTCCGCACGATTGCGGCAATCGGCCGATCAATGGACAAATCGCAGGGCAGCATCCGTTCTCCCAGGCGCTTGCCTAAGGCTGCGCCGATGAAACCGGACGAGCCCGTCACCAGGATAGAGCCTGTCATTGGAACAACAGCAGGTAGGCACCGATCCATATCACGCAGATACCGATCATTTGGGAAACGGCCATCGTCTCACCGAGTAGCCACCATCCTGCAACCGCGACGAAGATGTAACCTAAGCCCTGTAACGGGTAAGCCCGGCCAACCTCCACGCGAGAAAGCACAACGAGCCACAAGACCACGCTGACGGCGTAACACGCCAGTCCGCTCCACACTTGCGATGAGCCGATGGCGCCCCGCAAAGTCGAGATAAAACCTTCGCTGGAAATATGACTCGGACCAACTCCGAGCATTCCCTTACGCAGAAAAAGCTGAGCGGAAGCATTCAATCCCACCGCCGCCAAAACGAGAAAAAGATCGCTGTACCGGTTCATGAGCGCGTCCTTCGGGAGCATTCCCAAGCTTCGGACTCGATTGCTTAGGTCTCTTAACGCGAGGCTCTTTCTCAGAGTTGTCGCTCCGAATCTCGAGCAAAAATGTAAATGGTTGGATGATCGAACATCCGGAAAGTGATCTCGGATGGCTCATCGCGCCAGATGAAGGGACCGAGTTTAGGATCCGCGCTAAAAGTGCGCACCAGATGGTAGCCGGCCTGCTCGCTAAATAGACGCCGGTAAAAGTCTGCTTGCGCCGGGAACTGCGCTGCGGCCGACATGAAACGTTCGCACCACATGCGGCTGATCACGATGTAGTCTGTAATCAAGAGGCTCGCGAGATGGGCGCGCGTGCGGGCGTCCGAAACCGCCGGGGCCTGATAGCGGATGCTTTTGACACCGTCAACCTCGTAGGGATTCCAGATCTGCCAACGGTAGTCCGTCAAACCGTAGGCTTTGCGATACTCGCTTCTATGGAGAAAAATCGCTTCATCCTTTTCGACCAGCATGGAAGAACCGGCCGGCACGTTGCCTCGCAGCCAAGCGACCGTGGCGAGCCGGACATCAGGCTCACGGTAGATTCCCGAATAGGCCAGCGTATAGGCGAGACTGGCCGTGAAAACGCCCGCCGTCAATCCGCCACTGAGGCCGCGCGCTACACGCCCGCCGCGCTGCCATAGATCTACCACCAGCCGGCTAGCGAGCAGACACAACACCGGAATCAGGGGCAGCGCGTAGCGGACAAACTGCGCATACCAGGATCCCATGAAAAAGAAATAGATCAGTAGCCAGCTCAGCAAATACACGTCGGCAAAGGCCGTCGTCTCGGCGCTGTGTTCGGCTTTACTGCGAGCAATCCCAAAGAAGCGAAGCGAGCCCAGCAAATGCCACAGGCTATAGCCGACGCCAGCGAGCGCGAGCATTTCTAACGGTAGACCCATGCCCCAACGCAACAGGTTTGTCACAATGTAGAGATACGGTGTCTCGTTTAGGAATTGAAGCGTGTACAGGACCGGCAATTTCCCGCGCACTACCAGATTCTGTGTTCGCAAACTATCATTGCGATCGAGATTGAAATAGATATCGGGATCCAGCAGCACATAAGGATTAAGTGCCAGCCAGAGCGCCGCAACTAGCGTCACCGTAGCTATCAAAGGCAGCAGACGGCGGCTCCATCCAGCTCGCGCGGCTGAAGACTCCGGCCGGTGAATCTGCTTCCACGCGTGCGCTAGAGCGATGGGCGCTAGCACGAGCAGTGCCACGATCTTGGTGGCGGCAGCAAGAGCGAGAGCCACGCTGACTTTCACATAATCCTTCCACAGCCCGCGCCGCGTGATCTGCTCGCCCAACAAAAGAGTAAGTGAAATTAGCGCACCGAGTAACGTATCCACGGTGCCAAAGTGTGCTTCGCGCACAGGCAACAAACAAATCCCTAAGAAGAGAGCGGTCAGCAGAGCAACGGAGCGGCCGAAGAGGCGGCGCGCGAGCTCCGCGGTCAGCCACACGGTTGCGAGACTCTCGATCGCGGATAGTAGCCTCGCCACATAGAGCGGCGGGGCAGAGTGAATCGGTATCGGTAGAATCGTTTGCGTCACCGAGATCACCTGAGCCGCCGCGGCACTGGCGACCGCCAGGAGGTATAGAGGCAGCGCCCCATACGATGAGCTGTCTGGATTCAGGGAGCCGGTCTCCTTGAATTGCATCATCAGCCGCTGGGTGAGGTTAATCACGAGGTCTTCATCGATGTGGAATTCGTGGGGAAAGCCCCATGTCAGTCCAACCAGACGCAGCGCCAGCGCCAACACGAGCGAGCAGCCCAGCCCCACTGCGTACCAGCCGACTCTGGAAGCGAGAGCAATTCTGGGCACAAAGCTTTCCAGCGCGGAGTCACGCGACTGAACTTGAGAAATTGACCGGAACAAAAACATGAATCTGCTCGCCTAACCTAACAAGGTTGCTGAAAAACTCTGTCGGAGTCCTTCGACAGTGCTCAGCGCCCGTCCTGAGCTTATCGAAGGAACGAACGGACGGGTTTTGATATCATTGAGGATTTTCCGTTCATGCTGAGGTTCTCGAAGCATTCCGAACCTTTTTTCAGCAACCTGCTAAGCTAAAGCTCTGTGCGTCTCAAGGCGTCGACGATTCCTTGGGCCGTGCGCGTCGCCAGCGCCGAAATCGTCAGCGCCGGATTGACGCCGGCGCCGGTCACAAAGACACTGCCGTCGCCAATAAAGAGATTGGGGACATCGTGGGTACGGCACCACGGATCGACTACCGATGTTTTCGGATCGCGGCCCATTCGACAGGTGCCCAGATAATGAGCCGACCATCCTGGACGATATTCAGCTTCGGATATTTCCACTGCGCCCGCGGCTTGGAGAATCTCTCTGAGATGCATGGGAATCTTTTTCAGCATCGCCTGATCGTTCTGCCGCGGTTCGTTGATCAAGCGCGGAACCGGCAAACCGAAATTATCCTTGACCTCCGGATCCAGCGCCACTTCGTTGCGTATATCAGGGAGTTGCTCTCCGACGGTGGCCAAGCCGACGCCGTGGCCAAATATCTGTTTCATGCGAGACTTGTGCTGGGATCCCCAACCTTGAACCCGCCGCGCGACCGCTACCGGCCATTGCGCGCTATTGTTAACCTCGATCATCCAACCACGAGCGAAGCCGTTGCGCCGATCAGTGGCATAAAAATCCTGCAGGATCCCGCCGGCGGAAGAGCCCCGCCAGGCGTCCAGGCGCTCGGGAAAAACAGCGTCCATGAATACCGCCAAATGCTCCATGAAATATTTTCCGACCAATCCGCTCGAATTCGCGAGGCCGTCAGGAAACCGCTGTGACTTGCTCATGAGAAGAAGTCGCGGCGTCTCTACCGCATTCCCCGCCACGACAACGGCGCGCGCAAAAATTTCGCGCTCGTTTCCTTTCGCATCGAAGTAGATGACGCTCCGCGCCTTTCCGTTCGACGCCAGCGTGACTTCGCGCGCGGTGGATTCCGATCGGATCTGCACGCGGTGGGTTGCCTCGGCCTTTCGCACGTAAGTAACATCGATGCTCGACTTCGCGCCAATCTTGCATCCCAACCCGCACACGCCCGCGCCCATGCAAGCGGGCCGGCCCTGCCAGGCTACGGTTGGAATCGCCAGCGGCGACGCAACCAGATGAAAACCCAGTTTATCCGCGCCGCGCTTTATCGCCCGGCTCGCGCAGTTGAGTTCATGTGCGGGCGTTGGAAAAGGCTTGCTGCGTGGCGGATCAAATGGATTGCGGTCGGAGCCGCTTGGCCCCGACACCCCGAGCTCGTATTCGACTTTCGTATAATACGGCTCGATCTCGGCGTAGCTGATAGGCCAATCCTCGGCAACGCCGTCTTCGCTGCGCGCGCGAAAATCCGATTCATGAAAACGCGGCGATACGCCGAGATAGTGCAAGGTAGAGCCTCCCACCCCCTTGGCGCGCTCATAGTGGACGCGGGCGCGTCCCGCCCAAGTGTAGGCATCTCGACGCGGCTCTTCGGCGAGAAAAATACGCTTGGCTTGAATCTCAAAATCCATTCCATTCGTAGGATAATCATAGGGATTAAACCGCTTCCCCGCCTCGAGCACCACGACCGAAACGCCCGCCTCGCCCAGCTCCTTAGCGACGACACCACCTCCCGCGCCGCAGCCGATGACGACCACATCGACTGTGTCGTTTCCTATCGAGGCCATAGACGTCTTGCTGTCAGCCGGATAAAAAAATCAGGATTGCAGGCGCTGAAGCGCTGCCCCAGCGCTTGGTCCACACGGGCCGAAATTGGCGATGTAAGCGCGCGAAAACGGCGGGCCGTCATATGCCAACGACTGCCAAGCGATCTGACTGCTATAGAAGGCCGCCATCGTGTCCTCGACTAAGGCAGCAAACAGGTCTGCCGCGGCGCCTTCAGGCCAACTGCGATACACCGTCGTAGCCCTGTGGCTTAATCTCTCGACAACGGAAACTCCGCCGCGGGCCATTTCTTGGAAGATCCGCTCCAGCTCCTGGATTAGATCGATTTTTTGCTTATCGGTGAGGTCGGCAAAGGCGCGCCCGCGTTGGCGATTTGCGAGCTCATCAAACGCCAGCAAGCCGCGCGCGTAGAGGCGGCGCGGTTCCGGAGACAAAGCCACCATCCGATCGAGCCGTTCGACGACGCCGGCTTCCAGGGCGCCTGGCCCGGTCTCATCTGACGGAACAATCATCGCGCAAAGTGCCGCCACCACTCTGTGCTCGGCGGGCGTGAACCAACGTCCAGCGGAAGGCCGCTCGCGGTCACGACGGGCGAGCTCGCTCGCGCGCCAGATTCTATCGAGCGCGAGCTTGCCACCGCCGACAGCCGTCGCGCCGACGACGGTTGCGGTGCCGACCACAGCCACCCGCTTGATAAATTGCCGGCGACTTATCTCTTTGTTTTGGCTCACGACAAATTCTTCACCCACTGGAGCGTCAGACGCACTGGGATATTCGCTCGCCATGGAAAATCTCTGCTCTTGGGGAGATCAAAAACCGTTAAGTATTTTACGTTCAGCGCGGCCAAGCCCTATGGGGAAGCGCCGAATCCGCAAATAACTTGACGGCCATTCGGAATTCAAAGCGAGGGTTCTCGCAATCCTCTGCGATCATGGAACTGGAGCACTTGCTGCGTCTCTAATCACAGCCAACTTAATTGGGCGCAGCGCATCGCGCGCGGTGGTGGCGGAAACTTTCTGCGACGAAAGGCCGAGTGGTGAAATATTCTTGTTTTTTATCAGTGCCTCGGTGATTACCGCCGCCGCGGTTTCGCCGCCTTCGGAATTCCAGTGCTGATCGTAAGTATAGTAAAGAACCTTCCCCGCTTTGGCCTTCGCTCTAAAAGCCGGCGTCAAATCGATCAATTCAATATTGACTTCACGCGCGAGGCGAATCATGGCCTTTTCCCCATTTGCCTGTGCGGCAATTTGTTGATCGCGCACCTTGAGCCAGTTTTCTCCGCTGGCGGTCGTTGAATATTCCGCATAGATGTTCGCGGCAAGCGGAATGAACACGATCATGGGGATAATATGGTGGGCGCGCGCGACGTCTCTAAAATCAATGAGTATTTTCCTGAGGTTCTTCCACTCTTCCGTCTTGAGCATGGCCTCGGGCGACTCGGTGCTCACCTTATCCAATAGCAGCATTTGCACATGCGCATTTTGCAGTTGCAAATCGGCAATGTCCGGGAGAATTTTGGGTGGTTGCGGGCTGTCAATTGCGCGCTGTATCCGTGCGCGGAGATATTCGGTTGCGCTCTTTACGGCTGCGCGATATCGGCTCCAAAATCCAGCTGATAAAATCCCAAAGCCATAATACCGACCCTCCTTTTTCCATTTTAAATACTCGGCAATATCGCCGAGGTCATTCTCTTCGTAAAAGCAAAATAGAGCATATTTTGGCTTCTTGCGTAGCCCGTATCGCTTCAAGAGTTCCAGGTAGTGAAAAGGGCCATAGCCGCCGACGCCAAAACTCGCCACCGACAGGCCGCTCAATCTCTCGAGCCTGGCAGCCAAGATATCGGCGTCGCTATTTCCGTATTCAACCATGGAGTCGCCGAGGAGCACGACATCCGATAACTCGTGGCGTGCGGAGTTTCTAAAGCCATCTGCATCAAAGCGGTACGGAATGGACCGAAGCTCCACACCAACACCTTGGGGAGCCGAATAGTTAGCAGCGCGCAAATTGAAAATCCTAAAATAACTCGGCGGCCGGTTCCTGTAGACTAACGTGTCATCCGGGAGAAAAGCCTGGAGGGTCGCAAAGTGATCGACTCGATACAAACCAAACCAATAGATCGCCGAAGGAAATGCTTCCATTAACAGATAAAATAGCGGCGAAGCGATCACCATGCATACGCAAATCCAACCCGTTGCTGAAACCAACCGCGGCACGCGCCTCATGTCCACTCCTTTTGAAGTTTGCTATGCCACCATGCCGATTGCGTCGGGATAAAAATAGGCGCTTTGCTCGGCCCATAAACGATCACAGAGACGCCCTTCTGGCAACGCAACATCAGCAAAACTGATGATTTGATCCTTGGCAATATTGCTCTTCAGACGGCCACCTTCGGCTAAACCTATCGGCAAAAGGTTTTGCGCTCGCGCGGTCGAGAAATTCTCGCACACCCCGTAAGTCATATAGTAGCCCATCCCGTCGATGACCTCGCCCGATTGGAGATCACGTTTCGCCGCGGTGACGACGCTGACTTGAGGCGGCCCGAGAGGCGCGATCGCCGCGTCGCCAAACAGCACCGCGCGGGCGACCGTGTTGGGCAGCTCGAAGTGGCACAGATGGTAGGGCGTGTAAAAACAGTAATAAGGGCCAGTGCCCAACTTATACAAATTCAGATAGTGCTTCTGAGCGGGATTGTCGTGACGCCCGAGAACGAAAACGCCGGGAGCGGGCACGGCTCCGACGACGTAGTCGACGATGCCAGGCCCTTTGCTGATTTCGTCCATGGGATACCAATTCGCAGCCTCTTCGATGTGTGCGCCTATCTTAGTCGGGCCGTACATCCCGCGCTTGGCAACTTGCATTCCTGTGGCGTTCGCCACAATGGTTTGCTCGAACGAAATCTTGGTGCCGTCGGCAAAAGACGCCACCATATGCGGCTTTTGCTTCCATTGTCGGGCAAATTCCACTTGGGTGGTGGGGTTGCGGTAGGGGTCCTGGAGTCCTTTGATATTGCCGCACAAAATCGGTCTGACTCCGATGCCTAGCACGAACCGGTAGAGATTCATGATGACCCCGGGCTGGTCGCCGTCACAGTTGGTAAGAATCACTCCAGCTTTATCGGCGTAGACTTTAAGAATCGGACCGATGGTCCCGTCCAGTTCTGCGTTCATCATGATCACGTGCTTGCGATGCTCAATCGCCTTGAGCACGACTCGGGCGCCGAACTCGACGGCGCCAGTAACCTCAATGATCGCGTCAATCCCTTCGGCTTGGCATAGTAGGAAGGCATCCTGAGTGACCGCATGACGCTTCGATCTCACGCATTCTTCGAGTTGAGCGACGGTCTCACACACCCTTACGTCGTTCACGCCTGCTTCCGCATAAGCCCGTTTAGCCCCATCCAGTTGGCGATTCGAGATTGCTACCAGGTCCATTCCTTTGACCGCCGTAAGAATTTGCAGGGCAATGCCGCGGCCCATAAAACCCGCTCCCACCATGCCCACCCGGATTGGGTTTCGTTCTCGCTCGCGCTTTTCTAGTGCTTTATCGACGATAATCATTTGTCTATTCCGTGATAGTCTTGGCTGCCTTAACTGCCGGCGTAATCTGGCCATCTCATATCTTTTTCGGATATCACGGCGATATCGATGGGCCATTGAATGCCAAATGCCGGATCGTTGTAGCGCACGCCGCGCTCCGATTCAGGCTGATAAAACTGCGACACTTGATAAACCACCTCGGTGTCGTCTTCTAGGGTCAGAAATCCGTGAGCAAACCCCTCCGGTACGTAGAGCGACCGGTAATTGCCCCCGGATAATTCCACTCCCAGCCACTGCCGGTAAGTGAGCGAATCCTGTGTGAGGTCGATGATGACGTCATAAATCGCGCCGCGCGCGCAGCGCACCAGCTTGGCTTCCTGATAAGGAGCCGCCTGATAGTGCATTCCACGCAAGGTTCCTCTCTTGGCATTGTAAGAGAGATTGGACTGGACCCAATTGGCATTAAGTCCATAAGCCTTGAATTCGTCCTGACACCAGGTCCGCGCAAAAAAACCGCGGCTATCCTCGCGTTTTTCAAGCTCGATGATGTACGAGCCTCGGAGCTTGGTCCCGTGGAAAATCATCGGATTCCGCTCAGTCGATTGAGAGGCGGCAGGTTCATTTTCTACTATTCCAAGCATCGTACTTGCGGAATCGGAACAAGGAATTTTCCGCTCCATTGCCGGATGTAGGGCAGCTGCCGCGTGATTTCGCTTTTGAGATTCCACGGCAAAATCAACACGCAATCGGGTCGCGTTTGCGCGATGCGCTCGGGAGGGTAAATAGGAATACGGGTGCCGGGGAGAAAGAGCCCCTGTTTGTGCGGGCTGCGGTCCACTGCATAATCGATAAAATCGGTTCGAATACCGCAGTAATTCAGTAGCGTATTTCCTTTCGCGGGCGCTCCGTAAGCGACGACGGATTTTCCTTCTTCTTTTGTTCTGATGAGCCATTTTAGCAACTTGCGCTTTACGCCCTTGACTCTTTCCGCGAATGCAAGATACGGCGTTACCGTGTGGAGGCCCAGGTTTTTTTCGGCCGCGAGCATGGTCTTAACGCGGAGCCTCATCGGTTTGGAGCGGTCTTCCCAATGGCCGGCATAGACTCTCAAAGACCCGCCGTGAGTCGGCAGCTCTTCGACATCGAAGACAGCAAGGCCGTGCCTTTTTAGAACTCGATTCACCGCTGTAAAAGAGAAGTACGATAGATGCTCGTGATAAATCGTATCGAATTGATTTTCTTCCATGAGGCGCGCCAGGTAAGGAAATTCAAGCGTCAAGGTGCCTTGTGGTTGCAGCAGTATCTTGAGCCCTCTTACAAAGCCGTTGAGATCGGGCACGTGGGCCAATACGTTATTGGCTATGAGCAGATCGGCGCCGCTGCCTGCGGCAATCAGCTTGCGCGCCAAATCTTCTCCAAAAAACCTAGACACTGTGGGGATACCATTGGCCGTCGCTACCCTAGCGATGTTTGCGGCCGGATCGATGCCCAAAACACCGACGCCTTTTTCGAGAAAATATTGCAGCAGATAGCCATCGTTGCTGCCGATTTCGATGACGCGACTGCTTTGGCTCAACCTGAATTCTTCCATCGCCAGGTCGGCGTAGGCCCTGGCGTGTGCGAGCCAGCTATCGGAATAGGAAGAGAAATAGCGGTAGTCCAAAAAGATATTTTCGGGTGGTACAACAGAGTCCAGTTGAACCAAGAAACAGCGCCGGCATAGATAAACGCAAAGCCTATAAAAGCACTCCACCTGATGAAGCATGGCCGGCGTCAGGTAGGAATTAGCGAGCGGTGAAGGTCCTAGATCAACAAACGGTAGGAGAGATAAGGACCCGCAAGATCGACAGGGGAATTTCGCGAGCTTTTGGCTCCGCTCAAACGGCTCGTCTTTCTTATGAGCGCTATTCGCGCCGCTTCCAAAGGCCATCATGCTACCCTCTTCTAGCCAACAGCCACGGCAAGCATCCTTTTTGCTTCGGAAACAAATGCCTCCTCTCACGCTGCCGTCGGCTGCCAAAATAAAGAATCATTAATTTGCCGCGTGCGGACCAGATAGTCGAGCTGTTTTAGCCGCGTAAAGGTCCGGAAAAGGAAGACTTCATGCGACAGATGGGTCCTTTCAAAAAGTTCCCGCAGCTCTTCAGCGCCGGCGCGCAGGTCTCTCTGACATCTGAAACCCGGAAGGCGCGCGCTGATCTTGTCAAAGCACACACGGTAGCTGCGTCGGTCACCATCGCTTTGACCCAACATCATTTGGCAATCGGGAAAAGTCTCGGCAACGATTTCGGCGATCTCTTTGACCCGGTAATTCTGCCGGGTGTCACCGACATTAAATATCTGGTTGTGAATAAGCTCTCTGCGCGCCTCGAGGCAGCGCGCCATCGCTTCACAAATATCGAGCAGGTGCACCAACGGGCGCCACGGGGTCCCGTCGCTCGTCATTTTGATTTCCTTGGTCGTCCAAGCCAATCCAGCCAGATTGTTTAAAACCAGATCAAAGCGCATTCTCGGTGACGGGCCGTACGCGGTCGCGTTGCGCAGAATCGTTGGTGAAAAATCGTCATCGGCCATGCCTGCCAGATCGCGTTCTACCAACAATTTACAATGAGCATAGGTGGTTTGCGGAACGGTTGCGGACTCCTCCGTTACGTATTCCTCGGAACCGGCACCATAGACGCTGCAGGAAGAGCTATAGATGAATCGTTGGACGCCAGCTTGCTTGCATTTTTCGGCGAAATTCACCGAACCCCGATGGTTAATCTGGTGCGTGATCTTCGGGTTATTTTGGCCCAGAGGGTCATTGGAAAGCTCAGCCAAATGAACCACCGCTTCAAATCCCTTTAGCGCATCGGCGGTAATGCTGCGGACATCCTTGCGGATGGTGACCTGCGGCTTGATCGCGCCATCGTACAGCCAACCCTCATTATAGAAGCCGGTATCCAGGCCGGTCACGTCATGCCCTCGTTCCATCAACGTCGCGGCTAGTAAGACCCCGATGTATCCATCCACTCCGGAGATCAGTACTTTCATAATTTTCTTCCTTCTTGACTCGTTAACCCGGTATCTTCCAGGGAGCTTCTCCAGAGGCCCAAAGTTCCTCGAGGATGTTTTTTTCCTTCAGCGTATCCATGCACGACCAGAAGCCGTGGTGACGATAACCCACTAATTGCCGGTCATAGGCCAGACGTTCCACCGGCTCGCGCTCCCAAACGGTTTCGTCGCCGTCGATATAATCGAGCACCGCCGTCCCGAGAACAAAGAACCCGCCGTTGATCCACCCTTCCCCGAGTTGGGGTTTTTCGTAGAACTGAATCACTCGGTCGCCGTCAAACGAAATTCTGCCGAAACGCGCGGGCGAGCGAACGGTTGTGACGGTCGCCAGTTTGCCGTGGGACTCGTGGAATTTTATCAGAGCTCGAACGTTGAGGTCGGCGACGCCATCGCCGTAGGTAAACAGAAAAGTCTCTCCCGGTGACAGCCAATCTCGTAGGCGCTTGAGTCTGCCTCCGGTCTGCGTGCGCAGTCCTGTATCCACCAGGTGGATCTTCCATTGAGGATGGTGGCCATTCTTGTGAATGGTTGTCTCCCCCGAGGCTAAATCGATCGAAATATCATTGTTGAGAGGATAGAAGCTCAAGAAGTATTGCTTGATGACCTCCCCTTTATAGCCAAGGGCAATGATGAACTCGTCGATCCCATGCGCGCCCAAGATATTCATGATATGCGATAGGATGGGTTTTCCGCCGATCTCGACCATCGGCTTCGGTCGCAAGATCGTCTCCTCTGATAATCGGGATCCCATTCCGCCTGCCAAGATAATTGCCTTCATAGTTTTGCTCCCCGGGTTGCAACACGCGATTGAAACCCTTTTCGCACCAAGCCAACTGTTAACTTGCAGCCGATCGGCATCGTAACAGCCGTACTAGGGTGGCTTGAGCGCCAGCGATACCCACCGGCCGGAAATCGAGACGATGGGTATCGGCACGTTGTGCCTCAACCCATCCTACGAGATTTTTACTTTTTACTTTTGAATGACTTCTGGAGGATCAGATCACGTCGGCAAAGGTTCTTTCCATTCGCCGAAAATAGAAAGCGCCGCTGATGAGTGAAACGGTCGCGATGAAAGCGGAAACGAAAATCATCTTGCCGGGAGCCGTTTGCGTCCCCAGCAGGGCCCAACGGAAACCTTCGACGACGCCGACCATAGGATTAAGTCCATAAAGAGTCCGCCAGGGCTCGCTTAACAGGCTACTGGGGTAAGCGATCGGAGTCGCAAAGAGCCAGAGTTGGATTACAAAGGGAAGCACGTAGTTGACGTCTCGATACTGCACGTTAATGGCAGACAGCCACAATCCCACGCCAAGAGAAGTGACCAACGCCAGCAACAAAAAACCCGGCAGCCAAACAATTTGAATGGTTGGGATAATGCCAAAATACAGCATCATGCCGAGCAGAACGATGAACGCCAATGCGAAGTCCACGACTCCCGAGAGAACGGCCGCAATCGGTATGACGAGACGCGGAAAATAGACTTTTTTGATCAAGTCGGCGCTGCCGACCACTCGGTACGGCGCCTGGTTTAGCCCGTTCGCAAAAAACATCCACGGCACCAGCGCCGCATAACTAAATATCGGATAAGGCACGCCATCCGAGGGGACTTTGGCCAATTGTCCAAAGAAGAGACTGAAGATAACCATGCTGGAAAAAGGCTGGATAATAGCCCAGGCGGCGCCGAGAGCGGTTTGTTTATAGCGAACCTTAATGTCGCGCCATATCAAGAAATAAAGGATCTCATGGTATTCCCAAAGCTCGCGCAGCTTTAGCGAAACCCAGCCCCGGGAGGGTTCGATGCGAACCACCGTCGTGTCCGTAGCGGTCTTCATTAGAGTCGGTCCTCAAATTAATTGGTGATTAATTTGCGCAGAGTCGCAAAAATCAATGCGAGGTCGGAAAAAAATGACGCATGGCGAACGTAAGCTTTGGCGAGCTTCATTTTCTCGGGCAAAACGCGTCTGACATATTCCTGCTCGGGCTGCTCAAAGTGTCCCAGGATCACTGCCTCGTCGCGATATTTCAACGAAGCCCAATCCGTGATCCCCGGCCGCACCTGGAGGATTTCTTCGTAGTCGGCGCGAAACAACTCCACGTACTTGCGAACTTCCGGACGTGGTCCGACCAACGTCATCTCTCCTTTCAAAACATTCAGCAACTGTGGCAGCTCATCGATCTTGGTCTTACGAAGGAAGCGCCCGATCCTTGTGATGCGCGAATCTTCGCCTGCCGTCACGAGGGCGCCGCGCTCAGACGCATCCTGGACCATCGTACGAAACTTGTAGATCAAAAACGGGCGAAAGCCCTTGCCGATTCTTTCCTGCCTGAACAAGATTGGACCCGGCGAATCAATCTTGATGAGGATGGCCATGAGCGCGAACAGGGGGCACAGCAGCGCAAGTCCCGCGCTCGCCGCCATAATATCGAACGCACGCTTGATCAACGGCGGTATCTCTCAACGATGGCGCGAACGGCACCAATGACGTCGTCCACGTCAGCGGCTGTCATCTTGGGATATATCGGCAGCGAAATGATGCGCTCGGATAAGTTAGAAGCGACCGGGAAATCCACACGACGATATCCGAAAGTTTCGCGATAATAGGGGTGCAAATGCAGCGGAACGAAATGCACCGAGCTTCCGATGTTTTCTTTTCTTAGCTCTTCGATAAATTGCTTTCGGTCAATCTTTAAGCGCTCGAGCTCCAGTTGAATAACGTAGAGGTGCCATGCGTGTTGCACGTCGGGCTTACATACGGGCCTGGTGATCTCCGGCAGATCGGCAAATCCTTCGTGATAGGCTTCGGCGATCCACGTTCTTGAGTCGAAAAACGCGTCACATTTTTTCAACTGTTCAATGCCCAGGCTGGCCGCAATGTCAGTGAGATTGTACTTGTAGCCGGGGCTAAGGATTTCATAGTACCACGAGCCTTCCGCGCTATAACGCTTCCACGCGTCATGACTGATGCCGTGCAGGCTGAGCCCACGCATCCTGTCGACCCAATCCGAATTTTCCGTCGTTGCCATGCCTCCTTCACCAGTCGTAATGGTTTTCGTGGCATAGAAGGAGAAACACGTGATATCGCCTATTCCACCCACCATCCGACCTTGATAGCGGGCGGGTAGCGCGTGCGCGGCATCTTCGATCACCTTGACCTGGTGCGCTCGGGCAACTCGGAGGATTCGACCCATGTCACACGGCTGTCCGCCGAAATGGACGGGAATAACCGCCTTGGTATTCGCCGTGATCGCCGCCGCAAACGCCTCTGGGTTCATGTTCAAGGTGTCCGGTTGACAATCCACCAGGATGGGCCGGGCCTTGCGATAAAGCACCACTTCCGCGGTAGCGGCAAAGGTCATGGTCGGCAAGATCACCTCGTCGCCTTCTTGAATACCGATCGCCTCCAGCGCAAGGTGCAGAGCGGCTGTTCCCGAATTCACCGCCACCGCATGCCTGGCCGCTACATATTCGCCGAACTGATTTTCGAATTCCCGCACACGCTCACCTGAGGTCAACCAGCCCGATTTCAAAACTTCCACGACCGCACGAATCTCCTCTGCATGGATCTCCGGCAAGTGAAAGGGGAGAAACTCCCGGCGTCTGGCTCCATATCGGCATCGGTGCGATTCGGTTAACAAAGATTCTCCAAGGATCATGGTTGAGCTCCTCAAACCTACGGCTTCGCGATCCATAAAGCCCTACTCAAGGATCGGTTTTTCAATGAGCCCAAAATAGTGCGAGCACAGCCAGGGAATCTTGCTTAAGACATAGCAAGCGAACCAAGAACGGGGAGCGAAGAACCGAGTAATAGGCGGCGCCAAGGTGATCCGCCGGAGATGAATCCGACAGCCCTGGAACAAGCGATTAATCTCGTTTTTTCTGACCGGTTGAACGTCAGAATTGCGCGGATTCCGAAGATGAAAGTCATACCACAAAATAACGCCTCCCTGCTTGACTACGCGAATCATCTCGTTGGCAATCTCCTGTCGCAGATCCTGATTCAGAATGGACGTAAACATTGTCGACTGTAGAACCAGATCAAAAGTCGAATCCGGAAAGTTTAACCGCGCGGCGTTACCGCAATGGAACTGGACCGTCGCAGGGCAGCGGCGCCTGGCCTCCTGGATGCGCGCTGGCAGCAAATCAACTCCAATGATATTTTCTGGTCGCGCTCCCCATTTGATAAACTCGTTAACCCAAGAGCCGTTACCGCACCCGACCTCGAGGATCTTCGTCATCGGAAGCGACTCCACTCCGTGAGTCAGCAACGACCCCAGGACTTGGCGCTCGCGTTCTTGCATCATGAAGAGGTGCCCAGGGTTGAACCATGAATATAGCTCGTTCGACTTTCGCGCCGCATAGACACGTTGGAGCCGGGCTTCCTCCGCATTCCACCGCTCCCTAATGGATAAGCCATCCTGACTCTCGGCAGCTGCAAAACCGGTTGGCCTTGGGATGACCATCGGAGTTCCTGAAGACTTGACCATTTAGTTCACCCGGCGGGAGAGCAGAGCCTTGGCGGCGCTCTCAGCACATCGAATCGGCCTGAGCAAGGTAAAAGCGCGACGCGAAAACTATCGGTGAGTTTGAACTGAAACTCGATTCAGCGGGCTATAGGCATGATAATGCCCGCGGCGGAAAACAACGAAGTCCAAAATTCCCCGCAAAAAACCGTAGCCATAACTAAAATGGTAACATGCGAACACAATCGGCAGCAGTGGCAACGCTCGCCAACTGTTGCGAGCGGCAGTCAGAAAAGAGGCGATCACGTTAGAACTTACATAGAGGGAAACCAAAACCATCAAGCTCCAAAGCGCAATAGGCCACCAGAGTGCCGTAGCTGCCAACAGGATCAGCGATAAGAGAAAGCCTGCCGGAACGAGGTGACGCCACGAAGCCGGGATCCTATGTTTTTGGATGACCCGGACCTTCCAATAACCGTATTGCGCATATTGGCGGAAAAGACTGCGTAATGATGCCCGGGGGGTGTACCAACTTCTGATCTGCGACGACTGCCAGATCTTACCGCCGGCTTTGATCAATCTTAGGTTCAATTCATCATCCTGGTTGCGCACCAGCTCTTCGTCAAATAGCCCGATCCAATCAAAAACTTCGCGGCGCCAACAGCCGTAAGTAACGGTGTCTACGTAACCTTCATAGTTGACGTTGTGAAAACGCGCGCCGCCCACCGCAAACGGCGAATGATAGGCGGCGGATATTACGGATTGCGTGTAATTGTGTGCTCTGGTGCGCGCGGGTCCTCCAACATTATTGGCTCCCGTCTCCGTCAGCGCAGCCAAACACTGACTAACGTAATCCGGAGCATACTCAGTATGTGCGTCCATGCGGGCAATAATCTTTCCCCTTGCAGCCCGAATTGCCGCGTTTAGTCCACATGAGACAATCCGGCCGGGATTGTCGACAACGCGTAAACGCGGATCCTCTTTCGCCAGTCGCTTGAGGATATTTCGCGTACCGTCGTCCGACATGCCATCGGCAATAATCAACTCGAATCCGCCAGCGGGACTATGTTGTGCCAGCACCGAGCGCACGCAAGCCTCGATGTGTGCCCGCTCATTACGGCAAGACATAACCGCCGACACCAACGGTCCCGAGTCATCCCGTGTGCAGGCATCTAACGAATTATGTATGGAATTCGACAAAACTGTCGGGCTCATCTGTCGGATTGTCCCAACACTGAGATTTTTTTTGCAGCTATTGAGAAGAGAATTTTAGAAAAAATTGCCGCGGTGCGAGATTAATTGTTTGGCATGATTTGGGTCATCAAACTCGCCAGTGAGTCGAATAACTCTTCCTGTCGGTGGTTATAGCGGAATGCCAGCTCATTGAGAAAAAACAGCAGTTCTTGATCAGAGCTGCCGTGGAAGTTGCTAAGCCGTTGCCGGGCAAAGCTCCAAAATCCATCAAGGCCGTTGAGCGAAATTTTTCCATGCACACGCTTGGCGACGGCCGGTGGCAGCCGACGCCGGCGCAATATCAGAGCATCGTAGTCGCGGAAACGGCCAGTGAAAACGATCGAGCCCTGCTTGACCAGCTTCGATTGCTCTCGCAACACGGAGTCCGGGCTGACCTCGCCGGGAATACAGATGCTAACTTTGCCGTCGCGTTCCAAAATGCCGAACACAGGCGTTGGCTCGCTAGCCGAGCCCTCGCCGGCTTGCGCATGCGCTGATCCCATACCCCTTTGCTGGGCGCCAAAAATATCCTCGCTGGTCGACTGGGTGATGGCACGGCGAATCAAATAGGTCGCCTTGAGCGCCGTGGGATAACTGATGCCGACTTCTTTGGCGATCCGTAGCGGCGGCACTTCAAGCTCAAAAAATTTCAGCACCCACAACCACTGGCGCACCGTCAGGTTGAGTTCGCCGATCCAGCGACGGGTGAAATCGTGGAACGTGTAGCCACAGCGCGCGCAGCGGTAGCGTTTGTCGGCGAGCCGATAAACTGTGCGACTGGCGCAGCGGATGCAAAAGGGTCTCTTTTCCCGCCAACATTTTTGGACAAAAAACTGGCGGGCACGAGCTTCGCTGCGCAGCAAATTTTCCAAGGACTTAAGATCCACTGGAGCGGAGAATTCCGTGCCAAATCCTTAAAAGGCTCTTCTCTCAATGCCCACAGTTGTCGACAACTTTTTTTGATAAATCTTAAATTTGGTACAGCGGTTGCTCCTGAAATCGCCACATTTGTCGCATTTCTGACACACTAACATACGGGAGCCTGACAGACCACTCGAAAGAGTGGGACGCAAAGCCACTGGCCTAAGGGTTTCGGCCGCACCGAAATCACACTAGCAGGGCTACCTGACGAACGCAGTGCCTTCTTGGTCTGCCGAGTCGCTTTCAGTCATTCCCACAACCAGGAGGTACTCTGTTCGTGTACTTTCAACTGCGCGTTGCGCGCATCAGTCTGTTTTCAATCCTGCTGGTACTTTGCTGTGGAATAGCCCACGCGTTAGGCCCGCTCACTGTTGGTCGGTCGAAGCCGCGCTATTTTATTGATTCGGGCGGCACGGCCGTTTATCTGAGCGGTGTTCACCTGAACAACAATCTCATCGACCGCAGTGACAAGCCGATTGTGGATTTCTCTGCATATCTCGATTTTCTGCAAGCACATAACCTAAACTTCGTTCGTCTCTGGGTTTGGGAGCAGGCAGCATGGACGCACGAGAGCGCGCAAAAGCTTGAATTCGGGCCGCTGCCTTACGAAAGAACCGGCCCGGGAAACGCTCTCGACGGCAACATCAAGTTCGATCTCACGCGCTTCAATCAAGCCTACTTTGATCGTTTGCGCTTCCGGGTCGCCGAGGCTCAAGCGCGCGGCATCTACGTTTCCGTCATGTTGTTCCAGGGCTTCAGCAGCGAGCCGAAAACGGCTAAAGCTAATCCTTGGCCGGGACATCCCTTCCATCGCGATAACAACATCAACGGCATCGACGGCGATCCGTCAGGCAACGGCAGCGGTGAAGAGGTCCATTCGCTCACTGTCCCTGCTATCACCAAGTTTCAAGAAGACTACGTGCGCAAAGTCATCGATACGCTCAATGGCTTTGACAACGTCCTTTACGAGATCAGTGGCGAGAGCCCCTTAGCCAGCAAAGACTGGCAATACCACATGATCGATTACATTAAGAGTTACCAAAACAGCAAACCGTACCGACACCCCGTCGGGATCAGCTATTTTTACCGCGGCACAGAGGAGGAGCTATTTAATAGCCCCGCTGACTGGGTTCTGCTCTTGGGCAACAGTACGGACCCGCCGCTGGCGGCGGGCGACAAAGTCATGGTCCAAGACATGGACCCGAGCTTACTCAAGACTAAGGCTCCCTGGCAGTGGGTCTGGAAAAGTTTCACGAGAGGTTACAACCCGATCTACATGGATGCCGACCCGGTCAATGCCAATCTCAATGTGCAAGTGCGAGAAGCCCTCAGTGACGCTGCCAGTTTTTCGCAGATTCTCGACCTCTCATCCATGTCGCCGAGCAGCAATGCATGCTCAAGTCACTACTGCCTGGTCAATCCTGGTTTCGAATATCTAGTTTATCTTCCCTCGGGCGGGCCTGTTACCGTCGATTTGTCAGCCGGCAAAGGGAACTTTAAACCGAGCTGGTTTAGTCCCCCGACCGGGCAAAATTTCTCCGCGGCCACAGTTCGAGGAGGGAGCAAAGTTGTTTTGACGCCGCCGTTTCAGGGCGAAGCCGTGCTTTATCTCGCAGCTGAATCTCAAACGGTATCCGGCTCTCAAGTCGTTTCTCAAGACGCGCTACGAGCGCTAGCCAGCGATTCTTTCAGCCTTTCAAGTGGCGGCACGCTATCCACTGCCCCAGGCGCATCGGCGATTACGAACATCACCGCAACTTTAGCTGCCAATACATCCTTTCTGGTGAAGTTTTCGCTCTCGGGCCTTCCGCAGGGAGTTTCGGCTTCATTTTCTCGAAGCTCCTGCAGGCAGACCTGCAGTACCCTGCTCAAAATTCACACGGCGGCATCGACCCCGACCGGGACCTTTACCCTCACTGTGAAGGCGACCAGTGCCGGAGGGGAGAAAAGCACGAATATTGTTCTGAACGTGAATCCTCGTGCGGCGGCGAGCGCACGGCTCGCCAGAACGGGATCGTTCGATTTTTCGCTTTCCGATAGCGGCAGTAAGTCCGTCAACGCCGGATCGGCGGTAACCAACTCGATCCGGGTCACACTGACCTCCGGCAGGACTCAGCCGGTCTCTTTCTCCGTTTCGGGCGTGCCCTCAGGCGCAACCGCCGCCTTTTCTTCAGCCCATTGCAATCCTACTTGCTCGCGTGTCTTAACCATCAAGACCGGGGCAGCAACGCCTGGAGGCAGCTTTCCCATTACAGTCGCGGCAGCCGGAGGCGCCGTGACGAGGACGACAACTTTTACCCTCGTGATCGTCCAAACCATAGTGACTCCGACGGTACCTCCAAATGGTGGTACCCCGGTGGGCCAAGGCCTTGTCGCTCACTGGACGTTTGATGAGGGAAGTGGAACCACCGCTTCTGATGCCTCAGGAAATGGCAATACTGCGACTTTGATCAATGGCCCTGTGTGGAGCGCCGGCAAGGTTGGTAGCGCATTGTACTTCGACGGCATCGATGACAATCTAGTTGTAGCGAATTCTAGCTCCCTCAACCTATCCGGCTCCTTCACGCTTTCCGCTTGGGTAAACCCGGCGTCCGCTTTTACGGATTTCCGCTCGATCCTGGTTAAAAATTACACGTACTATCTTTATGCCAGCGTTGCCGGATACTGTGGCAGCGGAAATCCTTTGGGCGGCTTCGCGGTAAGTGTCGATAATACCGTCTGCCAGGCGTCTCCTCTTCCCGCGAACACCTGGATCCACATTGCTTTGACCTATGATGGCTCGACGCTAACGCTGTACCGAAACGGTGTTGCGGTCGCCAATGCAGCAGCTGCCGGCGCGCTTTCCCTCACCACGGAAACTCTTCAGATAGGCGCAAGCCAATACGGAGAGTATTTCCAAGGGCTTATTGACGAAGTGCGCATCTACAATAGAGCGCTGACGGCAACGGAAATTCAAGCCTTTTACCCGCAAGAATCTATTCAAACACCGACGCCCCTGGCGCCCCCGACCATTTCCGGTTCACTGTATTACGTGGCCACCAACGGAAGCGATGCAAATCCTGGAACCCTCTCCCAGCCGTTCCGCACGATCGCCCAAGGCATCAGCGCGCTGCAGCCAAACGATAAACTCTACATCAGAAACGGCACCTACGCCGAAACCATCAACAGCAACAATCAAACGATCCCCACCGGTACTTCGTGGAGCGACGCGCCGCTGATCTCGGCCTATCCAGGAGAGACCGTAACGCTTCGCCCCAACAGCGCGGGCGAGGTTGTTAATCTTGCCCATTCGTACATCCAATACGTGATCTTTAACGGCATGACCCTGGATGCCATCAACGCTGGCTTCGGCGTGTCCGGCTGGGGCGGCGCCCATCATGTCCGGTTCCAAAATGGCGTGATCAAGAGTGCATCCAAAAGCGGTGTCCTGCTTGCTCATGGAAACGGATTGAGCTCGGATTACTTTGAATTCATCAACATGAAAATCCATGATAACGGGCTAAGCCTATACGACCACGGAGTCTATATCGCGACGAGCCATAATCTTGTCGACCGAAGTGAGATTTACAACAACGTAGGCTACGGAATCCACGTTTATAACGGAGCACCCGGCGAGCAAGCCAGCGACAACACTTTGCGGGGCAACACTATCCACAATAACGCGCTGGTAGATGTCTCGTCGGCCGGAATCATTCTCTCATCGGGTGACGGGAATCTTGCCTATAACAATATCATTCAAAATAACTCTTACGGTATTTCGGTTAACTATCGTGCCACCAACTCGAAGATTTATAACAACGTCGTCTATGCTAACACCTATTACGGCATCGACGTCGGAGGCGGAAGCACAAGTGCGCTGGTGAAAAACAATATCGTCTACCAAAACGGTTGGACTATATCCGACGCCGGTTCAGGAACGGTTACGTCGAATAACCTGACGACGGACCCTCAATTCGTGAACCCCTCAGCAAGCGATTTTCATCTCCAGTCCACCTCTCCTGCGATTGACGCGGGAGCAACTCTCACGGAAGTGGCAACCGATTTGAGCGGCGTTGCTCGACCGCAACGCCAAGCCTACGACATCGGGGCCTACGAATTCCAATAACCCTAGCTCCGGTTAGATTTTCAGATGGCTTGACAGGATAACAACGGCTGGATCGAACGGTTTTCATCTGCAAGCATCCGGTGGAGCGGCGGCGTAAGAAAATTAACTAACGCCGCCGCCCTGGATGCAGGGATGTTCACACCAAAAAAGAAATGATCTATCCTGAGTTGAGATGAAAGCGTTTCCGTCGACGTGGCGAAGCTACAGCCCGATTCAATTCTTTTCTTTTTTTGTGCCGTTGAGCTTGTTTTCCATCCTCGCTTCCTCGCCATGCCAGGCTGCGACCTATTACGTCGCGGCAAATGGGACCGACAACGCGCCGGGAACGGAATTGCAGCCTCTGCGAAACATCGCCAAGGGTGTGAGTATGCTCAGGGCAGGCGACACCCTCCTGATCAAACAAGGAACGTATGCGGAATCGATCAACAGCAATGTCTTGCCGATAGTCCGCGGAAGCTCGTGGAGTACTCCGGTCACCATCGCCGCCTATCCAGGGCACACGGTCGTGTTAAAACCGGGACCCACTGGGGAAGTCATCAATCTGGCACAATCGTCCATTCAGTACCTTGTCATTGATCGCTTAGTGATTGACGCCACAAACGCCAAGTTTGGCGTTTCGATAACCAACGGCGCGCGTTATATCAGAATTCAGAACTCGGAAGTCAAGAACTCCCGTCTGAGCGGCATCCTCTTGTCCGATAGAGCTGGGTACAACCAATTGATCAACTTGAAGGTTTACAGCAATGGCACCAACCGCTACGACCATGGAATTTATATTGCCACCAGCCATAACTTAGTCGACGGCTGCGAAATTTATGACAACTCCGCTTATGGGGTTCATATCTACAACAGCGCCTCTGGTGAGCGGGCCGATAACAATGTCATACAGCGCAGTATCATTCGAAATAATGGTGTGCGAGATGAATCGTCGGCGGGAATCATTCTTTCTTCCGGCGAAGGGAACGGCGCCTACAACAACATCGTCCGGAGCAATCCCCACGGAATCTCGGTTAACCATCGAGCTTTGAATTCCAAAGTCTACAACAATGTGATTTTCGGTAATGGTCATAACGGGATCGACGTGGGAAGCGGTAGCACGGGTGCACTACTCAAAAACAACATCGTGTATAAAAATGGCGCGGATATTTACAATGTGGGATACGCAACCGGGCTCGCGAATAATCTTACCAGGGACCCAAAATTCGTCGATCCTGCCGCCGGGAATTTTTCTCTGCAGGCGACCAGCCCAGCCATCGACGCTGGAATAACGCTGATCGAGGTAAGGGATGATTTCAACGGAGTCCCGCGGCCTCAAGGGACGGCTTACGATATAGGGGCTTACGAGTTCAAATTTGCCTCTCCCGCTTCAGTTGAACCTAGAGCCGCCGGCAAACGTGAAGTCGAGCCGAAGGGCTATTGAACAACGGGCGTCAAATCTGACGAGCGGCGCCCGCCTTTGACGAATCTCGCGCACCACGACCGCATCAGCTCTTCGTAAAAATCTGAAAGGCGCATGGCAACCCGGTCAAGCGCAAGATCTTCTATTCCAATAGGATCCCGAAGCCGACGCGGACTGTTAAAGACCAGCGCGAGCTTTGAGGCTAAATCGCAACGCGTGGCTTCGGCCAGGTAGCATCCTTCGATTGCCTCGATCCGTTCTCGTATGTCGCCCACATCGACGGAGACCACCGGCACGTGGCAAGCAAGCGCCTCTTTGACAATATTCGGCGACCCTTCGTGCGAAGAAGTGAGAAGCAGCACGTCGCTAGCATTAAGCCAGATCGGAACCTGCTCATGTTTGATGCCGCGAAGCGCGTGAAGGTCCGTTTGGATCTCTCTCCTGTTGAGCTCCTCAACGGCCGCACGTGCGAGTTGCGGCCGTTTCACGGGATCGCCAACGTTCGCCGGAAAAAGAACATGAAAGCGATCAGAAGACCAACCCAGATGCCGGCGGCAGACTTCTCGATCGAGCGGCGTGAATCTTTTCAGGTCAACGCCGTTGGGTATCACTCGAATCTTCGCTACTTTCACTTCATTTGGGAGCAATGGAAGAAGGTTCTTCGATTTAACAATGATACCGCTCGCTCTTCGGGCTGCATGGATGGACGCTACGACGCCGATTCGCGATGCGACTTTCCGGAAAGCTCCGGACGCATTTTCACCCAAGAGGTCCGAGCCGCAGAATGATACCAGCGTCGGTCTATCCTGCACAGAACGCGTCACTTGAGCAGCCATGACCCCACCATACATCACGTGTACCAAATCGGCTTCAAACCGTGACAATCGCGCGCGCACTTTGTCTCCCAATCCCAGATAAACGGCCACGCCTTCGTGAGCTCGGTCGAGAAACATCAACTCGACTTCGAGACCAAGCGCCCGCAGACTCCCTATTTGTTGCTCGATAAACGTCCCGCAGGCAGGATTCTGCCGCGTCGGGTAAAAATTGGTTATGGCGAGGACTCGCATTCCTTCTCTTCGCTGCAACGAATCAACCGACAGTCACCTGAGCGCTTGCTTCATGGCCCCTGCCGGAAGGCTCGACTCGGAATGAACTCGAGGATAGCGACCGCGGCCAAGAGCCAACTGAAGCGACAACAGCATAATAATTGTTTGATAGAGTCCTTCGCGCGACATGTCCGGACGACGACGACCATTGCAGAACGCCTCCACACCGAGCCGGTATGCTTCCGGCCGAAAGAGATCCGACAATTCACTGGTTGGTCCTAGCAGGGTATCTCGCACTTGTTCTTTGAAATCCGCATCGACCCAAGTATCCATGGGAATCCCGAAACCGCGCTTCGGCTTCTTGGCGACGGCCAGCGGGATTTTGCGATTGGCAATCTCGCGCAAAATCGTTTTGCATGTCCTGCCGTTTACCTTGAGTCGATGCGGAAGGGAGAGACCAAAAGCGAATAGATCCTCGTCTAGCATCGGAACGCGGATCTCGAGGCTTTCCTTCATGCTGGCGCTGTCCACCTTAAAGAGAAAATCATTGGCCAGCATCAGGCGGACATTGATTTCCGAAGTGTGGGCGGAGAGACGCTCCAAGCGTGAGCAACCGGGGGACAGGTGATAATCCCATTGAGGCTCGAAGAGCCTGCGGACCGGTAGCAGATCCGTATCTCGGCACAGACGCTGATGTTCTTCGTCACGGATCCAGCAAAACAACGTCTGAATGATTTTCGTATCATCCGCAGCGCTCAGATCACTTATCCGACCAAGCAGCCGCTCGGGAATGAGGCCCAGACCGCTGATCGGGGCGAGCGCCAAGCTTCCGGCGCGCCAAGCAAGCGGCGGCAACTTTTGACAACGTGCAATTCGGGCGATTTGCCAAAAAAAATTGTAGCCGCCGAACGCCTCATCGCCCCCGTCTCCAGAGAGCGCGACCGTCACGTGTTGCCGCATCAGCCGGCAAACCGCGTGCGCGGCAAACAGCGAAGTGTCGGCGTAAGGCTGGCCGACGTGAAGCAAAAGACTCGTCACATCGTCCCAGGTGCCTAAGTTGCCGTTCATGTCCAGCGTCTGGTGCTGGCTGCCAATGTGCTTCGCCACGGCGGTAGCCGCCCAGGTCTCGTCGTACTGCTTTTCTGCGAAACGCACGTTGAATGTCTGCAGCGGCTTGGCCAATGCCTTTTGAGCCGCAACGCTGACCAGCGACGAATCAATCCCGCCGCTAAGCAAAGTGCCCAGTGGGACATCGCTTTCCATCTGCCGGCGAATAGCGGCCGTCAGCAAATTATCGGCTTGATCGACAGCATCCGATAAACTCAGCTTGGGATCCGGAGCGATCGCCCATCGATGATAGGTGCGAATTTGCCACTTGATTCCGCAAGGGCCGATTTCAGCGCGCAATATCTGGCCCGGCTCGAGTGCTCTGATGCCGACATAGAAGGTTTCCGGCGCAGGGATGTAGAATAGAGCGGCAAAGTCATAGACCGCTTGCCGATCCGGCCGCGTATCAACTTGCGGCAACTCGAGAAGGGCTGGAATCTCGCTGGCGAATGCGAGACGCTTAGTTCCAGGCGCGTAGAAAAGAGGCTTAATGCCAAACCGATCTCGCGCCAGAATCAGCTTGTGATTTTGCCGATCATAAATGGCCACGGCGAACATACCACGCAGCTTATCGACAAACCGCTCGCCATATTCTTCATAGAGGTGCGGCAAAACTTCCGTATCGGAATGCCCCGCAAAACGATGGCCGCGCGCTTCGAGCTCGCGCCGCAGCTCTCGATGGTTATAAATCTCGCCGTTAAAAACCGTCCACACGGTTCCGTCTTCATTGGACATCGGTTGTGCCCCAGCGGGTGAGACATCAAGAATGCTGAGGCGCGTATGGATCAATGTGGCGTCAGGCCAGGACTGAATCCCGTAGCCATCCGGTCCCCGGTGGCGCAGGGCTTGCACCAAACGCTCAGATACATTTAGCGGCCGACGCTCCCGGCCAATCCAACCGCCGATGCCACACATAATTGCAATCAAACAGAGACAGAGAAATCAGAATTCACGAGTCGCAATCGAGCGAGTAAAATCACGACGCGCGTAGCCGCATCACGAAATCAGAACATGTCAGGTATTGTGCGAGCCAGTTCGATGTCAGCCGCGGAAACGGTTGAAGCGGAGACCAGCGTAGATCAAACAAACGAAAGCCGCTTGCTGCGAAGACTCGAGCCCAAACTCGGGGATTCTGATGTTTGTGCCACTCGATCCATGGAACCAGCGGGGCTGTGAACCCAATCTGGTTCCAAAAATTCCGGCGCGCGCAATCGGCGACAATGATCCACCCGCCCGCTCGCATTTGCGCGCGCACTCTTTTCAGCATGGTCACGTATTTCTCGAAAGCGCCGCGATCCTGATTGAGAACAATCACCGCAGCTTCATCCAAATGGTTGATGACGTTAAACATGACCACCACGTCGAACAACGGCTCTAGGTCCGCAAGCTCCTCCAGACGATCACTGGTTGAAAGGATTTTCGCGCCAAGTCCCAGCTTGCTGATGTTTTCCTGCAGCCGATTGCGAACCTGGCTCGTGCTCCCGTCCGCTTCCGGCTCCAGACCTATCACCCGATCGGCCCCATGAAGCGTCGCCCAGATCGCCCAGGCACCGATCCCACAACCGACTTCAAGCACGTGCTTTCGGTCGAGAGGAATGCCCTTGAAGAGAAACTCGCCGCGCGTTTGGTATCGTGAGGCGTTCCGGTAGCCGACGAGGCGGGCAGCCAATTCGATTTGACCGGCGCGGTCTTGCATCATCAACCATTCCAGCCTGCTGAACGATAGGCCCATAACGTTTCTCTCACCAGGTGGTCCAATCCAAATTCCCTGTTCGCTTTTGCACTGCCCGCCTCACCCATGCGCTCGCAAACATCTCGGTGCGCGATAAGCGCCGCCATTCGCTCGACTAAAGTGCGCTCGTCAGCCGGCGCCACGATGTAGCCGGTTTGACCGTCTTCAATCAGCGCGGATACATCGCCGACATCCGTAGCCACGACCGCGCGTGCGCATGCCATCGCTTCCATGATGACGTTTGGGCAACCCTCCGTATCTGAAGTGTGCGCCAGAAATGTCGCTTCGGCCAGAATTTCCGGAATATGTTCGCTGTGGCCGACCAGCTCAACGCAATCGCCGATTCCCAAGGTCCCCACTTGCTGTTCCAGCGACGATCGCGCCGGACCCTCACCAACGATGCGCACCAGAAAGTTCAATCCTCTCCGTTTCAGCTCCGCAGCCGCTCGCAGGACTCGATCCCAGCGTTTGTACGGCAAGAGCGAGCCGATCCCGGCGATGCAAGGCTTATGAGTTTTAGGTAGCGGCCGCACATGGAACCGTTGCAAATCGAGACCGTTGCGCACCACATAGACTCGCGGACTATGGTGATTTTCCAAACTGCTAATGGCTTTAGCGGCCGCCAAGCTGTTGCAAATTTGTTTGCCTGGCCAGCGCGCGCTCAACCTGCCCAACAAAGGGCCCGAATCTTTTTTCGCTTCCGACCAGTCACCACGCACGGAGCCCACAGCAATCGATGGTGTCCCACGGGTTGCCCAATAGGCGGCGAAATTCGTGTAGAAGCTGTACGAGTGCGCTACCTCCGGTTGAAGGGTGCTTACCAATCGGCGCAATTGCGCCATTTTTTTTACCGTGAACAAACATGGCGCCAAAGGAAAGATGGGCACCCCGAGTTGCTTGATTTGAGAAACATACGTCTCGTCTTCCTGATAGTTCCAGACGACGACTGCGGGTTGGTAGCGGTCTCGGTCCATCGCTTTAAGTAGATTCCAGAGCTGTCGCTCAGACCCGCCTGGCCCGAGTTGACCCGCCAAGTAAAGAAGGCGACATTTCATTGACTGGACGAGCGAATTAAACCGCAGCGTGAAAATCAGCGTTTTTCATGTTGTGCGAATTTTCCCTATACGGGGGTACGCACAACCGGTCGGCCTAATTGGCGCGTTGCGGTATGCGGCATATCAAAGGGCCTGCGGCGACGCGCCTGATACTTGACGACAGCTGCCAACCCCGGAGAAAACGCCAATAGGCCCCATGGGGACATGAAGGATAAGTCTCCGACCAATGACACCGCGAGTGTAAAAATGAACAGCGACTTGCGAAAAGCGGCGTCCTGGAGTTCTGATTGTGAAAAGCGACTCCGCGCCATAGAGACACAAAAAGCAATAAAAAAACCCAAAGGGAAAATTCCCGAAGCAAGTCCCAGGTAAATGAAACTGTTGTGGGGGGTGTATGATTTGCCTCTCTCTAGAACGTACGTTGGTACGGCCGATGTTCCTACGCCTACCAATGGAGAATTAACAAAACGTTCCAGCGCCAGGGGCCACACGAGGAATCGTCCGGTTTCCTCGGTGGCGCGTGCGGAGTAGCTCGTTGTCATTTGTGCAAATAAGCCGGATTCGACCACGATCCAGGTGAAGACGATCAGGAGAAGGACGGGTACGAAGCCGCGCTTCAGAAGATGTTGAATGGCAAAGGCAATTGCGAGTACCGTGGCAAGTATTGCGCCGCGGCTAACGGTCAGAGCGACAACGTAGAGGCAGGCCGCTCCCAGCAACCACGAACCGATCCTGACGAGGTTGTGCTTGGTCTCGAGACCCAAGATAACGAAATAAACCGCGCAGAACCCAAACCATTCGGCAAGACCGTTGGAATTGGCCAGGTTTCCAGAGACAGCTTCGTCAATGCTAGCGCGCTCCACGGACAGTCCGGCTGCGCTGAACTCCAAGTAAGGCAGCGTCACGAGTCCGATAAAAAAAATTATCAGGGTAAATCTGTGCAAGAATCCCGGCCGTACCGAAAGGGATTGCACTATCATCACTCCTAGCATCCAGGTGATAAAGGCCCGACATGTCGGTTCGTTCAAAGACTCGCCATGGACGGCGAGCTGGACGAACAGAAGCGAAATTCCTGATGCGAATGGCAGGATCAAGGGTCGATAAAGGGCTCTTCCCCGCCACCCCGTACGTATGACACAGGCCGCGGCGAGAAGGACTAGCATCCCCGCACCCGCGAACGAAAAGGACAATTTGAGGACGGGTCCTAGAATGCTATAGAAGAGAAACGCATAAAAAAGAATTTCGACCGCCTTGCCAGGAGCTGGGAACGGAACAATTCGAATCTGGCTCCGGCTCGCCGGTCGGGATAATGGGGCTACCGTCATTTTCCTATCCCTGTGCGCGATTGAATGATTTCTTCCAAAAGCTGTGCGCTTGCGTCCCAAGAAAAATGGCCGCGGGCGTAACGCGATCCGATAGCGCCGCGCGCTCTTAGTTCCGCGCGGCTTTCAATAAGGCTGGTTAGCGCGGTGGTAAGCGCGGTCACCGAGCCCTCTTGGAAAAGCCATCCCGCTCCCGTATCGGCAAGCAATCTATTGCCGCCAACATCCGAAGCGAGAAACGGCACGCCGCAAGCCATGGCTTCAATGATCGCGTTCGAAAAATTTTCATAGCGACTCGGCATGACTAAGATATCCATCGCCCGGTACCATTCGGTGAGATGCTCGTGATTTACGCCGGGCTCGATGTGGACGAGCCCGCGGGAAAGCTCCTTGGCCAAAATGCTGCGGATATTTTTTTCTTCTTCGCCGTGTCCAATGAGGAGCAGCCGCGCGCCGGTACGTTTTGGCGCGAGATCGCTAAAGACCGCGGCCAGCAGGTCCACTGCTTTGACGTGCGTCAGCCTGCCGACGTAGCCCACCACGCGGGATTCCTCTGGCCATCCGAGATCCGCTCGAACTGAGCTGTGTCCGGGCCTGAAGAGGCGGTCATCAATTCCAGTTGGAAGTTCGATGGCGTGATCACCGAGAAACGCACGCACCTGACGAAAGGCGTCGCCGTTGGCGCACACCGCGCGCACGGAGCGCAACTCGGGCGCGACGTCCATCCCGACCGGTCCAGGCAGTCGAAGAATCGTTGGACGCCGGCGCGCAACCTTGCTCGCCAAAAACGGATTGCTATGCACGTAGATCGCGTCGAAGTCGGTCCAACGGCGGCTAAATTCGGCTTCGATCCTTTTCTCAAAGCGGCGATTATGCCACCTGAAAACGCGCCAGCCGATCCCCTGTTGGAAGCGGTTCCAGTATCGGCCGAGATTTTCTGGCACCCGCCGGCCGATGAACGATAAGGTCGCCTGTCCCAGGTTCATCGACCACCAACCGGGAATCGGCATGGCCTCTATCCCTGGAGGAAGGGGCAATGGATACGAGCCGCCCGGGCCGGCCACGAACGCTGCGGCGACCTGATGACCCCGGCCGGCGAAGGCTCGGAAGAGATTTCTGGTGAAGTTTTCGCCGCCGCCGCGAAGAACACCTAGCTCCGAGTGGAGGATCAACATTTTCATTGCGCCGGCCATCACGTAGGAGACGTCACCGAAGCTTGGGAGTTGCTGGGTCTGCTTTGGCTTTTGTCGCGAGGCACTCGTAATGAGCGCCGATCCAGTGCGCGGCGGTGGACACTCGCAGGTTGATTTCATGTCGCATGAAGCCGCTCCGGCGCATGAGGCGTTCGAGCTGGGATCGATTCATGAAGTAGGTTTTCAATCGTTCTCGTAGAGGCCGTTGGAGGGACGAGGGCAGAAAAGAGGAGACGGTCTCGGCGACTCGCCTTTTCCAGCTCATGAATTGATACTTGGAGGTAACATCGACCACCGTAAATAGGACTTTCCCACCAGGTTTGAGTAAATCGAGCATCTTACCGCAAACGCGGGCATCAAACGGTGAAAACTCCCCTAGAACTCCAATCGAGTAGATGAAATCAAAGGAATCTGGCGCCAGCTCGAGCTCGAAGATGTTAGCGCAAATTAAATCGACTTTTTTTACTTTAATCTGTTCGCTTTTCACGGGGCGGCGAGCTTGTAGCAGAACGGGTAGCGAGATATCGACCGCAACGAGCCAGTTGACTCGCTCGATGCAATGAAAGTAACGCCCGGTGCCGCAACCGAGGTCGAGAACCGAGATCTCGCGACCGAAGGATCGAGTGATTCCAGCCAGGGTCTCGCATATCTGTCGGTGGTTATCAGTGGCAACCTCGACCTCGTCAGATTCTCGGTACAATGGCGCATAAGCATCATCGTACAGAAGCTGTACTTCATTGCCGATCCGCTGATAATGCATGAGATTCTATCGGACGCTAAGTTCTTTCGGAAAGTGAACGAGGATACCGAAAAACCCTTGGGCTGGCAGTTGCGATAGCATTTTCGAACGCACGAGTCACCGCGATCTGGCCATGGTTTTCTGCGACATAGCGTCGCCCACGACTCGCGATCGCCTCTCTTTGATGCGGCGCGTGCATGAGCCTATGAATCGCGGACACAGCGCTCTCAATATTCGGCGCGATGACGCCTAATCCCTGCCGTTCAATCACGTGGCCCGGATCAATTCCGATGCTGACAACAGGCGTGCCGGCAGCCCAGGCTTGGAGGAAAGTGTTCGGAAATCCTTCTTCGTCGGCCGTGGAGATAAATAGAGCGGCCTCTGCAATAACTTGGCGCGCTCGATCCGGCGGAACCTGTCCACGGTATTCAATGTTTGGCAGCGCGCGCAGAGCATCGACAATGCGCTCGCCGTATCGAGGCGACGACATGAACGTGGTCGTTCCGCCACAGACGACAAACCGGATGGCGGGAGCTTTACGGGCAATTTCAACCAGCAAGTCGGGGCGTTTGAATTCTCGAAGTACCGCCACCCACGCAACATATTTGGCGCGCTCACCCTGCGGCCTCGTTGACACTTCTTCTGTAGCCATGCTGGGAATGACTCTGGCTTTCGATCGCCACCGGGACGGAAGCTCGAGGAACTGCCCTTCGTGCTGAACAAAAATTCTGTCCGTCCATGCAAGTCCCCACAAGTAGAGCGGCCACATTCTCGGACGCCGATATAGGGCACGGCGTGGCTGGAGATCGCGATCAAAAGCCGCTGCAAAGATTATGCGGACTCCCGCAAGCTTGCCTATGGCCACTGCGGGCCCCAAAAGGTGACTCGCACACCGCCAGTACCACCAGTCCGGCCGTTCCAACACTAAGAAGCGATACCACGCCCACAGAATTTGCCTTTGGCCGATGCCGACGAATTCCACGCCATCGATCACGACCCGTCGCTCCTCTAGCAGTCCGTTTCGCACGCCGACCGTGACCCGCCATCCTATCGCCGCCAGCGCACGCGCGAGTAACCATTGCTGGCGCTCTGCACCGCCGGTGGCTGACGAAGCGCCAGTCGCATGGTCATAGACTAGGTCATTCAAAAATACGATCTTCACAGCTTGAGCGAGCGCGCCATCGACCACGAGAGAAATGTAAACGGGTTCCAAAGTTCCATGCCCATTTCACGTTCTTTAATATTGATTGCATGAAGCCGTCGCAGGTAATGGTAATCAAAGATTTCCATGTTGGATTCGCCCCAATCCAAAGCCGCCTCGATAGCCGGCCTCCAGGCTCCGGCGAGCCGAATCCCAACGGGAACATTAAAACCATGCTTTGGTCTATCCCAGACTTCTCTGGGCAACAGGCGGCGCGCAAGCGGCATGAGGAGGGCTTTTAGAGAGCGGTTAGGGATCCGCTGCGCTGCGGGAAGAGGAAGGATGCGCTCGAGAATCATTTCATCGAGATAAGGAACCCGCACCTCGAGCGAAGCGAGCATGCTCGCTCGATCGGTTTTCACCAAGCAGTTTTCGCTCAGATACGTCTCCAGATCCGCACGTATGACGACGTCGGTATCAAAGCCTGTCCCATAACGCCGAGCGCGCCGCTCCCACGGCTCGAAATAATCCTCTATGTTCGCAGCCTCCTGGTAAACAGGGCGTAACAACTGCCGCAGGTCCTTGCGGAACACCGGAAAATCCCCGTAGTGCACCCATCCGTATTGGATTTGATCCTGGGGCGGGAGCGTGCGCCAATACACTCGGCCCATGCCCCGTGGTCTCCACGGCAGTCTCCGTAGGAGCGGCGGAAGCCAAGATGAGAACGGCAGCCGAAAGTGTCCATTTTCGCCATAGAGGTATTTCGGATAGCCGCCGAACACCTCATCACCGCCGTCGCCGGAGAGCGCCACTTTCACGTGCCGTTTGGTCACCGCGGAGAGAGCATAAGTCGGCACAAAAGCGGGATCACAGAACGGTTCGTCGAGCTGGCCCATCAATTTCAGAAGTTCTGCCGGTCCCGCGTCCTCAGTGTACAGCACCGTATGGTCCGTCCCGAATTGGCGTGCGACAATTTCGGCGATAGGAGATTCATCCACGTTGTCTTCCGCAAAACCGACCGAAAACGTTCGTACCGGGCCGCTAGAGTGGCGCGCCATCAGCGCAACTGCGAGCGAGGAATCGATTCCCCCTGATAAGAATGCGCCGACTGGTACATCGCTGATCATCTGTCGCTTCACGGCTCTTTCGAGCAAGCCCTCCAACTCTTCAGGGTCGGGAGGGACCAGGGTTTGATCGCTCAGGGGCGGGGCCCAGTAGCGCTGGATCGTCGGTTCGCTCCGCTCTACATGCCACTCAAACCGGCATCCGGGTTCGAGTTTCTGCACGTTTTTGAAGATGGTCCGGGGCGCCAGGATGTAGTCGTAAACCATGAGATCCCGCACAGCCTCTAGGTTCAAAGTGCGAAACTGATCGATCAGGGAAAAAGGCTCGAGGGTAGAGGCCAAGACTAGGGCTCCAGGAACAGCCGCCCAACAGAGCGGTTTAATCCCAACGCGATCACGGGCCCCGAAGGCGGAACGGCGTTCTCGGTCCCAAATCACAAATGCGAACATCCCATGCAGCCGCTCAACAACCGCCGATCCCCAATGACGGTAAGCTTCGAGAATAACCTCAGTATCCGACCGTGTTCTAAACCTTGCTCCCTTGGCGCCGAGAAGCTCCCGAAGCTCGGGAAAGTTGTAGATCTCGCCGTTGAAGACAATCACGTACCGGCCGTCCCAGCTCTCCATTGGCTGATGGCCGGTGGCGAGATCGATGATGGAAAGCCGGCGGTGTCCCAGGTAAAGGTTGTTTTCGAGCCATTCCCCTTCCGCATCCGGTCCGCGATGCCCCAAGGCATCCAGAAGCCGTTTTGCTGACTTCGTGTCAAAGACCGGTCGGTCCTGCAGAATCGCGACAAACCCACACATGTCAATCACAGATCTGATTTAAACAAGCGGGGGAACTCGCAACTTGCGAGTCTCCGCTTACAAACCGAGCTCAGCTGAGGAATGGGCCGTTTCATGAAATGCGTCGGGTGGCTGCAGTTTGCGTCTGCCGCGCATGCTGAAAACAGTATTACGATCGCCTTCGACTGCCTCGTATTCTGATTCCAAAAACCAGCGACGAACCGCCTCCGGATACTGCGTCGAGATAAATTTTGACGCCACTGTGTCAAAAGTATCGAGGATCGAGTATTCCCGGATGATGCTTTTGGAATCTGTTGGTAACAATCCATGATAGTTCGAGATCGGAATCAGCGCGCTTAGCTGACGTCCCACCCGAGGGATATGGTTAAGCAACCAGGTGGAAACCGGAAGGAGGCGCGGTACCAACCAACGAATTCCTCGATAAAGTCGCGGGTGCGGAATACGCTTCGTGAGCGGCCGTATTAGATATTCCGGCGCATGATAGTTGCGCCAAAACTCTCGATTGTAGACGTCAACCGCCAGTTCTCCGCCGGGCTTGGTAAATTTGGCAATGGAGGCGAAAGCGCGCGCCACGTCCGGTGTGTGTTGCAGCACGCCGAAGCAAAACACCTTATCGAAATAACTCTCGGGAAAAGGCAATCGGTACAGGCTGGCCTGGCACAGAACGAGGTTTGGGGCACGACCGTTATTGGCCCAGTTGACATCCACCGCCCGGCTGGCATCGATGGAGAAAACCAGCGCTCCTGTCTTTAACGCTATTTCAGTAAATCGACCCGCTCCGCTACCTATTTCCAGAATCTTTTCGCCTGAAAGATCTTTCTTCCACCGCGTCTGCCGATAAAACCGTTCTTCCGAAAGCCTCATCCCGTTCACCGAGTCCAATTGGGTTCGCGTGTGCTGCTGCCATTCGAAACCGAATGATGAGCTGGCATCATCTTCCGTGTAAAAACGTGGGATAAAGTCGCGCACCGCAAACGAATGCCGCTCCGCCTGGCATACCAGGTTTCCTTCCTTCACTCCCTGTTTGTCGATCTCTTGAGTGTCTGCGAGATTCAGAGGAACACGGCAGATCGGACAAATTAAATATTGCAGGCTCTCTACTCTCATATTTACCTGTCCTATGTTTTCTGGCGATCTCGCGATGCGACGAAAGCTGAGATGAAATCTTTAAGTTTTCGACAACGCACTCGAAACCGCGCTCTCGATGGCAGGGTAACGATTTTCCCGAAAACAGTCGGCAAGCTTTGTGTAGTTGAAGAGATTTGTTTATGCGGCCTCACAGCGCAAAACCTTGTCCGAAACAATCTCTCCGACCGAACGCCACCTGACAATCTGCGGTTCTGCCAGGGTACGCTCGATGAAGTACCGAAGCTGGTCCCCGACCGGAGGTTGGCCGGGAATCGCACTGGGCGCGAGGCGTTCCCAATAATGTGTGGCTGCGCAGAACACGCCGCTCATCCGGAGCGCCGCTTCGTAAGCTTGCCGATTACGCTCCACGCTCGACGAAGGGGTAATGGCATTGCCCGTGATCTCCCGGTGACCTCCCAAATCAAGCACCCAGGGGATTCCCACGCCGCCACTGTTTTGCCAGCGCCGAAGACGGAACCACAGGGACCAGCTTTTGCGCGCAAAAAGCGGCCAGCCGCTGCGCATACCGGCGACACCGCCGAGATGAAGACCAGCCCGGTTGATCGCGTCGAGTCCGCGCCTCCCAATAGTGTTTCTGGGTGCGACGAAGACGCGCACGCCGCCGCCAAGCAAATCTTCCAAATATTTGCGCCCCCGATCCACCCGTCGCGCTAAATCGTCGCCTTGCGCGAACTCCGGCCGGCCGTCCGGCTCATCGTGGTAATAACCGTGCAGCATGATTTCGAATCTGTTCTTTGCGACCGCCTGGCGCAGGTATCTGACCAGGGGCTCGTTTTTGTGGAGCGGATGCACCGTCCAGTGACCGCGAAATTCTTCGGGCACGGACTTGCTCGTGCCCGCGCGATGATACGGCACGACCGCTAACGACACTGGACCCCGCTGCGCAATGTCACCGTACGCGGCTTCGAGCTGGTCGGGCGAGGTGAAGAAGCTCGTGTCGTCATCGCGGATACAGAATTCCATTACTTCGCTACGGGGCTTAGGATGCGATACCATGCGCTTCTCTCGCTCGAGCGCGCGAAAAATTCGTGTTTCAGAGACGGCGGGATCTCGCTTGATTCCGGCACAAAGGCATCGGCAGCGGGTCTTCCTTCCAACGCGCGCACCAAAGCCGCGCTCTGGCGCTCTGCGGAGTAGTGCTCGCAGGCGACCCGATCGGGCACTAGAGAGGCGAGTTTATCGTGCGACCAAGCATCGAGCACTTTTTCTATGACAGCGACGATCTCCGGCACGGAATCCGCGTCTGCAACCGTGGGCACGCCGACCCGCTGAAGGATTTTTCTAGTTTCGTCGGCTGGCAAGACGCCCACAATCGGGCGTCCGGCTTTGAGATAACCAAATAGCTTAGCCCCGGCGAATAGCTCGTGACCTCTCATGGTCGGGGGACGTCCAAGAATCAACAGAGCGTCCGCGGCGCGTGTCATCCGCGTGATTTCATGATTGGCCACCGCGTCCCGCGCTGTGATCAAGTCGGCAAGCCCCATGGCCCCCGACCTGTCGCAAAGCGCGTCGCTGCCCTCTCCGACGAAATGCAGAGAGAGTTTCTTTGCTTGGTCGGGGACCAATTCTTTAAGAACCCGAAGAGCTTCGAGGAGCGTATCGTAACGATAATCCGATACGGTGCCGGTATACAAAACATGGCAGCGCTCGCCTTTCACGGCGGAAAATTCCTCGATGGTTCCTTCGTAACCGTTGGGGATCAGATGGATCTGCGACGTCTTGAGCGCGCCCCGGTAAAGCCGCCAGTAGCATTCCGCCTCGGTGGCAAAACGAAAGACGACGGCGTGAGCCTTTTGCAATAGTTTGTACATTCTCTGCCGGTCCAGATATTTGGCCCAGGCCGGTCGGGTTTCATCGAATTCGTTGTAGGTGATCGTCCAGGAATCGCGAAAGTCGAGCACATAGGGCACGCCGGTGGCCCGTGACACTCGTTCAGCCACCAGGAACGAAGATACGGGTCCCGCCGTGGCCCACAGGACATCGGGTCGCTCACGGGAGCAGAGTTCCAATGTGGTTTGGACCGCGGGGCCAATCCAGCCCATCGCCAAATCCGGATGATAGCAGCATGCCTCGGTTTTGCGCACAACATTGCGCAGGAACGAACGCATCCGGGCATTCCGTGAGGCTCGTATGCGAGCGTCCGTTGGCGCGGCGACCGCGGAAATTTTTGCCTGGCTGCGTCGCGCTCTCCACGTTTGTATCGCCTGCCAGGGATCGCGGCTACCGATGCGCAGGACTTGCATTCCATCCGGCACCAAAGCGAGCAGCCCGGGATCGTACCGTTCGTACAGCTCGGCCTTGAACGTGATCACGCTCGGTTGCCAACCCAGAGCCCGCAGGTGGCGCACAAATCGGAGTGGTCGGTACGCGCCTGCGTTTCCCTCGGGCGGAAACGAGTGAGCAATCATGACGACGGATTTCATAAATCACTAACGATAACAGGCCCAGGCACGCTGTTGCTTATGACGCTTGGGGACGAGGACAAAGAAGATGGTTGGTGAGCCGCCAAACTCTCCTGCTGATCGACCATTTGATGAACGTGAGGGGGACCAGGGCGATGCCCAGGGGCCAACGATAAGCAGGCAGCGGTAGTGGCTCGGAATTCTTTCTGGCCGCGTGCTTCAGCGCATGATGGATGCTTCTGAGTCCGACCTGCCGCGCCTCTCGTCGTCGATCCTTGTTCAATAAAATATAGCCCAGCTGGAGATGCGCATCGGCCAACAACGGGTCCAATAGACGATGCGTAACGGGTTCCGAAAGCGAGTGCCGCGTCTTTTCCCAAAGGCCGATTCTCGCCCGCAGAGTTTGTTCGGCGCTTTTTTTGGTCAGGTTGGAATCATGAACCCGTTTTCGACCGACGACGAAGGGAAGAACTGCGATCGGAAACGACGCCGCAACCCGCAGCCACAACTCCCTGTCTTCGACGAAATGCAAACTCTCATCGAACAGTCCCGTTTTTGTCAAACATTCCCTGCGGACCAGGACAGTGCTCGTCGGAATGAAATCTTCCACCAATAATTTTCTCTCGGCGTCGACGACGGCGGGCCGGCCGGCAATCATCTCGGACCTCAAAAGCGTTCTCTCCAGCAGCGAACGGCACAAGGTTTTCTCGTGATCGAACTCCTCCATATCTGAAAAGACCAGCCCGATTTGAGGATTTTGCTCCATGAAATCCACTTGAAGCTTTAGCTTGTCGCGGCTCCACAGATCGTCGGCATCCAGAAAAGCAATATAGTTTCCACGCGCGGCTCGAATTCCTGCATTGCGCGCTGCCGACGGGCCGCGATTTTGCTGATGGCGATAGATCAAACGGCCTTCGTACGCTCGCAGCGTCTCTCCCGTGCCATCACTAGAGCCGTCGTCGACGACAATGACTTCGTAATTCGAATAAGACTGGTTAAAAACACTTGCCAGTGTTTCCGGCAGGAAGCAGCCGACATTATAGGCCGGGATGACGACGCTGACGATGGGACTTCGCATCTCTTGCTGAGCTCCGGATTGAAGTTACTCGCATGCCAAATAATTTCGGATCAAAGGCAGAATTGCGCGGCGATCGTACTGTTGCAGGGCTTTCCTGTACGCCGCTGTTCCGAGCCGCTCGCAGAGCTCGGAGCTTCTGAGAAGCTCGACGCACGCCGCGGCGAACGATTCCGGATCATCGCGCAACAACAGCTCCTCGCCATCTGTCATGTCGAGACCTTCAGCGCCAATCCGTGTCGCCACCACCGGCCGTCCGTGAGCCGCCGCCTCGAGGATCTTGATCCGGGTGCCGCCGCCGACAAAAATCGGACAGCAAATCACCCGCGCGCGCCGATATAGTTCCGCAAGATCCTCGACAAAACCCAGGAACTGAACCCCCGGCCTTGCAATCCGAGCAGCGGCGATATTTTGCGGCGACGGCCCGGCCACCAAAAGCTCGGCATCCGGCACGCGTTTCAGAACCCTGGGCCAGACCTTTTCGAGCAGAAATTCGGCGGCCTGAACGTTAGGCTCATAGCGATAGGAGCCGATGAACATCAGGCTCGGCGCCGCGGCGACGGGAGCGGGGGCTCGGATCTCAATCCCGTTGGGGATCGTGCGCACACCTTTGATGCGCCATGTGTCTTCCAGATAGCGCCGGTCGGCTTCAGAACAGACGAACGTACGACTAGCAACATTCATGGCGCGCCGCTCGCCCCAGCAGAGTGCTGGCAGGCGCGAGGAGTAGAGCAGCGACCCTTTCCATTGCGGCATGTGAGCTGCAGCTCTCCACAGGCTCACGTGCTCGACGTCGTCAAGGTCAAAAATGATTCGTGGTATCCGTTTTTGGCTCAACAGCGCCGGGCACATCGCCGCGAGTCGATGGACAAAGACGGCGTCGGGGCGCCGTTCGAGAAGACCCTCGAAAACTCTCACTTGCAGAGGGCCGCTCGTCTCGGCGTACCCCGGCTGCCCGAACAGGCTCACGGCCCCCTCGGCGTACGATTTCCAACGCGCGCGTCCGTTTGCCTGTTCCGCTTGCGGGCACAGTGTGAGTCGCAGATCGACTTGCCAAAACTTTCTCAGGGCTGACTCGTGGGCGGCGACGGCCGCTGGCGACGTATCGAGCTCTGCAGGAACATAAAAAAGCATGTCGAGCTGGGCGATTTCTTTCCATGCGTCGATGAACATCCGCATGCGTTGAAACACGCCGTTTACGCTGGTTCCGATATCGCGCGGAAAGTGCTTGGAAACGAACAAGACGCGCATGAAACGACCTAACCCAACCGCGCGGCGATCCAGCTACATCTTGGGATCATGAGCGCAGGCCAAGGACCTTCCCCGCCATTCTGAAAGGATTGCAAACCGTGTCCATGATTTCTGAAAACGCGCTCTTGCCGAGCTGCGCCAGGCTCAGAGGACGGTTTAAATGACGCAAAGCCTCACGGTGATAATTCCAAAACGCTTTGTCGCCATGCCGAAAAAAAACACTCTGTGCGAGAAACCGGTAGTAGCGTTGCGTGATTTCCTCCAGGCGCGTCTCGTACTCTCGCGGTTCGAGATAAATCGGCCCGTACTTGAGCAACACGATCAATTGCGCCGGCAGGGCGGCATTCAAGCGCGTCAAGGCCGAGGTCAGCGACGCCTCATGATCGCGCGAATAAGTGAGCACCTGGTGGACGAAGCCGAAATCGCAATGCCGCAACAATCGATAACATGCGTCCTGGTCCGCGTACTGCGTCAGGAATTTCTCATCGCTGTAACACGCACCTTGAGTCCGAATCAGATCGGAGCGAATCAGAAGAGACGTCGGCGAGCCGAAGACATAAAAACCGCCGCGTAAGGTGCGCCGGCAAATCTCGCGGCCGGAGACGACCGTTTCGCAATAAGAGAGTCCGTCCCAGCGAACTTTGTCGTCGCAAAGCCCGTAGGCGCCGACGATACCCACCGTTGGGTTCGCTTCGGCAAGCCGCACCATTTGGGTGAGGCATTCCGGAAACAACCAATCGTCGGCATGGAGCACCTTACAATATTTGCTGTCCGGGCAAATTTGCCGAAACGCAATATTGTGATTCTCCGGCATCGTGACGAAGCTATCATTGTTCGAGACCCGGATCCGCCCGTCCTGTTGAACGTAACGCTGCGCGACCTCTAAGGAGTCGTCGGTGCTGCAGTTATTGACGATCAGGTACTCCCAGTTCTGATAAGTTTGCGCCAAAACACTTTCAATGCACTGCGCGAGGTATTTCGCCCCGTTGTAGACCGGCGTCACCACCGTCACCACGGGCTCCGCTTTCGCCTGCATAACCATGCTTACGGCTTTCACGCCAGATTCGCCCAGTGGAGGAAACGTTGCGTCCTGTCCATACCCTGCTCGAAGCTAAACTTGGGGACATAACCCAAGCGTTGGTTGGCCTTTTCGACGCGCACTCGCGCCTGCGAATGATAAAGCGCGAGAAGCGATTCATCAGGGATGTGAAGCGGCTTGACCAACGAGGCATTCTCCTTGCCATTGCGTGTTGGGCATCCAAAAACTCGATCTTTTAGAGACCGCCATTGATCCTGGGACAGGCAAGCTTTTAAAGTTCGGAGGGAAATTTGCACGATGGGTAGCTTAGCGAGCTCTGAAAAAACGATCGGGCTGCGCATCATGGCCGTGAAGGTTCCGCCATCGCGCGCATGCTTCTTCATGGCTTCTCTCAAATCCTGCTCGGAGATGTCCACGGTAGCCTCAACCCCCAAAGCGGCCTCGTAGGCCCCGTAAAAACGCCTCCAGGTAACTGGCTGGTCTCCCGAGATCAGAAAAGTTTCGCCCAGAACTTGGGGTTGCCTCGCCGCAAGCAGAAGCGCGTCGACAACATCGTCAACATAAACGGCGTTACACAGGCCCCCGCCGCCGTCCACGAGCGGCACCCGGCCGGTTTTTAGCTGAAGACTGGGGCCAATCGTCCACTGGCTCGAAAACGGGCCATAGACGAGAGTCGGTTGCAACACGACTACAGGAAGCCCCTTCTCGCGGTACAGGTTTAGAACCAGCCGTTCGGCAGCCCGCTTGAGCTGTGCGTATCGACTCGCTGTCTTGCGCCAAAGGGAAAGCTCGGTCAATTCGCCGTCAGAAATCGCGCCATAAACGGCTAGGCTACTAACGTGGACCAGCCGCGGCACACCCGCCCGCAGCACGGCTTCAGCCACGTTGCGAGTACCGAGAATCGCCGTCGCCCTTTGGCCATCTCGCGCGGCACCAAAATCATAGGCGCAATGAAATACCACCTCGCAACCTCGAACCGCCTGTTGGACAACCGCCGGATCGATAATATCTCCTTTCATCCATTCGATCGGAAATCGAGCGATCCGCGGCATGCGTCCCAGATCGCGCACCAAAACACGCACGTTGGCCCGCTGCTCGAGGAATAATTTTTCGATGAGGCGTCCGCCGATACAGCCCGTTGCGCCTGTCACTAGAACGGTTTTTCCATCAAGCGCCATAGGCGATCGCCCTCGTCGGCTCTAAGACAGTTTCATCCCATGGCTGGATCAATGGGCGGCGCGTTTTGTAGCACGCTTCGATCAAAGCGATCGCACCCTTCGCCTCCGCGCCGGATATCACCGGCTGGCGCCCCGTCTTAATTGCAGTCAGAAAATCCTCATGCTCGGCGGCAACCAGGTCAATTTGGCTCTGCTCCGACATGAGCGGCCGATCGCGCAACGCTCCTTGACCGTGAATCAGGATATTGCTATCCGCCAGGCGCAGGGAAATGGAATTTTTCCACAATCCCACTTCAAGCTCGCCGCGCTCGCCGCGGACAATCGTCGTGTTGCGCAGGTTTCGTAATCGGCTCAACTCGACGATCGCCACAGCACCTGAACGGAACTCGAGAGACAATTTGCATTCGGCTTCGACGCCGCCGCAACTGTCGTCGTAGTACTCAAAAGAACGCACCTTTCCTAGCCACCAAAGCACGTGGCTCACGGCATGGGAACCGTTGTCGATGAGAACGCCTCCCCCGGCGGTCTCCTTGCGAAAAAAGAAATCAGAGACGAGCGGCCAGTCAAAAACCACGCCGTCCTGCATATCCACGGACATCAACCGCCCTAGAAGGCCGCTGTCGATCGCCCACTTGGCGAATCGGCTCGCATACAAGAAGCGCCGCGGTAGGGCCACCGCCAAGACAGCTCCCCCGTCTTGCGCCGCCTGGAGCATCCGATCGCATTCGGCGACGGAAAGCGCCATCGGCTTTTCGACTAAGGTATGAATGCCAGCGCTCAGCAACTCGATGCTGATCGGTGCATGCAGGTAGTTGGGAAGTGCAACAATAGCGACGTCAATGTCGACACGGTGCAAATCTCGATAATCTGTAAGGACTGCCGGAACCGAATATTGTTTCGCCAAGTGCTCGGCCCTCGCCCGATTGCAGTCAACGAGTGCGGTGATTTGACAATCTTTTCTTTGGACCAGGGCTGGAAGATGGCGATGCTCCGCCACTGCACCGCATCCCACCACAGCGACCCTTGCATCTCGAGCCATGACAAAAACTCAGTTCTGATTCCAACCAATGCACCACGCCGCGGCGCCCGTCGTTCCATGGGCAGTGCGCCAGGCCCGGCGGCTCGAAATTAACACACGCAAGGGAGACCTTTGGGGTAGAAAAGGCGATACCGCGCGGGAAAACGCCTGAGGGCGATCCCTCTCAAGAACTAGAAAAGTGCCTTTGCTTCCTCTCCCAGAGGGAGAGGGAAAAAAATCGGGCAATCGGCTAGTGCGCCAACGCGTGGATCTCCTGCGACATCGTCTTTAGAAAGCGCGCCTTGACCGCTTGATCAAGAATCTCCTGGCTCACCCGTTGAGCCAGCTCCCACAGACGAGAGATCGGAAAGGAATCCATGGACTCCCGAAAATCAGCGACCTGATCCGCGATGACTGCGAACGCCCGTGGGCCTAAAGCTTCGCTCAATGCCGCGCTCATTCGATCGAAGAACTGCCGCGTGACGACGCCATTGGGCACCCTCAATCGCTCGCTCTCCCGGGCGGCGGTATCCGGACCGGCTTTAAAGCCAAGATTTTCCATCACGCGATCGACGTCAGCAACATTGGAAATGATATCGTCCGATTGTTCGCTGCTGAAATTCCAGCCATTATCGCCGTGCTTCATGGTTTGCGACTCTGCCTGCATCGACGCGTAATAGGTCGGATAGTAGGATCGGTAGTCAACGTAGTCGGGATTTCTGATATCGACGCCGTTCAGAATGACTCCCAACGTCGTCGCGCCGATGCTGTCCAGACGCTCCACTGCCTGGCGCGCCGCGTGAGCGCTGGTCTTTTGCGCGTGCAAAACCAGCAACACGCCGTCGCAGAAGGCGGACACGACTGCGGCGTCGCTGACCGCAATTGCCGGCGGCGAATCGATCAGGACAAAATCAAAGGATCGGCGCAGTTCGTTTAGCACTTCACGCATTTTGTGCGACATCAAGAGATCCGCCGGATTGGGCGGCAGCACGCCGCGTGGCAGCACGAAAAAATTTCTGACGGCGGTTGCCTTTATACTACTGCGCAGGCCGATTTGGCCGGTAAGAACGTTGACCAGGCCGTTTTGATTGGGCACATTGACCAACTTGTGGCAGCGTCCTTTGCGCAGATCAGCATCGACGACCACCACCATCTGTTCGCTTTGTGCCAATGCCATGCCCAAATTGACGGTGGTCACGGTTTTGCCCTCGCCTGGAGAAGGGCTGGTGAGCAGAATGACTTTCGGCGGGTGCTCGGCTCGCGACAGCAATAAGGCCGAGCGAATTGTCCGGTAGGATTCCGCCGTCAAAGAGATTTCATCTTGTGCCATGACGAGCTCTTTGGACATGGCGTGATTCGATTTTTCGGTAGACTGCAAGTGTTTAGTCGATCCTCCTTGCAGCGCAGCCGGGCGGCACTTGCCAGGCAAAGACTTGAGATGAGGCACAACTCCTAAAGTTGTCAGCGAAACTGCCGCCCACACCCCTTGGGGCGTATGGACCGTGACGTCCATATATTCCAAGAAAAACGCCAGGCCGACAGCCAGCAGCAGGCCGAGAATGACCGCCACTATCAGGTTGCGCGGCCAATTAGGCGAGGATGGCGCTCTTGGAAGTGAGGCACGCTGTACGATCTGCATGTTCGATGCGGCGAGATCATTGGCCACATTGGTCTCGTGCAAACGTTTGAGCACGTTTTCATAGAGCCCGCGATTGACCACCACCTCTTCGTTGAGCACCGCATATTCCACGCCCACTTCTTTAAGACTCAAAGCCGCCTCTTGTTGTGTTTTGGCCTCCTTGTCCAGCGAATCCTCTCGGGCCCGCGCCGCCGCGTAACTCGATTCAATGCCGCGCACGATATTGCTGATTTCTCCACGCAAGCCGCGTCGCGCTTCCGTGATTTGCTGATTGAGCTCTTGGATACGCGGATGCTCAGGAGTAAAGATGCTCAACAGCCGGCCCTTTTCCGCCTCCAAATTTGCCAAGCTGCCTTTGATTTGTTGGATCAGAGAATTGCTCAACACATTGCTTAGATGTTCGGTGTTTTTCTCCCGGGTCACACGATAGAGAGACTCTGCTTCAATGCGATCGGCCCTCGCTTTGGTAAGCACCTTATTGAGGTCGACCAGCCGATCGACGGCGATATTCTCGCCTTTATCGAATGAAACCACGCCATGCTCTTGGCGGAAGCGATTGAGCTTTACTTCCGCCTTTTGTACCTTGTCTCGAAGCTCGGCAAGTCTTTCGCCGAGAAAATCCTTCGCTTCTTTGGTGAGACTGAAGCGATTTTCAAGAATCATTTGTATGAACGAGGTGGCGTGATTGTTGGCCAGGTCTTGAGATAGCTTGGGATCCGGCGTGTTGAAAATGACGTCGACGAGGCGCGTATTGCGTACCGGTTCGACGGTGAGATAACGAGAGTAGAGGCCCAGTAGCCACGGTGACGCGTCGAGGTCAGCTGAAGCCCGCGCGGGCTGCGGCGCTTGTTCGGCTTCGCTCCGCATGCCAACGGCGCTCTTCAAGTTGCCAATTCCGGCGTCAATCCAATTGAAAAAAGTCCCGACTAAGCCCGGCCCCGTATTGCCCGTGAAGGCCGAGTTTTTCTCCAGGTTCAAGTTCTTGATCACACGCGCGCGGACCGGCTCGCTTTTAAGCATTGCGAATTGCGTCTGATAATAGTCGTAGGGTCCCGCTTCGCTCTGACCTGGCAACGATTCGGCCACGCCCGCCACACCGGTGACGGTCGGGTTTTGCGGCTCGATCTTTAATGTTGAACGCGCCGTGTACAACGTCGGCGAAGCCAGAGTAATGAGCACTCCTAAAAGCACCACGTCGAGGAACACCGCGGTCATCGACCGCATGCGCTTGCGCAGAATGTTCCAGTAATGGCGCAGATGGGTGTCTTCGCTCTGATCGGCGTAATAGTATGTCGTCTCCTCCACCGGCGCGGGTGTATAGGATCCCTTGGTCCCGAACGGACCCGGATAGTGTCTTGCCAACTCGTTCATGATCCACCTACAAAAGAGCCCACAGAAACTCCGGAAATAATCGTACCGATAAAACGTTTGACGAAATATTTGAATGAGCTCATCGGTACCAAGATCACATCGTCGGGCAGCACTTGAGGATCGTTTGCCGCGCCGGCCATCACCGTGTTCAAATCTACCGCGATCGTTTCCATTTTGTTTGGTCCATGGCGCCGATTGATGCTGACCGCCGCATAATCGGCCAGCTCGGGATTGATGCCGCCCGCCATGGCAAGCGCCTGGCTGAGCGTGTAGTTCCGCCCGAGGGGATAAGATCCTGGTTTGCCGACGGCGCCATCGACAAAAAACATTCCGGCCTGCGGCACGTTGACGACGTCGCCGGCTTGCAACGGCGAATTCAATGCGACACCACTTTTGTCATCGCCGATGGCGCCCGCATTGTTAGCGAGCAGCATAAGATCGATGACGATGCTTTGCCGGCCTCCCTGGTTGTCCTGGCGATACACGTGCACTTGATTGCCGGCGCGCTCGGTCACGCCGCCGGCGAGTGCGAGCACATCGATTACCGATTTCGGTCCTGTGAGCTCGACGACGCCGGGCTTTTGCACCGCGCCCATGACCGACACTCGCTGGCGAATTTCGGTGATCATCACGCCGACTTGCGGGGTACGAATGTATTTGGCGTAACGTATACGCAACTCCCCTTCGACCTCGCGTGTCGTCATATCCTTGACCTGAAGCTCGCCGACCAACGGTATGACGATCTTTCCCTGCTGGCTGACCCGAAGCATGATCATACGCGGCGTCACGCGCGCATCCTGCTCCGGAATGTTGTAGATGGTGATCTGGACGAGATCATCAGGACCGATGCGATAGTCCGCAGTCGAGCTCGTGGACTGCGCCGCTGTTAAGGACAGCGCTTTATTGATTTCATTGACTGAAGAAGGAGGCGACTGCGATCCCGCCTGAGGCGGCGTAGCGAGCGTCGTGTTGCGGTCGACCTGTGAGCCGCATCCCCCCATCGCCACCGATACCAATAGACAGAGGCCAACGGTTATACGGTCACTGCGCATGGTGTCCTCCTCTCGTGAATCTCCTGACAGAAAGATACAGCTCCGCCCATCGGGTTCTTTTCCCCTTTAGAAACGCAAAACAAAAATGACCGGACGCGCTCAGCTGGCTGCCGAAAGCACGTTCGGTCTATCGTTGATCGTCAGCGCCGGAACAATCGCAACCGACTGGTTCCTGACGAATTCAACGCCGAGCTTCACACTAATCTGCCGGCTCAATAGTTTGAGCAAAATTTTCACCCGGCCTTTGGCGTTCGGCGGATTCTCGATAACGCCGGTAAACCCGTCAAAAGGGCCGCCCGTGATCTCCACCTGCTGACCGGGCCTTAATTGAGAATGAGCCTGAATGACGCCCTGAGCGTTGGCCTTTGCTCTCAGAAATTGTATGACGCCGTCTTCGATAGGAATCGGCGTCTCGCTAAAGCTGACAATTCTTTTAACTCCGGGCGACCAGATCACATGGTGGCTCTCGGTCGCGAGGTTGAGTCGGACAAAAAGATAATTGGGAAACAGCGGGGTGATTCTTTTGTTTCTGCTGACGGATCCGGGAAGTTGCAGGCGTGGAAAAAAACTTTCTATTCCCTTGAAGCCTAGATGCAATTGCACTTGCTCTTCTTTGTGCGGCTTGCTGTATACAACGTACCAGTTGCGTTGCGCGTCACTCATTTTTTTCTCGTCGGTGTCGATTTTGTGCAATGCATATGCCAGTGCCGGGTTAAAAGAGTTTGTCAGTAATGTTGCCGAAAAAAATGCCGCATCATCGCGTGAAACGAAAAACCGCGCGCCCAAACAAAAATCAAAAGTCGGCCAAATGCGGCTACTTTTTCTTTGCTTGCGAGAGAAAGTAGAAGATCATTCAAGCCGCTAAGCCCATAAGATCCGCACTAGCCACATGTGGCCGATTCGCCACGAATGACAATCACCGAAACATTTGCATCGTTGTTTATCGATTCACCATCTGCATCCGCTGTCGCGCCACTGTCTCAACTTGTGGACGGAGCAGTCTTCATTTCAGGACAATCCAAAAGCGCAAGGCAGACGAGTGTTTGTGAAAAGCAGACGCACCATGTCTGATTTATCCATCGCTGCGGCTTCATATCTTGACTCAAACAATTCTATCGATTCATGAAATGCGAAAGCTGCGCACCTTTGAAGTTGATCGTTGAAAATGGCGATAGGAGCCATGCAGGTGGAAAACAGCTGTAGTTTGCGGCTGTAAATGTTAACGCGTCAAATATCGGAGCGCTCAATCATTGGCGTTGTATCGTTGCTGGACAGATAATGATTGCGTTCTCTTTGTGTCAAGTTCCATGAACGCGCTTTGACGCGTGCGCATTCGAATTTCCAAGCAGTCGGATTGCAATCCAAAACGGTTTGCATGCGCAGCCAGTCCGTGCCGACTGGCATGTCAGTTGCGTTAACGAAAGGCAGTGAATTTTGTTTCCAAATTCGTGACTAACCATTCTCGTATAAAAGGAGATGCCCTATGGGACTGAGAGATATTATGACGCGCAACGTCGAGGTGATAAGCGGCGACGCTTCATTGAAGGAAGCGGCAACCAAGATGAAGGCCATTGACGTCGGTTTTATCCCTGTTTGCGACGGCGATCGACTGAAGGGAATTCTCACCGATCGCGACATCACGATAAGAGCCACCGCAGATGGGCGCGATCCGACCAAAACCAAGGTCGCAGATGTTATGTCGACGGATATCGCCTATTGTTTGGAGGACCAGGAAGTCGACGAGGCGGTAAGCTTGATGGAAGCTCGACAAATCCGCCGCTTGCCGGTCTTGAATCTAGATAAGCAACTGGTTGGAATCGTCAGCCTGGGGGACATCGCGGTCCACGCCGGCGACAGGGACATGGCTGGCGAAACTCTCGAGGAAATCTCGCAACCGGCCGCGCCGAAACGATGAGTTCCGATGCGGTTTCTTACCGAAGATGGTTTGGCAAGAAACGAACGCGACATTCTGCTAGGCGCCTCAATGTAGGGGCAGGTTTCAAACCTGCCCCTACCGATGCGAGACGCCGCCGCTGGGAAATTTGCCCAGGAATTTTCATGAAAGCAGTCTGTTGGAACGGCAAAAAAGATGTTCGGGTGCAAACAGTACCCGACCCCGAAATCATCAATCCGCGGGACGCGATTATCAAAACCGAGCGTTCTCTTCCCGGTTCAAGCATCGATCATACTGGCTCGGTGTTTTTTCATTCCGTACCGAGGCGCAACGGTACCGAAGTGAAAGTGATGCTCGCTTACAAGCCTCCCGCGGGAAGCGCAGGCGCTGCCGTGTGGCCGCGCTAGCCTTATCTAATGTGGCGCAAGGGAATGAGCAGCGAGTGCGGGAAAATCTGGGGTAATTGATTCGCGCGGACGACGACAGCACATCCACTAAAACATATCGCTCAGCGCTCTCTGCGCGGCAAAGTGACCGCACATTCCGTGAACGCCGCCGCCTGGCGGCGTTGAGGAAGAGCAAAGATAGAGTCCTCGCTTCGGGGTTGAATATAATTTGCGCGTCGGTCGAAAAAACAGCTGATCGAGACTCGGCGCTCCGCCGTTGATATCGCCACCGACGAGATTGGCATTGCGCCGCTCGAGCTCTGCAGGAGGTGAAACGCAGCGCGCCAGAATCGTATCACGAAATCCCGCGGCGAAACGCTCGATCTGGGCTTCGATCCTTTCGGTCATGTCGACGGCCGAACCGTTCGGAACATGGCAATAAGCCCACAGGGTATGTTTGCCTAGAGGTGCTCGCGAAGCATCGAACAGCGAAGGCTGCACTACCAGCACAAACGGCTTTCTCGCGAGATAGCCGCGCCAAGCCGCCCGTTCCGAAGAGGCGATCTCGTGCGCCGTGGCACCAAGATGCACGGTTGCGGCCTGCTTACATGCTTGAGCCTTCCAGGGCACCGGCGCGGACAAGGCCCAATCGATTTTGAACGCGCCCATCCCGTAACGAAATTTTTTCAACTGATCGCGATACCTGGAGGAAAGATTTGGGCGGGCGATCTTTAATAGCTGACGGGGTGTCACGTCGCACAAAACGACTCGGGAAGACGGAAGCTCTTCGAGAGTACCCACGGGCCGATTCAGAAACACCTCACCTCGGAGCGAGCGCAAATGGGCAATTAGGGCATCGCTTAAATGCTGCGCGCCGCCGCGAACGATCGGCCAGCCGAGCGCATGCGCGGTAATGCCCAATACGAGGCCAAAGGCGGCGGACCCCAGGTACTCGAGCGGCAGCATGGAATGAGCAGCCAGGCCGGCAAAGAGCGCTCTCGCTGAGTCGCCGCCAAAAATGCGTTCGGCCAAGCGCTTTGCCGGTTGGATCGCGGACAATCCGAAGCGCAGCAAGTGCAGCGGATGGTGGGGCAAACGCAGCGGACCTAATATGTCTACGTCCATGGCGTCCCAACGCGTAAGCAGCGGCTGAAATAACTTTCGGTAATTAGCCGCGTCATTGCCGAGCCGTAACGCAGTTGCCTCAACGGACCGGTCAACGATCACCGCGGTGCCATTGTTGAGCGGATGAGCGAGCGCAGCAGGCGGATGTATCCATTCAAGACCATGTTGGGCTAGCGGCAGCGAGCGAAAGAACGGCGAGCCGATGGCGAGCGGATATACGGCGGAGCATATGTCGTGGACGAAACCCGGCAAGGTCAATTCGGCCGACCGGACTCCCCCACCGGCTTGATCATTGGCCTCGAAAACCGCTACCGATTTGCCCGCCTGAGCCATGGTGATGGCAGCCGCAAGCCCATTCGGTCCGGAGCCGACAACCACGGCGTCATATAATTCAGGCCTAACCACGCGACACGCCATTTTCAGTCTCGCGCGCTCGTTGTCTTCATTCTACTCTCTCCAACGATATTTTGTATGAGTTTCCCTTGCAGCTGGGATCATCGTTGTGGGGATTTCACAAGTCATTAAAGAGAATTTCTTCAGCACTGTTTCTGGCACACACTTTGATACACTATCTTCTCAAGACCAAAGGAGGCCATAATCATGAAACTTTCAAATCGATTTTGGCTCACAGGTGTTCTTCCATTCGCGGTATTAGCGATCGTCCTAATCTCCTTAGCTAGCTGCTTTCCGGTGGCCGAGCCAGTGCCACGACCCACATTGAACGAGGTGCGTTCGGGCACGGCTCGAGGTGCAATAGCGGCAGATACGACCTTGCGACCGGGTGAAATTGCCGCCGAGGTGGCCGAAATTGACAGGGCCAGACGGGAAATCCGTGTAATCACGGACGACGGTCGCAGGCATGCTATTCCTTATGATCTCAATGCCACCAGAGTAATCTACCATGGTTGGGAATATCCCGTGGAAAGTTTGGAAGCCCGCGATCGTATAGCGTACCCATCTATACCTCGAGATCGGAGGTACGTGGATACTATCCGCATTCAGGAACCGGTGCAGGCTCGAACTAGCCCCACTATTGCGCGTCCTGCCCCGCCGTTGCCTAGGAACGACGTCGTCGAGGGAACGGTCGAAAGAGTTAATTATGATCTCGGTGTATTTGATATCAGGCCGCGCACGGGCAGAATGGTTACCGTATCAATTCCTTACAATGCCAGAACAGCCGACGTTGAAAACTTTCGTGGTTTGCGTCGAGGCGACTACGTGAGAGTCGAAGGCGAGTTTGTCAATCCCGATAGTTTCCAACTTTTGGCGTTTTTATCGCCGCGAGACCGGTAAGGAGAATAAGCGACTCACAGAGTTTGTGGAATCACAAAGCGACCAACCTCTTATATTAGTAAGTTTTGAAGCTGCGACTGTCGGGAGAAAGGAGACTAGCTACCAGAACTTTCAACAACAATAGCTGTTCTCTTGTCAGATGGGTGGCTTGGCCCTCAACTTCCAGCCTTGGAAATCATCCAGATAACAAGCCCGATGATTCCCGATGACCAGAAGCGCTCCCACCCAGACTCTCGGGCTCGTCCATGATTTCTGCGTCAAGGTACGCCGACAAAGCGCCCGCGCTTTTTTGTTTCGCTTGATCCTAAACCCCCTTGTCTCGCAGTTTGACCTAGATATAGTAAAAGCAATGATTCTCCTCGTCGAAGACGACGTCCCCAGCCGATATGCGTTTGCTCGACTGCTCCGAAAGCAAGGCTACGAAGTCATCGAAGCGGGTGATGCAAACGAGGCGGTAGCGCTCCTCGACGGATTGCCTGTCGAACTTGTAATTACGGACATGGTGTTGCCGAAGCTAAATGGTCTCCATCTGGTTAGTCTCATTCACGCCAGATGGCCTGGTATTCCGATAGTTCTCATGTCCAGTTATCTTTCTGAAAGCGCCGGAAAAATTATCTTGGCTGGATCGGCGGATTTCTTTCAGAAGCCCATCAGGCCATCGGCGTTAGTCCGGACTGTTCAGCGCCTGCTGCCGAAGTCTAAAGCTCAGTTGACCGCCGTAGCTTCATCGACATACGAGGTATACAGACGAAAACCAGAATCCGAAGTTTGGCACTTTTGTCGTAACTGTTCGCAATGGCCCGCCGAGGATTATATAGAGCAGCGGCACCTGCGAAGCACGGACGAAGTGTGCAGCGAATGCATTGTTAAATGGCGTACAGCAAACTTTCATTAGATAGTCGCCCGCCCACGGAAACCCCAACCAATTTAGACAGGCGCGTGGCGCTCGAATGGTCGCAGCGACTCCCGGGTTCCCGCTCGCGTGTGTCGCGTTGTCAATGCCAACATAGCGTCCCGCGAACAGCCAGATTTCAGTCTGGAGGTCGATCATCTTTTTTAGATCGTTCATATTGGGGACATTGACTGGCGCCGCTCGCTGATTAACTTTGCCCCGTGAAGGTGCTCATAGAGATATCTCTCGCTCACTACGACCGTCTTCTCGACAAGTGTGATGAGAGGTCGTGTCCCGAATTTGCGATCTTGAAACATGGTACCTTCACCCGCCGGCCGAACAGAGACCGCTTCCAGCGCACGATTCAGATCCGCTGCGAAATGGAGCAGGCGAAAAGACTTCTCGATCTGGCAGCAAAGCTCTGTCCCGAGGCGGCATCGGAAATTGAAAAAGCTATTGGCATCGAACGCGATTCGTAGATCTTCCTGCTCTGCATAAGCATGAAGGAACGCGCCGAATGATTCGGCCTGGAGCTTGCCGGATTGTGCTGGACGAGTGCCTGGCCGAACGAGGAAAAAAACCGTGATCTTACGGCTGATCGCTCTTAAGCATATTGAGAGAAAAGAACCACCGTCGAAGAAACCGCCTATAAAACCGCCGACAAGACGAAAGAAACCATCAATAAAAGAACCCCCCGATCCGCCAAATCCACGCCGCCGCAGACGAGATGATCAAGCTCCTATCGGAGATCCTCCACCAAAGCGAGGACCAAAACGAGTGTTTCGATCAAACGCAAATCGTTAGCCAACCACAACCGGATCCCGTTTCATTTGATCACCGCCGTCACGTTGTTTATCGCTTGAATGCAAATCAATGAATTGTTCGGCTCTGATCGACTTAGCTACTTTTCTATCGGAGTAGCCTCCTAGATGATTATCAGAGGTTAAACCGCCTCGCTCTCCCTACGGATCTTCGGGCAATGACCTGCGCGAATTTAATTCTGCCGCAGCCGAGGGAGCACGTGTTGGCCGTATCCCTCAAGAAATGCGCGCTGATCCGGGCCCGCGGCATGAAAGATCAGATGATCAAAGCCCAAGTCGATGTAATGACGCGCGAACTTGACGTGTACTTCAGGATCGGCGGAGATGCATAGCGATTCACTTATGGTATCGGAGCCCACTGCTTTTCCGTTGGTCTCGGACATCGTTGGCGTGTAGATTTTTTCCGTAAACAGCGCCGGTACGAACGTCCCTGCCCAAAACGCTTTTCTGGTTTCGATGGCTTTTTCCTTATCGTCGGTAAAGTCGACGCCTAGCTCGATGCGGTGTGGCAATCGGTTCGGATCTTTTCCTGCGGCCTTCGCGCCTACTGAAAAATTTTCCAGGATCTGGCGGTAAGTCTCGGGAGTTTCCCCGCCGACGGTAACGAGTCCATCGCCGTATAGGCCGGCAAATCTCGCGCTGTTTGGCACCATGGTAGAAATATAGAGCGGGACTGATTCGTCGCTGCGGGTGTAGAGCTTCGCTTTTCGTGTTTGGTAATACTTGCCACGATGCGTGACCGCCTCACCGGTCCACAGAGCGCGGATCAGCTCTATCGCCTCGCTCATTTGGGCTTGTCTTGTGTTGTATGTCGGCCAAAGCCCGGTCGCCGAGTATTCATTGAGAGCTTCACCAGTGCCAATACCAAGAAAGGACCGGCCGGGTGCTAGGCATCCCAGAGTAGCGGCGGCCTGCGCGATGATCGCGGGGTGATACCTTAATATGGGACACGTGACGCCAGTGCCGAGAATAATCTTTTTAGTCTTGGCTGCCACTGCTCCGAGCCAGGTCCAAACGAAGCACGCCTGGCCACCTTCGCTCCAAGGATGAAAATGGTCGCTGACATCGATTGAGTCGAAGCCTGCCTGCTCCGCCGTGACCGCATATTCGAGCAGCTCACGGGGCGGATACTGTTCGGTACCTGCTTTCCAGCCCAATTTGAGGGTCGTTGGCGATAACATTTGTAGTTTATCCGACTTATCGTGACGAGCCGATTTTTAGATCGAACGCATGTCTTTTAAACGAGCAAGTCATATGCCATAAGCTCAGAAATGTACTCGCCTTCCGCGATGCCGCGTTAGGATCGCCCATTCTCATCCAGGCGCAGATCACTTCCCGGCAACTGACGCGTTTCGTATACCGATGTAAAACTCCTTCGCAAATATTTGTCCGAATGGCGGGACTGCATAAAAATGATTGTTGCAAATCTGGGTCTTCTTAGTGATAAAGCAAACGGACGGTTGCCGCGCTCAAGCTTTGCAGCAAACTTCGCGGCGATCCACCTTGACCAACACCCTTTATTCACCTAATCGAATTTACCCACTGATCTAAATCGACTGAAAGAAATTTTGCATCGTGGCGGAATCGAAGAAGGCAATTTACGCGGCCATAGCGGCCAATCTTGCCATCGCTGCGACTAAGTTTACGGCAGCGGCGGTTACCCGCAGCTCGGCAATGATTTCGGAAGGAATTCATTCGCTCGTCGACACGGGGAATGGTGGACTGCTCCTGCTTGGACTACGGCAGAGTAAGAAGCCACCTGACGCGGAGCATCCGTTTGGTTATGGCAAAGAACTTTACTTCTGGGCGTTGATGGTCGCAATCGTGATTTTCGCCGTCGGCGGCGGAATCTCGGCTTACGAAGGACTGCTACACATACTACACCCCGTGCCGCAACAGAATACGCTTTGGAATTACATCGTCCTGGCGCTCGCGTTCGTATTTGAATCGATTTCGCTGTTCATTGCGCTCAAAAGCTTTTCCAGGATAAAGGGCCGTGACCGTTGGTGGAGAGCGATCCAGCGCAGCAAGGATCCGACGACCTTTACCGTTGTGTTTGAAGATACCGCAGCGCTCTTGGGCCTCGTCGTTGCGGCGCTCGGAATTTTTCTCGCAGAAGAATTTGACAATCCTTATTTCGACGGCGCAGCTTCGATCGTCATCGGCCTTCTCTTGGCGACTGTCGCTATGCTTCTGGGATACGAAACCAAAGGTTTGCTGATTGGCGAAGGGGCTGATCGTGAAACGCTGGACCATATTCGTCGTTTGGTGGAGTCGGACCCGGGTGTCGAAGAGGTCAAGCGATCGCTGACTATGCACTTCGGTCCAGACACAGTTCTGCTAGCCATGGATCTTCGCTTTCGCAACGATCTGTCTGCCCTTGAGGTAGAAAAATGCGTCGATCGAATCGAAGCGAATATCCGAAAGCATCATGAGAATATCATGCACATATTCATTGAATCCGATTCATTGTCGCCCGAGCCCAAGGAACACTCGCAAAAGAGATCCTGATTGGATGTGATTGCCATAGGGCCTTGTGCAAGTGGGGCTGCATAGGCCAGTTCTGCCTGCAATCGACAGAATGCCTTTTGCGAAAGCGGGACCGGGGACTGCGGATATCGTTTTCGGGCTGGGGCCGCCTATAGATACTTTCGACCTTCAACTGGATCCGGCACCAAAAGATCCATATTTTGGATGAGCGGATCTACTTCTTTGATAAATTCCCAACGTGCTTGACTATTGCTGCGTCGCTTTAGTCCCCAATGACAAAAGCGATTGGAACGCTCAGAGTCGGTCCGCCCAAACATATCGAGCGCTTTCGTATACCAGAAATTGAGGCTCTTCTGAACCCGCTCTCGAGTTTCCTCATTCTTGGCAGCCAACTCGGCAGTTTGATTGGTGCCGAAGCCGATATGACCCATCTCTTCCTTGAGGATCTCTGCGAGTATTCGCTGTAACGGTAGATAGCTGCAATCGAGAAACTCCTCGAGTTGATATCGACCGACTCGATCGATCAAAAAGCCGAAGACCGAGAAATCTTCCCAAGTCGTAATGGTTCCGCGAAAGGCCTCCAGATGACGGTCATGGTTGGGCACGCTGAGTAATCCGGACACGTCTATTCCCATATCACCAGCCAAGCGCGCAATTTTTCGATAGTGGTCCATTTCTTCCGCCGCCGTTCGCGCGACGATCAGTTGATTGACCTTGGTGGGTGCCGTGAGAAGTATGTCCTTAACATAAAGGTGTGGTCCGCCGATTTCGCAGTCGGCTTGTATCGTCAGCACGCGCCCAAGAAGCTCGATGTACTCAGCCGGCATTTTTGCTAAATCTTTTTGTTCGATTTTTTCCTCAAACATTTCATCCTCTCAGTAATACCAAGAAGTGGAGCAAGCGCCATACCAAAATGCATAGCGCGCTCCTTCGGGACGCTGATCCCCCATCTATTTTTTAAACCTTGATAGTGTATCGATTCTGGCACAACGAGGGAAAACTCTGTCCCAATCCCGCTACTGGCGCTACCGCTACTGGCCTCAATGATAAGAGAACCAAATTGAATTGATCGTTTTAAATCCGCAAAAGACGCGACAGCGATCAGTGAGCACCGGAGAGCGAAACTGCATGGCGGGAAATTAGTCAAAGTCGGGGATGGCGGCGGAAGGTGCTGACTCTAACATAATTACCCAAAAACATTTTGATCGTGTAAGGAGCCAAATCACCAGCAATCGATCGCCTGAGTTATCTGGCACATTACTTGCGCGTAGGGTTTGCGCGCTCAAGCAGCGCCTGATGACGATGCGGCAAGTTGAGGTCCTTCGAGAATGGCATAAGAGCTGGAACGACTACAGGAATCGGGCTACTTTACCGTATAGCATTCAGACATGGCCTAAGCGCTTAGATAATAATTGTCTTCCAATGAAGCCAAACATCTCTCCCTTAATAGCCGCAATGCTGCGGCGGGAATTTTACCCGCACGATCCATCGGAGGTAGAACTTCGACAAACTCATATATCTTACGTTTTTCTCGCCGGACGTTACGTCTACAAGGTTAAAAAAGCGGTTAAATTTCCTTTTTTGGATTACTCCACTCTAGAAAACCGACGCCACTTCTACGACGAAGAGGTGCGCCTCAACCGTCGGCTTGCGCCAAACACGTATTTGGGGACGGTCGGAATCTGCCGAGCACAAGGATCTTTCTATCTCGACGAAAAAATTGCCGATCGGGAACGCATCGTAGAATATGCGGTCAAGATGAATCGCTTGCCGGAAGATCGGATGCTCACTTCGTTAATTCGCGACGAGGCGGTAAAGTCGGGGCATCTCACTGAGATTGCAAAAAAGCTCGCCGCGTTTCACAAAAAAGCGGCGATCGAGAAATCGGCACGTTTTGGCTCGCCACAAGCGATCGCCTCGAGAGTAAGAGACAATTTTCACGAGACCCGTCCCTTCATTGGCCGCACCCTCGACAAAAGTTCGTTTGAAAAGATTCAGGATTACAGCGAGGCCTTTCTGAAAGAGAACTCAAATCTTCTCGAGCGCCGTGTTGCTGAAGGCCACGTCCGCGAGGGCCATGGCGACTTGCGCGCGGAACACGTATGTCTGGTCAACGACATTCAAATTTTTGACTGCATCGAGTTCGACGAAGCGCTGAGATACGGTGACGTAGCGTCCGAGGTTGGTTTTCTGTCGATGGATCTGGATTTCTTGGGGGAGGCCGATTTTTCCGCGAAGCTCGAGAGTGCGTATGCGTCGGCCGCTCGAGATCCTGGCCTCGCCACCCTGCTGCCGTTCTATAAATGTTACCGGGCTTACGTGCGCGGCAAAGTCGAAAGCCTAAAGAGCGACGAGCAAGAAGTTAGCGAGCACGAGAGAAGACAAGCAGCTTTGCAGGCTTTGCGATATTTTCTTCTTTCGACGCGCTATGCAAAGGGCGCGAGCAAGCCAAGGGTCCTTATCGTGTCCGGTCTTGTGGCGAGCGGAAAATCCACGGTCGCTCGTTTGCTTTCGGCTCGAACCGGCTTTTCTGTGCTTGATTCCGACCGCGCGCGGAAAAAGCTCGCCGGGATTTCGCCCACGACCCGCGCGCGGGAAAGCTATCAAAGTGGAATTTACGCCGAGGAATTTACCCGATTTACGTACGAATCACTGCTAAAGGCTGCGGACGATCAATTGGCCAACGGTCAAGGCGCGATCGTCGATGCCACCTTTGGCAATCCGCAGTACCGTCGCGCATTCGTTAACCTGGCCGGCCGATTCAACGTTCCAATTCTTTTTATCGAATGCCATGCTGATGAAAACACGATCCGACAACGTCTCAAAAATCGGCGAGATGACGAGCATGAGGTCTCGGACGCAACGTGTGAGGTTTACGAACGAATGCGCGCGGAGTATCGCCCGCTTTCGGAAATACCGGACTCTTGCCGCTTGGAGTTGGACACCGAACTTGAGCTACTGCCCAGCATCACCAGGTTGGAAGCCAGCCTTTGAGGACCCGCCGTCGCAGATATAAATTCCTCCCACTCGATATCTTTTAGCTCGGAAGTCACATCACACCACTCGTGGGGTGCTCAGCATGTTTAAACTGAGCACCCGAGTGATGGCTCTCTCGCAACCCCCTGGTTGTCCGTAATTACGACCGGCGGCGGCGATCTATGAGGATCGCCTCAAGCGACCGCGCGCACCGCGGCGGGTGTTATCAGTCGACGGTGGACCGCTTCCCAGTCGACATTGCTGAAGAAGGCGTCGATATATTTCCCGCGTTCTGCCGGCTTGTAGTCTAGCAGAAAAGCATGCTCCCACACGTCCATCACCAAGAGCGGCTTAAAGCCCGATGGAACTCCATCCTGATGCAAAGCAATCCAATGGTTGGATAATTTTTCGGTTACCGGGTCCTGGTATAGAATCGCCCAGCCGACGCCTCTCATCTCACCGACTGCAGCGAACGCGCGCTTCCAGTTGTCGAAGCCGTCAAAGCTGCCCTCGAGAATGCGATTGAATTCAGCCGACGGATTGCCACGTCCTTTTGGCGCCAGATTTTCAAAATAGTATTCGTGTAACACCATGCCGCCGAACTCAAAACCCAAATGACGGGTTAGCTCCGCATATGCCGGATCCAGGCCGGATGCTTTTTTCTTGTGGGTAATCTCTGAGATTTGCTCCATCAGCAAATTGGTATTTTTAACGTAGCCCTCGTAAAGAGCGAAATGCATTTTCAAAGTTTCGTCCGATATCCCCTGCAATCCGCTGAGCTTAAATTGCTTGGCTTTGTAAGTAGATTGTGTCATTTCCTAGGCTCCTTTCATGGGTAATTACTTACGGTGTAAGTGTGCAAAGTCAGTACCATCCTGTGAGCCCGCTTCATCCGATTTTTTGTATTCTTACTGCCCAAAAATTTCGCGGCTAAATCGTCAATTGTAGCTTCGAAATTATCCGGCGCTTTTTGTTCGACTGATGTGAAATTGTTTCGTAGTTGGGGGCAACCAAGCCTGGATAATTGCTGTGACGAAGCCCTGAAAGAATAGCTCGTGATAGCGCGATCATGTGGCACACGGGTTGCGTTAACTCATTTTTGATTCCTATTGTTCGAAACAACCGACAGTCTCTGAGAGTAAAAATACTCAACTCCAAGCAAATACTCGTGGCGGTGATGTGTGTATGAAACTGCTCCTTCGCAACCGGACGATTCAGGATAACTGCTCCCACAGTCCGATTATTTAGCAAATTCACAAAAGGCAACTGCACCCAAAGCGCACATGCAACGCTGGCTCGCGGCAAGCTTCAATCTCATCGAAGACATTATTTATGTCGGTCTTGGGCTCCTACTGGCCGGCGTCGCCATGGCCCTGCTGATCGCTGAAATCAATTATTTCATTCAATACATCTATGCGGGAGTGCTATCAGAAAATATTGTGATGCTGCTTGATCGAGTACTTCTGATCATCATCTTTGTCGAAGTCTTATACACGGTGCAGGTATCATTTCGTCAGCATGTCCTAGAACCGGGACCATTCCTAGTAGTGGGACTCATCGCAGTGACCAGGCGAATTCTTGTCCTAACAGCGGAATTGCCAAAAATGGCCAAGGAAAATGAGACTCTCTTGCACAACGCCATTATTGAACTGGCTATGCTCACGGTTTTAATTCTCGCGTTGGTAATGTCCCTGCGTTTTATTCGCCCGAGCGACGTCAAATCGGCCGCAGAGGACACTGTAGCAAAGTAGACAGAAGACTTGTCTCCATTCAATTGAGCATGGGAGGGGCGAGTGAATGGCTCAGTATCACTTTGTAACGTGGCACACGCATTGCGAGAAACCACTTGACAAAGACACACAGGTACGCCTATTGCTGGCTATCTCTGCCTTTCCGCACCGAGATTGGAGGTGGGTCCATGGAAGTTTCCAGGCGTGACTTTCTCCGATTTTCTGCTGGCGCAGCTGGCGGCACTGCCTTAGCAGGGCTTGCAGGATCCGGGGTCAATCTCGGACCGGTTGTTGCCCACGCTCAAGAGCTACGAATCAAAAATGCCAAGGTGACACCGAGCGTCTGTCCCTATTGCTCCGTCGGTTGCGGGACGCTCATCCATACCATCGACGGCAAGATCGTTAACATCGAAGGCGATCCTCGTAGCCCGCACAACGAAGGGACGCTCTGCCCCAAGGGAGCCGCGATCTTCCAGCTCCACGTCAACCCCAACCGTCCTATCCAGGTATTGCATCGCGCCGCGGGCGCGACCGATTGGGAACTGTGGGACCTCGAACGCGCGATGAACCGGATCGCGGAGCTGGTAAAGAAAACCCGCGATGAAACGTTCATTGAAAAGCTCCCCAATGGCAAGCTCGTCAATATGACACCCGCCATATTCGCGTTAGGCGGCGCCACGCTCGAGGTCGAGTTCAACCACGTTCACCAGAAACTCATGCGCGGTCTCGGCATCGTGGCGATCGAGAATCAGGCGCGGATATGACACAGTTCTAGCGTCCCCGGTCTGGGGACACGATTCGGCCGCGGCGCAGCAACCCTCTACCCGCGGAGCATGGCCGACTCCGATTGCATCGTCGTCATGGGCTCCAACATGGCGGAGAACCATCCTGTCGCCTTCCGCTGGCCCATGAAAGCCAAGGTCGAGCACGGCGCCAAGATCATTCACATCGACCCGCGCTTCACCCGCACCAGCGCCGTTGCCGATATTTACGCTCCGGTGCGCGCGGGATCGGACATCGCCTTTCTGGGCGGCGTCATCAAATACGTTCTCGACAGCGAGAAGTGGAACAAGGATCCGTTCTTCAAGAAATTTGTCGCGAACTATACGAATGCCGCGACCATCATCAACGAGGACTTCAAGGACACGGAAGATCTAGACGGAGTTTTTTCCGGCCTCGCGCCGGCCAAGGGCGGCGTAGCCGAATGGCCGTTCAACGGTTTTATCAATCAATACGACGGCGCGACCTGGCAATACGCCCGGGAGAAGGCCGGGGCGGCGGCCGCAAAGTCTGAACTCAAACCCGGGGAAGGATTCGCGCCGCTCGTAGCGTCTTCAGTCCGGCCGCCGGTGCTGAAAGACGAGACGCTCCAGAACCCCCGGACCGTTTTCCAGATCGTCAAGCGGCATTTCTCCCGTTATACGCCCGAGATTGTCGAGAAGGCCACCGGCTGCCCAAAGGACATGTTCCTCAAAGTCGCCGAGACCATTCTGGCCAATTCGGGCGCGGACCGGACGACCTCATTCGCCTACGCCGTCGCCTGGACGCAGCACACCTATGGCGTCCAGATCATCGGCGCTTGCGCGCTCTTGCAACTTTTGCTCGGCAACATCGGCCGGCCGGGCGCCGGCGTCATGGCGCTCCGCGGCCACGCCTCGATTCAAGGATCGACGGATATTCCCACGCTCTACCATTCGATCCAGGGCTATCTGAACGCGCCGTCGGCGCTAAGGAAGCACGACACGCTGCAGGATTACATCGCGACCGAGTTAATACCGACGGGGTACTGGGCGAACATGCCGAAGTTCATGGTCTCCTATTTGAAGTCCGTGTACGGCGATGCCGCGACCAAGGAGAACCAGTTCGGCTACGACTGGCATCCGAAGATCCTCGGCGACCATTCGCACATGGCGATGTTCGCCGCGATGAACGCCGGCAACGTGAAGGGGATGATCTGCATCGGACAGAACCCGGCGACCTCGTTGAATGCCAAACTGGAGCGGGCGGGCCTGAGAAAACTCGAGTGGCTGGTCGTGAAGGACAACTGGATAACAGAGACGGCCACGTTCTGGAAGAATGCGCCCGAGGTCAAGAACGGCGAGGTGAAGACGGCAGACATCAAAACGGAAGTGTTCTACTTGCCGGCCACTCAAGTCGCCGAGCTCGAAGGCACCTTCACGAACACGCAGCGGATGTTGCAGTTCCATCACAAGGCCGCCGAAGCGCCCGGCGATTGCCGCTCCGACACCTGGTTCAGTTATGAGCTCGGCAAGCGGCTTAAGAAGCTTTACGCCAATTCCACGCTGCCGCGCGATGAGGGATGGAAAAACGTCGTCTGGGACTACGAGCACGAGAACGAAGCCGAGCGCAAGAAGGGCGAGCCTTCGGCGCTGAAGGTCCTGAAAGAGATCAACGGCTTCTTCACGGAAGATCCCAATCGCCACTGCGTCGGTTTCGGCGAGCTCAAAGACGACGGCTCGACGACCTGTGCGTCGTGGATCTACTCGGGCGTCTACCCTGCGGTGGGGAAGCTTCTCGCGGACAGGCGCACACCGGATCCTCCCGGAAAACCCGGCGCTCACTTGGAGTGGGGTTGGGCGTGGCCGGCGAACCGCCGCGTGATGTACAACCGCGCGTCCGCCGATCCCGACGGGAAGCCGTGGAGCGAAAAAAAGAAGTGGGTATGGTGGGACGCGGAGGCAAAGAAGTGGGTCGGCTACGACGTGCCGGATTACATCGCGGCGAAACCGCCTACCGACAAAGCGAAACCGGGCGCGGCCGGCATGGATGCGCTCCCCGGCACCGCTCCGTTCATTATGCGGCCGGACGGCCTCGGTTGGCTCTTCGTTCCCGGAGGGCTGGTGGACGGGCCGCTGCCGACGCACTACGAGCCGGTGGAATCGCCGGTCGCCAATTCGCTTTACAAACAGCAGACGAGCCCGGTCTATAAACATTGGAAGGCTGCCGGGAACGAGCTGGCGAAGCTGGGTGATTCGAAGTTCCCCTATGTCCTGACCACGTACCGGCTGACCGAGCACTACCTTGCAGGCGGGATGAGCCGCTGGTTGCCGTGGCTCACCGAGCTGCAACCCGAGCTGTTCGTTGAGATCAGTCCCGAGCTGGCTCAGGAGAAAGGTATCAAGAACCTCGATTGGTGCAAAATATCCAGCCCGCGCACGCAGATCCGCGCCAAGGCTCTCGTGACGCGCCGGATGCGACCGTTCAAGATCGACGGTAAAGTCATTCACCAGGTCGGCATGCCCTGGCACTGGGGCTATGAAGGTTTAAGCACGGGAGACGTGGTCAACGAGCTGACGTCTCTCATAGCCGATCCGAACGTTTCGATGCATGAGGGAAAAGCATTCGTGTGCAACGTCGAAAAGGCATAGGCCTTTTCGAATCACAAATGGCAAATCTCATATCTCAAATAGGATCTGCGATCTGAGATCTGAAATTTGAGATTCGCGGAGAGAAACGGAGCGATTTATGCCAGAGCCAATGGGATTCTACACCGACACAACGGTGTGCATCGGTTGCAAAGCATGCGAGGTCGCCTGCAAGGAGTGGAACCAATTACCGAGCACCAACGGCGGCAAAAACACCTTGAGCGGCGACAGTTATGACAACACGCGCCGATTAGACGGCATTCACTGGCGACACGTCAAGTTCATCGAGCAATTCACCGAAAGCCGGGCCGACGGGCGCTGGCTTTTGATGAGCGACGTGTGCAAGCACTGCGTCAACGCGCCTTGCCTCGAAGTTTGTCCTACCGGCGCGATCGTCCGGACCGAGTTCGACACGGTCGTCATTCAGTCGGACACTTGCAACGGCTGCCGAGATTGTATTGCCGCATGCCCTTTTGGCGTCATCGAAACCAACCCGGTCTCAGGCATCGCCCAAAAGTGCACGCTCTGCTACGATCGGCTTCAAGTCGGTATGGAGCCGGCTTGCTCGAAGGCCTGTCCGACCGATTCCATTCAGTTCGGCACGATAAGGGAGCTACGCGAGACCGCCAACCAGCGAGTTGCCCAACTCCAGAAGGCGGGCGAGAGCCGCGCCTATCTTTACGGTGCCGATGAAAAAATGCTCGGCGGTCTGAACTCATTTTACTTGCTGGTGGACAAACCGGAAGTTTACGGCTTGCCGCCCGATCCCAAAATGCCCACGCGCAATCTTGCGTCCAGCTCATGGTTTTCCGTTCTTGGCGCCGTTTTAGTCGGACTCATGGGCGTCATCAATTTTCGTAATCGCGGCGCCAGGCTTGAAGAGGACCGCGAGGAGCAGCCATGAACACGTTTCCTTCCAGCACCTATTTTAGCGCTCCGCCGGACTGGGGTTGGCTTATTGTCTTTTATTTTTTCTTCGGCGGCCTCGCGGGGGGATGCTACTTTCTTGCTGTGCTGATCGATTTATTTGGCAGACCGGAGGACCGTCCTCTCGCGCGGTTGGGGTATTACATCGCTTTTCCATGCGTGATTCTGAGCGGGTTGTTGCTGACTCTTGACCTGCAGCGGCCACTGCGCTTCTGGCATATGCTCATCGAGTCGAACACTTATCGGCCGATGTTCAAATACTGGTCGCCCATGTCAATCGGCTCCTGGGCTCTTTTAATCTTTGGCGTATTCACCTTGATATCTTTTCTTGGAGCGCTCGTTGAAGACAACCGTTTAGCATGGCCGGCGTGGCGCAAAGTGCGTCCGCCGGGAATGCTGAGCGGCGTGATTGCCGTGCTCGGCGGGCTGGTTGGTTTTTACGTCGCCGGCTACACCGGAGTGCTTCTCGCTGTGACCAATAGGCCGATCTGGTCGGACACGCCGCTGCTGGGCATGTTGTTCGTGGTTTCCGCCGCGTCCATCTCGGCGGCCTTGATGGTCATCCTCGCGCGTCGATACCGATGGACGATGCCCGGTATTGCCGCCCTGCAGCGCATGGATGCGTGGGTGGTTGCCTTGGAATTTCTCGTTTTGATCGCGCTGATGATATCACTCGGACCCGTATTTCGCGCCTGGCTGAACGCGTGGGGCTTGCTGCTCTTTGTTGGTGTCATCGTCGTCGGCATGCTCATTCCTCTCGCTCTTCATTGGCGCAGGCAATGGCTCGGCGAGCTCAATCTCGCCACGGCGGCGGTGCTGGTGTTGGTCGGCGGCTTTATTCTTCGCCTGGTGATCGTCTTCTCGGCTCAAGGAGTGTGATGTGAATCTTGCGGTGATTCTTCTAACCGCTCTTTCGTTCTACCTTGTCGGCTGCGCGAGCCCGGAGACGACGCGGATGCGCGGCGGCGGTCAGGGAGCTGACGTGGGGAACCGAGGCAAAGTCGTGGAAATGCACGAAGGCTCACAACCATTCTGGAAAACGCCGAAGATTATTCCCGCCAAACATTCACCTTTAGACCCCGCCAACCAGGCGGATCAGCTCAGCCGCAGATGACGGCAATCGATACTGGCCTGCAAAATCTAAAGCGCCAGCATCCGGAGTGGGAGCCGTGGCTCGCCGTCGTTCAGGCAATTCTACGCGAAACCGCTGATCCCAAATGGGACGCGGTTGTGCCGCTTCGTACACAGACACAGAGCAAGGTTCCGCTTCTCGCCGAAGCCAAACTAGAGTGGGAGACAAGTTTGCTTCGGCCGTTCTCAGAGCAGCTGATGCGCATCGCTTGCCGGAGCGGAACGCCACAGATGGCGACCTTGAAAGCGGCGTTACACGCCAAGTTGGATGTTTTCACTCTGTTCGGAGCATCGCTTAACCAGGACGGCGATCGTATAAAAGAAGTCGCGGTTTCTCTCGGCGCCGATCCCGAGGCGTTCCAGGCAGTTGCGGTTTTAATGCCGCTGCCGTTCCTGCACGCTTGCAACCGCCGTTGGGCGCGCTCGATAGCGGCAAGCTGGATGGAAGGGTACTGCCCTGTGTGCGGCGCCTGGCCGGCATTTACCGAGGTGCGCGGTATCGAGCGGCGCCGCTACCTGCGCTGTGGCCGCTGTGGCGGAGAGTGGCAAGCGCACTGTTTATATTGTCCCTATTGCGGCATGACCGATCACAAAGAGTTGCTATCGCTGGTGCCGGAGAATAGCGGCTCGAATTCGGCGATCGACGCCTGTACGCGCTGTCTGGGTTATGTCAAGACTTTTACCACCCTCCAAGGGAGCCCGCCCGCCAAGGTTATCCTCGATGATCTTGCCAGCGTCGAGCTGGATGTCGCCGCCGCTGAGCAAGGCTACAAGCGTCCTCAGGGCGCCGGCTATTTTCTCAGTGTAACAGTGGCTGAAAAAAGCGCGCTGCGCGATCTCTTTGCCTGAAGCATGAACGCAGATAAGGGATCATTGGATTGTTTTCGCCCTGCCGACGTTTGCAGAGCCTTGCTCGCCGCGCTCGAAGCTGCCGAAGGGCGCAGAAAAAGACGCAAGCGCGATCAAACACCCGACGCGATCGGACTAGCGGTCAAACGCGAAATCCTTGAACGCGTTGTCGAAGATGATCCGGACCCTGGGATGTTCGAGGGGTGGCTGCTCTCCTACGCTCAAAAAAGCGAGGGTAAGCATTCCGCAGGCGCCGTATCGGCGATGGCAAGAGCGGTGCTCGAGGAATGGCGCCTGGCGCATTCTTTGGGCGATTTCAAGGCCTGGCTCGACCGTGGCGCGCCAAGCGACGATGCCGATGCCGGCTCGGCGGGGCGACTAAATCCGGATGGCAATACTCGCCGCGGTCTGGCGTGAAACGGGATATGCCCCGCCTCGATCGCCTACTCGATTGTCATCCAAACTAAAAAGAGAACTGGAAGAAGAATTAACTTATACGCCGACTAGATGCGCCTAACTGCTAAATTCGTTCCAGCAATCCTCCGCAGTTGCCGAAGAAAATCCGTACTGATGATTTCCAAGCGAATCGCTCCCCAGACCGACGCGACCGAACAACGCCAATGTGGCAAGGGAGGAAAAGATGACCAGGCTGTTTGCGATCAAGCCAGGGATGACTCTCAAAGGCCGGGAGTTTAGAGGCCTACGTGGTTGGGCAGGCAAGCCACTTCATCCACCTCTTACCGACTTTCCGATCGTCTGTTATCTGCTCGCAGCCGTGTTCGATGTAATCTCTTACTTCGCGGCCGATGATACGGTAGCCCGAGATTTCTTTGTCTCTGGTACCTACGTAATTGTCGCGGGTGCTATCGTTTCTCTGGGGACCGCGCTCACTGGATTCTGGGACTGGTGGAAGGGCATGGAGCGGCAACCTTCAACCGGGTTTCCGGGCAAAGCCAAACACACCCAGGTTTGGCGCACGGCCAACTGGCACATGGCCGTGATGCTGACCGTCACGGGGCTAGTGATTGCGGACATTATCGTGCGCCTTGTACAATATCATAACGGATATGCCAAGGTTTCAACGATGATCTTATCGGTTCTCGCAGGAGTGCTCGTTTCCTACGGCGCTACTTATGGCGGCTCTCTGGTTTACGACTACCAGTTCAACGTGGAAAGCCTGGATGGCTCGACCGCATGGGATGAGACGGAGAGCGATCAGCTGCCGGGCGACAAAACTCATCGGCGTTGAGCTTGGATTTTTTGGCACGGCGCAAATATTCCTGACGGTATGAAAATCGCTCAGATCTCCAGCGTGTATCTTTCGATTCCGCCGAAAACCCATGGGGGAACTGAGCGAATTGTCTTTGATCTGTGCCAGCACCTCACCGAGCGCGGGCATCAAGTGGAGCTGTTTGCTTCGGGAGACTCCCGGGTCAATTGTTCTCTGCAGTCGGTGCTGCCTGTGGCAAGCTCAGATGATCCGCAGTCGACGTTCTATTTAGAAAAAGAATTCGAAGCGCGCAACACCTACAACCTCTATCGCCAGGCTGAACGGTTCGATCTCATTCATGCTCACTGGCCGACGCTAGCCCCTTACTTCTCCTCTTTTTCAAAGACGCCCACGGTGATCACCTACGCGTATATTGAGAAGCAGCTTCACGAATATTATCGCGCCTACTTCCCCCACTGCTTCCCTGTGTGCATCAGCCGAGCGCAAGCCAGAATGCTCGGGGATGAATCCTTGCCGGTGATTTATAACGGAATCGAAGTGGGAGGAATTCCTTTCAATAGCCAGCCGGAGGATTTTTTCATCGCCGTCGGGCGGATGACACCCGGAAAGGGCATTGCCGAGGCCATCCGGATCGCTAAAAGAGCAAACGCGCGGCTTCTGATCGTCGGCCAGATTACTTCGCATCTGCCATGGAGCGAAAAATATTTCTCGAATGAGATTCAGCCTCACATCGACGGCGACAGGATCAGGCACATCGAACGGTTACCCCACGACGAACTCATGCAAACGGTGGGACGGGCAAAAGGATTTCTCTTCTCTCCCCAGTGGGAGGAACCGTTTGGTCTCGCGGTGGCCGAAGCGATGGCGGCCGGAACTCCGGTCCTGGCCTATCCGCGCGGCTCCATGCCGGAGCTGGTGAAACATGGAGAGAGCGGATATTTGCTACGCACCGAGGACGAAATGGTTGAAGCGATTCACCGGATCGAGAGCCTGGATCGGAGACGGTGCAGGGAGTGGATCGAAAAGAATTTCTCAGTAGACCAGATGGTAAACGGGTATGAAAGGCTCTACCGCCAAATCGCGGGTAGTGCTCGAGGTTGAGCAGCCGCGCCTACTGAGCCGATGCGCTACAAACGATGGACTCCTCAAAGGCTCCGAAGCGTAGGGAGCTATTGGCAAGCGCGTATCCTGAGCACTGCGGTCCACTTGGAACTCTTTGATTGGCTCGGAAAAGAAGCAAAGGGCTCGAGAGCCGCAATGGGCCATTTTGGCGGAACTCAGGAAGCATGGCAGATCTTTCTCGATGCGCTTTCTGCAATGGGGTTACTCCAAAAACGGGCACTGAGGTATGAGAATTCTCCTTTCACTCTGGATTACCTTTGCTCTGGCAAAGGATCTTTTCTCCTTCCCGACCATGATGCGTGGGAATTATGGGGAAGGCTCCCCGATCTTCTGACGACGCGGAACCGGCCTAAAATCTCCCAGCCCTTTTTTACCGACAGAAGGCGCACCGAGCGGCTGCTTCAATCCCTCGATCGCGACGCCCGTAGGATCGCACCTTATTTGATCGCGCGGATGCCGTTAAGCCGCTCGAAGACTCTCCTCGATGTCGGTGGCGGACTTGGAACCTTTGCTCTTGCTTGCTGTCGCCGATTCCCTCAACTTCGGGCGACCATCGTGGAACATCCCAGGGTCGTTCCTACTACCCACCACGCGGTCAAGAACGCAAAGATGGCAAAACGGGTGCAGGTCATTGGCCTCGATATTGTGAAAGATCCGTTGCCGCGCGGATTCGACTTAGTCCTGATCTCCAATGTCCTTCACGGACAGGGAGCTAAGGAAAACCGCGCACTGCTAACAAGGGCCTACCGCTCTCTAAACCAAGGAGGGCGGATTATCTTACGCGATGTGTTGATGAGCCGTGCTGGAACGCACCCTGACTGGGGCGCGCTCTTTTCCGTTTCGCTTCTTGTGCACACACCCAACGGCCGTTGTTACGCGCTGGATGAAGTGCGCGCCTGGCTCCGTCAGGCGGGATTCTCGAGTATCCAAGGACCGCTTCGCTCCAGCACGTTGTCCTTTGATCCCGACTCGATCTTGATTGCAGCAAAAAACTAAATAGCCGGTACGATAGGCAGGTAGAAGATGTGCGGGAGCCGTCAAAACAAAGTGATTCCAGTTCCAGAAACAAGCTGCCTCATGATTTTTTTCTTGCTCGTAGCTGCTCGATCAGCGCCGTGATTTCTTCGAGGCGGTTGCGAACCTCAGTCTCGGTCTTTTTCAGATCCTCGGGTGATGCACCTTTAGCGACCGCATCTTCGAAAGCGGTTACTGCAACCCCAAATACTTTCAGGACGCGACGGGTCTCGTCGGTGGGCATAAACTTATCTCCCCTTCAAACAGTTCAACCTGTTCAAGCAGTTCTTTATCTAACTTCCAGCCCAAGCTGCCTCAACTTGCTCTCAGGAATAAATCCGTTTTCATTCCAGTCCCTGGCGCGATAATAGCTTTCAATCATTTCACGCAATTCGTCAACCGAGAGCTCGACACCCTGAGCAACACCGTCCCGAATCGGTTCGCTCAATAACCTCATCGGCAACCAGTCATCCGCCGGTTGCCAGCCCTCGCGGATGTTAAAAAGTTTTTTAACTGTATTGATGCGCTCACCGGTCCGGCGCAGTTCTGCATCCGAATATCTCCAGCCCGTCACTCGTTCCACCAACTCCGCCGATTCACTGTAGAAGTCGTGGAAACACTTGCGCAGAAACTTGCAGACGATGAGGGAGTCGAGCGTGGCGTTGAAATCCTCCGACGCTTTGACCAGAACGCCGCGACCGGCATCCCCCTTCAGGCGATCGACTGATCCGGAAAAATCTGCTTCATAGGCACCGGAACGATTGTGGCAAGCGCCGCGCGGACTCACGGCCAAACCCAGCGCCATGGTCTTTAAACTGCGTGGCTCGTATCCGGGCATCTCCAGCCCCTTTACATGCATCGCCCAATGAGCGGTTTCATGGCCGGTCAGCGCCGCCGCCCGTCTCGATCCTTCGGCTAAAACGGCACCGAGATCGCTGCGCTCCGCGATCAGTGAAATCATCTGCAGCAGCGCCTCGCCTTGACCGAAGCGCAGACCATGTTCGGCGGCTTCGGGAAGAAGCCCTTTCTCTGCGCACTCCATCGCCCAAGCCAACGTGCCACCGGTACTGATCGTATCGATGCCGTAGTGATCACACAGGCGCGCGGCCTGCAAAACAATCTCGGGATCCTGCACGCCGCATAAGGGGCCAAGGGCAAAGAGAGTCTCATACTCCAAGCGCTGTTCGTCGCCGGACAGTGACTCAAAGAGGCGTTCGCAGCGAATCGTGCAAGACGCGCAACCTTGTTTCCGGCTGAAGTTGTTTTCCGTCAAGGTTTCGCCGCTCACCCCTTCGGCATGTTCGAAAGTCGCTTGTTGAAAGTTGCGGGTTGGCAGCGCGCCGAGTTGGTTGAAGACCGCCAGGTTCGCCACCGTTCCAATCTCACGGTACTTAGCGGTGAGCGTTCCCAAGCTGCGCTCGCGGAGGGATGCCGCGATGGCGGCCACGCCACGCGGATCCGCTACCGGAACCTGAGCATGGCCGCGCAACGCGATCGCCTTCAAGTTTTTCGATCCCATCACTGCGCCGACGCCGCCTCGACCAGCGTGGCGTCCTTCATTGCTGATGGTGGCGAAGCGGACGCAATTTTCGCCCGCCAGACCGATCGCCGCCACGCGGATTGCTGGATCTTCATTTTGTGCTCGGATGAGCCTTTCCGTCTCGCTCGCGCTTTTATGCCAAAGTTCGTCCGCGCTTCTCAGTTCTGCCTTTTCCTCCTCGATAAAAAGATAAATCGAAGATGAGGCGCGGCCCGTGATGACCAGAGCGTCGATGCCGACGCGCTTGAGCTCCAAGGCAAAGAAGCTTGATGACAGCGAGTCCGCGATAAAATTGGTGAGTGGAGACTTGGTTACAACCGCATACTTTGCCGTGGTGGTCAGTCCGGTGCCGACCAGTGGCGCGCTCGTAAAAATCAGCGGGTTCGCGGGAGAGAGAGGTTCCACGCCTGCTGGCGCAAATTCATACAAAAGACTCGTGCCAAGCCCGATGCCACCGAGGAAGTTTTGCAAACGTGATTCTTCCAGCTCACGCCACGAACTTCTTCCCGTGCTCAGATCAACATGAAGGAAGCGTCCATGAAAGCCGTACATTGTCATCCACCCGCGTCCGCTGAGACGATAAAAATCCGATCGCCGGAGTGTATTTTGGTGCTGGAATCTCGAATAAAGTCCCGGCCATTGACGTTGCACGCTTGGCCAGCGACCAGACTTTCCCTGTCGGGCGCGATCACGGTTCCGACCAACGTAGGTAAACGGTTAGCCAAGGCAAAAAAGACTTTCACGAGATCCGCGTTCCGCGGCAGCTCCAGCGTCACGGCTTTAGTCTTTGCCCGCAGGCGAGCGACACCGAAAAGTTCCACTGTACAAACGACTGATTGATCCTCGGCAGGATTGGTTCTATGAAGCTGCCGCCATCGTTGCAGCGCCGCTTCATAATCCTCCAGAGTGTTCATGTTGAGAAAACTCAACCCTTCGGGATCGAAGCGGCGGATTTCCTCTTCGTCGATTTTTCGTGTGCGAACTTTGTCGAACAAAAAGATCGGCCGGAGTTCACCCCGTTGAAGCTGCGCCTGTAAATAGGGCGTTACGGCTTTTCTATAGACCGCGAAAAGCGGCTGATAACGTCCTTCCCAATAGGGAACCACTACGTCGTGATCGTGGATGTGAGAAAAAAGGTAAGAGATCAACGAAAGATTCAAGAATGGGATATCGCAGGACGCAACAAAACTCACGTCGCTCTTGGCTGCGTTCAGGCCATGATAAATACCACTAACCGGCCCTTGGTAGGCGACCTCATCGCGCACCAAGGTGACTGGCAGCGCTGGTACAGCTTGACCCGGCGCAAGCACAACCACAACGTCGGCGAAAATGTCCTTAAGAGAGCGGACGATGTGAGCGATTAAGGGCTCTCCGTCGAAGGGAAGAAGTGCTTTGGCTTGACCCATCCGCGAACTTCGCCCGCCCGCGAGGATAATCGCAGATTTAGCATCCGTCGGCTTCTTGTTAGGCATACGCCGATGATTGAACGGCTCTCCTTAGCGACTCAGTACAAGCAACGTGCTTCTACATAAGCACTATTTGAATTTTTCGCAACCTTCAAAAAGCCGGAAAGCCAGAACCTTCGTGTTCTAGTAAACCCGCGAACTAGATGGTGCTGAGTCGATGATCTTGAACAGCTCGCGCTTCGACGATTGTTCCAAGAGGCTGGCGACCTCTTGTGACCATTCTTGAAATTCTTTCTTCTCAGTAACTGTTTTGATCTGCTGTTCGAGCGCTGCGGGGTCTTCCACTTCCTGCTCGAATAGTAAGTCAGGGGCGCCAAGCGAACTGAAATGAGTTCGCATTATCCTAGGTTGAGTGCCGCCGGCTTCATGGACCCATTGCGCAAGGGTCATCAGCTTGTTTTCGACGGCTTCAGTCTTTCCAGGCAAGGTGTGAAAAGCTAATCGTGATAAAAACATCTTTTGGCCTCCTTTATAGCTCTATAAAACGCAGGCAGTGGTTCATTTTCAATCCACCATGACTCTTAAAATTGAGAAAGATTCCTCGCTTTGCTCGGAATGACAACTACATAAGCCATGTGTCATCTCGAACAAAGTGAGAGATCTTTCCCAAACTGAACCACTACCAAAACGCAGATCAGTAGCAACATGGGACTTATTTCATCAAAATAGACCTCCACGGTCGCCAGATACACGATCCGCGTCAAGTGGCTTCCGAATTCGCAAGTGCCAACGATGCTGAATTTTAGAAAACCAAGTTCCAGGCCAATAGGCCCAGTCCGGCCAGTTCAGCAAGCACTCCCAGGGGACTCGTCGCATATTTCCACGCGAGCACAACCGGCATGGCTCGTTTGATCGTTTCAAAGGGAATGAGCTTTTCCATGCCCCATCGAGCAATAAGATATCGTTCCTGTCCCAGTATGCCGATCGCGATGGGGTCTTGCTGGACCTGGCGCGCGCGCCAAATCTCAATCCGATCAAAATGCTCCGTGGCTTTTCGGATTTCGCTACCCACCTGGAAAGGAATTCCCTCACTCAGAAGAGCAGTGGGACTGAAGTTCAATGCAGCAATCTTATCTAATTTATGCGAGCGGACCGGCAAAAATATATTCCACACGCGCCAATCGTCCTGGGAAATTTTCGGATAAGGAATCGTTCTTGATTGCCCTCCCGCCATGATCGATTCCGCATCTTCGCGGCGATAGTTCTCGACAAACATGATTTATTCCTCCTTCTATTTTGAAGTTGATTGGAACAAGGCCATTTCCTCTTCTATTGAGACGCGCGCTGTCGCTTTTTCAAACTTTAGTTCGCCTGACCCGATCGCTCGATGACACCGCACGCAACCCGATCCCCGGAGTTGCCGGCGGGGTCTGTATTGTAATCATCCGGACCCTGATGGATCACGAGCGCGGAGCCGTTCGAGTCGAAGACACTTGTGACGCCACCACCCAGACTCAACTGCGGCACTAAGAATTCGACTGTTAGAGCGGCGCTTTCAGGCATATAGATATTCGGCAAGTCGCCCAAGTGCTTTCCATCCTTGCCGAAAAAGCCGTGTTTTTTGTTAAACGGATTGAAATGTTCCCCTGCCGATTTAAACGGTGGCTCGCATTTTCCGACATCGTGGATGTGCATGGCGTGCGGTCCGGACGATATTCCGTCAGGCTTTGGGCGCAGATTGAAACGGATTAAAACCCCATTGGGAGTTTCTGAAAGAGTTGCCTCGCCGACCTCCTGGCGATTGCTGTTGATGATTTTGACTTTGGCGAATTTCGACTCGGCAGCAAAACTATGACCGACTACGAGCGCAATGAATGCGGCGGCGGTCAGGGCTCGAAGATTTTTCATGGGAGCCTCAGAACGGTTACGTGGTTAGAAAGCACCGCAAGTCCTGTGCCCAATAGGGTGACCGCTGCGACGAAACATGCGTTGCGCTCTTTATTAACTCAAAGTTAGACGCTTAGCCGTGCGAAGAGCCGCTTTATCTCTGTACAGGTCTGCGTATTATTTCAACTTTCATGGTCTTGCTTGACAATGCCTAGTTCCATTCCTACCTTTTTAACTAGCGACTTAATTTCGTTCGATAAAAAACGGGAGCGATATGGCGTCCCAAGACTGGGATATATTGATTTGGCAGCGCGCAAACGCGCTCCTGCAACAGGCTGAACGCATTCAGCGAAATTTTCTCCAGATCGCTGTGCGCTCCCACTATCGCACTGTGCAAGGAAGGAGTACGTGCTGGGAGCCGCCCATTAATGTGATTGAAACCGTTGAAACTCTTTGGGTGATCGTGGCGATACCGGGAATAAAACCGGATCGCGTCGAAGTTCGCCTGGATGGAGGCGAGCTTACGATCGCGGGTGAGCGGCCGTTGCCCGCCTGCTGCACCGAAGGTGAACTCAGTACATGGGAAATACCGCTCGGACGCTTTGAACGGCATCTTGTAATCGAAGGCAGATATCCATTGTCCATCGGCAAAACCTCGCTTCAGGACGGCCTCCTCGTCATTGAGCTCAGGAAGCAATTATGAGTTCCGAACAAAAAGAAGACCCGAAAGTCAATCGCCGTGTCACAGTGCCCCCTGGCGCTTTGATGCTCTTGCCCTTGCGGCAAGCCGTGCTCTTTCCCTCGACCGTCATGCCGCTAGTAGTGGGCCGCCCCTCGAGCTTGCAGGTCGTTGAAGAAGCGGTGCGCCAACAGTCGCGCATCGGCTTCGTCGCGCAACGCGATCCGAGTATCGAAGCGCCTCGCCCGGAAGATTTATTTCCGGTCGGCACGGCCGCCGACATTCTCCGTATGTATAGTCTTCCCGATGGCCAGCGTCAGATCATTATTCAGGGCCGCCAGCGCTTTGAAATCGCCGAATTTATCGACACCGATCCGTACCTGATTGGCCGGGTCACTTTGGTCGAAGAGAACACCCCTCAATCCAAAGAGTTTCAGGCGCGCATCATCAACTTGCGCCAGGAAGCAGCCAAAGCCTTGGCGCTTTTGCCCGAGCCGATGATCGAGCTGAAATCGACCATCGAAAGAATCGACAATCCGCTGGCGTTGATCGACATCATCGCCAGCACGTTGGATCTGCCGCTCGAGGAAAGGCAAGAAATTTTGGCGACGCTCGATCCGCAGCAACGCGCTCAACTGGTTTCAGAAAAGTTGGCCCGGCAAATTTCCTTGCTGGAGTTGAGCAAGAAAATCGGCGACCAGACCAAACAATCGCTCGATCAGGCGCAACGCCAATATTTCTTGCGCGAACAGCTCAGGGCGATTCAAAAAGAGCTCGGCGAAGAAACCGCTCAAAACATCGAAGTCGAAGAGCTCCGAAAAAAAATTGCCGATGCCAAGATGCCGGTGGCCGTGGAAACGGAAGTGCTTCGCGAGCTCAGCCGCTTCGAGCGCATGCCGGAAATGGCCGCGGAAAGATCGATGATCCGAACTTATCTCGACTGGATGGTCGAGTTGCCGTGGAGCGTCAGCAGTGAAGAACAGATTGATCTGCCGAGAGCGCGGGCGATCCTCGATACCGACCACTACGATCTCGAAAAAGTCAAAAAGCGCATCGTCGAGTTTCTCGCGGTTCGTAAGCTCAAGCCTGAGGGTAAAAGTCCGATCTTGTGCTTCGTCGGCCCGCCGGGCGTGGGAAAAACGTCATTGGGCCAGAGCATCGCCCGCGCGATGAACCGCAAGTTTGTCCGTCAGAGTCTCGGCGGCGTGCACGACGAGGCGGACATCCGCGGTCATCGCCGCACCTACATCGGCGCGCTGCCGGGAAACATCATTCAGGGTATCCGCAAAGCCGGCACCCATAATCCCGTGTTCATGCTCGATGAGATCGACAAGCTCGGCGCTAGCTTTCATGGCGATCCGTCGGCCGCCCTGCTGGAGGTCTTGGATCCGGCTCAGAACACATCGTTCCAGGATCATTATCTCGGCGTCGATTTCGATCTAAGCCGGGTATTGTTTATCGCCACCGCCAACGTGCTCGATACGATCCCTGCGCCGCTTCGCGATCGCATGGAAATCCTTCAACTGTCCGGTTACATCGAAGAAGACAAAGTAGCTATTGCCACCCAGTACCTGATTCCCCGGCAGATCGCCGAAAACGGTCTCAGCAACGGGCAAATCTCCTTCAGCCCCGATGCGATCCGGGAAATCACTCAGGGTTACACTCGAGAAGCCGGAATGCGCCAGCTCGAACGTGAAATCGGCACCATCTGTCGCGGCGTCGCGACTCGGGTAGCGGAAGGTCTCAAGGAAGTGATCTCCATCGAGCGTGATTCGGTGCGCGCCTATCTTGGCCCTGCGAAATTTTTCAACGAGATTGCCCTGCGCACCAGCATGCCCGGCGTGGCTACGGGCTTGGCATGGACGCCTGTCGGCGGAGACATCCTATTCATCGAAGCGACCAAGATGGCCGGCGATGGCAAACTCCAGCTAACCGGTCAGCTCGGCGATGTCATGAAGGAAAGCGCTCAAGCCGCGATGAGCCTGGTAAAGTCACGCGCGGAGTCACTGGGCATTGCCCCGGAGCAGTTTCGCAAGCAGGATATCCACGTTCATATTCCTGCCGGCGCGATTCCCAAGGACGGCCCCAGTGCCGGTGTCACTCTATTCGTAGCACTCGTGTCGCTGCTTCTCGGCCAGCGCGTGAGAAAAGACTTGGCCATGACCGGCGAGATCAGCTTGCGCGGTCTGGTGCTGCCGGTGGGTGGCATCAAGGAAAAGGTGCTGGCGGCCAAACGCGCCGGCATTACCTGCGTGCTGCTCCCAGCCATGAACCGGCGCGATTTGGAGGAGATTCCGCCCTCAGCCCTGGAGGGAATTCGCTTTGAATTCCTGACTACCGTTGACGAAGCCCTACAGCATGCACTGGAGCCCGAAACGAACGGTCCATTCCAGTCCGACGTTCCCGGAATCGAGCCAAGCGCTTCCGGCTACCTCGCAGCCAGAAATCGCCATTAAGCATCTCGTATGCGTAAGGGCACGGCAGGCCGTGCGTGTCCTTATGTTACGTCAAAGCTGTTTCGTCTCGCGCCTGAGAGACTATGTCGCAAATGACATCCCGGGAATTCTGTGATTGCGACACAGTCCCGGAGCCGACCGATTTGATCCGCTCTCTCTCCGGCGCCTGGCAACCGGTGTTTTGCTGCTCAAGTTGGCGCGGCCGCTACTGTTCGAGCGCGAGAAGTTTCGCTTCTTGTTCTGCCGCGCTCACCAGCGCCGACCCTCACCGCGCCAGCCGCCATCGCGTCTATCGCCACCACCACCTCGTCGATCGTTGCCGGGTCCGGGCCGCCGCTCTTGTGGGCGCGCCTCGTTCACGGTGAGGCTTCGTCCATCGAATTGCGTTCCGTTCAAAGCGCGGATTGCGCTCTGCGCTTCCGCAGCGGAGTTCATTTCGACAAAACCGAAACCCTTGGAACGGCCGGTGAATTTGTCGATAATTATCCTGGCCGAATCCACGGCGCCATATTGGGAGAAGAGCTCCTCCAGTTGTTTGTTGGTGGTTGCATAGGACAAGCCGCCAACGTAGACCCGATTCGTCATATTCTTTCCTCCTTATCGACTATCAAAATAATTTTGGAGCCAACTTGCCCGACCTTGGTTGTTGCCTATTTTCCGTAACTGATGCGATAAATTTTTCCCCCGTGATCGTCGGACACAAGCAATGACCCGTCAGCCACGACAAGCACGTCGACTGGACGGCCCCATGCCTGGCCGCCCTGCAACCATCCTTCGGCAAAAATTTCATAGGACTCCGGCTGATTGTTTTTCAATTGCACGACGGTGATCCGATAGCCGATCGGCGTACTGCGGTTCCACGAGCCGTGTTCGGCGATGAAAATTTGATTTCGATAGCGCGCCGGAAACATCGATCCGGTATAAAAGCGCATGCCCAGTGCTGCCACGTGGGGACCGAGCTTTTGCGCGGGAGGGGCAAAGTCGCTGCACGCGCGCTTGCTACCGAACTGATCGTCGACAATGTCTCCGCCGTGGCAATAGGGATAGCCGAAATGCAATCCCGGTTTGGGCGCGTGGTTCAGCTCATCGGGGGGAGTATTATCACCCATGCGATCGCGCCCGTTATCAGTAAACCAAAACTCTTTGGTCACCGGATGCCAGTCGAAGCCGACCGTGTTGCGCACGCCGCGGGCAAACGTTTCCAGCCCCGCGCCGTCCGGTTTCATGCGCGAAATCATCGCGTAGCGGTTCGGGTCGGGTTCGCAAATGTTGCACGGCGCCCCGACGGGCACGTACAGGAAACCGTCCGGCCCGAAGGCGATAAATTTCCAACCGTGTGTCCCTTCTGTCGGAAAGCTATCACTGACGATGACCGGCTTGGGCGGGCTATTCAGCCGCGACTCGATATCGTCGTAGCGCAGCACGCGGTTGCTCGCTGCGACATAAAGCGCGCCGTTGTGAAACGCCACGCCATTGGGAGATTTCAGTCCCTCGGCCACGGTAATGACTCGGCTCGAGTTTTTTTCTGCTTGAGCCGGAAGCGCATAGACTTTTCCTGCCCCGCGGGTGCCGACGAATACAGTCCCTTTGGGACTCAAGACCATGGAGCGGGCATCGCGGACATTGTCAGCAAAGATGGCGATTTCGAACCCTGGCGGCAACTTGATTTGCTTCAGCGGCGCCTCTCCGGCAAATGTGCGCACAGTTAGAAAAGCATTGCAGAGAATCACAACCAAGCAGAAATGCCTCGAGACCGCGCGCGTAACCGAGCCGGACGTCATCGCGCGTAAAACAGCCCCGTCTCTCACGGATCCGTCACCATTCAGCGGTGGAGCAAAGTGATCTACGCTGCGCTTCCATACCCGATGGCGATTTACTTCTTCATGAGCGGCGGGCGGCCCGCTGCACCGTGTTGGCCAATCGGGCGATCGGCTTCCTGTTCGAAGGGTTCATTGGTCTGGGACGGCGGGATGTATTTGTTCTTTCGCCTTTTCGCGGATGGGTTCTTCTTTGTTGTGTTTTTTCGTTTGGGTTTGGCGGCCATGGTGCTACCGGATTGAAGACACTGGCGCGACCATCGCGCCGGTCACTTTCATCTAGAAGAAAGAAAGCGAGCAAGGACTGGGCCAAACATTTACCGAGCTCGGCGCGCAACGATTTAATGACGACGTAGACGATGTGTCATTGGTTTTGTTCGTTAACGCTAACCCTGACAATGGCAGATCCGTCGGCAGCGACTAATGCAGTATTTGCGGTCAGCGAGGATCAAGTCGGAGCGGAATAAATTGGCGGCCAATCGCGCCGGAAGAAAGTTCGGCGAGAAACTGCTGAGTCAAAAACAAGAGTTCGAAAACGCTGTCCAGCGTCCCAACTCCGCGACAATTTGGGTCAGCGGAGTATCAACTGCGAGACAAGTTCACCGCCAACGAAATTGCCAATCGCCTGCCTCGTCCTAAGCGGCCTCGGCTCAAGGCATTTTCTGCAACCTGTGCGTGAATTGTGTTTAGAGGCATTTCGAGCTTCGGCGATCGCCGCGCCAACAGCGTCAAAATAAAATTCAGCCTCAACCCGCAGTTGCCACGAAGATCGCGTGCTCAATGTCCTTTACCGCCGGCGGGCAATGATCGCGCGCCATCTCAAGCAGCGCCTCTGCGTGCTGCGGTTCACACTCGAACGCATAGACACTAACCCCGGCCACTTCATTGCGGGTGGCACGGTTAAGAATCTCATGCAGCTCTGTGCGTTCTTTGAAATGACGCACGAGCAAATCACGCGATTCTTCGGTCAATTCCATCGGTATCTTCATAAGAAAAGCCTAACGCGAGCGCGATTAAAAACAATCTGGGTTGGGAATATTTGCCTTCGAATGGCGATACCGCTCAGCGTCCGCTAGTCCATCAAAGTCCTAATTGTCACTTTTCGTACAGTAGATATTTAGATTGACAGTTGCGGCCAGTTCTTATCTAGTCGTTTTGAAAGCTTCGTGACCAAAGAGGATCGCAATCGACCGAACACGCACAATCTCGGAAATAACCTTCTATGTACGGCCCGATGAAAGTATTAAGTGGCCGAATTCAATATTTTGGGGTTTTTGAACGAACGCATCGGAGAGTTGATCCGCGAATACAGCGCCGCTCTGATGAATGATCGTAGCGCTGCTGGGTTACTCGACGAACTTTCCCGGCTCAGCGTTCTTCGTGAAGAATTAAAAAAAATAGCGAGTACAGAGCAAACCCCGAACCGCCGTCTGGTCATGCCGGCGGCAGAGTTCACCACAATCGAGGCGGTATATCGCCGCATCGATAGGCTTGCCCGCGAGGCGGCCCGCTGCGCCGCGCGGCGATCCCCGCAGACTGGAGATCATCGAAGACATGGCAAGGCTCGGCATCCTGACGGATTCGGTGAAGAAGAAGAGCGAATACAGCCAAGACCATTGAGCGAAAAATACCTCTGGCCGGGGCACTAAAGTTTTACACACGTGTTTCCAACAACGAATCAACCGCCGACGACTGATCACCGAAGGTAAGACTCGACTAAAGAAAAAGCCGTAATCGATCGAGAGGTGGTGCTTATGTTGATCAGGCGGTTAACTCCGACCTGGCCGCCCGCTGATACCGTCGGAACCGGTGAAGCGCCGGGCTTGGACGACATCGTTGTCGGCGCGGCAAAGCAGTCGGGAGGCCACATCACATTGATGCTTCGCAAGCCCAACGGTTCCGTCTACGGTCTTCTATTAGTTCTGCCGGAGGATCTTCTGAATAAAGCGCTCACCGCCATCTCAGATCAAATAGGGATCACATTACGGGAAGTCGGAGAACTCGATGTTTCCTGATCGAGGCGCACGGGAATTCTGCGGAACCGACAAAAAAACAGCTGTGGCGAGCCGAGATCTTAAAGGAACTGTGGAGTTCGCAACCGCTCGCGCGGCACTGCGAAACACAATCCTCAACTGCTTCTTACGCCTGGGAGTTTCCTCGTCGGCTTTGCGCTTGAGCTCTTTTGCAAACTCCTCAGCTCCTAAAAACCGCTGGTCCTCGACCTGGTAATAATACTCTCGATGCCCGTCCCTTAAGCCTTCCCCAACAAATCTCCGGTATCTTGCCCGTCCTCCCACCATGTCGAGCACCCTGTCCGAATCCAACACCTCGCTCACTCTACCCTCCACGTAATTGCGGTGCCCGCTGTATGGATACTCATCGACCTTGTGAACCAGATTCGCTCTGATCGGATTGAGATGAATGTAGCGGACCAGCAGGTGCAAATATTGGCCAATGGAAAGCTATGAGGAAATTAGCGGCAGCCCACAGTTTGGCATCTGTCCGATATGTGTACGAATCGAAAACGAATATGCGATCTAATTCGAGTAAGGTCCATCCAACCAGCTGGGCTAGCCTTATTCTGCGATATTATGTCGCCGGTTCAATACGTTGCGCAGGTCCGAGCCGCTTCTTCAAAAAGGTGAAATTGGTCTAATATTAGACAGCAATCGTGACCGGTAAGTATATCGTGATGTCTCGACTCTAATACATACGAAACGGAAGGAGAGATCATGAAAACGTTCAGATCAGCACAACTAGCAATTGGTATTGCCGTTCTGTTTGCAATCTTCTGATTGCAATGGAAGCGGCACGAATGCCGCAATGCCGTATGATTTAATGGTGCTATGTTCTAACTAAGCATGGTGGTGAACATGGAGCTTCGTAAACAGCCTCTTATGTCTTTTAAGGCTGTTTCAAATTGGCCACCGGAATGGATTTGGACATTTGGCGCTAACGATATTCATCCAACCGGTGAGATTGGAGTCCTCGAAAACGCACGACAATCCATTGTCAATCCAGATACGTGCTTTCTCACGATCGGGTACGCTGGAAGTGGCTATGTCGGTCGGCTCGTCTTCGATCAGCCAGGATTCTGCCAGCATGTAAGTGAATTGTTAAAGGCCAATTATGGTCGCCCTCTCAACGAAGTTGGCCAGATAGATATTGCTAACACGCCTTAGTGAAACTGTGTCAATAGCGGGCACCAGCCCTCAATATTCTGTTTAAGCCTTCTCGCGACTTTTCCGAGCAACAGTTTTTTCTCGGGGAATTTCTTCATGCTTTGCTTCAACGAGTATGCTTCTATCAGCCGCTCTTCCGAAGCGCTTTTTCTGTCTTAGCATAGCCTATAAGACCGGTCTTTCGTATGGTACTTGCTAGACCAGAGAGAATTGCTCCTTTGGTGTTTGGGTTTTTGAAAGTGGCTGCACGCATTCCGCTATGTCGTTGTCGGGTGAGTTAACCGGCGTCGAAACGTCGTGAGCGTCCATCAGCTCTGCGGGAAACAGGCTAGATTAGAAAGTCTGATCATCCCGCTGGAAATTTCAAGCGGATGGAGCCGATTTTTCGGTGCTCTGCGCGTAGACTTTCGATTTTAAGACTTCGCTGAGATTTTCGGCCTCCGTATTTGCGTTTTAACGAACGATCTCGGACTGACCTTGCTCTTGGTATT
>DASYUV010000258.1:0-44974 GCA_036000865.1 Binatia bacterium | reverse complement strand
CGAAGATTCTCATCCGGAACGACCTCATCCGTCTTCGCGAGAAGCGCGGGATCACGCAGAAGGAGCTTGCGAACCTTATGGGCGTGAGCCAGCCGCTCATCGCACAGCTCGAGTCGGCGACGCCGCGGAACATCGAGCTGCGGACGCTGGTGCGTGCCGCGGTGGCCCTCGGCGCGGAAATCAAGATCCAGCTTCGCGAAACGCCCAAGAGCCGGAAGCGAGCCGCGTAGTTCTGGAGTAAGCTCCGAGCGGAAATCCGCGAAGGGCTTGGCCCGATACGCCGAATCCATCCGCGCTTGACCGCGGCGATCTCTCCCGTCGGCACCGACGGCGGCAACATGCCGTTGAGGCGACCGCGGACGTGGTTGAACTCCCAGCGAAAGAAAGCGCGCCCGGAGGGATTCGAACCCCCAACCCTCAGATCCGAAGTCTGATGCTCTGTCCAGTTGAGCTACAGGCGCTTATGAGAACGCGCGCTCGCTATTGAAAATAGACGATCTCCAAGCCTTTTTCAAAAAAGAACCGGTAAAGTGATGCGGGGATTTGACGGTCCGTCACGAACATTGCGCGCGTGGGTAAATGGAAACCCCAAGCCGTAACAGTGAGCCTGTCCTGCGCTGAGCCGTTGGTCGCGGCAAAGCGATGCTCCCGGTAGGAGGCTTGATGACCCAGCATCGTCAAGACTTTGTCAATGAGCTCGCGCGACGACAACGCCGCAATATCGAGTTCCACGGTGCGCACGCCTTGCTTCTCCTGCAACGCCTGCTTAATTTCCGGATCGGTGCGTTGAAAAAAAAGCGCAGTGCGTTTGCCGCTCTGCTCAAATACCCTGTCGGTGCGCGCGTCTACTCTGAGCCCGTCGCGCAGCTCAACCGACAGAGTCTCGGCCACGCCGAACGATATGCCAAACGACAAAAGCAACGAGTCGACCATTTCCTTTTTGTCCCGCGGCCAATTTTTCACCCGCGCTGCAACATCTTTGGGCGGCTTCGCCGCTTCCGGCGGCTTTTGTCCCCCGGCCGATGACGATAGCGCCACGTCGCGCAAATGCAGTCCTTTTTTACCGAGTTGAGATTTTAAATATTCCGGGATTTCGCTCGGCTCATCGGTGACGTTGATAACAACGATTTCCTGGGTTCTATTACTTTGCTCCGGAGCCAAAGCGATCCAGTTGCCCTTAGCTTCGAAGGCAACTCCTTCATCATGTACGATGACCGGCCGGTCCGTAGGCAACGATTGATAACCCAGTCGCGCCAACAACTGACTTACTGCCTCTTGTATCGATACCCCGTTGGCCATCGGCAAAACTTGTGTCCCAACGGACGGGTCGCTCAATTTCGTTCTAAGCGAAGCCGGGATCTTGTCATCCGGGTCAATGACCACTTTTTGTCCCAACGCGGGATTGTAGATTACTGGGTACGTGCTCTTGTCGAAACGGACGGCGCCGTCTTTTACGACGACGACTTCTTCACCGCTTTGCTGCATCTGGCCGCCCATCGCTTCCACAACCGTAGCGAACAACGCCATGTGGTCTTTCGCCGGTGCCTGAAGAGTTTGACGCCGGTCCTGTGGCGCGAGAGCTGCTTTCGGCGCGGCGCTCGCTGTCGCTTCGGGCGTGGGCTTTGGTTCGGCGCCGGCGCGCGGTGCCGGCGCCGGTTTGGTTTCTAGAGGCGGCGGCGCTGCCCTCGCTGTGATCTCTTGGCCGCGGCCCACCGTGGGTAATCGCAGGATCTCGCCTTCCAAAAGAGTGTCCCAGGTTTTGCGCTCCGGATTGAGGTCTTTTACCAGCGCGTAATACTGCGCCACCTTACGGTCATCGGTCAGTTTCAGCTGTTCACGTAAAATTTGATAGAGATGTTCGCCCGCTTTAACGCGGTAGCTGGTTGTCACCCCGGCACCAGGTTGCATCTTCTCGGAGACGGCAACTTCGGTCGAAGGACCGCCTTCGAGCAATTGATCGGCGCGGAGCGGAATGAAGATCTTGTCCCCGACCCGTAGGACGTCAAGGTTTTTTACCTGAGGATTCAATCCTCGAATCACCACGAGATAGCTGCGAAATTTTTTCCCCGATAGGCCCTTCTCCTCCACCAAGATCCGCCACAGAGAATCGCCGGGACCTATCTGGCGCTCTTCACCTTGAACGTCTTGGCCGCGAAATTCACGCGTGTTGACCGACCTGCGCAGGTTCAGCTCCGCCTGACCGCCGACTGGAGCCGAGGTCGCGGGCGCCTGCGCGCGGCCCAGTGCGGGCGCACAGAACACGATGAGGCCGGCGCCGATAAACAAGAGGTGATGGTAAAGCCGCATGATCCTTACTTCACCTTCCATAGGGTTCCTCCGGGCGTATCTTCAATCACTATCCCTTCCTTCTGAAGTTGGGCACGGATGCGATCCGCTTTTCCCCATTCCTTTGCTTTTCTCGCATCATCGCGCTCGGCAATTCTGCTTTCGATCTTTTCCCGCGAGATCGGCGCTTTTCTGAGCCAACGCTCTTTCTTCCGATCAAAATATCCTTCGTGAAGCAGTCCGAGCGTATCGCACATCAGGCGCAGCGCCGCTCCTCTTGACTCAATCCCCTTCAACTTTTTGTCGTCAAGCAAACGATTGAGCGCGCGCACTTCGTCAAAAATCAATGCTAGCGCCCGTGGCGTATTGAAATCATCGTCCATCTCGTGGCGGAAAGAATCCATGAGCGCTGAATCAGCTACGGCTTGTGCCTGTCCTTTGAGCGATTGGTTTGCCCGATCGATGGTTTCGTAAATGCGATCGGTTGCTTTTCCTGCTTCTTCCAGTCCTTCCCTGGAGAAATCCATCGGACTGCGATACTGGCTGCCGAGGAACCACTGGCGCAAGGCAGCGGCGTCTTGTCCTTCCAGAATCTCCTGGATTGTAAAGTAGTTGCCCAACGACTTGGACATCTTCTCATCGTTTACCGTGAGCAAGCCGTTATGGATCCAATAACGCGCAAACGGACAGTCGAAGGCTGCTTCCGATTGGGCAATTTCGTTCTCGTGGTGCGGAAACATCAAATCAGTGCCGCCGCCGTGGATGTCAAACGGCTGTCCGAGATACTTGGTGCTCATTGCGGAACATTCGATGTGCCAACCCGGCCTACCGGGACCCCATGGGCTATCCCAAGTGGGTTCGCCCGGCTTGCTCGATTTCCACAGCGCGAAATCCAAAGGAGACTTCTTGCGCTCGTCGACCTCCACTCTCGCGCCCGCCTCGAGCTCGGCGATCTTCTTGCCCGATAATTTGCCGTAGTCTTTAAAGCGGTTCACTTCGTAGTATACGTCACCGCCGATCGAATAGGCGAGACCTTTATTTTGGAGCCGTTCGATGAGCGCGATGATTTCCGGGATATGCGACGTTGCTCTCGGCTCCTCGGTTGGACGCAACAGCCCCAAAGCTTCGCTGTCACGATAATATTCTTCGATGTAGCGATTGGTAATGACTTCGCAGCTGACCTTTTCCTCGTTCGCCTTGTTGATAATCTTATCATCCACATCGGTAAAATTGCGCACGAATTTAACGTCGTAGCCGCAAAACTTGAGGTAACGATAGACCACGTCGAAAGTCGCGAGAGAGCGAGCGTGTCCGATGTGCGCCGAATCGTAAACCGTTACTCCGCAAACATACATGCGCACCTGTCCAGGCGTCAGCGGAACAAAGCTTTCTTTTATTCCGCTTAACGTATTGAAAATCTTCAATGACATGTCGATGAAGGCTCGCTCAATCTTACGGAACATTCACGTTTTTGCAAGTGAAATTTCACTCGCGGCTTGATAACCCGGAGAAAAAAGCATAGACAAAAGTCCTATGAATTTCGCCAAGCCCTATGAGGATTTGCGTGAGTTTATCGCCGCATTGGATGAACATGGCAAATTGTATCGGATTCACCGGGAAATCAACAAAGACAGCGAGCTACAACCGCTGGTCCGTTGGCAGTTCAGAGGCGGCATACCCGAAGAGGGACGACGCGGATTTTTGTTCGACAACGTCACCGACGGCAAGAAGCGCAAATACAATTGCCAAGTGCTCGTCGGCGGTCTTTCGGGATCGGAGGCGATCTATTGCCTGGGTCTTAAATGCCAACCCGACGAAGTTGCCGATCGATGGATCTACGCCATGGATCATTTAGTCGATCCGGTCATCGTCGGTTCCGGCTCGTGTCAGGAGGAAATCCATAAGGGCGATCAATTGCTCGCGCATGGCGGCTTGATGGAGTTCGCCGTTCCGATGTCGACGCCCGGATTCGACAATGGACCGTACATCACCGCCGGACACTGGATAACCAAAGATCCGGAAACCGGCAGACGGAACGTCGGTAATTATCGCGGCTTGATCAAAGGCCCGACCACGACCGGTCTCATGTCGGGCACGCCGCAGGATCTGTCGACTCATTGGGAAAAATGCCGCAAGTTGGGCAAACCATTGGAAGTCGCGATTGTCGTCGGCACGATTCCCGCTGTGTCCTACTGCGCAACCCAAAAAGTGCCGCCGGAGATTGACGAGCTCGCGCTCGCCGGCGGCTTGATGGGCGCGCCCGTGAAACTCGTGAAGTGCCAAACCGTCGATCTCGAAGTGCCCGCCACCTCCGAGATCGTGCTCGAAGGGATCATTCCAACCAATTATATGGAAGAGGAAGGGCCCTACGGTGAGTCCATGGGTTACGTCGACCCGCGCACCTTGAGCACGATGTTCGAGCTCAAGTGCGTTACTCATCGCAAGAACCCGATCTGGGTGTCGATCATCAGCCAGGTTACGCCCAGTGAAAGTTCCAAGATCAAAGCGATGGGCATGGCGACGCTGGTCAAACGATTCATCGTCAGTAAAGGTTTCGACTGCGTCAAAGAAGTGCACATGATCGAGCCGTTGGTAAATATGCGTCCCTATGTCGCCGTAAGCCTAAAAAAACGCAACGATGAAGATCCCTGGGGTGTGATGCAAGCCGTGCTGGACTACGGCGACCGCGTCGGAAAAATGATCGTCGCCGTCGATGAAGATATTAACGTCAAAGATCCCATAGCGGTAACATGGGCGATCACGCACCGCTCTCAGCCGCACAAGGACGTCAAGATCGTCGGCGATCGTCCGTTCGGCGCTACGCCGATCGGCATGGTCGCAACCCATCCATCGAGCCGCTACGATAACTCCGAATCATCCTTGCTTATCGATGCGACGAGGAAAGCCGACTTCCCTCCCCTTTCCTTACCGAAGGAAGAATTCATGGTTCGCGCTAAAGAGATCTGGGAGGAGCTAGGTTTGCCGAAACTCCAACCGCAAGAACCCTGGCACGGTTACCTGATGGGCTTGTGGCCGGAAAACCTGAACCAGGAAGCCGAGCTTGCGGCGCGAAGCGAGCATGAAAAAGTTTGGGAGATACTGCGCCAGACGCGTGTTCAGGTCGGTGAAGGCGAGACGCTAAAATCGATGCGCGCTAAATGGGGCAAGACGCATTCCGGGCGAGCTGAATGACTGGGGCCGCATACTGAGCTCATCGAGGCGGCCAGGTCCACGTCGTTGAAATCCCATGACCTCGGTTGTGGAAATAATTTTCGCGGCGACTCAGCCGGGTCGCTGCTCCCAGTTGCAAATCTCCAACGCGGCGAGCGCATAGACCTGGGCCGCCTGGAAGATATTTTCGATATCGATTTGCTCCGAGCGAAACTTCCATCTGCCGCCGCTCAAGCCGAACTTGCACGCGGGTATTCCGAGTTCGTTATAGATATTGGTGTCGGTCCAGATACTCGCGTGTAAGCCGGTCGGCGCGGGCGTCTTTTTACCGAACAGCGATTGATAAGTTTCCTCGATCACTTTAATTACGGGTTCGACACCCTTAGCTTCATAGCCCATCTTGGATGCGTACATTTCAATTTCGTACTCGATGCCGAGTTGGCTCAGAACGACTCTGAGTTCATGCTGCACCTGGACGGGACGCAGCTCAGGCGGCGTGCGCACGTCGACATAGATCGAACAAACTCCGGGGTAGTAGTTCGGTCTAAAAGGAGCGCCGCCTTGAATCGCACCGATATTGACTTTGGGAACGATCGGGCCGTGGGGCGATGTATACACATGGGCGCGTTCAAATTCCGCCGCCCATCCATCGACAGCCTGCAAGACTTTCATCATTTTCAAAATTGCACTGGATGCTTCAGGCGGTTTCTCTTCCCGGGTAACGCCCCAAGCGGCATGAGGATCGCCAAATGTGCTGATTTTAAATTGCGCCACACCATTTTGCGCCCAGACGATGGAATGCGCTGAACGGTCTGCGACGATCGCGTAGTCGGATTGAATGCCGTGGGTCAAAAGATGTTGCGTTCCGGTTCCTTCTCCTCGGTACGCTTCGGATTGATAGGGCCCGATGGGTGTTCGAGAGATTTCGCCGGCTACGGCAGCGAGAATCAAATCTCCCTTTAGGGAGACCCCGCTTTCTCGTATGGCTTTGCCCGCGACCATAAACGCTGCTAGGCCGGACTTCATATTCGAGGCGCCCAGCCCGAAAACTTTGCCCTCTCGAATCGCTCCCTTCAGGTCGCTATCGGGTTCAAGAGCGCGACAGAACATGCGGTCCTCTTCCGTCCCCGTATAACTCGTGTCCATGTGCCCATTAATCGTCAACGAGACACCATTTGCGCCACCTTCTAAAATGCCAATCGCATTCACACGATCCGGACCGAGCTCCTGGCGCACCGGTTTAAGATTGTGGCGCGCATACCAGGCCAAAATAAATTCGCCGATCGCCTTCTCCGAGCCGGTCGGGCTGGAAATGTCGACAAGCTGTTTGGTAAGCTCCGCCAGCTCTTCCCGATTAATTCGTTTGATAACGTTTGCTCTATCCTGTTCTTGGATCATATTGTGACCTTCATACTTTTGCTTATCGCATGGTTTATTCGATGGCTTGCGAAACAGCGTAGCTCGCTTCATTTACTGCAGATATATAAGCCCGCGCAAACTGACACCGTGTTTCATCTCACGATGCGGGATGGGGACTGATTGCAGTGTTAATTCTCCCACACCGGCTGGACATTCGAATCCAGCCACTTTCGCGGATCTTCGAAATACGCCTTGTTCACGATCGGAATAGGTTTGACCTTATTGCCCCATGCGCTTTCCACTGACGCTTTCGATCTAATTCCCTTCCGAGATGTTTCTCTCCCGACAGCGGCCACGGCATTCTGCCCCTCCGGCGTGATCATCCATTCCGCGAACAGTTTGGCGCCATTCAGATGGGGCGCCTTGCCATAGATCCCCAACTGCTGCGCGGATATCACCGGCGCCGCGCTTTTCACGAAATCCACCGGGCTGCCTTTTTCCTTTTCTTCGACCACGTCGTGCAGTAGTGACGGCATTGAGATCGCGTATTCCCCCGCGACGAGTAGGCGAAACATCGCACTGGTGCTTTTGTGCACGGTTACGTTGAGAGCTTTCAAGTCCCTAACATATTTTGCCCATCTGGCATCGTCTTTCCAGTACTCTTTCAGACCTGCCAGCAGGGCGCTCAACGGCCCGGCCCTGAGCGGATCATCCAGCGCGACAATGCCTTTGTATTTTGGATTGACCACGTCTTCCCAGGTCTTCGGCAGCTCTTCCTTCTTCAGTTTTTTGGTGTTGTAAGAAAGCGCCATGATCTGGAGGCTCACTGTCGGCAGTGTTGGATCATGGAGCAGTAATGAGCTCGCTTGCACGGTATTATAAGGTTCAATCGCGCCCGCAGCGCGCAGAACCACCGGCGCGCCCTCGCTGAGAATGACATCGGCGGTTTTCTGATCGCCCTGAAACTCGGTTAATGTGCGGGCGATAATCTCGGACCTTGTTCCCTGCCAATACGTGGTGTTTATTCCGGGGAATCGTTTGTTGAACACCGCCAAGATGGAGCGAATATGCTCCACGTCCCAGATCGTGTAGACCACCAATGATCCTTCTTGCTTAGACTTCGGATAAAGTTCCTTGGCGAGCTTCTCGAACCGCGGGTCCGTGTCAGGTCCGCTCTGTGCCAGCGTAACGCCGCTGCCCAAAGACATTGAGACCAAAACCAAAACCGCCAGAGCCCGTGACCAATTCTTGATGGCCATTTGAGTCCTCCCCAATTGAACCGCTGGAGTAGTAAGAGCGAGCAAATTTAACTTCGAATTAAGTCAATGACACTGCAAATACAAGCCGACAGACGCGCGGCGTCCAATAGTCCAGAAAAAATATATCGCACTGTCAGAGCAAGTGCCGGCCATAAGAACGAGCGCGCATGGCTTCCGATAGACGCTGAAACAATTAAGGATCGAGCGATACGCGTCGTGCCGCCGCAACGGGCCCGAGTTGCTCATGCCAAAGATGTAGGCGAGCTGCTTATTCGGTAGGCAGGGGGATGTCGCAAGGAAGATTCATATTCCTCGGCTCAATTCGGACGTTCAACCGCTTTCCGCTTTGATGCCCAACTCTCGACCTATGGGGCAGCTTTTCTAACCAATTATGTTTACGCAATCGTCGACCCCATTACTGATCGCGTGGCTGCTGAGCGAAACGGTTCGGCTCTTGGAACGAAAGCTAGCGTCCTGGGGCGGAAATTGATCCGCAAAAGCCATAGCGGCGACATCAGAGCATTACAGCCGTGCGACCATGCCGCAGCTCTCTATTTCTGCGTTACGATTCTTTTTTATGATGCTTTTTTGAACTGCGGCATTTGACAGGTCGCCCCCGTCCTTTTTAACGCTTCCTCAAAGAGCCGCCGAATCTCCGGATCTTCATCTGCATACTCAATCAATGTCCCGCCTTCTTGTATCGGGATAAAAGCACCGTCTTCTTGGAGCTGCTCAGCAATTTTGATAGCGATCGGGAAAATCTTGCTGCCGTAGCGAATTGCTAATTGCCGTGCGGGCTCTTTACCAGCGCTGAAATGTTGATGAAACCAACCCCCCGGTGGCGAAATCACCGAACCCTCTCGCCATTTGACTTCTATCACCTCCCCACCTCGTTTGTTCTCGTAGGGTCGTGGCCCGGCTTCCTTCGGCCAAATTAACGTGTACCCTTCCGATTGTAAGATCAACAATACGGCGCCCGCCCCATGATAGTGAGCCTTGTTGTACATGCCGGCGGGCCAATCGGCGATATGTCCGATGAGCGAGTTGCCTCCCATTTCGTATTGGGTGACCCTCCATCCAGGGCCTTTTAGTTTCTTCTCGTCTAATTTCGCTGCGATAACATCCGGAATGAAGTTAGTCTCCCAGATATTCGCATGAAGTCCTTTTTTGTAGCGTTTCGAGCTCTCTTTGAAATAGGATTCCTCTTCTGCAAAACGATCGGGAAATGAACTGGGGCAATTGAATATAAACTCCGGATTGCGGTACATGTCGATTACCAAGGGAGCATTCGTAACGGCCAAGAGTTTGACCGGTTCCCTGCTGCCGTTAATCAAACGATGCCAGCAATTGAGCGGTGGAGCGAAAACGCTCCACTGACCCCACTCAAACGCGTGCTTTTTTCCACCGTCCTGCCATATCTCCGTTGCTCCATGTCCTGATAAGATGCAGATGACTTCTTCATACATGTGTTTCTCGGGCTCCAGGGCGCCACCTGGCGGAATTTCAGCCACATACATGCCTGTCGTTCCCTCCATCCCGTAAAGGTGAATAAAACTACCCTTCCCTCCCGTACGAGCCCAGGGTCGAAGCTCCAGCTCGCGGACGTCCTCAACCCCGTGCCCTATGACGGCTGGGATTCCTTCTTTTCGCAACCACTGCCAATAACCAGTTGCTTCGAACGATTTCATTAAATTTTCAAATTCACTCATTACTTGCCTCCCTTTCTCGTCGATTGATGACTTATCTATCCACTGTATCGGTATTCCACATGAAGATGGTCTTGGAGACTGCACCGCGTCCTTCGACTCAGCTCAGGATGCGCGGCTATGAAGAATTCCGCTCAGGGTGAGCTGTGAACTCTGCACCTCTTTGGTGAATATTCCTTCACATTAAACCCAGAAGAACCGTTATTATCATGTTCTCTCAGTCTGCCCATTGTGTCATACGTCTGTCGGCCGCTTGCACCAAGCCGCCCATTAAAAGCGCAACGGTCAGTATGACAAGGGTAAGAGCCAATACCCTCGATGCATCGAACTGACTTCCGTACTTCTGGACCAGTCCGCCGAGTCCGACGAACGCTATGAACATCTCACCCGTAATCATCCCCTTGACTGCTCGCCCCATCCCCAACCGGATCCCAGCGAACAAGACCACGACAGAAGCGGGCAGCAAAATCCGACTAAAAATCTGTCGCTTCGTGGCGCCGAATGAACGGGCCATCTCCACCAGTGCGGGGTCCGCGGTACGAATGGCGGTCGCCGTGTTAATGATGATGATAAAAACCGTGTACTTGACTATGACCGCGATACGCGTCCAGTCGGATAAATGAAAGAGTGCAAAAAATATCGGCGCAAAAACCAAATGGGGTGTAAACAAAAGGGCATTAACGTAGATGCCTATCGCCTGGTCGACCCGCCGATAAAGACCCATCATTACACCAACTACCAAGCCTACCATGAGTGAAATGACAAACCCCACCGCCAGTGATCGTAGACTCACCACCAAGTTGACCATAATCTCGCCATTCCGAATTAGCTCCACCAACGCCACCATGACTTTGGAAAATGGTGGAAGCCAAGGTACCGCGAGCAGCCAACCGAAAATCTCCCAAACAAAGAGCCCACCCGCGAGTGACAACGCTTGAACTAGGTAATCCCGCTTGATTCCTTGCGGGTATCGCAGCCAAGTCTGTCGTCGAATTCTACCTGGCTGCGTCGGCGCGTATACGATGGCATTTCTCTGAGTCATTCAGCTCCCCGCTTACTCAGAGGACGCCGCCCAACCGACGGTGGTCGATTTGTTGTTCACCATACGTCCGGGAGCCAATCTCTGCTCAAGCATTTGCATGAAAGCCAACAGAACGACCGCCTGTAATGCGACGACAAAGACAGTCGCGAAGACCAATCCACCTTCGAAGGCAGCGCGAAACTCCAGGAGCAAATTCCCAATGCCGCTGGCGACGAGGAGGAGCTCGGCGGCTACCATGCCATTGATGGCTCTCCCGAGCCCGATCCTCAGCCCCGTAAGGATTGCCGGCACAGCCCCTGGGATTAGAATTCTTTGCCAAATCTGCGCTTCGTTGGCGCCGAACGATTTGGCCATCTCAATCAAGGAGCTGTCGACATTTCGGACCCCCGCGCGCGTGTTTATTGTGATGTAAATGAATGAAAACAGCACTACGATCATTACCCTCGAAGCTAAACCCAGCCCGAGTGCCATCATGATGAGCGGGATGAGCGGCGCAGTCGGCGTCGCCAAAAGCATATGCGTGTAAGGCTCAGCGATGTTCTCAAGCCAGTCGGCGCGGGCCATGGCTAATCCCAACGGAAGACCGATCGCAACCGATATCAAATAGCCCAGAACGAGCGCCTGGTTGCTCTGATAGAGGGCCATCCAGAGATCGCCCCGGACGTATACGAGCCGGTAAAGACCCGCCATCGTCTCGGTAAAGGTCGGGATGACGAGACTTTGGGAATGAATCGTCGCAAGCTGCCAGACAATGCTAAATACGAGAAAAACACCTATGGGAAGCCCTAGAGCCCAGAGCTTTTCTTTACGCTCCCCAACCCTTTTCGCAACCGATTTGCTCATGTGCAGCTGTCGGATCTAGACCACTCAGGCATTCACTAGGGTTTTCCAGGCACTTTGCCGATCATCTTCAACGCCCCTTCGAGAATGTTGAGACTCGCGCTTCGTTCCACCGTCAGTCCCGGCTTGAGGAGATCGAGTCCGGTAAAAAGGTCAAAGGCACTTTTCAGCTTCTCGGGCGTCAGGCCGCCATTTTGACGAAAGCCGCCCAAGTCTCTTTGATAGGCCTTGTAGGTTTGCGCGAAGATCTTGGCCTCCTCTTTCGACTGGTATTTTTTTGCCGCTTCCTCAAGAGGCTTCGGATCAGAAGATATTCTACGATTATCAACGAGCACTTCTGCGGCGTACGCTGTGGCTATTTCCCCGTTTTTTTCCAGCCAAGGTTTATTGGCGACTAAAACACCCCCCAACAGACCCGACAGCTCTTCTGAAAACTTCATTAAAATCGGAAACTCGCCCGGCCGCTCTGCGTTGAGGGCGATCCAGTCGCTTAACTGGACAAAGGTTGCGTCGATCTGGCCGTTCATTAGCGCCACGATACGGTTCTCGCCCCCGGGGATCACGAGGCGGGCCGGCTTAGCGCCGCATTTATCCGCCATCCACTTCTCTGACGTGATAGCATAAGGGGAGCCGGTGCCGTGTACAGCGTATCTTTTACCGTTGAGGTCACTACACTTTGTTATGTCTTTACGGGCGATCAAAACAAACTCGTCCGGTCGGTCCTCAAGGATTAGAGTAAGCCTCCCGCCTTTCTCAATCGCCCGCAACACATCCAGAATTTGAAATCTTGCCAATTGCACCGTGCCACTGGATACCGCTTCGGCGATAAGATCAGTACCTTTCAGCCCGACGGTCTCGATCTTCCAACCCTTGGCCCTCAGGCGGTCATCAGTGACTCGCGAGGGCAGCCGACTGAAAGACATCCCTGAAGTTTCACCTATCATTAGATTTCGGTTGCCACTCGGCTTCGGCACGTTGATCTCTTGAGCACGGGCTACCGCAACCACTATCAGTATCACTGCGATGCTTAGACTAACCTTCTGCATATCTCCTCCTTACTGCATCTACATCTACGTCCTCATCTTTGCCTTGACGTGGTGGCGGCCTCGCCACGCAAACGGCTCGCCGCGTCCAATACCGCCTGTTGGATCTTGACGTAGCTGCCGCAACGGCAGAGATTGCCCGCTAGATAGGCGCGTATGTCCTCTCCGGACGGGGCAGAGTTCTCCTCCAACAACTTCTTTGTCGTTAGGATAAATCCCGGAGTGCAATAGGAACATTGGAAGGCATTATGATCGACGAACGCCTGCTGTATAGCATGCAACTTGGTACCTTCCGCGAGCCCCTCAATCGTTGACAGCTCCTTGCCTTCGGCCAGCGCCGCCAGCAATAAACAGGAGCTCATCGGGTTGCCGTCAACTAGGACGGTGCACGCCCCACACATGCCGATGCCGCAACCTTCGCGCGCGCCAAAGAGCTTAAAGTCTTGGCGTATTACCTCCAGCAACGTTTGGTCGGGGTTGACGGCCACCTCGCGTTCAATCCCATTCACATTCAGCCTGACTGTCTGTCTCATCTTTTCTCCAGCTTGAGACTATCGACCACATTCGCCTTTAGCGCTAACATCCCCATGCTTTGGCCGCTGATCGACATCCCTAGGTCGCGTTATTCTTACTCGACAGTGCCTGTTGTATTGCGCGCCGAACGAGTACGCGGATCACTTGCTTTCGATACCAGTCCGAACCTCGCATATCCGAGATCGGGTCGATCTCCGAGGCATAGCCATCGGCGATCTGTTCGATCGTCTTGTCTGTTAGCCGTTGCCCCTTCCCCAACGCTTCCGCCGACTGGATTTCCTGAGGCGTCTGCGCGACGGCGCCCACGACCACTCTAAGCCTCTCACACACGCCATCCAGTCCCATTTCTAGCACCGATGCCACGCCGACACAGGGACGGTCTTCTGACGAACGGCTCACATATTTCAGATACGCCGAGCGAGTTGACGGCGTGGGGTCAGGTACGATCAACTCGGTTAAAATCTCGTCGGGTTCCAACGATGTCTCATAAAAATCTCGAATCAGTTGGGCCACCGGGAACTCCCGATCTCCGCGCACGCTGCTGGCCTTGACCCGAGCTTGCATGGCGACGAGGACGCATGGGGGATCGGAGGCATAGTCCGCCTCGCTTAAATTTCCGCCCACCGTCGCCGCGTTGCGCACGCGAACGTTGGCTACCTCGCCGAAGGTTTGGGCGAGGATGGGATTCTTCGAACGGAGCAGGGAGGATACCTCAGCCTCCCGGATTGGCGTCAGGGCCCCTATCCGGAGACCCAATCCCGGTTCATGCCGTATGTAGCTCAGACTTGTCAACCTGCCTAGACTGAGCAACACCGAGGGAGTGATCAGGCGATTTCTGAGCATGATGACCATCGCTGTGCCGCCCGCGATGATTTTGCAGTCGTCCCGGTGCTGGGAAAGTAGCGAGACGGCCTCTTCGATGGATTTGGGCTGAAGAAGTTCTATGTTTAGCATGGGGGCCTCGAGCTACCTCCCCTTCGCGACTTGATTCCTACGGGCGGTCTGTTTGTCTCTTCTGAAGGGCACGGAGCACCTTCTCCGACGTAATCGGCAGATCGAAGACCCGGGCCGCCAAAGCGCGGCATATAGCGTTGGCAATGGCTGGGCGAATTGGAGGAAGCGCCGTTTCACCGATCCCGTGAACCTCCGTAACACCTGCCGGCTCCAGGAGATGAACGGTCAGCTCTCCGGGCACATCTCTGAAAGACGGTATCATGTAGTCGGCCAAATTCGGGTTGGTAATCCGGCCGTCGGTATCAAATATTAACTCCTCGAATAGAGACTGACCCAAACCAAACAGCGCGGCGCCCTCCACCTGCAGCTGGCAAAGCCTTGGATTGATCACCCGTCCGACATACAGCTCGGCATGGAGACGCTTGACCTCGACTTTGCCGGTCTCAATGTCTACCTCCACCTCGCAGGAGACCACCGCTGGATGCCATTCCGCCGAGCCATATCCCTGCCCGGTTTCCGAATCCATCACGACCTCGCTCCCGTCCTGTCCATGATTTGCGATGAATGTCCCCTGGGCAACGATATTGCTCCGCCTCGACGACCTGACGACATCCGCGTAGGAAACCGACCGGTCTGGGGAGCCCCGCACCATGACTCGCCCGTCGTGCAAAATCAGATCATCTTTGGCCGCCTCGAGTTGCTCCGCTGCCGCGTCCCGCAACTGCTCGTTAATGTCCTTAACGGCAAGTCCGATGGCAGAACCCATACAGTAGGTTGACCGGCTGGCCGCAGTCATCCAGTCAAACGGCGTAAAGGCCGTGTCGGGTTCGGAAACACGGACATAACTGAGTGGCAGGTTTCCTTCTGCCGCAGCGATCTGGGCTAGAGCGGTTTTTGCCCCTTGTCCCATTTCCACTGTGCTCGTCAGAACATTCATGCTGCCGTCCGGATTGAGCTTTACAGTGACGGTGGATGTCGTCGGGGTCGCCATTCCTTTTATGGTCGCCGCCAATCCCTTGGCCTTGATCTTATTCCCCTCTCTCACAACCAGAGGGCCGTTGTTCCAACCGATCTTTTCCGCCGCACTCCTGAGAAGTTCGTTGTAATGCATTTCGGCCATGGGCTCGCCGGTCGTAAAAGGATCGCCCTTTTGCAAAACATTCTTTAAACGCAATTCGAGCGGATCCATCCCTAGTGTGTCGGCGATGATATCCATCTGAGCTTCATGCGCCCACGCGACCTGAGTAATGCCGTAACCTCGAAACGCTGCTGTGGGCACGGTATTGGTGTAGACCCCATACGAGTCAACGTAAAGGTTTGGAACCCGATAGGGTCCGGTAGCTGCGTAACCACGGGTGATCAAGTTCGGTGTCGTGTCAGCATAGGCGCCCGAATTGTAATAACAGTACGCTTCCGTAGCCACTAGGGTTCCATCCCGCTTGACCCCGGTCTTCAGCTTAACCGTTGAAGCATGCTGAATACCGATCAGAAAATCTTCTTCGCGCCGCAAAACCAGCCTGACCGGTCTGCCAGATTTCCTTGACAGAAGAGCAGCCACGGGCTCCACTTTGACGTTCAGCTTAGCCCCAAAACCGCCTCCCAAGGTGAAAACGATCACCCGGACTTCAGAGATAGGGACCTTAAAAATCTGCGCGAGCTGGCTCTGAACCATGCTCGGGTTCTGACAGGAGGTCCAGACCGTAACCTGACCGTCGCGCACATCCGCCACAGCTACGTGGGGCTCTAAGGCCACGTGTTCGACCGCCGGGGAAGCGTAGGTGTTTTCTACCACCAACTCAGACTCCCGGAATCCTTGTCCGATATCTCCCTTGCGCTGCTTGAACAAATGGACAATGTTGGTTCCTTGGAGCGCTCGCGCCTTGACGTCGGCTCGATTCGACAGAATCCGCCGCGGCCCTTCATGAACGAGCGGAGCCCCGGGCACCAGGGCCTCTTCAGGGTCGAACACCGCAGGGATCTCCTTGTACTCGACTTCGATCAGCTCCAATGCATCGGCCGCTATGGTCTCGTCCTCCGCCGCTACCGCGGCCACCGCGTCTCCCACGAAGCGCACCGTGTCCACCGCAACGGGTGTCTGATCTCTGATCACCTGTCCGTAATAAGGCTCGATCTGGTCTTGCCCCACCAGATCTTGCCGGCTGAGCACTGCTACTACTCCAGGCAGCCGCTCGGCCTTTGCGGTTTCGATCTTTACCAACCGCGCATGCGGATAAGGACTTCTAAGAATGCGCGCGTGCAGCATTCTCGGCAGCTCGTAATTGAGAGCGTACGCTATGGTGCCTGTCACCCGCGCATGGGAATCTACCATTGTGACGGGTTGTCCAATCGCCATACCCATTCCTTGCTGTCAGTGTCTGCGATTTTATGGCAGGGGCGGGTTTTAAACCCGCCCCTGCAGTTCAGAACGTTCGAGTACCCGCGTTATTGCAAAATCCAACCCCATCGCTCGCGTGTGGCGCGCGAGCGCTGGGGAGTGCTGATGATATTCCCCGCCAAAGGATGGTTTTTCCATTCGAAAGGCGTCGTGGCGTCGATGATCATCCGTGAGTTCGCCTTCAATTCGCGACCGTGAGGTGCGATCGCCATATCGATCCGGCTCCCTTTACAGTCCTTGATGATCTCTACGCCCCGTTCAGGATCGCACCTCGCTACGATCGCCCAGACGACGTCTTGCAAGTTAGTGATGTCCACATGATCATCCACGACGACTGTCAGACGATTCATCTCGACCGCGCCGGCGCATTGGGAAGCGATTAACCCCGCCTGCTTGGAGTGGCCGAGATACTGGGTTTTGATGGCAACCACCGTCATCAAACGGTTTCCTCCCTCGGGGGGACTCCAGACACCGCACACCTCCGGAACTCCCGCCTTTTCTAGCTGATCCCAGATCATGCCGGAACGGAGATAAGCTAGGAAACGGTTGTCCTCGTGAGGAGGTTTGCCTTGCGGGCATCCTAAGATGATCGGGTTGTTACGATGGTAGATTCGATGGACCCGTATGACCTGATCTTTTTCATAGCCGTCCTGATAATATCCCATCCATTCGCCGTATGGGCCCTCCTTACGAAATTCATCAGTGGCGACGAAACCCTCCAACGCGATCTCCGCATGGGCCGGAATCGGCAAGCCTGTCACCTCACCCTGAATAACCTCAATAGGCTTCCCCCGTACTCCGCCTGCCCAGTCCAACTCGCTCTGTCCAAAGCCAGGCCCTTCGACGCAGGAAGCGAGAAACAACAGCGGGTCGGCACCCACCACCGTAACGATGGGACAGGGTTGCCCTCGCCGCGTGTACTTCTCCTTGATGATGCCTCCATGATGCGGCGGCGCAACTCGAATACCGATGCTGTTCTTATCGAACACTTGATTTCGGTAAGTGCCAGCGTTGATTGCTCCGGTATCGGGATCCCGCATAATATTTACGCTCGCAGTACCGATGAACCGTCCACCGTCGAGCGGATGCCAAACCGGGGCCGGAAACCGAGTCAGATCCACCGCTTGATCCCGCAGGACATTTTCCTGGATGGATCCCCGCTTGAGCTGAACCGGAGGAATAGGCGTGAAACCCTTTAGAAGTCCGCGCCAAAACTCCAGCAACCGCTCGTGAGAAGCCTGCTCAGGGTCCAGGCCAAGAGTAATGGCCTGACGTTTGCGCGAGCCCATGCTGTTCGCCAGTACCCGGTAACCGGGCTGAAAATTCGCAATCTCGTCGAAGAGAGCGCACGGACTATCGGCGTTGTGGTCAAGCATCTCGGTGATCGCGCCAATGTCCTCCTCCGAGTTCGCTCCGCGCACGTGTTTCAGCTCGCCGATGGCTTCGACCAATCCCAGCCATTCTCGCAAGTCATTCCAACGCGGTTTGTTTGCCTGAATTTGCTCAACCTCTGCTCTTTTTGCCATCTAATTTCTCCCCTTTAGATAGGTCACGTCCTGTTCCGTTAAGGCGCGTACGTAATCTGCCGGGTTCATACGCTCTTTGACGTCGGGTGGTACGCGCGTCGCGATGGGAAACGGCGCCGGTGCCATCGGTTTAGTGCAATCAAAGATAAGCCTGGTCTCCAAGGCACCCTTCTCGTCACGCCGGTAACCATACGTCGGCGGGTTCAGCCAACCTCCCAAGGAATTCGGGATGATCACGAGGTCCTTGTCGGCCTGAAAACGGGTGGATAAGGCCCACATGACCTCGGCTTCGTTCGTAACATCGATGTCGTCATCGACAACAAACACGTGCTTCGTGGCCTGGTTGTACGCGAATAGGTTAAATGCGGCGAGATGTGGTTCACCATCAGCGTGCTTCTTCATCGAGATATAGGCATGCATCCGTGCCGCCGCGGAGATCGGTAGATGGACAGCGGTGACGTTCGGACAAACATCGCGCACCCGAGTCAAGAGAAATCCCGTCCGCGCTAGACCGCCGATGCAATGGTGTTCGCTGGTGGCGTTGAACACGTCGACATAAATCGGATCGCGCCGCATGGTGATAGCCTTGACCACCAACACGGACTGAGGACCTGTGCCCGTGTAATACCGAGGATACTCGCCGAAGGGTCCTTCCTCACGGAAAGTCTCGGGATCAGGATCCACTTCTCCTTCGATAATAATTTCTGCCCGGGCCGGAACATACAAATCGAGCGTTTCGGCTTTTACGAGCTCGAGGGGCTGCTGCATCAACCCTCCCGCAATCTCCAGCTCCCCGCCGAGTCCCGGAGGATTGGTGGTTCCCGCCAAAAGCATGGCCGGATGATGCCCGATGCACATCGCCACTTGCATCTTTTGCTTGCGCTCGCGGTGTTCCCAAAGAATGTAGCCCGTGCTTTGGTAAACACCACACATGAATCCAAGCTCATGATCGTTGTGGACTTGGGCCCGGAAGATGCCCGCGTTCTGCACTCCACTCTTCGGATCACGCGTAATCGATACGGCTGAGGTGATGTACTTGCCCGCATCGAGTTCCTGGTGCTGGAGGATGGGCAGCTTGCTCAAATCGGCATCCGCTCCCGTCCAGACGACCTGCTTGACTGGCGCCTCGCTACGACTCACGTGCTTCACCGGGATCGGGTTGCTCTCCCGCCGATGGAATTCTTCGACCATGTTTTTGAGGTCCGAGTCGATGCTCAAAGCCAGTCTCTCGTAGGTGCCGTGCAGGTTGATGAGCAAAGGGATGTTGGATCCTTTTATCTTGCGGAACAGAACTGCGGGATAATTTGGATATCGAGCATCGTTCCGCATACGATCCACGATCGCCGGCGCCTCAAAAATCGGGTCGATCTCCTCATCCACCACCATCAACTGTTTCGAGTCGTGCTCGACCAGTTTTTGGAGAAACGCACGGAGATCCTTCGGGTGGGCCAATGCCTCAACTTTTCCCACTCCCACTTCTGATAACTTTGTCACAGCTGGTTGACTTGCCATTGATTCTCTCCTTTCTTTTTTTGCGTTCGAGTTGAAAAGCTCGTACTAAGATTCATGGAAAACTATTTACATTTTCCGAATGCGCGTATCTGATTCCCCCCCAAAGGCCAACCCATCAAGCAGTTGATCTTCGCCTTTGATCGCCTTCGTATCCTAAGATATCGGATACGGTTGCCGCCGCCTTCATTACTAATCGGCCTAATCGACTGATATTTTCTTTCGTCAATCTATGGAGAGGCACGGTAACACCGATGGCGGCCACTGCATTGCCCTGTTTGTCCCTGATTGCTGATGCAACTCCACCGACCTCTCCACGCCACTGACCTAAGTTAATGGCATATCCGCGTCTCCGAATCTGTGCGAGATCTAATTTAAAAGCTTCCGGACCTCCGGGTATTTTACTGTTGAACTTCTTCGCAGAGGTAATATGTATTATTGCGCCATCCGCGCGATAGGCTAAAATAGCCTTGCCGGTTGAAATGCAATAGGCTGGAGCCCTACCTCCAATAGGGAGATAGGCACGAACAGCTTGTGGACAGTCAATTTTGTCGAGATAGACAACCTCTCGCCCGTCAATGACGGCAAGAACTACAAGTTCATTGGTTTTGCAGGCTAGATCTTCAAGCTGAGCACGTGCGATCTCCTTCATTTCTGTTCCCTCAACCGCCACGCATCCCAACGACCACAACTTGATACCCAATCTATATCCTGGCTGTGCTGAATTTTTTTGAATGTACTTTTCACTTTCCAGCGTGGCTATGAGCCGATGGACAATACTTCTCGGGAGATTCACTTCATCGGCGAGTTCTCGAATTGAAAGATTCGAGTTTTTCGCGATGACCTCCAATAGCTGAAGACCTCTAAGGAGTGTCTGGCTCCTTTGCTTCTTCTCTCTGATAGCAAAAATCAATTTAGCCATAGTGTCCCGATAATCGGCGCAGAGTCCCAAATTCGTTAGCTCACCCATAACATCACCCCGCCTCCCTTTGTCAAGCGTGGAGACGGTGTGTAAAGCGAAGCGCGAATTCGGAGCAACGCTTAATTTGCCGCCCAGCGGGTCGAGCTTAATGCCAGTGGGAAATAAACGGCCTAACTCGACGAGTTCACCACGGCTAGAAGAGCACTCTGTTTTTCAGCTAGGCAGCATGTAGGCAATAAGTCGTGGAGACGCGCTCCGCTTTGTAGAAGTCCCTCAAAAATTCCTCTTGATTGTTGTAGGGTCGATTTGCGATTAGCCGCCCAGGAAAAGATATGATCAGGGGATTCACGTCGAATGGATAGGGTTGAACGATCGCGTTCTTTTCATCCTGTACGGCAATTGTCAGGATCACGTCTCCTTGGCCTGGACTGACGGGCACAGGAACATTGCTCAATTGGTGGTTTGGACCGTTCTTTCGCTCACTGCTGTTAAACGGAAACCGGTTGCAGACGTATTGAGCCAATTGGTCGAAAACCTCCATGTATTTAAAGTTTGTCCAGCAACGTTCCTCCGATATTGCGTCTTTATATTCATTTACGTTTCGGAGGCCAGACAAAAGCTTTTCACGAAGAAGCTTCTGTTCACGGATAAATTCCTGAACTTCCGGATACACGGTATAATCGGGCATGTACAGCAAAAGTCCCATGCCCTGAGTGAGCAAGCCCTCGCCGTGCATGGACACGTTATAGCCGGCATAGGGATCCCTCTCAGCCACCTGCCGGATGCCATGCCGATAGAAATCAAGCCAGACGCTTTGGCCAAGGTGCCTGATGCTACCAATGTAGTCCGGAGGATACCCCTGATCATTCAAGGTCGGTTTGATCTCCCAATTCCACCATCCACTATCATGCTCCTGTGCCGCCAAAACCATCGAGGCATAGGGTGTGAGCTGCGCAAAATCCTGGTTGCCCCAGTGAGCAGCGATGAGTCCTGCCACTCGGGAGTGATCAATCTGAAGGGTAAGTAGAAGACGCGCATCATCATAGCCGCAAACCATCATGGAAAGCTCCTTTCCCTACTCTGCAAAACCTTGTCTCTTTCGCTGACTTCAATGCGGTAGGTACCTTGACGCCGCTCCCGCCCATTCCACATTAGTGCAAGACTCATTTGTTGGAAAAACCTATAGACACGATCTCTTAATGAGTGCGCAGTGGCTTGTCAAGAGAATTTGCTCCACTGATAGTTTAATTCCAACCGCCGCTCGCTTCGACGATCCGGTTCCGCCATAGGACGGATCAGCCGGAGCTGAAGCTGTGCCGCTCGCTGCCCCCAACACCATCGCCGCTACCACCATGACAATCTCTTTCCTAAAGCACTCTCTCAATGATTTCTACTCGCTTCTGTTCTTTCATCGTGATTCGATCAAAAACTATGAAAACCATGAAAACCCAAAGGAAACAAAATAGTGCACTTTTAATTCTTCGGTGACACACTCATGATTCGGCTTGACAAACCCCAAAAACGTAGCTAATCATCCCACCGATTTCCAACCACCTGAAATATTTTCCGACATTGCCGCTCGAGAAAATTATGAAGAGGCTTTGTCTAAATGTCGTCATGACACTGCTATTAACCGGCATAGCCCGCACTCAAGGTGTCGACGTGCCAAAACCCAGCGGCAACCTCAACATCAATATCGGCATTCCTCCAGCATTCGCTGCATGACTTGCGAACCCAATTGACACACTGAGAACTTCTTGCCGGAGAAAAAATGAACTTACTAGATAGGAGGAAAACAAGATGAAAAGGCTTTTTCTTGCGATAGTCGCGATGGTTTTTTTGAGGGCCGTGGTGAACGCCGCAGAAGTCGAGGTGCCAAAGCCCAAGGGCAATCTAAACATCCAACTGGGCCATCCCTCCACGATCTCATTTTACGATGTGCCTAATGAAATCACGCATGAGCGCTTGAACAAACAGGGCTGGAACCTCAAAAGCGTGGAGTTTACCCGAACCGACCTCAATAGTCAGGCGCTGGCGCAGGGAACGGTTCAGTTGGCAGTGTCGCAAATTCTGGACCCTTTGCGAGCGATTGAGAAAGGCGGCAAGATCGCTTTTCTCATGGAGAACAACGGTGGCGAATTTGTGATGGTCGCCAAGAACGAGATCAAAGACTGCAAGGGCATCGATGGCAAGAAGTTTGCCATCCACGGAGATACCGCACCGGTAGCCCTTGCAGGGAGGCTTTGGTTAACCAATGAATGTAAGATCAAGCCAAACGTCATGATTATCCCAGGCGGCGAAAACAGAATCGTCGCTTTACAGAACAATCAAATCGACGCCACAATAGTGCAGTTAGGCGACTGGCTTAATCTGGACTCCCAGAAGCCGGGGCAGTTCCGCATCCTTGAAACCGGTAACCTCTTCAACATTAGTGGAGCGAGCATTTGGGCGAACACCGGGTGGCTGGAGAAGAATGAACCAGTGGCCACGGCGTATATTGCCGAATTACTCAAGACCTTCCGGATGATTCACGCGAACCCGAAGGCCGCGGAGGCCGCGTTCCTCAAGTACTCGCCGGACACGCCCAAACAGATAGTTGGCACCGCGATCAGAAGCTATCTTGATGTAGTGCGTGCCTGGCCGCAGAACGGAGGGGATGCGACCTTAGTCGATGACACTATCAAATTCTTTACCGAGAGAAATGAGCTGAAGGCGGGTATGAATCCCAAGCAGTTCGTGAATACCGCGATCCTTCAGAACGCGCTAAAGATCGTTGGCAAAGTCCCAGGCCAACGCTAGCAACATTTTCCCAAGCCGGGAGGTTATTGAAACGCGGTCGGCTGGCTGACAATGTCCTGGCTACCGCCGTTTTCCAAGATTATCGAAGGACTCGTTCAATTCGTTCAGATCTGGCATGAAAAAAAGACAGTCTGGGGGGTGAATATCAGAATGCCTGAAGGCACGAGCGAGCATCAGGGCCGCGTCGCGGTCATTACCGGGGGAAGCGGCGGCATCGGGAATGCGATAGCAGACCGCCTGCAGCTTGAGGGTGCGAGTGTGACTATTATGGACCTGACGCCCCGTGCGGGCGGCGCCAAGTTAGACTCATCTAGCTCGCCCATTTCCTTTTATCAGGCCGATGTCGCCCAGGAACGCGAGGTTGAGACCACCTTCAAAAGTGTGGCGGCTCGTGAAGGTAAGATCGACTATCTGATCTGTTGCGCAGCGATTTTCCATGCAACGCCTTTTTTGCAGCTCAGTGGCGACGAATGGAGGCGCACTTTAGACATCAACCTAAACGGTGCATTTCTCTGTTGCCGGGAGGCGATTCGCCGTATGCGGCCCCGTCGCTTTGGCCGCATCATCCTTTTTTCTTCCATGCTTGCACGCACCGGCGGAAAGAATTCTGCCCATTATTCAGCGTCAAAAGGGGGAGTGCTCGGGCTAGCGCGCAGTCTTGCCCTCGAAGTCGCCGGCGAAAACATACGGGTCAATACCATTTCACCGGGAGTAACCGATACCGCACAACCACGAGATCACCTGTCGGAAGAGGAACTATATGGGCGGGGAGCCGGCATTCCATTAGGCCGGATCGGAAAAGTTGAAGACATGGTTGAAGGTTGTCTGTTCTTGTTGAGTGAAGACAGCTCCTATTTTACCGGGCAAGACCTGAGAATCAACGGTGGAGCTTCGTTATGGTAGTCAGGAACGTATCCAACGTCAGCATCATTACCGGCGCGGCCAGTGGACTCGGGCGCGCGGCTGCGATCCGACTTGCCAAGCGCGGCGACCAGGTAGCGTTATGCGATCTTAGCGACAGTGGACTTGCGGAAACTTGCAGCATAATTCGAGGCTCTGGCGGAGAAGCAACAAGCGCTATAGTTGATGTGAGGGATGGTCTTGCCGTCAAGAACTGGTGCGCTGAGGTGGTGCAGCAGCTTGGCAAAATCGACTACGTTTTCAGCAATGCCGGGGTTAGTTCCCGCTCTCCGGTTTGTGACATGGAATTTGATGAATGGCGACGCCTGATCGACACACACGTAACCGGCAGCTTTCACGTTTGTCAGGCCGCGCTTGTTCACATGGTCGAGCATGGATCGGGAGCGATCGTCGTTACTTCGTCCGACTACGCTGTTATTGGAATGCGATATGCTTCCAACTACGCGGCTGCAAAAACCGCCCTCTATGCGCTCACGAAAGCTCTCGCGGTTGAGTTTGCGCCGCATGGAATTCGTGTCAACGCCGTGGGGCCGGGCCCCATTGATACTCCACTCTTGCGTTCAAGGGGTACTCCGGCTGAATGGCAGGACAGGGTCCGAGATTATGAGGCGCGGTTGCCCATGCAGAGACTGGGTCAGCCTGAAGACGTGGCGTCGGTGGTGGATTTCCTACTGAGTGACCGGGCTTCTTACATAACGGGCCAACTACTCCAGCCAAACGGCGGACAGGTGATGTGGTAATTCGCGGAGCTGCTTCTCGGCGCTTCTTACAAAGCCATTCGTGTTCTATCTGCTTTTCTTGACCACTGGCGGAGGACTGTGAGGAGATCGCGTCGATTGGGAGACAGATCCATCCCTTTTCTGTATATAGCGAAGCAGGTGATCTTAATGTTTTTCAATCGTGGAATCTCGATGGCCTTGAAGTACCCTTCCTTTAAACCGGCCTCTGCACTACCCCGATAAAACAGGCCTACCCCCAGACCGGCCTGCACGGATTCCTTTTTAATGTCGACAGATTCGCACCAGATGACGACATTCAAATCAACCCCATCATGTCGATCTCCTGCGCGATTCTGCCTCCCGCCGTCATCACAAAAGGCGCACGAGTTAACTCGGCTTCATTGAGTCTTTCTTTCTTAGCCAAGGGATGCTTGGCGGAGACGACGGCGACGATCTCTTCGGAATGAATCGGTTCGGCAACGATCTGAGAATGATTAGGAAGAGTCGTGGTTAGCGCAATTTCAACCTCACCTTTGAGGACCATCTCTTCCATCGACTGAGGGTACCCGGTTCGCAGCGTCGGGTGCACGGTAGGATGAAGTTCGACAAAAGATTTCAGCACCGCAGAAAGGAAAAATCCAGCCGGACTGGGCGTGCTGCCCACCGTGAGATGTTTGGCTCGTGGGTCGCCGACTCGATTGACAAATGTGCGTTTCAGCTCCTCCATTTGCTCTATGATAGGTTTGGCGGCAATCTGAAATAGGCGTCCTTCTTCCGTAACTCGAATCCCTTGTCTGCACCTGACGTAGAGCTTCAGTCCGCATTCCTTCTCGAGCAGTCGTAATTGCTTTGAGACAGACGGCTGACTAATTCGGATTTTTCGCGATGCCGTTGTGATGTTGAGATGCTTGGCTACGGTCTCGAAGATTTTTAGCTGATGGAAAGTCACGGATCAGATCCTGTCATACCTTTTTTTCTATGGCTACCATGAAATTTATATATTAGACAAGCGTTTGCGTTCCATGTAACTAAGATCTGCGGGCCTATTCAATCCGTTTGTTTCAAGACGATAACTGAGGGATGATGCATCGTCCATTGAAAAAGCAAAGAGTTCAGTGAGGATTCCGAGCTGAAAGAGGCAATCTATGATGGTCTGCCCTTACAATGAATCGCACGTTTTATTGGTTCTTCAAATAGATCACTCGCGCATAGCTGGGTTACTGGCTGCGCACTGGGGAAACGCCGAATTTGCCAATCCTTCCCCCTACGCTTCCATGGTGCTCGCGGCTCAGGAACACGACAGTGGTTGGTGGGATTGGGAAATCAAACCCACTGTCAACGAGCAAGGCTACCCCTCGGATTACATAGGTAGCATCAAACATCTTGGTCAGGACGTTTGGTTAAACCTATACCGCCATGGGATAGAACGCCTAGCCCTGCGGGATCTCTATTCCGCATATTATGTTTCCATGCATGGCGAGGGGCTGCTCACTCGAGGCATGGGACTGCTGCCTTCGATGCCCGACTACACGGGCGATCCTGCCGTACAACAATTCATCGCCGAGCAAAAAACATGGCGTGACGGATGTTTGCAGGGGTTGAAAAAAGATCCCGCGCTGCACGAGGTGACGAGCGACACGCATCTTTGGACCAATTTCAAGCTCATGGAAGTCTTCGATCAGTTCGCTCAGTTTATTTGTAACCGCTATCCGTTCAACAGCCAGGCAAGGAAGAATGGGCCGACGAACAAATTAGCCAATGTTCCAGTTCCGTTAGGCCCGGGAAAGCCGGATGTCACGCTTACAGTAGATGTCCAAAATGAAACCGAAGCCATCGTGCGCCCTTTCCCGTTTGATGTGTCTCCTTTGATGGTTTCGTTCGAAGGACGGCTCGTACCGAATCGCCGCTATTCAAATCAGGATGAATTTTTAGGAGATTTTTATAAAGCTCAACGGATTGGGATTAACTATACATTGCGCGCGGCCTAATTTAGACACGTTTGGCAGAGAGGAGAAAATACCATGGCGCAGCAACCAGCTTTGAGGAAAGTTGCGAAGGCCGATGAAATTCAGAGGGACCAAGCGTCGGCGATTCCCAAGGATCTGCGTATTTTTCTGCAAAAGCTCATTGAACACGATCCGAGGCAACTGATGGTGGTGGAGAAAGAGATCGATCCGATCTTTGAGGTGACGGCGATTGTGGATCAAATGAGGGCGGATGGCCGTTATCCTAACTATCCGGCAGTCCTCTTCCGCAAGATCAAGGGCTCGTCGGTGCCGCTCCTGATCAATCTCCAGGGCACCTACGAGCGTCTCGCGCTGGCCATCGACTCAAACTTAAAAGGAATGGTGGAAGAGTTCGGCCGGCGCGAGAACGCCCCTATCCCGGTCAGGCGGGTTGATCGATCCGCAGCGCCGGTCAAACAGGTCGTGTGGAAAGGCGCCGATGCCGATCTGACAAAGCTCCCGATACTACGCCACCAAGAGCTGGATGCCGGAAAGTACATCACCTCCTCGGTCTCGATTCTGCGTGATCCAAAAACCGGCGTTCTGAATGCGGGCATCTACCGCGCCCAGTTTCACAACAAGCACGAGCTTGGCTTTATGACCGGCGCCTATCAGGGGGGAAGCTACATTTTCCATGAGCATCGGGATCGCAACCAGCCGATGCAAATCGCCATGGTGATCGGCCACCACCCCTGCCTCCTGCTCGCGGCCACCACCAACCCCCCCGGTATGGGCGGAGAGTTGGAGGTTGCAGGCGGCTTGTTGCAGCAGCCTCTCGAGGTTGTACCGGCGGAGACGGTGGATCTCGAAGTGCCCGCCCATGCCGAGATCGTCATCGAAGGTGTGATCGATACGAATCCTGCGGTCATGCGCGAGGAAGGTCCGTTCGGCGAGTATCCACGCTACTACACCGGCGTAGGCCCGTTTCCCGTGATCAAGGTAAATGCCATTACTATGCGGCGCGATCCGATCTATCTTGACGTCTTCAATGCCAGCAGCGAGCACTTGGCGATTGGCGGGCTGGCACGGATGGGCTTCCTGCTTAATCGGACCCGCGACGTCTGCCCCAACGTGGTCAATGTGCATCTGCCGATCTCAGGCGTCGCCCGCAACCACGCCTACATTTCGATGAAGAAACTCGCCGACGGAGAACCCCATCTCGCGGCGTTCAGTCTGTTCGCCTATAGCCCAGCGACAAAGCATGTTTTTATTGTCGATGACGACATCGATGTCACCAACGAGCCGGACGTGCTTTGGGCACTGGCAACCCGTTTCCAGGCCGATAAGGATCTCGTGACGATAAACAATTCCATTGGCAGCCGTTTAAATCCGCCAACGTATGGCTATCGTCGCGACGAGAAAGGCACCCTCGAGTCCAAACTCATCTTTGATTGCACGCGGCCCCTATCCGCAGGCAAATTCCCTGAAGCGACTCGCGTTCCTCCCGATGTAAAAGCCCGGATGAATCCCGGCGACTATGTCACCCCTCTTTCAGAAGGGGACGTGGCGTACATCAGAGGAGGCAAATAAAAAAGTCCCGCTACGATTCCAGAAAATATTGTGACACGAGAAAATGCAACACAAAGTTCTTAGAGGCTTCCCGGCCCACCACGCTAAAGTACGGTTGATTGCTGTTGCAATAATTCTATTATCGAGTGCACTTAGTGCCCCTGCCCGCGCCGCTGAAGCCGAAAAGCTCAACGTTTTCTACTCATCGATTGCCGCGAGTTCGGTGGTGACATGGATACCGAAAGAAGCGGGCATCTACAAAAAGTACGGTCTGGATGTAAACCTGATTTATGCGGTCGGCTCGCAAGCGATAACGACGCTCATTTCCGGCGATACGCAGATCGGACAAGGCTCCGGCGCCGCCGCCGTGCTGTCGCGGCTATCGGGATCGGATGTGATGATCATCGGCACTCCCATCAATGTAATTCAAATGAGCCTGGTTGCGGCACCGGATATAAACAAGCCGCAGGATCTTAAAGGGAAAACATTGGGCGTGAGCCGCTTCGGTTCGCTTACCGACATTGGGCTACGAAAAGCGCTGAATGAGTTCGGTCTTGATCCCGCGCTAGATATCAAGATGATTCAGACGGGAGGTGTGCCGGAAATTCTCCAGTTTATGCAGCAGGGCGTCGTCAAGGGCGGCGTGATATCATCACCTACTCTCGAAAGAGCAAAAGAGCTCGGCTATAAGGAGTTTCTCAATCTAGGTGAAACTAAATATCGTTACCCCTCGACCGCGTTGGTGACAACGGACTCGTTTATCAAGAGCCGTCCTCAGACGCTCAATCGCTTTCTCAAAGCGACTCTCGAAGGACTCAAATATTCCAAGGCGAATCCTGATTTCTCCGTCCGTGTGCTGAGCAAATACACGCGCAACGCCGACACAAAGTTGTTAGACAGCGCGTTCAAGAGTACGGTACTGGCCTATGTTCGCGACGTGCCCGCCGTTACTAACGTGGAAATGGAATCGGTTTTAGAAGCTATCGGATCACAAAATCCGAAGGCCAAAAGCGCCGATCCGAAACAGTTCTACGATCTTGCGCCTCTCGAACAATTGAGCAGAGAAGGGTTCATTAAAGAAATCCATCCGCGCTAAGGTTCAACGGACGCAAAACGGAGTTCGAGGAGGTTCTCTAAATGGCTAAGAAGATGCAAGCCGAAGCCACTGAAACAGGCTGGCGTGACCTGCGAGATTGGCTTGAGCGGGTGGATGCTCTCGGCGAGCTGAAACATGTACGCGGCGCGAATTCCGAAGAGGACATCGGCGCCATTACCGAGATGCTGGACCACGCGGAAGAAAGCCCCTGTGTTCTATTCGACGAGATTCCGAATTACAAGCCGGGTTACCGCGTCTTGGTCAATGGCATGGGCTCACGCAAACGCCAGGCGGTGACGCTGGGCTTGGATCCCGAAGAAGCGTCTCATGATCGGCTCCTGCAGTTTTGGCGCAACCTCCTCAAGGGCTTTGCGCCGATCCCACCGGTAGTCAACAAGCGCGGAGCGGTTCAAGAAAATATCCTGCGCGATAGTGAAGTCGATTTGAATTGTTTTCCAGCTCCGATCTGGCATCCGCTGGACGGCGGCCGGTTCATCGGCACGGCAAGTATCAATATCATGCGCGATCCCGACACCGGCATCATCAATGCCGGCACCTATCGCAATCAGGTATTTGATCGAAACGGTATCGGCATACGAGCGGCCCCACCCCACGACGGCGGAATCATCAAAGAAAAATACATGCAGCGCGGAAAGCCCTGTCCCATTGTAACGGTGGTCGGCGCCGATCCCCTTCTGTTTTTGGCGTCATGCGTCCAGGGGCCTGCATATGGCGAAAGCGAGTTGGATTGGGCAGGCGGCGTGCGCGGCTGTCCAATCGAAGTCATCGAGGGCGAGCTCACGGGTCTGCCGATTCCGGCCCACGCTGAAATTGCGCTGGAGGGATTCATCACCACGGACGAATTTTCCAAAGAGGGTCCCTACGGCGAATGGATGGGTTATTACCAGGATGGTTATGCAAAGGATCGGGTCATCCGCATTCATAGGATTTATCACCGCAATAATCCGATTCTTTTGGGATGTCCTCAAGGCAAGCCTCCTCATGAAGATAATCGCTTCATCGCTTACCTTCGCGCCGGGATGATCTGGGATCAGCTTGAAAAAGCGGGAGTGCCGGGAGTATGCGGAGTCTGGGCCCCGCCTGAAGGGGGTAACCGTTTGATGACCGTCGTTGCGCTCAAAACTCAATACTTGGGGCACGCTAAGCAAGCGGGGCTCATCGCATCGCAGTGCTCCGGTGGGATAGAGATGAATAGACTGACGGTGGTCGTAGACGACCACATCGATGTCACCAGCATCCAGGATGTCGTCTGGGCGATTTTGGCTCGCTGCGATCCTGAGCGTGGCGTGGAGATCATCAAGGATACCAAGGGCAGCCGCATCGACATGGCCATGGCGCCGGATCAGCGCGAGCTGAACGCAAATTCGCGCATGATCATTGACGCCACGACTCCATTTACTTGGAAAAATCATCCGTTGGCCGGTGACGTCATCAGCACTCCGGAGCGGACGCGCGCGATTCTCGTAAAATGGGGATGGATTTTGGAATAACGCCGGCGCGGTTCGAATGCGCTGGACTGTGGGACGGGTCATAAACCCGCCCCGACCCTATTACCGAAATAACCGAAAGCACCGATAGCGAGGAAATTGCATGGCAGTTGGACAACCCATCAGCATGATTGACTCGCAACAGCGGGTTACCGGCGGCATCGACTATACTTTAAATTTCGAGCTGCCGCGCATGTTGTACGGCCGCATCCTCCGTAGTCCGCATGCGCATGCGCGAATCGTCAAAACTGATGCTTCGCGAGCCGAGAGATTCCCCGGAGTCGCTGCGGTACTCACTCGCGATGATTTGACCGGCGATCATATCGATCCGTATTTCGGGCTCATCATCCAAGACCAAACACCGGTCGCATTGGACAAGGTTCGTTTCGTCGGCGATCCGGTCGCCGCGGTTGCGGCGGTAGACGACGAAACGGCCGCCGAAGCTCTGGATCTCATTCATGTCGAATACGAGGAGCTGCCAGCGGTCTTCGATGCCGAGGAGGCGCTCAAACCCGGAGCGGTACTCTTGCACGAAGGCGTGCGGCGCGTCATACCAGGGCGGACCGACGTAACCGCCAGATCGCAGGTAGGAACCAACATCGTCCATCTGTTCAAGCAACGAAAAGGAGATATTGCTCAGGGCTTTCTGGAATCGGATCATATTTTCGACAACACGTTCAGCTCACCACCGGTCAACCACGCTGCCCTCGAGCCTCATGTCACTGTGGCGCAGGTGAATGAACGCCAGATTACCGTTTGGACGTGCACTCAAAATCCCTATGTGGTGCAGCGGCAACTCGCGGGCATTTTCAAAGTACCGATGACGGATGTGCGCGTGATTGTTTTCACGCTTGGCGGCGGCTTCGGCGGAAAACTTAATTGCAAGCTCGAGCCGGTAGCGGCCATGCTCGCGAAAAAAACCGGACGACCGGTGAAAATCACCGCCCGGCGCAATGAAGTTTTCCTCCTTGGCGTGCAGCACGAATGCAAGGTCCGGCTCAAAACCGGCGTGAAAAGAGACGGTACGCTCGTTGCCGTAGAGGCCTATTGCTACTACAACTCCGGCGCCTATGGGGATACGACGCCGAACTTGATCACCCGCGGATACGCCGCGGCAGGACCCTACCGTGTGCCGCATCTTTTGATGGATTCCTATGGCGTCTACACCAACACTGCCCCCAGCGCGGCGTTCCGCGGTTACGGCATTACTCAGGTGGTTTGGGCCCACGAGTCGCAGATGGATATTATCGCTGATGCTTTGAGGATGGATCCGCTCGATCTCAGGCGCAAGAACATCTTGCAAAAAGGCGACAGCTTTTCCACCGGAGAGCCGATGCCCGAAATGCATTATAACGAGTTGCTGGAGTCAGCAGCGGAAAAAATCGGCTGGAACGATGGTCCGATCGTGGTCAGGGAAGGGAACAAGATACGCGCCAAGGGCATCGGCGTTATCGTCAAGGGCATGGCCACTCCCACAACCTCGACAGCGAGCATCAAACTCAACGCCGACGGCAGTCTCAACGTTTTGACCAGCTCGGTCGAAATGGGCCAAGGGCTAAAGACCGCGCTCGCGCAGATAGCCGCCAGCGAAGCAGGATTGCCCGTGAGTCGCGTGCGCGTCTCAGAACCTGACACTTCTTTTACTCCCTTCGATCTGATGACCGCGGCGAGTCGCGCCACGTTTTGCATGGGGACCGCCATTCGAAAAGGCGTACAGCAAGTGAGAGATCAGCTTTTAGAAGCGGCAGCTTCAATGCTGGAAGCAGCCAAGGAAGACCTGATCTTGAATGACGGAAGAGTGATGGTTCGCGGGGTTCAGGGCAAGTCGGTCTCTTACTCCGACGTAGTCCGTTGGACCAAGACGAACACCTTGCTTGGCCATGGGATTTTTGTTTCCGGGTCGGGACCTGACGGCAGTCCGGTCGTGATGGACTTTGAGACCGGACAAGGCTACGGCTCGGCGGAGTGGCATCCGGCCGTAGTCACCTGCGAAGTCGAAGTCGACACGGAAACCGGCAGAGTGAGCGTCACGCGTTTACACGGCGACCTTTACGTCGGCAAAGTCATCAATCCGCGGCTGTCCCAATTGCAAGTCGAAGGCGCGATGCTCTTTGCCTTGGGGCAAGTGCTATTCGAGGAACTATCGTCGGACACCAACGGAGGCATCACCAATCCGAATCTTTCGGACTATATGCTTCCTTCATTTGAAGATGTACCACCACAGTTAAGCGTCCACTTGCTCGAGCCTCACGGAGTGACGGATGTGCACGGCATCGGCGAAACGTCGCTGCCACCGGTTCGCCCGGCCATTGGCAATGCCATTTGCCGCGCCATCGGCGCCCGCATTCTTGATTTGCCGATCACGCCCGAAAAAGTGCTACGGGCGCTCGAGCAGAAGAAAAACGTTCATCCCCATCTGGCAAAATCGAGGTCTGAATTATGATCAGCCAACACGACGTGTGGTCTCGGTGAATTGTTTCGCCACGATGATTGCTTTTACCCTCCCTCACTCTCCCAAAGGGCGAGGATTTAATGACGAAAATTTCACGCAGGCTCGTGTTAAAGCGAAACTAGCACCGTCTCAGGAGTAAGACTCATTCTCATGCCAAACATAAAACTCTCACAACCGACAACGCTTGATGAGGCGGTCTCGCTGTTAGCAAAAGATAGCGACCAGACCAAGATTATCGCCGGCGGGACTGCCCTCGTGATCATGCTTAGAAATCATCTCATCTCCCCTGCCGTGCTGCTTAGCCTCGGTCGATTGCCGGATCTCCGCTACATCCGCCACGAGCCGGGCACGGGTCTAAGAATCGGCGGTCTAGTCACCATCCGTGACGCCGAACGCGCTCCGTTAATCCGTGAAAACCAACCGACGTTGGCTTCAACCTTCGGCAAGGTGGGAAATGTCCGCGTGCGCAACGCGGCTACTGTTGGAGGCAACCTCAGCGAGGCCGATTACGCCTCTGATCCCCCATGTCTGCTGGTCGCCTTGCGCGCCAGGGCCAAAGCGTCCAGCATTCGAGGCGAACGCGAAATACCGTTGACGGAATTTTTCAAGGGATTTTACGAAACCGCATTAAACCCGGATGAAATTCTGACTGAATTGATTGTCCCGGATCTCGCGCCGGGAAGCCGCTCTGTATATCTCAAGTACGTTTCGCGCTCGTCCGAAGATCGTCCGTGTGTTGGCATGGCTGCTCTGCTAGAGAATCAACCGGACGGCACCTGCAAAGAGCTGCGCTTGGTTGCTGGCGCGGTCGCTGAAACTCCTCAGGAGTTCGAATCAGCCGGTGCCATGGCGCGCGGGCGGCGTTTGACGGATCAGTTAATCGAAGAGATCGCGGAATCCTGCTCGGCCGGGACCGAGCCGCTTTCGGACTTGCGCGGCTCGGCGTGGTATCGGAAACAGATCATTCGTGTGATGGCGCGACGGGCAATTCAGCAGGCAATTGCGGGTCATTAATATCTCCCTTCGGCTGGTACAAATCCTAGCCGGGAAGCTAAGCGAGATAACCCTATGAAGCACACACTGTTCTTGGCCGTTATCATGGCTTTGATTCTCGTTACCGGGGTCTCAGCCCAGGATCTTGAAAAGGCCAAGCAGGAAGGGCGCCTGGTTTTTTACACCTCATGGGGTCTTAGCGATGCCGACTATGTGATCAAGGCATTTGAAAAGAAATATCCTTTTTTGAAAGTAGAGCTGGCGCGGAGCACCAGCGAAAAAACTCTCAACCGGCTATTGACTGAGCACCGCGCTCAAAGCTTTCTCGGAGACGTGGTGGCCATCAGTGGAATACAGTCCGGTATTTTGAAGGCGAGAGGCATACTTGATCGCTACCAATCGAGCGAGTCGACGCATTTTCCAAACGACTGGATCGATCCGCAGGGATACGGATTCGGGTTGCATCAAACCATCTACGTAATGAGCTACAACACCAGATTGGTCCCTGCTTCCGCGATTCCTAAGGATTATGAAGACCTCTTGAATCCAAGATGGAAAGGCCAACTCGGCTGGGAGACGGAGGAATATTATTTTTTTGGCGCCCTTCTCAAGCTCAGGGGAAGAGAAAAAGGAATGGAATTTTGGCGCAGGGTCGCGGAGCAAAAAGTTAACTTTCGAAGCGGCTATAGTTTGCTCGCGGAGCTCGTCTCGGCCGGAGAGTTTCCTGTTGCCGTCTCACTCTACCAACACCGAGTCGATGAATATATCGATAAACGCGCTCCGGTTCAGTCAGTGGTCACAAACCCCCTAATTGGAGGTGATCCCAACAGGATTTCCCTATTAAGAGGCGCCTCCCACCCGCATGCGGCGAAGCTCTTCATCGATTTCATGCTTTCTTTAGAGGGCCAGAAGCTTTTGCAGGACCGCGGTCGGAGTCCGGGACGAATCGGCCTAGGACCCAAAAACCCGCGGCTGAAAGGTGTCAAGATTTTCACCTCTCACTTTAACACTGAAGAGTACGAGCAGCTCGGCAAAGAATTTAAAAATGTTTTTAAGGTTAATTGATCACGATGCTAATGACCGACAATGAGAGCAACTCAAATCTTGCCGACTAGAGGGAAAGCATCTGCTCTCTGACTGTAGCGTCATAAAAGAAATTCTGGCTTGGAGATTGGCATGGCGTTGAAACTCCTGATGACGTGCGGTCATTATGATCGAGCTCAAGCGCTCATTGATGGAACGGTCAAGCCGGAGGGCATTGACCTGGAGGTTTACGTTAACGAAGATCCTGGACGACATACAAAAATCGCAGATAAGGAATGCGATATCGCAGAGTTTTATTCCGGCCTCTACATCGCTGATCTGCACTACAAGGCGCTGGGTTACACGGCGATTCCTATTTTCGTCAAACGCATGTTTCGTCATTCCTATATCTATATAAACAAGCGCGCCGGTATCCGCTCGCCGGCCGACTTGAACGGCAAGCGTATCGGTATTCAGAATTGGATGACAACGACGGCGGTTTGGCAAAGGGGTCTGCTTGAAGACGAGTACGGGCTCGATCTCAAATCGGTCACCTGGGTCGCCGAACGCAATAGAGGGGTGGGCGATTGGAAGCCTCCGGCCTGGGTCAAAATGGAATTCATTCCAGACCGAAAGCAGTACGAGCTGATAGCCGCGGGGCAGATCGACGCCGGCATGACCACCGAAACGTGGGCGCCCAACGTTCATCCGGACATCGATTTTCTGTTTCCCAACTATGCCGAGCTCGAACGGGAGTATTTCAAGCGCACCGGATTTTTCCCGATTATGCACACCTTGTTAATCAAAACTTCGGTATTGGAAAAAAATCCCTGGGTTGCGATGAGCATGTACAACGCCTGGCAGCAATCGAAAAAGAAATGCTACGAGTGGCTCGAATGGCAGCACGTGCATCAAACCTCTCTTTGGTACCGCGCTTTGTGGGAGGAAGAGCAGGCGATCGCCGGTCCCGACATCTACCTTTGGGGTTTCAAAAAGACGCGGTCGGAGGTCGACAAGTTGCTTGACTATTGCCACCGCCAAGGCATGACGCCGCGCAAATTCGAACCCGAGGAGATGTTTCATCCGAGCACGCTCGGAACCTAGGAGAAATTTCACTTTGACGGTCGTCGGCGATAACTTACCTATGCTTGACGCGGCGGAACGGGTTTCCGGCCGCATCAACTACGTGCTTAACTTCGAGCTTCCCGGAATGCTCATTGGCAAGATCCTGCGAAGTCCGTTTCCTCATGCCCGGCTGATTACGATCGATATTTCACATGCGGAGCGCCTGCAAGGAGTGGCCGCAGTGCTGACGCGGGACGATTTCGGCCCAGCGACTCCATTTACTGGGAAGTACGGCCGGGTTTTTCGCGATCAAACTGTGGTGGCCTTTGAGAAGGTGCGTTTTGTGGGAGATCCGGTTGCCGCAGTCGCAGCCGCGACGGACGATATCGCAGATGAGGCTCTCTCGCTAATCAAAACAGAATACGAGGAAGTCGCCGCTGTTTTCAATGAAGAGGAAGCACTCAAGCCTGCCGCGCCGCTGGTGCATGACCCACGGCCGGAGCAGCAGCCGATGTTCGGTAAACTGATTCAGGATCTTCCCGGCGGCAGCAACGTGTGTAGTCATTTCAAGTTGCGCCGGGGCGACGTGGATCGCGGTTTTAAGGAAGCTGATCTTGTTTTCGAGGATGTCTTTCACTCGCCCGCAGCACAACACGTTCCGCTCGAACCGCACGTGACCGTTGCCCAGTACTTCCAGGGTAAGCTGACGATCTGGACTTCGACGCAGATGCCTCATGCCATCCGTTCGCAATTGGCTGAGCTCTTTAATCTGCCACTCGCGAGAGTCAGAGTCATTGTTGAAACTCTAGGCGGCGGATTTGGGTCAAAAGGTTCGCTCAGACTAGAGCCCATCACTTCGTTCTTAGCATTGAAGTCAAGTCGGCCGGTCAAAATCACTCTCAAAAGAGAAGAAGAATTTGTCACGGTATGCAAACACCCTGCGACGATTAGTATAAAAACCGGCGTGACCAAGGACGGCCTACTGGTGGCGCGCCAGGTAAGCGCCAATTTCAACACCGGCGCGTACAGCGATATCGGTCCCATTGTTGCGCGAAACGGCGGTTCTGCCATGTCGGGGCCTTACCGGATTCCTAACGTGTGGATCGACTCCCGTGCCGTATGGACGAATCTAGTTCCTGCCGGAGCCTTGCGCGGCTTTGGTGTGCCTCAGGCCGTTTGGGCATATGAGAGTCAGATGGATATGATCGCCGAACGCCTTGGCCTCGACCCCGTCGAGTTCCGGCGAAAGAATCTCTTGAGGGACGGCGACCTCTTTGCGACCGGAGAAAAACTGGACGGGATGCACTATGACGAATTGTTGGACCGAGCCGCTGCATCCGTAAACTGGACGGCGAAGGATGCCCGCTGGCATGAGCAGGTCGCAAATAAGAAAGGTCCACTGTGCCGCGGTAAAGGTTTAGCACTGGTGATCAAGGCAACAATCACTCCTTCGACCTCCGCCGCCGCTCTCAAGTTAAATGAAGATGGAAGCCTCAATGTCTTGACCAGTAGCGTGGAGCTCGGGCAGGGCGCGAAAACGGTTCTGGCGCAAATCGCCGCCCAAGCCATGCAAGTTCCCTTTGCCTCCGTATCCGTGTCGGACCCGGACACCGATCTTACGCCCTATGATCAACAGACCAGTTCGAGCCGCACCACTTTTTCCATGGGCGGGGCCATCGGCAAAGCAGCCGAAGATCTCAGACAGCAACTTTTAGAAAAGGCAGCAGAGCTTTTAGAGGCTTCCGCAATTGACTTGGTTCTAGCCGAAGGGAGAGTGGCCGTATGCGGTTCGCCCCGCCGCTCTCTCTCCTATGGGGAAATTGTATTGCGCGGCAACCTGGGCAATATAATCGGTCGCGGCGCTTTCACCACACGCGGTGGATTGGATCTGGAGACGGGACAGGGCATCGGTTCGGTCCACTGGCACCAGGGAGCAATCGGCTGTGAAGTGGAAGTGGACGCGGAGACAGGCAAGGTCAGAGTCCTTCACCTAACACCCTTCGTGTTTGCCGGTCGGGTTGTCAACCCTCGTTTGTGCGAGTTGCAATTAGAGGGAAGCGCTATTTTTGGGTTCGGCCAAGCGTTATTCGAGGAAATGGTCTACGACGAGCACGGGCAGGTCATGAACCAAAACCTGGGCGACTACAACGTTCCCTCTTTCGATGATATTCCATGGAAACTAAGTCCATCGGCCTTGGAGCATCAGACGTCGGAAGAATTGCACGGCATTGGCGAAACACTGTTGCCTCCCGTGATGGCGGCGATTGGCAACGCCGTCTATAACGCTGTGGGGGCACGCATTCGGGACCTGCCGATCAGCGCCGAGAAAGTACTGCGGGAACTCGCGCGAATATAAGCCGTTGAGGAGAACATGAAGCAAATCGTCAAGTTTAAAGTGAATGGCGTGGAAGAGGAGAAAGCGGTTCACACCCATCACACTTTGTTGGAGGTGCTGCGCGCCGAGTTCAAACTCTTCGGCGCGCGCGAAGGTTGTGGAATCGGCATGTGCGGTGCTTGCACGGTGCTTTTGGACGGCCGGCCGACAAGTTCTTGTCTCTTGTTAGCGCCATTGGCGGAAGGAAAGGAGATTCTCACCATTGAAGGCTTGGCCGAGCACGGCCAACTGCATCCCATCCAGCAGGCATTTATTGACCACAATGCTTTTCAATGCGCCTATTGCACTCCGGGCTTCATTCTGAGCACGAAGAGCCTTTTGGAAGAGAATCCTTCTCCGACGCCTGAGCAGATACGAGCTTATCTCGCGGGCAATCTGTGCCGCTGCGGCAGCTACGTGAAGATACAGGAAGCGGTGTTGGACGCTGCCGCTCGAATCGGTCACCTCGCAGAAAACCCACCAGCCCGGAAATAGCAGCTCCGGAGAATGGAAAAGGGAATCAAGAACCATAGTAGGAAAATGACATGAAGAGAATTTTTTTTAGCTTCCTGACGTTTGTTTTAATGACAACCGTAGCCTGGGACGCCGAAGTCACCGTGCCGAAGCCTAGCGGCAATCTCAACCTTCAGGTCGGCCATCCGTCCACCATTTCACTGTACGACGTTCCGACTCAATTGACGCACGAGCGTCTAAACCAGCAGGGGTGGAACGTCAAAAGCGTGGAGGTCGCGCGCACCGATTTCAATATCCAAGCGCTTGAGCAAGGAACCGAAGCATATCTCGAGATTGTGCGAGCGTGGCCGCAGAACGGCGGCGATACTATGATTTTGGAAGACACAATCAAATTTTTCACGGACCGAGGCGAGTTGAAACCAGGGAATGATGCAAAGCAAATTGTGAATTCAAAGGTCCTGGAAGGAGCGCTAAAGACGGTCGGCAAAGTTCTCGGACGGCGATAACCGAGACACCAAAAAAAGGAAAAAGGAAGTTTAAAATGCACAATTTCCTGCGTATCAGCAGCGCGATTTTTTTCATGGCAGTTTTCCTCCGTGTGCCGGTTCTGCTGGGAGCCGAACGCGCCCCTGTCAAACCCGACGAAATTAAGATTCCTAAGCCGAGCGGAAATCTGAGCCTGAAGATCGGTCACCCCTCCTCGATCTCCTTCTACGACGTGCCGACTGAGATGACTCATGAGCGACTCAATAAGCAAGGCTGGAAAATTGAGTCGGTCACTTTCACGCGAACGGACCTCAATATTCAAGCGCTCTCCCAGGGAACTGTACAAATGTCGATTGCTCTGAGTATCGACCCGCTCCGGGCGGTCGAGAAAGGGAGCAAGGTCAAGTGGATTATGGAAAACACGCCCGGCGAGTTTGTGATGATCGCAAAGAAGGAGATCGGGAAATGCGAAAACTTGACCGGCAGCAAGTTTGCCATCCATGGCGAAACTTCAGGAACGTCGGTGGCGGCAAAGCGCTGGATTTCAGATGTCTGCAAGGCCTCCCCTAACATCATGGTGCTCCCGGGTGGCGAAAATCGAATCATCGCCCTGAGGAACGGACAGATCGATGCCACCCTTGTCCAGTTATCGGATTGGCTGAACCTGGACGCACAAGCGCCGGGTAAATTTCACGTGATTGTCTCCGGAGGACCGTTCAACATCAGCGGTTCAGGATTGTGGGCCAACAACGATTGGTTAGAGAAAAACCGGGATGTAGCGACAGCTTATGTGGCCGAGACGCTAAAAACGTTCCGCATGATCAACGCGAATCCGAAGCTCGTCGAGAAAGCCACGCTCACCTATGTTCCCGATACCAGGCCAGAGGCATTGCCCGCCACGATGAAAGCTTACCGTGAGATTGGCGCATGGCCGCATAACGGAGGCGATTCATCGATGCTGGAGGACGCTATTCGATTCTTCACTGAACAGGGTGAGTTGAAACCCGGACTCGACTCAAAATCGATCGTGAGCACAACGAATCTTCAAAATGCGCTGAAAATGATCGGCCGAGTTCCCGGCTCTCGTTAAAGTTCTCGTTTGTTGTTGTAGAAAGATCTCAGAAACGAGGCATCTAAGTTTTTGGGTGACCTGAACGGTTTGAACAGCGCTCCAGTTACGCGACTGAGCCTGCTGAGTTGAAAGTGATACCACCGAATACAGCTAAACAAACCCGGATCCTTTCGGACTGGATGCTAAGAATATTGGTTTTCGTCCTGTTCGCTTTGTCTTGGCAGGTTTCCGCAATGTTCATGAAAAACATGCTGATTCCTACATTCACGGAAACCATCGGCGGCTTTGTTCAACTCGTCTTCGTAAGCGGTAGAATATGGCAACCTCTCTACATTAGTAATCAGGCTCTCGTATTAGGGTATATCTTATCGGTGCTGATCGCGATTCCGCTAGGATTGGCAGCCGGCAGGGTAAGATGGATCGATAAAATTCTCAATCCGTACATCGGCGTCTTCCTCGCTATCCCGGTGGCTCCTCTAATACCTATTGCGATCACCGCGTTAGGGCTGGGACTCGCTTCGCGGGTAGCGATTGTCTTTTTATTCACTTTTGTTTTCATTGCTGTTAACACGCGGGCCGGGGTTCGCAACGTTGACCCTGGCTTGATCGAGATGGCCAAATCCTTTGGAGCGAACGAAAGCCAGATTTGGCGCAGGATCGTGATCCCCGGGGCAGTCCCGGCGATTTTCGCTGGCCTCAGGATCGGCCTCGGACGAGCCGTCGGCGGGATGGTTATCGTCGAGTTACTCCTCGTGGCCAGCGGACTGGGGCGTTTGTTGTTAGAATTCACGGGCCGGCTACAAGCTGAGTTTGTATTTGCCACCGTTTTGGTTGTCATCATAGAAGCGCTGCTACTGTTGAGCCTGATGCGTTTCACCGAACAAAAGGTTGCCCCGTGGGCTCATGATAGTTCTATCGGTTAAGACAAAACATGAAGCAGGTCTAAAGAGAAAATGATTCAAATACGCGGCTTGAGTAAGGAGTTTTTAGGGCGAGATGGCGAGGGCACCGGTGTACGCGCAATCGATTCGTTGAATTTTGAAGTTCGCGACAACGAGTTTCTGACCATAATTGGGCCAAGTGGCTGCGGAAAAACAACCTTGCTGCGCATCATCGCGGGACTGATTCCCTTTGATGACGGCGAAGTCCGCATCGACAACATGCAGGTCACAGGGCCTGGTCCAGACCGCGCCGTGGTTTTCCAAAATTTTGCTCTAATGCCTTGGGCGGACGTTTTGACCAACGTGGCCTTCGGACTTGAGATCCGAGGCACACCCAGGGCCGAGTATGAAGCAACTGCAATGCGGCTTGTAAGGCTCGTTGGACTTGAAGGCTTCGAGCGACGGCTGCCTAAAGAATTGTCCGGCGGCATGCAGCAGCGCGTCGGTCTTGCCCGCGCGTTGGCGGTGAATCCGCGGATCTTGCTAATGGACGAACCCTTCGGCGCCCTTGACGAGCAAACACGACGTCTATTGCAAGAACAACTGCTGCGGATCTGGGAGAAAGAGCGCAAGACCGTGATATTCATCACCCACAGCATGGAAGAGGCAGTCTTCCTTGGCGACCGGGTGATGTTGATGACTCCGCGCCCAGGCAGGGTTAAAGAGATCATCGACGTGCCATTGAAAAGACCGCGCGGACAAGAGACTGAGAAGTCTACGACTTTCATCGAGATCAAAGAGTACTTGTGGGAGAACTTGCGCTCCATGCAAGTCCTGGATCAGCGAGAAGCGTAATTGGCAAAGATAGCGATCGAAGCCGGCAAAGTAGGTCCCCTGCGCGTGCCCGCAACCCTGCGGCGACCGTTTCGTGGTGCGTTGCTGGAGGTGGTGGCGCTGGGCGGCGGCGTCATTCTATGGGAAGTGCTGGGTTGGGTCCTCGCAATGCCCTGGTTACCACCGTTCTCTAAAATCGTTGCGGCGCTTGTTCAGTTCATTCAGAGCGGAGTCATCCTGGGCAACGTAGCATCCAGCTTACAAGGACTTGCGATCGGATTCGGCATTTCCTTGATCGTCGGGCTTTTGGTGGGCGCTTTGATGGGGCGCTATCGGCGGGTGGAAAAGGCTCTGGATATTTACGTTAATGCGCTACTTATTTCGCCTGCAATGATCTTTGCGCCGATCTTCTTTGCGATTTTTGGACTGTCCGGTGCAGTGCGGATTGCCGTAATTGTTATGTATTCGCTGTTTGTCATCATTATGAACACGGCGACAGCGATGCGAACCGTCGATCCAGCCCTCGTGGAGATGGCCTCTTCTTTTGGCGCCAACGAGCGTCAGATCTTTCTACGAATTCTGTTGCCCGCCTCGCTTCCACTGATCTTCGCAGGTATTCGCCTTGGAATGGGCCGTGCCGTCAAGGGCATGATCAACGGCGAGATGTTGATTGCAATGGTAGGTCTCGGCGCGCTGGCGCAACGCTATGGCAGCCAGTTTGAAGCGTCCAAAGTGTTCGCCATTGCCCTCGTCGTCCTCATGATTGCCCTTGCATGCAACTGGGTGGTACAGATAGTGGAAAATCGGTTGACGCGCTGGGCCGATTGATTCACACAGAGAAGATGTCGGTATAAACATGAAACGATCTATTCTGCTGAACGTCAATGGAGAAAAACAGGAGATCGAAATCGAACCGAATCGTTTGCTGCTTCACGTTTTGCGCGACAACCTCGGCTTGACCGGTACCAAAGAAGGCTGCAGCATCGGCGTTTGCGGCGCCTGCAGCGTGATCGTCGATGGCCGTTTGGTAAGTTCCTGTTTGACCCTGGCGGTGGGTTGCGCTGGCAAAGAGATCGAAACCATCGAAGGACTCGCCAAAGACGGCAAGCTCCATCCACTGCAACAGGCGTTTATCGAATACGGCGGTTTTCAGTGCGGCATTTGCACGCCCGGTCAAATCATGGCGGCGAAAGCGTTGCTCGACGAAAACCCCAAACCGAGTGAAGAGGAAGTCAAGGAATGGATGTCGGGGAATCTCTGTCGCTGCACCGGCTATTATAAGATCCTCGAATCCGTCATGGCTGTGGTGAACGACAAGATCGACCCCAATTTCCAATTTCGCAAGCGCGAGCAAACCGCCAAAATTCAGAGCCTGGACGTTTATAAACCCGTCGCGAAGACGAGCTGATCCTCAGATGAATTTTGACCCACCAAACCACAAGACAAATAGTTGTCACCCCCGAATGTTTTAATCGGGGTCCAGTCAGAATTCGCCTGGAATCCCGCTAAAAACATGCGGGAATGACGGACATTAAGATATTGCGCACCGAGATGAAGGTAATGAACCCAAAAAGATTCAATTAGAAATCATCGAGAACACTGATTATGGCAAAAGCAGAAAAATTTTCCGTCGTCGGACGGCGGGTTCAGCGGATCGAAGGATTTGACAAGGTTACCGGCGAATCGAAGTTCATCGCCGATATCCAACTCCCCGGCACACTGATCGGGCGGGTTTTACGAAGCCCCTACCCGCACGCGCGGATTCGCCACATCGATACGAGCAAAGCCGCAAAGCTTCCCGGCGTGCGCGCGGTGGTCACTGCGGAAGACACTATCAAACGTCCCTGGGGAGCTTTCTTCGCCGATCAATATATCCTTTCCGTCGGCAAGACCCGCTATGTTGGCGAGGAAGTCGCGGCCGTGGCGGCCGTCGATCCCGATATCGCCGAAGAAGCCATCGATCTCATTGAAGTGGATTGGGAGCCGCTCCCCGGTGTCTTCGATGCCGAGGAGGCGATCAAAGACGGCGCGCCGCTGGTGCACGATGACAAGCCGAATAATATCGCGATGACCATGGAAATCGAGCGCGGCAACATCGCCCAAGCCTTCGCCGAGTCCGACGTGATCGTCGAAGACACCTTTACCAGCATGCCGCAGTGGCACTGTTCGATCGAAACCATCGGCAGCGTCGCCGAATACGGCGCCAACGGCAAATA
>DASYUV010000257.1:0-3488 GCA_036000865.1 Binatia bacterium | reverse complement strand
ATCAAACCCATTAGTAGCCGCTTTTCAGTCGCCATCTATCTGTCTCCTCTCTCCTCGTCTAGCTCGGTTTCCAGTTCGATGTCAGACGATAGATCTCCGCTTCCTGGAAGAGATGAAGCAGCTCGCGGTCCACCAAACCTTGCTTGGCCTCATCGAAGAGAATATCCAGTGCCTGATCCGATCGCACGGCTTTTTTGTATGGACGGTCGGTCGCCGACAGCGCGTCGTAAATATCCGAGATGGTCATCATCTTAGATTGGAAGGGAATCTCCGAGGCGGACAAATTATGCGGGTATCCGGTGCCATCGAGCTTCTCATGATGGGCTGACGCGATCGTCGGAATGTTCTTGATTTCTCTCGTCCACGGGATCTGACGTAAAAAGCTCAGCGTGTGATTGACGTGGGATTCGATTTGTTGCCGCTCTCTCTCATCAAGATTGCCCCGGGAAATGGACAAGAATTTTACTTCCTGCGGCGTGAGTAGAGGGCGGTGATGGCCGCCTGAATCCACAAATTGCCGCTCCGCCAATTCGCTCAGGCGCTCGAAATTGCCTTCACGCAAAACCGTCGGCTCATTGCATTTCACGACGAAACCGAAGAACTCATCGAGCTCGCGCAACTGTTCTTCAAGTTCCCGTTGAAACAGCGCTTGGCGCGCCAGAAAGTCTTCCCTTCCTTTTTCTAAGAGATAAGCGAGTTTTCGTTCACTCTGTTCATGCTCGAGGGCTTTGCGCGCGTATGCAAAGCGTTGCTGCACCAGGTCGAGCTGCATGGGGTAAAGTTTTTTTGCCTTGACCAAAACCTCTTCGCGCACCCCGACTTTGCCGAAATCGTGCAGCAGCGATGCGTAGCGTATCTCTTTCATTTCGGTGCGGCTGAACCGTATGTCGCGAAAATGGGGAGAATCGTCGCGGTCCACCACCTCCGCCAATCCCACCGTTAGGTCCGCCACGCGGAACGAGTGACCGTAAGTCGTCGGATCGCGCGCCTCGATGGCGCTGACCGAGGCTCGAACAAAACCTTCGAACAGCGTCTCGATGCTTTCGTAGAGTCGGATGTTTTCTAGCGCCACCGCTGCCTGACTGGCTAGAGACCTTAACAACGGACGGCATAGTTCGGGATAAGGGATAACGACATCGTCGGCCGTTTGGCGATCGACCTGCAGATCAGCAGCGCGCTTGCAGTTAATGAGCTGCACGACGCCGATGATTTCGCCTTGGGGACTTCTCATCGCCACCACCAACATCGACTTACAGCGGTAGTCGCTTTCCTCGTCAAACTTGCGATTGAAATCAAATGGAAATAACGACGGAATCTGATAGACATCCGCCAGATGCACCTCGTCTCCGGTTAGGGCCACATAGCCCGCGATGCTCGAGCTATCTATAGGTAAAACCGACTCGGTGAAGGAAAATTTGACGCTGTCATTTTGCGTAATTTTGAAGCGCAACTGCCGCGCTCCCTCGTCACTTTCTTCGATCAAGTAAAGCGAACCTGCATCGCTGTGGGTAATTTCTCGGCTCTTCTGCAATATCAGATTCAGCAACGATTCCCGATCCCGCTGAGTCGAAAGGGCGATGCCAGTTTCGTTCAGTTGATCGATCTCGCTTCTGGCATGACGGAGCTCGTCTTCGAGCCGAGCTTGACGGCGTGCAAATGAGAGACTCTCGAACGCCGCGTCGACCACGCGATGAAGTGACGCGGCTTGCACGGAATGGGTTAGAAAACTGAAGACCGACACGCCGCTCGCCTCGGCGGGCAAGCCTAGCTTCGAATCCAGCACGTAAATGAGCCGAGCCTGATTTGTCTCGATAGCTTCGCGCAGATCGTCGGAAAAGACCGCCGGACCATCGCCGATAACAACAGCGGAAGCGAATGTGTCTTTGCAAACGTTCGGCAGCGGTGCTATCACCCAGCGGGAGTTTTCACCTTTCAGCAGTCGCGCTGCTTTTTGGCCTGTATAGTAAACCCGGCGAAGATCTGCGGACGCCGAAAATGGGGTGCTTTCCGATCCATGCGAGCTGGAAGCTTTAACCACAAAACCTCGCTCTGGTCTGCGCTGCCAGCAACGCTGTTCTTTTGGAGCGATGGTCTGGTGAAACCGACCGCTCGCGCAGCCAGCAAAACACTATCTGAAAACTAACCGCAACGTCAACTTAGCGTAGGTCAACGTCAATCCGGGAAACTGGCCCGTTTCCCCGAGCAACCTTGTTGCTTCTGCTATTTCTAAAAACCGGATCGATCTCGCCTGGACAGACAACGCAACCAATGAAGACGGCTTCAAGATCGAGCGCTGCTCCGGCGCCAACTGTACCAACTTCAGCCAGATCGCATCCATCGGAGCCAACATCACGAATTATTCCAACTCGGGACTCAAACGAAACACGACCTATCGCTATCGTGTTCGCGCTTTCAATAGCTCAGGAAACTCACCCTACTCGAACCTAGTGAGCGCCAAGACACCGCACTGAGAACGAAAGTGTAAGATTCTTAGGAGGAAACCAGGTAGCGCCCGAATACAACAGCTCAGCGAGTGTGACTTTCGATTCTTAACGATCGGTTCCCGACCCTCCCCGGTAGACCATTTCGAACGCAAAATCTGTTAGCTGCCTTTACAACTCCTGTGCTGCACTCCCCTCCCGGCGTTTTCAAAGAGGTGACACAAAACGTCAAAGATCCTACCGCGGCGACAACGATGGACCGCCGCGCGTTGGCACGGGGCGTGCTCACATCCCTGCCCGTCCTGGTTCTAAGAACTTGTTGGGAACAAACCGATCGTTACGCGGAAGGATTTCAAGGGCTCGCGGCAAATTTCGAATTTGGCCCGAAGGTAGGGGAAACAAAGGAAAAGAATTATGCAGAACTCAAACCCAATCTTGAGGCAATTCTCAGTATTAGCGAGCGCCTCCATTTTCATCTTGCTGAGCACGACCGCCCAGGCACAGACACCCCCCCAGCTGTTTCGCCAGCGCCCCGCTTGGACGGAGCCCAGTCGCCATGGAATGGAGGCGCATGTTGGGGATATCGATGAATCACTTCTTTCAAGCGGTCCTGCTGGGATAACACTCGCCATTCCCGGCAGACCGGACGTGGAGGTCGAACGTCAGAGCCACGAGCGTCGAGGCGCCAGAAGCTTGGTCTGGCGCGGTCGCGGCCAATCCGATAGTAGCAAGGTCACACTGACGCTCCACGAAGGACTGCTATTCGGGCGCATTGAGAGCGGCAGCGATATATTTAGCGTTCGTCCCGGAGGAAATGGCCGCACCATTGTGGAAAAAATCGATTCTGACAGTTTCGCGCCGGAGTGGGGGCACGACGCGGCGACTCATGGTCATGAAAAAGTACCCGCGGTGACCGGCGGAGACATGATGCAACAAGACTTCTCTACCACTCCAGCGACGCCGGCTGCCGACGGCACCGTACAGATCGTTTTAATGTCGGTTTATACCCCGCAGGCCCGTACCGCAGCCGGCGGCACCACGCAGATT
>DASYUV010000256.1:0-5273 GCA_036000865.1 Binatia bacterium | reverse complement strand
GTCGGTTGAATTCCGGCCTTTGCCGCTGCGCCACCCCGGACCACATCCACTACTAACACTCCTTTCACACCCAGTCTCTGCGAGACTTGCTCGTTGATTTGCTCGTCAAGCTGAACGCCTAATCCCGGGCGGGTTATCTTCCCGCTACGGATCAACTCCGGCACGAGTCGATTGACGGTATCCACCGGGATAGCGAAGCCGATCCCCGCGGACACACCTGAAGGGCTGAAAATCGCGGTATTGACGCCGATCAAGCGCCCCGCACTGTCGAGCAATGGCCCGCCGGAATTTCCCGGATTGATCGCCGCATCGGACTGAATCACTCCTTGAATCGGCCGGCGCGTCACTGAATCAATCTCCCGATTGAGCGCGCTGATCACACCCGTCGTTAAAGTTTGATCCAAACCGAACGGATTGCCGATCGCAAACACGCTCTGCCCGACCTGTAGGTCTTTCGAAGTGCCGATCGGAATGGGATGAAGCTGCTTAGCCGGCGCGTCAATACGCAGCACGGCAAGATCTTTATCCGGTGCGACGCCAACCAACTGCGCTTTCCAATTGGATTGGTCCGCCAACGTCACTTGAGCGGCACTGGCATTCTGAATCACATGGAAATTGGTGATGATGTTGCCATTCGTATCCCACACGAACCCAGAACCGGTACCCTGGGGAATCTGATACAGATTCAACGTGAAGAGGTCCTGTTGGACGCCGATCGCGGTAATATTGACGACGGCGGGCGATGCTTGTCGGAACAAAGCGATGGTGGATTTTTCATCGGGTAAGAATTCGCCCCGAGGAGACACAGCACGCGGTGTAGACCGCGGATCGTTCAGCGACGCGCCTCCGACCCAGGACTGCTTGGCCAACAGAATCCCTAGCAGAGACAGCGCCACCGCCGCCCAAATATAGGTCCAGGTACGAGACCGAATTGATGTAACCTGCATGAACGAGGGTTGCTTCTCAGCTGCTTTCTCTAAATAAGGCAGTCAACTGAGAAAAAGTAGGTATGCCAAGTCGGTTTGTCAAGTCGTTGACAACTCGGAGAGCATTCTTAATTTTTCACCATCTCATTAAAACCTTTTTGAAAGGAGATTGATTATGGAACTAGTAAGATGGGAGCCGTTCGAGGGCTTGAATAGGATTCAGTCTCGGATCAATGACCTGTTCGATGACACCTTTGGGCGCGCCCGGAATTATCCCGCTTCGACTGCTGGGGTTTGGGTTCCTCCGGTGGATATTCTGGAAAGCAAGGATTCGTACCTCATTCGGGCAGAGCTTCCGGGAATGAAAAAGGAAGATTTTAACCTGGAAGTAAAAGACGGAACTCTGACGCTCAGCGGCGAGAGAAAGTTTGAAGAGACGGCCAACGGCGTCGAATATCACAGAGTCGAGCGAGTGACGGGAAAATTTTCCCGCTCCTTTTACTTACCCCAGACCGTTAAACACGACGGCATCAAGGCGAGCTACCGAGACGGCATACTGGAGGTCCACGTGCCGAAAGCCGAAGATGCAAAGCCGCGCCAAATCACCGTCAGCGTGAACTAATTCGCGTGAACTGGTCCAACGTGGACAAAAAGGGGGACGCCGATGGCTTCCCCCTTTTTTTCTTTCTGACCCCAATCACCAATCTATGATTGGCGGACACACTCTTTACCGCCATCGCGTTGGAGGCAACAAAAAAGGCGCTTGGTATTCCAAGCGCCTTTTTTGTTGTGATTAACTTACGAACTTAGTAGTCGTCGTGATCGTGCGGCATGGCCGGAGCTTCTTTCTTCTTTTCCGGTTTGTCGGCGATCATCGCTTCGGTGGTGATCAGTAAGCCGGCGACTGATGCGGCATTCTGCAGCGCCGTGCGCACCACTTTAGTCGGGTCGACGATGCCGGCCTTGACGAGATCTTCGTACTCTTCCGTAGCCGCGTTGAAACCGAAAGCACCCTTGCCGTTCTTGACCTTATCCAAAACCACCGAGCCCTCTGCCCCGGCGTTGCTAACGATCCAACGGAGCGGTTCTTCGAGTGCTTTCTGAATGATCCGGACTCCGACCTTCTCATCCTCCGAAACCCTTAGATTGGCTAGGGAAGCAGAGGCACGGATCAACGCAACACCACCGCCCGGAACGATCCCCTCTTCAACCGCGGCACGGGTGGCATGAAGAGCATCCTCAACGCGGGCCTTCTTCTCTTTCATCTCAACTTCTGTGGCCGCGCCGACCTTTACCACCGCAACGCCACCGGCTAGCTTGGCCAAGCGCTCTTGCAATTTCTCACGGTCATAATCGGAAGTCGTCTCTTCAATCTGCGCGCGGATCTGTGTGATGCGGCCCTCGATCGCTGACTTCTTACCGGCGCCTTCGACGATCGTCGTGTTGTCCTTATCGATGATCACACGTTTTGCGCGGCCGAGATCCTTCACTGTAATGTTTTCCAACTTGATGCCCAGCTCTTCTGCAATCATCTTCCCGTCGGTGAGAATGGCAATATCTTCGAGCATTGCCTTGCGGCGGTCACCGAAGCCGGGGGCTTTAACGGCGGCGACTTTCAGCGTGCCGCGGATTTTGTTCACGACCAGCGTCGCCAACGCCTCGCCTTCCACTTCTTCAGCAATGATCAGCAGCGGTTTGCCGGTTTTTGCGACGTTTTCAAGAATCGGCAGAAGATCCTTCATGCTGGAGATCTTCTTCTCATGGATGAGGAGGTAGACGTCGTCGTGGACGCACTCCATCCGTTCCGGATCCGTTACAAAGTAAGGAGAGAGATAGCCGCGATCAAACCGCATGCCTTCGACGAGGTCGAGAGTGGTTTCCAAGCCTTTGGCTTCCTCAACCGTGATGACGCCCTCTTTTCCGACTTTGTCCATGGCCTCGGCGAGGATGGCGCCGATGGTTTTATCGTTGTTGGCGGAAATGGTGCCGACTTGGGCGATTTCGTCTCTGTCGCGGGTGGGTTTTGACATGGATTTGAGCTCGTCCACCACTTTCGCCACTGCCTTGTCGATACCGCGCTTGATGCTCATCGGGTCGTGCCCCGCGGCGACAAGCTTGATACCCTCGCTGAAGATGGCGCGGGACAATACCGTCGCTGTCGTGGTGCCATCGCCGGCTATATCAGACGTCTTGCTCGCAACCTCTTTCACCATCTGCGCGCCCATGTTCTCGAATTTGTCTTCAAGCTGAATTTCCTTCGCGACGGTGACACCGTCCTTCGTGATTGTGGGCGATCCCCAAGACTTTTCGAGAACGACGTTGCGGCCCTTGGGACCCAACGTAACCGTCACGGCATCGGCCAGTAAGTTAACTCCGCGCAAAACTCTGCCGCGCGCCTCTTCACTAAAGCGAATATCCTTTGCAGCCATTGCTAATTCCCTCCTTATTCAATAACGCCGAGGATGTCATCTTCGCGCATAATCAGATGTTCCTCGCCGTCAAGCTTGATTTCAGTGCCGGAATATTTTCCAAAAAGGATTTTGTCTCCGGCTTTTACCCCGAGAGGTATTAGCTTCCCGTCATCGTGCTTGCCCGGCCCGACTGCAACTACTTTGCCTTCCTGCGGCTTCTCTTTCGCCGTGTCCGGGATGATGATACCCCCTTTGCTTTTCTCTTCCTCTTCGATGCGTCTTACGATCACCCTATCGTGTAGGGGACGAATTTTGGTCGCCATGACACCCTCCTCAAATAAAACGTAGATTTAAAATCCTGTAGAACAGGCTGGATGCGCCAAATTTAATCTTACATCCCCAATCGTCAAGGGGGTAAAGGAGGAATTTTAAAAAAATTTTACCTACCCGTAGGGGTATACGGTGGATTGGCCAATGACCGGATGTACGCGACAACGTCACGGACCTGGGAATCGTTTAACGCGCCCCCCCAAGAAGGCATGAAAGTGGACTTTCCTACCGCGCCTCCACCTTTTGAAATAATGTCTTGGAGAAACTTGTCATTGAGCTTATTCATCACTGCCCCATTAGTATGGTCGGCAGGCTTTACCGGCAGTGAAGCGCCCGCCACGCCGTCCCCTTTTCCGCTCTCGCCGTGACAGGTGGAACAGTAGGTAGTGTAGAGTTTTTTTCCTTCTGCCGCATTCTGCGCCCAGCCCGATGCCGCTCCGGCAAGAGTTCCCACCAAAACAAGTATCCAGAATATTTGTTTGCTCATCTGATTAACGCCTTCCTTGAAGGATAACTCGTATTGCGTATCAGATATTGGATAAAAACGACAGAGGGCGCGAGCCTGAGTCGCCGCTTCGAGGCTATTCATTCGCCGGAAACGATGATAAATAGGGTTTTAAAAAGATCGTTGGGGGCGAACATGATTAAGATCTGGGGCAGGACCGATTCATCCAATGTACAGAAGGTGCTGTGGTGTTGCGGCGAGCTCGACTTGCAATTCGACCGTAACGACTGGGGTGGCAAGTTCGGCGGCAACAAGGACTTGGCTTATCTCGAGATGAATCCCAACGGTCTGGTGCCGACGATCAAAGACGGTGACTTTATCCTCTGGGAGTCTAACAGTATCATGCGTTATGTTAACGCGAAGTATGGCCGCGGCAGACTTCTTCCCAGCATCCCTGAAGATATGGCCAACGCCAACCGCTGGATGGATTGGCAGCTTTCAACATTTAATTCGGCCATCGTGCCGCTCTTCTGGGCGTTGATCCGGACTCCGGAAGAAAAGCGCGACCCCAAAGCCATCCAAGCTGCCTTAGAAAAAACCATAAAGGCTTGGCAGATGGTCGAAGATCACTTGGCAAAGAATCGCTATCTCGGCGGCGAAGATTTCTCCCTGGGCGATATTCCCCTTGGTGTCTGGGCTTACCGTTGGTTTAATTTACCCGTCGAGCGCCCGAATCAGCCGAACGTTGCAAACTGGTTTGAGCGGCTTAAGCAGCGCAAGCCCTACCAGACGCACATTATGATTCCGCTGACATAACGATTCAGGTTACATGACGCGCCCATTTCCCCCAGGCTCCAAGGTTCCGAGCAAGCGTAGCGGGAAATGTTTGCCAGATCATAAGCCCCAATTCACCCGCTAAGAACTGAGTCGGCAGAAGCCGCCTTGAGCCAGGAAAGCGCTTAAATGCCACCAAGGTTCAGCGCCTGCTCCAACAAACAAAGCAATGTGGCGAAAACGCTAGCTAGCTAGTTTCTGTCGCAAAACGGCGAAAAAACCCCACGATGCGATATGGGCGAGCCGCTGGGAGATGATTCTATCATTGCTGAGCAGAAAGTGGGTAGCCAAAGAGTCGGGCGGCGTTAGGTGGAGCACGGGAGTGGA
>DASYUV010000255.1:0-54799 GCA_036000865.1 Binatia bacterium | reverse complement strand
CGTTCGGCGAACTCGACGGCGGCGCCGCGCAGCATAAGACCCCAGGCTGCTTGCGGTTCCGTTACGCCGAGACCGAGGAAGGAAAGCGAGGCTTCCAAAAGAATTGCCTGACCGAGAAACGCGGTCAGCATGATCAGATAGGGCGCCATGACATTGGGCATCATATGGCGAGCAATGATGTGCAAGGGACCGGAGCCGAGAGCGCGTGCGGCTTCGACAAACGGCATCTCACGCAAAGCGAGGGCGCTGCTGCGCACGACGAGAGCGCAGCGCGGCACCATCGGAACGGTGATGGCGAAGATGACATTCGTCATTCCGGAGCCGAGCAACGAAACCACCACCAGCGCCAAAATGACCAATGGAAACGACAAAAGCAGATCCATGAAACGTTGGAGCACGAGATCGATCTTGCCGCCGAAATAGGCGCTGGTGACACCGATGAGCGCTCCAAGGGTTGCCCCAAGGAAGGAAGACGCGAACCCGATCCACAAAGCAGTCCGCGAGCCGTAGATGATACGGGTGAATACGTCTCGACCGAAAGAGTCCGTTCCGAACCAGTAAAATGAATTCGGTGCCTGTAGCATTTTTCCGTAATCCGTCGCCAACGGATCGTACGGCGAAACGAACCCTGCAAGGATGGCAGCCGCGATCATGATGCCGATAATAACGGCCCCAACGGCTCCCAACGGGCGCTGGCGGGTGAAGTGGAAAGACGCCTCAAGCCACCGATCAAGGCGAGCAGCGGGAGCAGTCATGGTCTTAACGCTAGTTCTTGTCATGTCGCTGCTCGTTCAAACGGTTTAAACGGTCCAACATCGTCTGACGTCTTGAACCGCTTAAACGCTTTGAGCTATTGAACGCCTTCCATCTTTGTGTTTGCTACTGATAGCGGATGCGTGGATCCAAGCAGGCGTTTATTAGATCAACGAGAAAATTTACAAAGATAAAAACAAACGAAGTGAGCAACACCAGACTCTGCACCATGGTGTAATCCCGTTGGCTGATCGCTTCGACAAAGAGCTTGCCGATGCCATTCAGATTGAATACCTGCTCGGTGACCACCAAACCACCGACAAGAAACGCAAACTCAAGTCCGATTACGGTAATCACCGGCAGCAGCGCATTTTTGAGCGCATGTCGAATGAGGACCGCCCTCTCCCAAAGCCCTTTGGCCCGGGCTGTGCGAATGTAGTCTTCGCGCAAGACCTCCAAGACGGTTGAGCGCGTCATGCGCGTCGCGACGGCGGAGTACCGGTAACCGACGGCTAAGGCGGGCCAGATAAGCTGCGTCAGATTGGCCTTGGGATCAACCCAGAACGAGGTGAAGGTCAAGGGCGGCAGCCAGCGAAAATAGATGACGAAGGCCAGAATGATGACGATGCCGAGCCAGAAAGACGGAATGGCCAGCCCGGCAATGGAGAAAATCCGCACGAAGTAGTCGACCCACGTGTCTTGCTTCACCGCCGCAAGCGCCCCCAGGGGAATCGATATCAGGACCGCGACGAACGTCGCCATCAAGGCAAGTTCGATACTCAACTCAAGTCGAATCGCAATCTCGTGGGTAATGGGCTGTCCCGTCCACATGGATGTGCCGAAGTCCAGGCGGGGGATACCGACGATCCAGGTGATGAACTGTTTCCAGATGGGCTGATCTAGCCCCAGTTGCGCGCGTTCGCGGGCGAGCGCCTCCTTCGGCGCATAGGATCCAGTACCGGCGTATTTGAGTTCGACAATGTCTCCCGGCAAGACGCGGAGCAGCAGAAAAATAAGTACCGCAACCCCGAACAGAGTCGGAATCATCAGCAGCAAACGTTTGAGAACGTAGTGACCCAATTTATTTACAGGGTCGAGGATGGAGGATCGAGGATTGAGGATGGCGGGTTGGGAAGGGTGCTATTTTCCATCCTCGATCTTCGATCCTCGGCCTTCTTAGCGTCATCGCCTACTGCGCCAGCCAGACGTCCCGTAGGTCCTGATTGACGTAGTGACTCGGTGTGATCTTCCAGCCTTTCACTTTCGTCGAGTGTGGCACGATGCGCTGCCACCAGAGGGTAGGGGGGAACTGATATGCCTTCTCATCGATAACACGCCTTTCGAATTGCCTTAAGAGCTTCAGGCGTTCTTTAGGGTCTGTGGCTCGGCTCTGCTTGTCGTATAGGTCATCCAACACGCTGTCATTGTATCTCGCGTAATTGACGGGACTCTTTTCGCTGCTGATGAACTTGAAGAGCTGCAGATCCGGGTCGTCCATAAAATCACAGGAAAAATCGATCCCGGCGTCGTAATTACCCTGGCGAAAATCATTGAAGTAAGCTCCTTCTTCCTGCTGGACGTGATTGACGTTGAGGCCGACCTGACGCCATTGATCGATGACGTAGACGCCGGTCACTTCGTAGGGCTCTCTCACGTTGCGGTTCTTGAGCGTGAAGGAAAATCCCTCAGGCACTCCGGCTTCTTTAAGCAATCGTCTCGCTTCCTTGCGCGACGCCTCGATGTTCTTTCCGAATCCAGCGAGCTTGACGAGCTCCGACTCAGGTATGGCGAACTCGGAGCCGGGCCGGAAAAGCCCGCCTACGAACTTCATCACCGAGATCTGCGACAGTGCCTTCGATGCTCCCCACCGATCGATCGCCAGCGTGAAGGCGCGTCGAACTCGCACGTCGTCGAACGGTTTTTTCTCGTTATTGATGGTGACGGTGAGATTACAGACCCAGGGACTCTCCTGGACGACGACTTGCTTTCCTGCGGTCTTGACGATGTCATCGCGTGCCGCGGGGTTGAAGCCGCGGAATTCGATGAGCGCCTGCCCGCTGCGCACCGCCGCGACGCGCGGCGCCGTGTCTCGGATGATCACTGCCCTAAAGCCGTCGAGATAGGGTCGTCCCTTGATGAAGTAATTCGGATTCTTCTTTCCCACCCAGTGAGAGCCCGCTACATACTCGACATAAGTAAACGGGCCGGTTCCCATGACGTTCTTTTCATACCAGCGCGGGTCCTTGGCTAAGATGTCGGCTTTGTAGATGAAGTTCCAGGGCGAAGCCAGGTTGGCAAGAAAAGATGCGGACGGATGCTTCAACCGAAAGACCACCGTCTGGACATCGGGATTCTCCACTTTGTCCACGACGGCGTAGGTCGCCTGGCGCGCGCTCACCACGCCCTCGGGCGGAAAAATAATCTTGTCGTAGGTTGCTTTGACATCCTTGGCGGTTAGCTGACTACCGTCGTGGAACTGGATTCCCTGGCGAATCTTGAAGGTATAAGTAAGGCCGTCTTTGGATACCTGCCAGCTTTCCGCCACGTCGCCGACGATTTTCGGATAATTCTGCGGATCGAACCGAAGCAACGTGCTGTAGTGCGGCGCGATCGGATGGAGCATCGCGAAAGTCGTCTCACGATGACCGTCGTATGACGGCGGTGTGCCCCCCACGGCGAACACCAGCTCACCGCCGGACCGGGGCGCTTCCGCCGCGTTGGCTGTAACGGGACAAACCAACAGAGCCCCGACTGCGAATAGGACCTTGGTGAAATGACACTTAATGACCGCTTTGACCAAATCAAACATGCGTGATCCCCCTCAAAGTTATTTTGCAGTTAGTCCTCGGCGATGCGGCGAAAATATGGGATTCGGCTTCCTAAAGTCAAGCTTACTTCATTGCATCATTGTCGCGGCCCAATCCGAAGGCGCGGCTTGACGCCTCCATTCCATCTGCCTTACTCTCGCTCAACCACGATGTCGCACCGACGAAGCTTCGCATCAATCGGCCTACGAAGAACTGCCGCGTGGATTTACGCGCCGGCAATAGTTCTATGCGTCGCTCTGTTCGGCTGTAGCGCGGTTGTGCAGCGTGTGCCGTCGCCGGGCCGAACAGCAGCCTCCACCGAGTCGCGCAAGCTCCATGAACTTTTCGAGAATTATTTTGAAGCCTATTTGACGCTCTATCCCACTTTCGCGACCGAGATCGGTGACCACCGCTACGACGACCAGTTGGAAATTGCCATTAGCGAAGAACATATCGGTGCTGAGCGCCGCCTCTTTCAACACGCTCTCAGCCGCATTGCCGAGATTAGACTAGGCGAAATCGATCCCAGCGAGTGTCTTTACGTCGACGTTTTCACGCGCGGCTTGAGGCTCGGCCTCGCCGGGCAAAGATTCAAGCAGCAACTCCAGCCCGTGCGCCAGCTCGCCAGTCTCGCGGTCGAGTTTCCATTGCTCGGCTCCGGCAGGGGCATTCATCCGTTCAGAACCGTGACGGATTATGAAAATTTCTTAAAGCGTATCGAGCGATTTCAACTCTGGGTCGACACGGCGATCGCCAATCTGCAGAAGGGCATGGAGCTTGGCATCGTGCAGCCGCGCGCGGTCATCGAAAGAACTCTGCCTCAGCTCGAAGCAATGATCGTCGCCGATGCCAAAGCAAGTCTGTTTTACCAGCCGATCTTGCGCATGCCCGGTGATTTCAGCGAGTCGGAGCGCGCCCGTCTCACGCGCGCGTACACGGAAGCCGTCGAGCAGCGCATCGTGCCGACTTACCGTCATTTGCTGGCGTTCCTGAAAGAAGACTATCTGGGAAAAACTCGCAGTACCACGGCCTTGTCCGCACTCCCTGACGGAGACGCGTGGTACGAGCATCTGGTTAAAACCCAAACGACAACCGATCTCACTGCGGAAGAAATCTTTCAGTTGGGCATGAAGGAGATCGCCCGGATTAGACGAGAGATGGAGCGGGTGCGCGACGGTCATGGATTTCAGGGCAACATGAAAGAGTTTTCCGATTACCTTGCAGCGAACGCACCCCGCGGTTACGACAACCGCAGCGACCTCATCAAAGGCTACGAGGCCATTCGCCACACGGTGACGCCCGAGCTGCCGAAACTTTTCGGCCGCGTACCGAACGCGCCCTTTGAAATCCGCACCGTCGAAGAATTTCGCGAAAGATCGGCGCCGTCGCAGTATTGGTCCCCTTCCCCGGACGGCTCGCGTCCGGGAATTTTTTACGTCAATGCGTCGAGGATCGAAGCCAACCCACGGCGCGCTTCCGAGCCGCTGTTTCTCCACGAAGCGGTGCCGGGTCACCATTTCCAGATCTCACTGCAACAGGAGCGCGAAGATCTACCGCGGTTTCAACGCTTCGCCGATTACACGGCGTTCGTCGAGGGCTGGGCGCTTTACGCGGAAAGCCTAGGCGCTGAGGTCGGCCTCTACAAAGAGCCGTCGCAATATTTCAGCCGGCTGAATTCTGAATTGTTCCGGGCCGCCCGCCTCGTCGTCGATGTCGGTTTGCATCGCAAAAACTGGAGCCGCGAGCAAGCGATCAAGTTTTTAATGGACACGACGATGAGTGGCGAAAGTAGCGCCAGCTCGGAGGTCGATCGCTATATCGCGGTGCCGGCACAGGCGCTCGGCTACAAGATCGGCCAGCTAAACATTTCGGCGATTAGAGCGAAGGCGGAGGAAGCGCTAGGTCCTAGGTTCGACATTCGCGCCTTTCACGACGAATTGCTCAAAGATGGCGCGCTGCCGCTCGATCTTTTGGAAGCAAAAATGAACCGGTGGATCCAACAAATGCGCCGCTAATCCGTGCTTTCTCATTACCACCAAGAGCACGATCCAACCGTTATCGTAGGGGCGGGTTTGAAACCCGCCCCTACTTCGGGCCCTTCGTGGTTATCTTCTCCTTGCCCCCTGCCTTCCAGAGATTCAAAACCGTCCGACCGTGGCAATTTTAGTGAATTCGAAGCGCCGGCGAGGTATAATGTCTTCTTTGGATATGCGCGCCGAGATTCTCACAACCGTAAATCATCTTAGGATCGTCAAGAGGCGGCAGCTCCCCCCGCCGCGAGTGATGACCGGCGAAGAGCGCCGCTTGATGAATCCCAACCGCGGACTGATCAAGCTTTGTGAACGCCACCTGGACATTTCATTTTCGCGTTTTATCTATCCGCTTTTTGGCCACATTTGGAGCCCGTACTGTTGGTTCCTTGAGCGGCGCTTTCGTCTTGCTGAAACGAAACTTGCGCCGGCTGGTTGGCCCGGCGGACTTGCGCCTCTGAGAGTGCTCTTGATTTCCGACATTCACGGCGGGATTTTTTTGAAACCGGAGACGCTCTCGCAGATCATCCATGCCTTGATGCAGGAAAAACCCGATCTGGTCGTGGTGGCCGGCGACCTGGTCACGGGTCACACCAGTGAGGCAAATCCATATTTGACCGCGCTGGCAGCGTTAACCGCGGCGCCGCTAGGCGCTTGGTTCTGTTTTGGCAACCACGATTATTTTGGCGGCGACCCCGAAGAACTGCGGGAGAATCTCGCGGCGATCGGGATCAAGACGCTCAAAAATGAGAGCGTGTCATTAACCCACCACGGCGGGCATTTCGTCCTCGGCGGCATCGATGATCGGATCATGGGTAAGCCCGACTGGGAAGGTGTGCTCTCCGGTCACGGAACGCCGCATTTACTCATGTCGCACAATCCCGATAATTTTTATGAGGCCGAGGCGCACGGCGTGCCACTCACGCTCTCGGGACATACCCACGGCGGCCAGATTCGTTTTCCCAACGGACCCGTAATCATCAGGCAAAGCCGTTATTGCCTTGATGAAGGTGTCTACGCGTATCGCTCCGCCCTGATGGTGGTCTCCCGCGGTCTGGGCAGTGTCGCGCTGCCGATTCGATGGGGCGCCGATCCCGAGGCGGTGTTGATCGACATCATTGCGCCAAATTGAACATCGCGCATTGCTAGCACGGCGGCCGACCACAACTATTTCGCAGACGGTATCGCGTTCGTCTGGCGCGCTCGGTTTACGAGATCGAAGAGCGCCTGCCGCGCGTTCTCCTGGACGATATTCGGTGTCGCGCCTATTTTCTTTGCGACCGTTTGCTGATCGAACATGAACCTGTTCCAGACTTCGGGCGGGTAGCTTTCAAGCGGCAAGGCGAAGCCGCCTTGGGGTTTGCCGGTGATCGCGTGGACATGATGGCTGCGCGAACCGACACCGCGAAAACTATGGCAGTAGACACAGCCGTTGCGAAAGGTTAAGGCCTCCTCGACATCCTTCGGTAGGTCGCGAATGGCCTGCAACGGATCCTGTTTCGTTCTGCGAAAACTATTTTCCGTCAAACCAAAATGCCACGACTGCGCTACGAGCTCACGCGGGGGTGGCTCGAGAAAATGAATAAACCCGCCCAGGGTCAACGTAAGTGGCGGCGGCGGGCCGTCCGGCTTCCATGAATATTCGTGAAACATTCGATAGAACACGCTGAAGCGAAAAAGGTTTCTTTCGTCGTCGAGGCCGATCACGATCACAGGTTTGTATCGTTCGATCTGCTCACGGTGCCACACCTGCCGCTCGCCGCGAATATTGGTGAGGACGATATAATCTCCTTCGCCGACTTGTTGTTTTGGCAGCGCGTCCAAATAGGAAAACAGATCGACGGCGTGGTATCGCCGGAGCGGCCATTCCAACAACTCTTCTTTTCGGTTTCGATAGACGAACAGGAGCATATTCATGAAACGGTCATCGACCGGATAGGAGCGCGCTAGTTTGGCATATTGCCAAAACGGTCTGGTAGTGTATGGAGGTTCGGCCCAACGTTTTTCGGCTTCGATCAAGTCCGCCAATTCGGGGGTCATTGGCTTGGCACCCATATACCCGAGGATGATTCGTCGCACTGCGTTGTTCGGATCGTCAAGTTTTACGATAGTGAAATGATCCGCGCCCTTGAACATCAGTCGGTGAACTTTTGTGCTTCCCGCACGCCGCAACGCGTCGGCAAATCGTCGCGCATCCAAAGCGAACCCGAGAAGATCCTGAAATGCCGTAATGATTAAAAACGGCGGCGCGGCGGCGCGCACATGATGCATCGGCGACGCTCGTTTCAACGTTGCCGTGTCGTTGCCAAATGTTTTTTCTGTCGCGCTCTTTTGGTTTTCCGAGACAGGCCAGGTCGGAATGAGATCATAAAGGCCGCTGATGGAGATCACGCCCGCAAGCGCGCTCGGAGCCAACCCCTGCCGGGTCAGATAGTTACGATCGAGCGCAACAAGTGATGCCAAATGCCCGCCTGCCGAATGGCCCAGAAGAAATACCCGTTTGCCATCGTAACCATATTTTTCGGCGTTCTTGATCAAGGACGCCACCGCGGCCGCCACGTCTTCTGCCTGGGCCGGATGGCGGTTCGCGGGCGCCAGGCGATAACGTACGAGCGCAACGGCGACGCCGTCCTGGACCAAGTTTTCGCCAATCGACTGGCCGATCCGATAATCGTCATCCGACAGGAGCCAAAATCCCCCATGCACGAAAATCAGCAGCGGCGGTCTGCCATCGGACTTTGCGGGCAGATAGAGATCGAAACTGCGCTGCCGATCGACTGTCGTCGTGCCGCCGTAGGAAATATCTTTGATCACGGTCGGCGCCGGCCGCAGGGACGAAGCTGAAGCACCGCACAAACGCGTCGATGCGAGCGTTTCAACGATGCAGAAAAAAGCCGCTCCCAGACAAATGCTCGTGGCGTTCATCAAAGTGGATCTATTGGCTCTGTCAGAGCCTCTGATAAATGGTCCGACGCGCCGCTCGCGGCTGATTTCCACTTTACAACATAAAGGACCGGTAGCTTCTCAATCATGCCGCGATCTTTGCCTGCCAAGCAGCGAGCAGTCGATCCCGCTCGCTGCTCTCTACATGGTCGAAAGCCTGCATGACGATATCGACGCCGACCATATCGCTCCACGCTTGCAGTAACTGTTTAGTTAATGGTCCCGGAACCTCCTTCGTCGGCCTCACGCCATTGATGCTCTGCACCGGCACGATCGTCGGGCTGGTGCTGGCGAGAAAGGCCTCCTCGGCGTTGTAGGCGTCGTAAGGCGTAAAGTTGCCTTCCATCACTTCGATCTTAAGCTTCGAGGCAAGCTCGAACAGCGCATCTTTGGTGATTCCGTCCAGAACATTCTTATTGGACGGCGTGCAGAGCTTGCCGTTCAGAACCAGGAAAAAGTTGTGCGCGTTCGATTCGCTGATGTTGCCATCGAGGTCGAGCATCAGCGGGATAGCCTGGGGATCGACCTGCTTCGCCTCGAAGATCGCCATGTTGTGATTCATCTTATTGTTGATCTTCGCCTTGGGCTCCAGGCACTGCGGCGGGATGCGCCGGGTCGAAGGAATGACGAGCTTGACGCCGTCGACGTAGTGGCGCGCGAAATCCTCGAAGGCAATGCTGATGCAGTAAATCGCCACCGTCGCTTTTCCGATCGTTCGATTTCCCCGCGACGAGCGCATTCCCCGGCTTACCACCTGCCAGATCGCCACTTCTTCGCCTTTTTCGAGAATCGGTCTATTGCGCTCGAACACGTCCAATGTGACTTTCTCCATTTCCTCAGGCGAAATACCGCAGTCGATGCGAGTGTAACGGAGCGACCTAAACAGCCGCGCCGTGTGATCTCTTAAGCGAAAAGGCTTGTGACCAAAAGTTCGTGTCACATCGTAAACACCGTCGCCGGCATTGAAGCCGGAATCGAGCACCGAGACCTTGGCTTCGCTCTCAGGCACGAACGAACCATTCAAGTAGACGATCTTTTCAGCCATCTTTTGCCTCCCATGCACAGCCCTGAATGATTTTTACGACACTTAGCGACGGCCGGCTACACCTGTCAACCGGGACTCAGTCTAAGACGCTTTGTCCCTGCCGCGCAGCGCCGACGTGAATAGGGCGATGACGGTCAGTGCGATGGCCGCCAAAAATGTCGCATTGAGGGCCGCGACGAAACCCAGAGGATTCGCCGTCGTCAGATTCGCCGCACTCACACCGGTATAATGTTCAAAGGCGAGCGACATGGACAAGCCGCCCAATGCAACGCCCAGCACGTTTCCCAATCCGAACGTCACATGATTGACCGCCGAGGCGAAGCCGCGATGCTCCTTAGGCATCATACTGATCATCGCCGTGGAATTGGCCGGATTGAAGATTCCGTTGGTCATCGCCCCGACAATGATCAACGCCGCCGGCAGCAGCCAGTGAGAGTCGGTCCGCAACAGGCCGCCGATGCTCAAAGACACGATCATCAATAACACACCCAAAGTCGCGGGAACCCGCGGACCCAAGCGGTCGGTCATGTAGCCGCTCAGCGGCGCCAGCGCCACCGTCAAGATCGATGGCGCCATAAAAAGCACCCCGACCTGCGTCGGCGAAAGAAGCAGCACGTCCTGGAGGTAAAACGGCATCAGGAAACCGGTAAGCGTGTAGCTGATTGCGATCACGAGCAGACTCACGACGCTGAAACTGAAGCGGCGGATCTTAAACAGCTCCAGATTGACGAATGGACTTGTGGTGCGCGACTCATGTAGTAGGAAAGCCGCCAGGCTAGCGAGAAAAAATACCGCCAAAAGCATCTTCGTCGAGCCACTGACGATTAGCTGTGTGCGCCGATCGAAGAAAAATACCAGCGTTGTCGTGATCGCGAAGAGCAGCACGGCGCCCAAGTAATCGACGGGCGCGTCGTGCGACGGCGGCCGCAGGTGCTGCCGCTTGAGATTGGCCAACGCTAGTCCCGCACCGCCAAAGCCGATCGGAGCGAGCAGAAAAAAACTCCAGCGCCAGCTGAAATAGTCGATCATCACGCCGCCGATGCTCGGGCCAAGGATGAAACCGACGTGATGCGCTGTGGTCATGTACCCTTGCGCCTGGCCGGCGAGATCTTCGGTCACCGACTCGGATGCCAGCGCCCGACTCGAAGACTGCAGCATCGCGCCGCCGACGCCTTGAACGAAACGCGACACGATCAACTGCAGCACGGTCTGCGAGAAGCCGCACAGAAGCGAGCTCACGGCAAATACTAAGAAACCCAATGCGAACATTTTCTCCCGGCCCCAAAGGTCCGAAATACGACCGAAGATCACCGAGAGCCCGATGTTCGAAAGTTGATACGACAGCAACGCCCACGAAACACCGAGCAGATCCGTGCTCAAACTCTGCGCTATCGTGGGCATTGAAATAGCGACGATTCTCGTCGCCGTTCCGGAAAAAAAAGTTCCCAGCAGCGCTGTCGCGAGAAGCAAGTAGTTGATGCGGGAATCCAAGCGGAGGGGTTTCTTTCACGGCAAATTTCTCGATTAATAGCGCCAAACGCGGCGTGCGGCAAATGGCTGCGCAAGAGCATTTTCTTAAGCACGCTTGATTGTCTTTGAAGGGGCCATGCCGAAGAATCATCGACGCTATTACGCGTTGTTCTTCCCATCTGATTGCAGGAAATTTCCTTCCCTTTCGTCTGAAAATGGCTTGCAAATGACACGATATGACCGTCGAATTTTGCCGATTCGCCAAAGTTATTTCGAATCTTCGATGCACCGCCGCTGGCATAGGCCTTGCTCGGTTTTCACTCAACAGCCGATTTTCGAGCGCACGCCCAAAGATCTGCTCGCCGGCCTTCAACGGGAGACAACCGGCAAGGAACAGTCCGGGCCAGCTGTGGTATCGCTATGACGGGAGACAAAGTCCGTATCGCAGCCATTGCCGATCTTCATTATCAGAAGACGTCGCATGGAGTACTGACAGACCTCTTTGCGCACATCTCTAGAAGCGCCGATGTGCTCTTGATTTGCGGCGACTTGGTCCATTTAGGATTGCCCGAAGAAACCGAGATCCTCGCGAAAGAATTAGCGGTCGTTAAGCTTCCCATCATCGCCGTGTTGGGCAACCACGAATTCGAATCGAACAAACAAGATGAAGTGAAAAAGATCCTGCTAGAGGCGGGAATTGTCCTGCTGGACGGCACAGCTCGCGAGTTTTACGGCATCGGATTTGCCGGTGTGAAGGGATTCGCGGGCGGCTTCGGCCGGCACTCGCTCGAGCCGTGGGGTGAACAGTCGATTAAGGATTTCGTCAAAGAGACCGTCCGTGAATCCCTCAAGCTCGAATCGGCGTTAGCAAGCCTCCGAACCTCCCGGCTCGTTGCGCTGCTGCATTATGCGCCGATTCGAGCCACCGTGGAGGGCGAACCTCCGGAAATCCTGCCATTTCTCGGATCGAGCCGCTTGGAGGAACCGTTAAATCGATATGCCGTGACAGCAGCCTTTCATGGCCATGCGCATCGAGGGCAGCCCGAAGGGAAAACCAGAGAAGGGACGCCGGTCTATAACGTGGCGCTCAGAGTGCTCGAAAAAACTTTTCCAAACCGGCCGCCCTTTCGACTGTTCGAAATCGCTCCGGAAAGAGAAAGCGAGAGCCATGTCGCACGCGCCAAGGTCGAGTAAATGTGCCGCCGCTGTTGCGGAGGCAGATCAGGCTCGGCAGACCATTTACAAGGATTTTTATCTGCCCGCAGTTTCCGCGCTCGATGAGGCTCACTTACCGTTCTTGGTCGGCGGCGCCTACGCTTTCGAACGCTTGACCGGCATTGAACGGGATCTTAAAGATTTCGATATATTTGTTCGGCAGGCGCACTGTCAGCGCGTGTTGGACAAACTATCTGCGATCGGCTATCAGACTGAAATCACGTTTCCACATTGGCTGGGAAAGGCCATTTGTGGTCAGCACTACATCGACGTCATTTTTAACTCGGGGAATGGTGTTGCTAAGGTCGATGACGACTGGTTCAGAAATGCCATCGTGGAACATTTTCTCGGCGTACCCATAAAACTCTGTCCAATCGAAGAGACCATCTGGTCCAAAGCGTTTGTCATGGAGCGGGAACGTTACGACGGCGCAGATGTAGCTCATCTGTTGCTTGCTTGTGCCAAGAACATCGACTGGCAGCACCTGCTTGAGCGCTTTGGCGCGCACTGGCGACTTCTTTTGAGCCATATCATTCTTTTTGGCTTCGCCTACCCTTCGGAACGCTCACAGATCCCTCAGTGGGTCGTTGACGAACTTCTGCACAAACTTCAAAGTGAAATGGATTTACCGGGTTCATCCGAGCGAGTTTGTCAAGGCACATTGCTTTCTAGAGAACAATATCTCACGGATCTCGAGCATTGGGGCTATGAAGATGCGCGCCTTGTGCCGAGAGGCAATTTGTCAAAAGTCCAGGCCGATCAATGGACGGCGGCGATCGGCAAAAACAAATAGTGCGCGCGCCGGTTGCCGTGACCTGATAACTCTCGATCCCAGCCGAATCTTGATTTGCTGTTGCGCTATTTCTCTGGCGCGCGCTCGCGCCCGTCGCAAGGTCGTCGTTTACCGTGGGCGGACGAAGGAGTCGCTTGAGAGCATCTGATTATTTCGAACGGCGGCGGATGAAATCGATGACGGTTCGGTTGAAGTATTCAGGCTGCTCCCAGTAGGGCGAATGGCCGGACTCGGCGACGATCACGACCTCGTTGTCGGGAATATGTCGCGCGATCATGCGCATGCTCGAAGGCGGCGTTACCAGATCGGCTGCGCCCGTTATTAAAAGGGTCGGGGCCTTCAACGTCTCCAGCTTGGCCGGCGTAACGAGATTGGCCAAGTTTTGTCGCGCTCCCTTGCCGGTCACGGACCTGTGCGTGAGCTCGTTCCATTTTTCCACGCCTCCAGGGTTGGCTGCGCGGTACGACGGCCCAAGCTCCCAAAACCAGCGCAGCAGATCCTTCTCCTCTTTTGGTCTGATACGGGCGGCGGTTTCGGCGATGTAGCCGTTCCTGGCGGCGAGGTTGTTGCTCGAAACCGTCAAGCTCAGAACTCGTTCGGGGTGCGAGAACGCATAATCCGTGGCGACGCTGCCACCGGCGGCTGAGCTTACCGCATGGAATTTTTCCACGCCGAGGAACTCCATCAGGTTGTGCAGATCTTCCGATCCGGTTCCCGGATCGTTCTCGGGCGCAAGGTCGGAGTTGTAATGGTTGCGGCGCGAATAGGCGATCACGCGAAACCCTGCGTTGGCGAACACGGGCTGTTGGTATAACCAAATCAGCGTGCTGCCCGTTGCCGGATGGAGAAACACAACCGGGACACCGGCGCCGCCGGTGTCCCAATACCAAAGATGCGTGCCGGGAAGCTCGGCGCTGCCCCCCTTGGCCGGAGCCTGCGCTGGGATCGGCACAGGGATCAATGGATCGTCGGGCTGAATCATCGGTTTGTCCTGGTCCATCGTCAATCAGACTTCCAGATTAGAGTTCGCAGCAGAAACGGACACGGATCTTGCTCAATCTTTCAGAGGCCCCTTATTACCGCTGGCGAACCTTCACAAGTTAAAGAGTCGCTTGGCGTTTTTGTAAAGTATTTTTTCTTTAGTCTCCTCCGACAACGCCGAGTGATTGCGGATATGCTGCAGGTTGCCCGGGAACTCGCAGTCCCAGTGAGGAATATCCGAAGCAAATAGAAAATGATCCGCGCCGACGTAATCGATGGTTTGCGCTAGCTGCGACTCGCCGGGCTCGATGCTGAAGTACACGTCCGATTTTCTTACCAACTCGCTGGGTTTTTCTTTGAGCAGGGGCATCTCGACTTCAGCGCGTTTCTCCCAGTGTTCGTCGAGACGATCCAGATAATACGGCAGCCAGGTAGCGCCGATTTCCAAGAACGCAAAGCGCAGTTTGGGAAAACGCAGCGGCACGCCTTGGCAGATCATGCTGGTAAACTGAAGCAGGATTCCGGCCGTGAAGGCGTAAGCGTGAACTTCGGCGAAAGTGCTTAAGCCCGCGGCGCCTAGCTCACGCGACCAGCTGCGGGTGCCGTGGATGCCGAGCACCGCGCCGCATCTTTCCGCCGCAGCATAGACCGGATCGTAGAATGAATCGCCGAGCGCCAACGGAAGTCCGACCGGCAGGATCTCAAAACCGATGAGGCCCCGCTCCTTCACCGCGCGCTCCAATTCCTCAGCGGCGGCCTGCGGCGAGCGCATCGGTAAAACGCCGACGCACTTCACGCGATCGGAGAGTGCGTTGTATTCCGCGGCGAAATGATCGTTACAGGCTTGCGCCACGGCGATTTGAAACTTCAGCTCCTGCAGCCGGACCACGCTCCCTGAGCCCGTCGGAAAACAGACGGCGGTCTCGATCTGATGTTCGTCCAAGATATCCTGCCAGCGCGCGACCTGCTCACGGCCCGAGAGCTTGCCCCAGGTCTGCTCCGTGACAAAGTGATCGAACATGTAGTTGTCCCACGGCTGGTCGCCCGGGCGAAGCGCCGTCGAACGCCGATTCCACGGCTCCTTCAAGTATTTGCGGATTTCGCTTTCTCTCTCGATAACATGTCCGTCGGCATCGATGGCAGTGAGATTGCTCATAACTTTACTCCTCCTGACTTTTCAGTGCTGCGTCCATTTTACTGATTAGGTTGCCCCCAGCCGCACTTGGCGGTTAGACCTCCGGATCTTTTTTCACCGCAGAGGCGCAGAGCTTATTCTAAATTTCTTTTCTCCGCTGTCCGCGGTTTTCACCATGCGCCGAACATTGCTATATCTGCCACCTCGATCCATGCCGTCTTCGGCTGGCCTCTTGTATCACGTCCCCGTCGCTTTTCACCAGGGGTGATATCGGGAGAAAGTATGCGTGATTGATTTCATTGATCAACGCCGACTCCCGCCATAAACTTTCTCTTGCCAGATCAATCTTGACCGGGCTAGATGACTGTATGATTAGATTGGGGATGAAAAATCTATTTGCCGTCGCTGTAGTCTGCCTCTTATTTGCCTTCATGGAAGAGACTTCGGCGGCGGAAAAAATTCGCGTCGGGGTCGTCTCACCGGCGCCCGGGTTATCGGCTCCGTGGATCGCGAAAGAGACCGGGGGTTTTGCCAAGCATGGGCTGGATGCTGACGTTATTCTCCTCACGGGAAGTCCGAGACTGGCGCAATCGCTCATTGCCGGCGACGTTCACCACGCGCTGGTGGGAGCGGCGGCGGTGATGCGCGCGCGCATGCGCGGAGCGGAAGTGGTGATACTTGGGGCGGCGGCGAACGTTTCCAGTCAGAAGCTCGTGGTCAATCCAAAGTCCGGCATTCGCCACTTCAGCATTTCTCAGAACGGGCGGGCGTATAGCTGGCACACCAATACCTTTCCGGTCCCAAGGGAGCTGATCGAAACGCATAGCGCCAATATGCATATGATTCTGGCCGACACCGAGATCGAAAGTCAGCTGAAATCGATCCGTCCGGGAAACATGGTGCATCTCAAAGGGTTGCTCGTCGAGGTGACCTCGAAGGAAGGTTTTCGCTGGAAAAGTTCCCTGACCCGCGCGGACACGGGCGGCGGAGCTTGTGAGTTAATCCTCGTAGAGTCGTTATACGTTTGGTAACAACTCGCGCCGCTGGTTGACGAAATGCCCGTCTAGGAAATTAAGCCCCATCACCTTAGGACGCCTTCAAGTGACAATGTGGCGCGTCAGGTCGAGATTCGCGATGAAGGCGTCGGACGATGGAAGTTTTACTGATGAATTATAGATCACCAGCGGAATCTCCGACTCGTGGAGCGAGCCGTGAGAACGGTAGCCGGCCTCCAGTTCCTCCATCGGACCATCGAGCTCGCCAAAAACCGTATCGGCGTCTCCGAATACAGCCAATTCACCGATGCGCTCCGGCATAAGGCCGAATTTCGCCGCGGCATCGCGCCGCGGCAGCACCGCCTCCACACCCTTGAGGTCCAGCAAAGCCTGAGTGACTTTCTCTTCGTCCTTTGGCGAGTTCAGCCAGACCCAGGCGGCGCCGCCGAAGGTCCGGTGGTGTTTGACGTAGCGATCCTTTTCCGCGGACAGGGCAAAGCGCACCTCGCTGCCGAGCTCGCGGCAGGCTTTGAAGAGATCCCAACAGCGCGACTTGTAGTTCATGCCGTGGTCGGCCGTGAGCAAAAAGGCGGCATTCGGTGCGGCTGCCTTGGCTTCGTCCAAGAAGTGATCCAGAGTAGCCAAGTGCTCCTTGGACTCCGGCGCCGCCGGCGCCCAAGTATGCATCGGGTAATCCGTCGTATGAACATAGAGGAGACCGATGTCTGGGCGATGTTTGAGAATATCGACCGCCGCCTGCCACAACCAATAATTGATCTCACGACTGTAAATGTTCGCCGGTTTGCCGTAGCGCTCGATCCATTCGACAGGCGGAGCCTCGGCGGCCACGGCGATCTCCGCGCCGCGCCCCAGGAGATGAATGGTTTTTACTTTGCACGTGAGCAGCGCCGACTTCACGCCCCGCTCGGCGGCACGCTGAATCACCGTCGGCACACAAAGGAAATCGGCGTTCTCCATATAATCGGCTGCACCGGTCTGCTCGTTGAAATAGGAATTGCCGGTGATGCCGTGCTCCCTAGGCCACGTGCTGCAACAAATAGAAGCGTTGTTGGTGTTGGTCACGGTCGGGAAGACCGCGCTCACCGGTTTGAAAAAACCATGCTCGGCCATGAAACGGAACGCCGGCAACGGGCTTGCTGCCATATAATCCATGCCGAACCCGTCGTACATGCCGATGACAATCCGCTGTTTGCCGATGAGGGTCATATGCATTGGTTCCTAAAGTCCAACTTCTCGATCGCTCCGGCCGCGCTCGAGTGCTCGAGCTTGAATGACTCCAGGGCGTACGACCGAGCGCGCCACAGTTAGAGTCTCCGGGCTACTTTATTTCGCTTCCTTGATCTCCACCTTGCCCACGCGCTTGATGGCGTCAGTTAGCATCTTGGCGTCCTTGTCCCAGAATTTTTGAAACTCGGGCGCATCGAGATAGGCAATCGGGGTTTCAAGTTTTTCCATCGCCGATTTGAATTCCGGTGTGTTCACTGCCTGACGCACGGCTGTGCGAATGCTTTGCATCACCGCAGCCGGCGTCCCGCGCGGCGCGAAGAGTCCGGCCCAGATGTAAAATTCGATGTCGTAACCAAGCTCTTTAAACGTCGGCACATCGGGAAGAGAAGCTACCCTTTTAGCGCCCCACCCGGCCAGGGGCCGAAGCTTACCCGCCTTGATGTGCGGGATGACCACGGCGGGGCCGGATGCAAGCGTGTCGACGTGGCCGCCGAGTATCGCCGTGAGGGCCGGCCCCGCTCCGGAATAGGGCACATGCTTCAGACTGATCGCGGCGGCATGAGAGAACATCTCCATCGCCATGTGCAAGGTCCCGTACACGCCCGAGGAAGAGTAAGAAATCTCGCCCCGACGCTTTTTTGCGTCATCGACGAATTCCTTCACGCTTTTCCATGGACGCTCGGCATTGACCACCAAGACCGTTGGATCAGCGGAAATCAAAGCGATGGGAATAAGCTGGTCCATGGTATAGGCGGGCTGGCGGTCAAAGAGCTTATCCGCCTCCGGAATGATGGAGATGCTGGAGAGCGCCATCAGAAGGTTATAACCGTCGGGTTTGCTGTTGGCGACGAAAGACATCCCCACTGCGCCGGCCGCTCCAGTCTTGTTCACGACCACGACGGGATTTTTCAGCACCTTTTCCATCGCTGCCGCGACCGGTCGGGCGGTGAGATCGGCAACGCCTCCGGGCGGAAACGGCGCCACAATGGTGATCGGCCGATCCGGGTATTTCTCTTGTGCGAAAACATCGGCGCTGAGACCGAAAAGCAAAATGAGTAAAATCAGCGAAGCAATGCGCCCGAATAGACCTAGCGCGGCAGAGCCGCAACCAAAGAAGAAAGGACAACTTTCACCACGAAGGACACGAAGTTTAGGATAATAAGTATCAGAACCCTTCGTGACCTTCGTGGTTAGATAATTTTGTTGTCGAATAGCTGTCATTTTCACCTCCGAGGTTCGAAGATAGATCGCGATCCTCAATTCTCGATTCTCCATCCTCGATCTTCTAGTAAGCCACCTCTACTCCTTCGCGCCGGCAAATCCGAGCTTCTGCCGCCAATCCATCTTTTTTATGACGAGTGGAAAAATATGCAATAAGAGAAGCGCCAGCCCGACCATCAGCATTGCCGCGGCGATCGGCCGGGTAATAAAAATGCCGTAGCTGCCCGAGGACATGGAGAGCGACTGGCGAAAGCTCATCTCCAGCATCGGCGCCAATATGAGCCCCAATACTATTGGTGCGGTCTCGAAGTCAAACTTGCGCAGCACATATCCGAGCGCGCCCATCGCCGTCATAATGCCGACATCGACAACGCTGCCGTTGACCGCATAGACGCCGAGAATGCAAAAGATAAGAATCGCCGGATAAAGCAGCCGGTATGGAATTCTCAGGACATTGATGAATATTCCCACCAGCGGAAGATTGAGAATCAAAAGCACCACGTTGCCCACATACATGCTGGCAATGAAGCCCCAAAAAAGCTCCGGCTGCTGAGTGATCAAAAGAGGACCTGGCGAGATTCCGTGCACCATCATGGCCGCGATCATCACCGCCGGGATCGGCCCGGACGGAACGCCCAAGGCGAGCATGGGAACGAAGGCTCCGGAGGTAGCCGAGTTATTCGCCGACTCTGGTCCAGCGACGCCCTCGATGGCGCCGTGTCCGAAGCGCTCCGGATGCTTGGAGAGGCGGCGCTCCACCGCATAAGAAACGAATGACGAGATGATATGGGCGGAGCCGGGAATGATGCCGATCAAAAAGCCCATAACCGTCCCCCGGCCGATCGGCCAAACTGAATCGCGCCATTCCTCGCGCGATGGGAGAAGCTCCCGCAATCTGGGCTTGATCACCTCGGGCACGGTTGGCTGCCCCGCGGTCAATAAAATTTCCGAAAGGCCGAAGAGTCCCACCGCCGCTGGAACCACACCGATCCCATCGCCGAGCTCGACCAGGCCATAGCTGAAGCGAAAGAATCCGGTCATCGGATCGATGCCGATCATGCCAAAGAGAAGCCCGAGCGCCGCCATCGCCAGAGACTTGAGCATGGAGGCACCGCTCATGTACGCGAGCACGAGGAGACCGAGAAGCAGCAGGGAGAAATACTCGGGCGGTCCGAAGCGAAGAGCAAAGCTGGCCAGGGGAGGCGCGAGCAGCATGAGAGCGACGACGCTTACGGTTCCGGCAACGTAAGAACCCACGGCAGCAATGGCCAGGGCCGGCCCGCCGCGACCATTGCGGGTCATCGCGTAGCCGTCGATGCAGGTCATAACGGATGCCGCCTCGCCGGGAATACGCATCAGTATCGAAGTCGTCGACCCGCCGTACATGGCGCCATAGTAGATTCCCGCGAGCAGCACGATTGCCGAGGTCGCGTCCAGACCGAAGGTGGCGGGCAGCAGTAAGCTGATGCCGGCGAGCGGACCCACGCCCGGCAAGACACCAACGAGCGTGCCGATAACGCAGCCGACAAAAGCATAGAGCAAAACGTTAGGGGTAAGTGCGACTGAAAATCCGAGATAGAGATTATGCAGAGTTTCAGTCATTGTAAGACCGAGGATGGAGGATAGAGGATGGAGGCTTGATGATCACTATCTTCTTTACTCGATCTTCGATCCTCTATTCTCGATCCTCGATTTTGAGTGTTTACATCCATGTTTCAGAACCCCAACGGCCCCTGAGGCAGCGGCACCCGCAGGATGGTGTGGAACAAGTAGAACGAACCAAGCGCCACGAGCAAGGCAAACGATACCGTCAACGCCCAGCCGCACTTTTCCATAATTCTAACGAGAAAGATCAGCACGAGCAGCACCGTGACACGGTAGCCGAGACGCTCCATCCCCAGAATCGCAAAGATGCAGGCCGCCAAAATCGCCAGAGCATAACGCCACTCGGTCCAACTCAGTGAAGATAACTGTGGAGCCCGGCGCGCTGTCACTGCGAGGGAAACACCAAAGAGCAAAAGGAGCAAAGCGAGAAGGATGGGAATGTAAGCCGGTCCGGGCTGACGGAATGTCCCGAGCGGGAGACGACGACTCTCCCAAATCACCAGCAGCGAAAAGAGGACAAGCGCACTCCCCGAAACCCGGTCGGTCGTCAACATCGCCGCCGGATTGTAACAACATGAGGACGGCGTTGCCAGAAGATTATGAATTACTGGAGATCAAATATACGGGCGTCTCTTCACCGTTTGCTGTTACGGTATTGAACTTGTCGTCACCTGGATTCCGGCGTTCGCCGGAATGACGGAGTGGGCATCTTGAATAGCACACCGTGATTTCCGCCCTCTCATCTAAAGGCCGATATCTAGTCACAGTATATCTTCATACGGGTCACGCCACTCTGGATTGGATTTTTCAATCAATTCGATCTTCCATGTGCGTTTCCATTCTTTCATCGCCTTTTCGCGCGCTATCGCCGCCTGCATGGATTTGCACAGTTCGTACCATACCAGCGTATGAACTCGATAACGTTTCGTGAATCCTTCGACGAGGTCGTTCTTATGCTGCCAGATCCGCTGAACCAAATTGGACGTGACTCCAACATAGAGTGTTCCATTTCGCTTGTTTGCCAAAAGATACACGCAGGGTTGTTTCACCGTTTGCAGTTACGGTATTGAAGTTGTCGTCACACCGGCGAAAGCCGGTGTCCATTCTTTAGAACAAACCTGGATTCCGGCGTCCGCCGGAATGACGGAGTGGGCATTTGAGGTCGCTACACCATGTTCTGTGGTTCTTCGTCTTCACATCTCGGTGAGATCCACAAACACCCCGTCCGGACTCGAACACTGATATTGGCCGTGACGGCAAGACGCGATTAACGCAAGGCGTCTCTCTCCTTCGCTCGGTTCGCTGACCACGCGCTCGCGCATCTCCGGATTGGCTTCGCGCAGCACGACTAGTTCCCTTTTTACGGCTTCGACACTCTCGACTTTGAAACCGACGTGTTCCAATCCGGGTCGATCGATCCCTGCGCCTTCGAAGTCGCTCATCTTCCACGGCGCGATGATGAGCGTTACCTGGCCGTCGGTGAGATAATGATTCGGATCTTCGAGCGCTTTGTCGGCTTCCTGCAAGTCGAAAAGATCGCGGTAAAAAGCCGCGATGCTTGCCGGATTCATGACGCGCAGCTTGATGTGATGGATTCGTCGCGGATGCGCGCGTTGCTGCTCGACGTAGACGTCTCGGCGGTTCGACATACCTTCCTGCGTCAAATCAAAATAATTTCCTTCGGGATCATGGGCTCCAAAGGTAGCGAACGGGCGGTTGGACGGCCGCCTGAGCACGGTAACTTCGGGATAGTTTTTCTTGATGCGCGCAATCGCCTCTTCGACGTCGTCGACATCGACGCCAAAGTGGTGCAGCCCCGGCACATAGCCCGGCTTTCGACCGATCACGGTAACGCCGACGTAACCGTCGCTGATGCTGACCGCGTAGTTAGTTCGAATCGCTTTTTCCTCCTCCGCGGACTCGGGCTTGGACCTTTTCATGCCGAAGACCGACTCGTAGAACTTAGCCTCGCGCACGAAGTTTTCGCTGACGATAGCGGCGTGCTGGATTCGTGTTAGCATGAATAAGGCCTCCTTCGTCGGCCTGGTTCAGAGTTCAATCGTTCAAAAGTTCAAGTGAAACACGCGATCAATCCGGGCACCTTGAACCTTGAACTCCCGGCAACTTATTTGCCGTACATTCGCTGGATCTCGGCAATTCGCTCTTGCGTATGCTGCCGGAAGTCTATGGAGTTGGGTATAACTTCTGACAACGCCTGTAAGTGCAGTAGATGATTTGATTTGGAATCTCTAATGACGTGTTGAGGATCGTCGCCGTTCTTTGCGTCCCTCATCGCGTTCAGCAGCAATTTGCGCGCGGCCACGATCGCCTTATCCGAAGACACCAGATGCTCTGCGGTGCGGTCTTGCACCGGGCCTTGACTCTCGGTCGCAAAAGCATCGTGGGCTTGGAAGTTCAATCCCATGCCGGTAAACGTCTGCGTCTTCATCGAATCTCGGTCCTGCTGATAGCGGTTAGCCCGATTTCGTGTCAATCGATAATCGGCAGTCAGCTCGACCCGGCTCCTAGTTCGCATAAAATCGTCAAGGGGTTTTTCTCGATTGAATGCGAAAATATACTTCCAATGGTGCGTGTTATCGATGGGCACATGCCAGTGGATCGAGTAGCCGGCGCCCACCGTCGAACCGCCGAACACGGCTAAATTGGGCAAGACAAAATTAGTCACTCGTAAATAACGTTTGTCCCGCCCGGCATTTCTGAGCGTGTAAATCCTCACGCCATAATCCGTGATATCGACTTCGATAGTCGGCGCGATATCCTCGGCGAGCAGCGCGTTGTCGGTGGTATCGCTACCCGGCACGATGCGCCGGCGCGCGACCTGAGCCTCGTTGAGATTTTGATGCAAAAAGGAAAGGTGCACGGGATCGATGTTTCCCTCGTTGCCTTGCAGATAGTTGCACTCTTCGAAAAGTTTCGTCGCGGTCCGGTATTCCTCCGGGACCGTGAGGAATTCATAATTTGGCAGCAAGGGAGCGTCGCCGGGTCCCATGTACGTGAAAATTATGCCGCCGAATTCCTTGCACGGATGAGCGCGATGGCGAATCTCCTGCCGATTGGCGCCGCCGCCGGGCTCGCCGGGCTGTTCGAGCACCCGGCCGCAAATATCGTAAAGCCAGCCGTGATACAGACAGCGCAAGCCGCCGTCTTCGATGCGCCCGTAACTCAAATCGGTACCGCGATGGGAGCAGTGTAGTCCAAGCAACCCCGGTCGTCCTTGATCGTCGCGGAAGAGCACCAAGTCCTCACTTAAGATTCTCACTTTCAAAGGCGCTCCGCCGTTCGGCAATTCCTCGCTCAAGGCAACCGGTTGCCAGTAGCGGCGCAAGAGCTCGCCGCAAGGTGTTTCAGGATCAGTTTGAGTAAGCAATTGGTTTTCTTCAGCGGTAATCATAGCGGCATACCTTCTTTAGTATTCAGTCTCTGCGTAACGATTACTCGTCCCCGCTCGTACATCCGATCCTTTTATTACTATTTAGGCGGGTGCTCGGCAAGCTTGCTCTTGGCTGAATACGCGGCTGATCGGCGACCTGAGCTACACCGGTGTTCTGTCGTCGCCACGGGGTGCCTTCGGTCACTCGTCGGTCGAAGAATTACCCGTAATTCTGTTTTCGGCGCGCACGCGAGCGGCAAAACTAATATCCGGACGGACTTTCAACACCTTGCCCCGCGAGACGCTGACCGTGCCGGTCTTTGCACCGCGCGGTTTTGTCACGTGATGCGCTCGCGTACAGTGAACCGGCACGCTCCCGGCATTTCGCGCTTTGCTATGGTATGCCGCGACCGCGGCGGCTTGGCGCAGAGTCTCCCGGCTTGGCTCTCCGGTAGGTCTCGCTCGAAGAATTACATGGCTGCCGGGAACTTTATCGGCGTGAAACCACCAATCGTCCGGCTCAGCGATTTCGGTGCTTAAGTAATCGTTGTCGGCGTCCGTCGTGCCGGCGAATACCGTCCAGCCGTCGGGGAGCTCGTAGGCGATAATGCGTGGTTTCGATCCGCTCAATGCGGGTCCTATTCAGGACGTCTTGGGGCAACCTATTGCCCGTACAATTTCTTGAAGAAGCCTCCTTCTTCGAGACTCTTAAGCAACGAGATATCGAGAAACTCCCCGGCCTTTCTTCCTTTGAGATGGGCATAGGTTTGGCTCAGATCCTCGATGTCGTTTTGGATCGCCTCTTCTTTCGGAAAAGGCCGCGCCGGGATCGAGCCCAGCAAATAATTCTTGTGCATGGAATCGAGCATCTTCGGATCTTCGATTTTTAGATACTTTCGGTAGACTCGCAGGGCTTGCTCCTTTTGCGTCCGGCCGATGTAAGTCCCCTCGGTAATCGCCATCAAAAAAGCCTTAAGCTGCCGCGGCTTTTGCTTCACCAACTGTCGGCTCGTCGCGATGTCGCTGCCCGTGGTGTAGACTCCCGCTTCATACACGTCAGCGAGCACCGAAAACTTCATGCCTTTGGCCGCCAACTGAAGGAGATTATCGTCGGTGCCAAGCGTCGCGTCGATTTTGCCTTGCATAAGCATTAGCAGACGCCGGTCCGACTCGCTCACGCCGGTCGCAAGTAGCGTGACATCTTTTCCGGGTATCAAACCGAGTTTAGGAAGAAGCCGCTGCAGGGCAAAATCGGTGCCCGCGCCGATGCGGCTCGAGCCGATAATTTTACCTTTTAACCCCTGCACGGACGTGATCGACGGATGCGCGATCAGCTTGTAGGCGATGTGACCGAGGCTGGCAATGATGACAATCGGCGCCCCACGCGCTGCCGCGCCAACAGCGGATGAGCCCGACGCCGCAATGATATCGACGCTGCCGCCGAGCAGCGCATTGACCGAAGTGACGCCGGAGGCAATGTAGACCAGATTCCCCTCCAACCCGTACTTCTCGAATAGTCCTAAATCTTTGGCGATCCAGAGCGGCGCACGTGTTGCCGACACCGACGCGAAAGAAATGGTGAAGGAGTCGAGCTTTTTATCTTGGGCCGTTAGTTTGACAGCCGAGACCAATTGAGAAATGCCAATCAAGAACATAAAGATCAGCAATCGCTGCTGATATCCAATAAAACTTGCCGAGCGCGAAACCGAATTCCTATTTCCTCCCCCTCGACGGGGGAGGACTAAGGTGGGGGTGCCTTCCCCCGTCGACGGGGGAAGGAGTCTAGACTCGAATATCGCCAACGTCGCGAGCTTACTAATCTGTATCAAAAACATCAGTAGTGCTCGCCTTCTTTGAGCGCGCGAATGCCCGCGCGAATTTGCGCTTTGGATTTCACTTTGTGCTTGTAAAGCAAAAACGGCCAGGCGCGATAGGGATTTTCCAACCGCGCATTACTTCTCCCGCGGCCGGCATCTGCCATCGGTTTCACGCTATCAATGCTCATCATCAACAACTGATCCTGACAGGCTCGCTCCAGTTGAATCGCCGAGATGCATGCGCCTTCGATCCCGGGACCGACGACCACGACACCGTGTCCACGTAGGAACGTTGCATAGTGCGGCCCCAGGTTATCGACCATGCGCTGCGCCAGCGCGAAATCATTGATGCCGCGGCTCTCGTGAAAGAGCGGCACACCGTCGGCAAACATCCGCGCTTCGCGGTTGAACGGAATGAGACCGGCGTCGAGTAAACCGACAAGAATCGAGTAGCGGGCGTGACAGTGAATCACGCTACCAACATCGGGGCGAGCTTTGTACACCGCCGCGTGGATCGGCGTTTCGGATGGGATCGGTCCTTTGCCGGCGATCCGTTTGCCGTCGAAGTTTACCGTGCAGATGTCTTTCGGGTCGGCGAGCACCCCGGCGAAACGCGGATTAATCAGAAAAGTCTCCGTTCCCGGAATCCGCGCGCTCAAATGGCCCGATCCCGAGAGCACGCCCTCGCCGGTGATCACTTGCAACGCTTCGACCAGCCGGCGCTTGAGATTTTGGATGTTAGGTTTTGGATTTTGGATTGACGCCATCGAACGTTGAACCTTTGAACCGTTTTAACACCTTTGGAACGTCTGGAACCATTGAAACGTTTGGAACACTATCCCTTTTTGAGCCATTCACAATAAAATCGCCACAGCGTCTCCGCCCCTCCTCCTCCATGCCCGCCACCCCGCCTACTAAGAAAAACGTTTTGGTCTTCTTCTGAGATCGACGGCACGTTGCTGAGGGAAGCAGCCTGCAGATTCAACTTCGCTAAGTAATCGAGCTTGATCGCCTTGATTGTCGCCTCTTCGACAGTTTTGCCGCACGCCACCACACCATGCCCCCGCAGCACGCAGATACCACTGTCGCCCATCACCGCCATCATTTCGTGGACCTGTTCTTTGGATTGCAACGTGAGACTACTCTGGTAAACGGGAATGCCCTCGATCGCCAACCGCATGGCGCGCGGATCATAGCCACCAAAAATCGGTCGCAATTCGATGCCGGCCATACTCGTCAGCACGATTGCCGGCGGATGCGCGTGAACGACGGCACCGACGTCGGGACGGGCTTTATAAAGCTCACCGTGAATGCACGATTCGTTGGGCGGCTTGAGCATTCCGGTGTTTTGAACGCGTCGTCCGTCAAAATCAGCTAAAACAATATCGCTCGGCTTGGTAAATAGCAGTCCAGTCTCTTCCCCGCCGCGGCCTCGAATGAGCATATTCTTGCCATCCACGCTGCGCGCGCTGACGTGCCCGGTCGTTTCCTTGAATAGCCCGAGCTTGGCTAGAATCCGGCAAGACAATGCAACATTCTTTGCCAAAGCGGAATTGCTCTTCGAATTTTGGATTTTAGATGCTTCGGCTTTGCTCAGCACAGGTTTTGGATTTTGGATTGTCGTTCTCCCCGACGAGTTAATCGGCTTAGTAACACGCAGCTGGGCTTGGGTCAACGAAGAGCTTTATTATTAGTGCTTCATTTAGAATTCAAGCTGGATCGCAACATCAAGAAAGATTCCTCGCTCGGCTCGGAATGACATTGCGCTTTGTCATCCCGAACGACAGACTGTGTGAAAACTACGTTCATGGTTCGACGGGGGCTCACCACGAACGGAATCACTTCATTTGAAATTAAGCACTTAGCCGTTCGCCCTGAGCGCCGTCGAAGGGCTCCGATAGAGTTTTCACACAGTCAGACGAAGTGAGGGATCTTGACCGAACTGAGCCACTACCGTTCATTGACAGCAATTGTCCGTTGCTATACGAGACACCACATGTCCAAAAGAATTTGGTTGCGTGTAACACTTCCCGAAATGGACCTCAGCGCGGTTCGGAATAATTTTCCTGGCTGTGAAATTATAACGGAAACAGATGACACTATCGGTACCGCGCAGGTACAACGAATCGACGGGGTTTTTACGGAGGAAGCTTTGCCGGATTCTTTGGTGCAACAAATGCCGAATTTGCAGTGGCTCCACGTCACCCGTGGCGGTGTGAATACTTATCTCACGCCAGCCGTGAAAGCTCGCCCCATTCAAGTGACTGGTTCCAAGGGCATACATGGGGCAGTCTTCTCGGAGTTCGCCCTGGCGTGCATTCTAGCGCTCGTGAAGAAACTACCGGAGTGCGTCGAAGCCCAAAAACAAAAGAAGTGGCAGAAGCTAGTGCCGGTTGAGATTGAGGGCATGACGCTCGGCATCATTGGGCTTGGCACCGCCGGATCTGAATTAGCCCGCAAAGCCAAAGCGCTCGGCATGCGCGTCGTCGCGACCAAACGAACGGCGGCGCCAAAGCCGGACTATGTCGACGAGCTCGGCACGCCGGATTTTTTGCCGCGGCTTCTTGCGGAGTCCGACTTCGCCGTCTTGCTATTGGCATCCGTGCCCTCGACTTTCAACATTATCGGCGAGAATGAACTGCGTATGATGAAGCGGAGCGCCTATCTGATCAATCTCACCGGTGGGCGGGCGGTAGAAGAAGCATTGCTCGTGCGAGTGCTAAAAGAAGGCTGGATCGCCGGCGCGGTACTGGATGCATTCGCACGACAACCGCTGCCGGAAAACTCCGAGCTTTGGGACCTGCCCAACGTCATCATCACCCCGCGCATCGCCGGTATTACGTCGCAAAAGTGGCCCGCGCTGTTGCCGATTTTCATTGAGAACCTCCGTCGCTTTATCGCCGGCGAGCCGCTGCAAAATCTGGTTGACAAAGAGCTCGGTTATTAATTCGTTCGGGATGTTAGTCGATTAAAAGGTATCAAATGAATGCCATGGTTAGGCTCTTGTTGCAGCAAAGGCCTTTTTCTTGCAGGCGGCTTTTGCCTATTATCGAAAAAAGTCGGTCTGTATATTACTAGTCATACGTCTACGAAGTGAAACCATATAGAAGACTTCGCGCGTTCCTTTTGGCACCCATGGCGACGTTACTGTGCATCGCCTTGCTTGCAACCATTGAGAGCGCGTATCGAGAGATCGCTGGGATTCCTACCGTTAACGATCCATCAACTGCCGTGCTGGCAACACTGGGTCTAATCCTAGGCGTCCCGTCTCTTTATGCCGTGAGTGCGGTCGTTGGTGTTCCTTTGGTGTGGTGCCTGGAGAAACATAACAGTTTAGCCTGGCGGCATTTCACACTAGCGGGATTGTTTTGCGGTCTCGCGTTGGCGGGTGTGCTCAGCTTAATTCTCTGGAGTCCTAAGTATGATGACTACCTTGCAACGTTAGGTATTCTCACCTTGTTAGTGCCCGGTCCCGTAATGTTCGGTTTCGTGAGTTGTTGGTATATCGGTTATAGGACGTATAACAAACAGGCTTAAGAAGGACCTTTGGAACGCTGCGCGTTCCATGGCCTCTTAGCCTGGGCGTTAGAGCGCACCAACTTTGAAACGGCGCAAATTTTGGCTATAATCTGGCCAGAATGCGCTTTGAGATCGTTCTGGCCCCGGAGGCGATCGAAGACTTTCGGGGTTTGAAGGCCAACGTTCGATCGACTGTCCGCGATGCTCTTGAAACGCATCTTCGTTACGAGCCTATGAAAACGAGCCGGAGCCGCATCAAGCGGTTGCGGGGCTTGGCGCGACCGCAATACCGACTTCGTGTCGGCGAGGTTCGAATATTTTACGACGTATCAGCCGAGTCCGTCGAGGTCTTGGCTATCGTTCCCAAATCGGAGGCTGCAATATGGCTGGAGCAATTCGGAAAACCCGAATAAAAGAAGTCCCATTATCTGAGATCAAAGATGATCTTTCCCGATTTCTGCGGCAGGCGGAGAAGCAGGAGATTGTCATAACTCGCCACGGAAAGCCTGCGGGGGTCTTGATCGGATTCGAGTCAGAGGATGACTGGTTTGATTACAAGCTAGAAAACGACCCGCGTTTCCTTGAGCGCGTTGAACAGGCGCGCCAGAGCCTGAGAGCCGGTCGGGGTACCCGACTAGAAGATGTGCCGAAATAAACGCTTGCTCTAACAATGCGTTTGAAGCGGATGCTTTCGCGCGCCGCTCAACGCTGCGTTGAGGCTGCTTTTTCTACAGCCTCGTTACACTCACTAAAATGCCGGTGGATAAACCGCGATCAACACGGGCCTTCCGGTTGAAAAAATGGGCGCAAAACTTTTCGCGTGCACTGGGCAACACAGCGATTGGTGCGACTTGTCGCCCCCTAAGTTGTGTAGTAGATATTGATCCATAAACGAAAGGGAGGAAAACGCTATGGCATCAATCCTTTATGTCGCAACTGATGAAGGCGTGGTGACGCTCAAGAGTAACGATGGACGTTCTTATAAAGTCGAGCATCACGGTCTGAAAGATTGGCAGATTCCCGAAGTGGCCGTGTCGCCATCGGCGCCGAATAAAGTCTTTGCCGGTACCCGCGGCGACGGCGTTTGGTCGAGCGAAGATTTTGGCGCGACATGGAAAAAACCCTGCTACGGCAAGCGCGGCCCGGGAAAAGTTCGCTGTTTGACCTTCGACCCTCATGATTCCAATACACTGTATGCCGGCACCGAGCCCATCGATGTTTTCATCAGCCGCGACAGCGCGAAGAGTTGGGAACGGTTGGATTCCGTTTGGAACATTCCATGGGTATCGACGATTACTTATCCGGTCGCCGTGGTCGAGCCTCATGTCCGCGACATCACCATCGATCCGAAGGATACCAAGACGATGTATGTCGCGCTCCAAGTGGGCTACATGCTCAAGACCACCGACGGCGGCAAGAATTGGGAACTCCTGAACAGGAATCTCGACTGTGACGTGCACACCATCGTCCTCCATCCGGAGGACAGCAACAAAATCTTTATCGCCACCGGCGGCCATGACTGCCGAGCGGGGACAGCGCCTGGGCGCGCGCTTTATTCCAGCGCCGACGGCGGCAAGAACTGGGCGCCAATGGCCGCGGAGTTCAAAGAGGAATACTCCGTGCCGCTGGCAATTCACCCTAAGAAGGCCAATGTCCTTTACTCGGCCATTGCAAACGGCCAACCCGGCCAGTGGAGAAAGCGGGAGACCGGTGCCGAAGCATTCCTGATTCAATCGACGGACAGCGGCAAAAGCTGGCACAAGCTCGAAGGAGAAGTCTCGAAGGCCAACAAGAGTTTTGTCGAAAGCTTCGCTTTCGATCCGGCAAGTACTGATCGCATGTACGCGGCACAGCGAAACGGCGATCTTTTCAGCAGCAATGACAGCGGCTCGAGCTGGTTCAAGGTGGATGTCAAATTGCCCGAGCTTTCCGACATGAAAGCGGCGCATGCGTAGGAAGGAAATGGGGATTGGAGCGTTGGAGTAATGGAGTATTGGGTTTAAACCATCACTCCATTACTCCAAAATTATTTGAGGCAATTGAGCTTATGAGTTTTATTCAGTGATCTGTTAGGAAACCTGCTATGGCAAACCTCGTCGGCTGCGCGGCCATGTCCCATGCGCCGCAGTTAATGCTCAATCCGGACTACTGGCATTTGCTCAATACTCGCGCGGGAGAGCAGCTGTCCGATAAGCCGGGCATGGAGAAAGAGACCCACGAAGTCAAATGGGCTAAGTGGAACAGCTGCATGGACGCCATTGGGAAGTTACGCGAGAAGATCGACGCGTTGCGCCCTGATGTTCTGATCGTCGTCGGCGACGATCAGCATGAAAATCTGGTCGACGACAACATGCCGCCGTTTACGATCTTCGTCGGCGCCGAAGTGGAAGCGAGCGTCAGCCTGCGCTATTTGAAGCAGCTCAAGTCGGAAAATCGCACCAAATATCGCATCGACGCGAAGATGGCCGAAGCCCTCGTCAACGGATTGATGAACGCGGGCTTCGATCCATCTTATTCCAAAAAGACCCGTTATGAGGGCGGCCTCGGTCACGCCTTCGCGCGTGTGCTCAAATTTTTAAGTCCTCAAGCCCATCACGCCGTCGTGCCCGTCATGGTCAACACCTACTATCCACCGGCGCCGTCGGCACAGAGGTGCGTTAACTTCGGCCGGGCGTTGGCGGATGTGTTGCGCCGGTTTCCCGGCGATCAGCGCGTCGTCATCATCGGCTCCGGCGGTCTCAGCCACACCAAGATCGACGAGAACCTGGATCGCGACTTTATCGGCGCGCTGAAACAAAGTGATTTGAATTACATGAGCGCCATGCCGGCCGAGATCTTAGTCGAAGGCACCTCGGAGATTCGCAACTGGATCGTCACCGCGGCAGCGGCGGATCGGCCGGGAACCATGATCGAATATTCGCCGCTCTATCGCACCACCACCGGCGTCGGTTGCGCCATGGGTTTCGCTAATTGGGATTTGAACTAAACGTCCATTGCATCGCTCGCGTCGAGTCTGACGCCATCAAGCTCTCGACTTTCCCGTATGTTTTTTTTTCCTCCCCCTTGACGGGGGAGGACTAAGGTGGGGGTGATTCACGCGCGATGCTGCAGGCACCCCTATCCCGACCTTCCCCCGTGAAGGGGGAAGGAGATCAGCCGCAAAGCTCCGAGGACAAACAAATTTCACAGCCACGATCTTTTTGAATGAACACCGAAGACCCCACCGCACAGAACCCGAAGTCTGTCGGCCGGCTTGCCGCTTTTCGCTACCGCGACTTTAGACTTTTCTGGCTAAGCCTGTTTGTTTCCAACATCGGCACGTGGATGCAGATGACGGCGACCAACTGGCTGCTTTACCAATTGACCAATTCGCCGCTACAGCTCGGGCTCAACGGCGTGTTTCGCGCCGTACCCGCCATCGCCCTCGGATTGATTAGCGGGACTTTCGCCGACCGCTACGATCGGAAACGGCTTTTGCTCTGGACGCAGGTGATCCTGGGCGTGCTCACTCTCGGGCTGGGCATACTCGATCACGCCGGCCACATCCAAGCATGGCACATCTATCTATTCACCTTCATCAGTTCATCGGTGGGATCCTTCGACGGCCCGGCGCGCCAGGCGCTGTTTCCCTCGCTTGTGCCACGCGCGGTGTTGCCCAACGCGGTGGCGCTCAATTCGCTGCTTTGGAAAGGGGCGGCGCTGCTCGGCCCAACGCTCGGTGGTATCGCCATCGCCGCCATGGGCACCGCAGGCGCTTTTTATGCCAACGCGGCCAGTTTTTTGGCTGTGGTCGTCGCGTTGCTGTTCATGCGCGCACCGTCGCCGGCGCGAGAGAGACAACGCGATTTCCTCGCGGAAACCAAGGCGGGATTTTCTTACATCGTCTCGCAACCGGTGATCCTTGGCCTCACCGTCATGGAAGCCTTTGCTTCCGTTTTTGGTTTGGATCACGCGATGTTGACCATCCTGGCGAGTGACGTATTTCGCGTCGGAGCGCGCGGATTTGGCTTCATGCAGTCGTCCCGGGGTGTCGGCGCCGTGATCGGCTCGAGCGTGTTTATTGCTATGGGACACCGCGCAGGCCAGGGAAAGATTCTCTTAGTTTCGGCGATTCTTTACGGAGCCGGTTTCGCGGCCTTCGGTCTATCGCCGTCATTTCTGGTGGCGCTGGTGCTGCTCGCCTTCGTCGGCGTCACCGATACGATTTGGGGCGCTGCCCGTGGCACGATCATGCAATTGCTCGCTCCGGAAAAATTCCGTGGGCGCGTCATGGGCGTGTTCCAACTGAGCAATCGCGGGCTCCATCCCTTGGGGCAAACCGAAACCGGCCTGGTGGTGCCCTTGTTGGGGGCGCGCGAAGCGACTGTCATGGGCGGCGTGATCATCACGATCATGACCCTGCTCACCGCCTGGCGCATACCCGGAATAGCGAAATTTAGCTGGACTCAACTTGATAGCAACGTACCGCCGGTCCGCGGCACAGAGAAAGAACGAGCGGCGAGTTAAGCGATCTACGCAGTGCTCAAACCGTACAATTTGTTTTTTTCCGCATCAGGGTTTGAACCGCTTGAACGGCGCGGTAGCGCCGCTCACGGCAGCGGCTTGCCTGAATCAGCCAACGACTTAAAGCGCTGCGAATAGCGCCGGCGCATTCCCTGCGTTCCCATTCGTCCGGTCAGAAATGCTTCTCTGCTCTCGGTGGCGAGATCGAGGCGAACGTTTTTCGCCGGATCGCGAAATGTGTTCATCGGATCCTTGCCTGCGGCGACGAGCTTGATTTGATTGTCGAGCAAGTGGCGGTAAAGCACGACCCCATGATCGGATTCGCCCAAGTGCTCTTTCGTGCGATCGACGACCACTCCTTGCGAGGCGAAGATCGCGTTGTCCTGCGGATCAATGTCATTATTTAAATATTGAAACTGCGGCTGTCCACGCCGGTCGAGCTCCGGCGAGGGCATGTGATAAAGCGGCATCTCATCCGCCGTCTGCCTTTCGCCCTCGCCAAACGGATGGATCGAGTAGTACCACTGCGCGGTGTGCGTCTCGTCCACCGGCACCCGAAAGCGCAACATGTCGGGCCCTTTTTGAATCGTCGGAAAAATCAACCAATGGCCGATTTTCCAGTCGTCGGATTCCTCGGTCTCGCCTTCCAAAATGCGCCGCTTGATGATGCCGTACTCGGCCAGATCGAAACTGATCCTTTGATGGCGAACGCGTTTGCGCTTCAGGTCGTCATTACCAGTCCGTTCCGCCGCGTAGTTGCGAAACACGCCGTGCAGCCACTCGACGTGCACCGGATCCATGATATTCTCTACGGTCTGCAGCCAGTTGCAGGCCGTCATGGTATAGCCGATCTCACGCCAGTAATTGTCTTCAACCAGCAAATCCCAGCGCGGCACCAGCGGCGCGGGTTGGGGTCCGAGGTAGGCGAAGATCAAGCCGCCCAACTCTTCGACGGTATAGTGGGCTAACTGTATATTGTCTTTGAAGCCGCCCGGCTTGACGGTCTCTTCAAAAGGTTGTTCGAGACAACGGCCTGCGTGGTCGAACTTCCAGCCGTGATAGGAGCAGCGCAAACCATCCTCTTCGGCCATGCCGTAAACCAAATTCGCCTGGCGGTGCGGGCAGTGGGCATCGATCAGACCGAGTTTCCCCCGCGCATCTTTGAACAGGACTAATTCTTCGCCAAGAATCTTGACGAACTTGGTCGGATGGCGCGCTAATTCCGACACCGCCGCGATCGGATACCAGTACCGCCGTAGCAAGTCGCCCGCGGGCGTGCCCGCTTTGACCTGTGTGAGCCGCTCGTTATCCTCGCTGCTGATCATTGCCGACCTCGCATTAGATTCTTTCTTTTATTGGCGCAACGTCCGACATCGTAAACAACCGGGGCTCAGTGATCAAGGCGTGTCATCCTGAACAAAGTGACAGACTCACAGTGGTCTCGATGACAGCGTTGAGACAAATACTATGGCGTTTTGCCACTCTTCGCCAGCGCCTGATTCACTACTTTTTGCATCGGCTCGGCGTCCATCCACTCCGCCTTCCAGGTCACCATATATGTCGCGCCCTCTTTACGACGGGCCATCGGACGTAAATCGGTTTTTGGAATATCGATGCGCAGCGAGTCGTTCACCCCGCCGTCTCGCTGCACCGCCATTTGCCCTTCGCGCGATAGCAACCAGTTGATGAAAACCTTGGAAGCGTTTGGGTGAGGCGATCGGTCCAGCCACGCCAGCGTAAAGGCGCCCGGCTCCAGTGCGCCGCCTTCTTTCCATCCACTCGTGTCAAAAACGTTGATCGGCAGGCCTTGGGCTTTGGCTTGCAGGATATCGTCGCCGTTGCCGAACAACAGGATCGAAAACCGCTTTTGAGCCACCCAATCGATGGCTTGGCGGTAATCGCGCGAAACCATCACCACTTGCTCGGTAAACAGCCGGCGCAAAAACTCCGGCCCCAATTGCGGATGATAATAGACCGTGCGCGCGCCGCTGCGTCCGTAGCCGCCGGAGCGCGGATCAATGACGACGATTTTGGCGCGCCATCTTTCGTTTAGGAGATCCCAGAAAGAGCGTAGTTCCGTCGGCGAAATCAGCTCGGTATTGTGCGCCACCATGTTCACCGAGACGCTGCCCACCGGCACGAAAATATACTTGCCTCCGCGTCGATATATTGATGCTTGCCCGACCACCATTTCGACTCGTCTTTGACTTCCGGGAGAACAAACGCACCAGCGATCGGCTGCAGCGCTTTGGCTTGATACAGTGAATAAGGCGACGTATTGCCGATGCGCGCCACGTCGGCGAGAAACTTTCCCGCGCGCCGCTCTGACATGATGCGCACGAGCAATTCGTTGCCTTTGCCCTGCACGACTTTGACTTTGACACGCGGGAATCTCTTTTCGAACTCGCTCAAGAAACCGAACTCGCCCAGCGTATAATACGAGACTTCGCCTTCCTGCTCGGCGGCTTGATCGTTCGCTCCCACTCCGCTGTCCATGCTTCAGCGCCATAAACGATTTGGTTGAGAGCGAGGAAGACAATAATTATCACGCAGCAAAAAACTTGCACGTTATTTCTTCTTACTATCTTCGTTCCGTTGTAGGGGCGGGTTTGAAACCCGCTCCTACGAAATTTACGGATAATCAGAAATGGCAGCACCAAGATGTCTCAGCGTTCCGACTTACTTCTTAATAATTTCCTTGAGGAGTTTACTCACCGGCTCTTGGTTGCTCCGCTCCGGCGTATCCATGATGATGTATTTTGTTCCCGCCACGCGGCGCTGAAGCGCGGGCACCGGGTCTTTCGCAATATCGACGCGCATCGATTCGACCAAAAGATCGGCTGAATTCATCACCTTCTGAAACGAGGCTTGACCTTCCCGCGACAACAACCAGTTGATAAACACCCGCGCGGCATTGGGATGCGGCGCCTGATTCATCAGCGCAATCGAACCGTTGCTACCGGAGGAGATCGCCGGGGTTTCTCTCCAGCGATAGACTTCAAACTCGGCGACCGGTAAACCTTGCGACGTCGCCGCTTCGATATTGCCACAGAATAAACACAGCGCATATTTTCCGACCGCGAGCCAATCCAGCGCCTGACGATCCTCGCGGCTCAGGACAACATCCATCTCGGTGAACAGGCGGGTTAGAAACTTTTCCCCGAGGTCCGGGATATTGTACAGAATACGCGCGCCGACGCGCGGTCGGCCGGGCTGGCGAGGGTCGACGGCGACGATTTTGCCGCGCCACTTTGTTTTGATCATGTCCCAGTAGGACTTGAATTCATTGGGATCGACCAGGTTCTTGTTGTAGAAGAGATTCGGCATATCGACGCTGCCGACGAAAACGAATATGTGACTTCCTTCCGGGTCCATGTAGTGGTGTTTATCTTCCCACCACTTGGTCACGTCCGTAACTTCCGGAAGCAGCAAAGCCGGCTTGATGGGATCCAATGCTTTCGCTGGATAGAGCACCGTCAACGGCGTTGTCGGTCCACAGAGACAGACGTCCCAGAGAAATTTCCCGGCGCGCCGCTCCGCCATCAGGCGCGGCCCGGTCTCCGCCGCCGGCGTGCTCGCGCTGACAACTTGAATATCGAGAAATTTTTTTTCGAAAACTCTGACCGCGGCTTCGATGTTCTCACGCTGATACAGGAATACGCTGACTTTGCCTTCTTTTTTCGCCGCCTCGACGGTGCGCTGCCACTCGCCGTCACTCCTTGATTCAGCGCCACGAACGAAACCGGTCAGAAAAGGATGAAGACTCAGATTGAACAGCGACAGAGCGCACAGACGAACCAAAAGGCGAACTTTCAGCGAAGGCGGTTTCATGGAGGTGGTATGGCGACTACTTGATGACGCGTGCCGTTGCGGCATGATCGGTCCGGTGCACAGCAGGCCAATTCTCTCGCATCTCGATCGTCGCTTGAACACGAAAGCCAAAACACGAAACGGCGAAAGCGTTTAGCTTTCGCGCGGCCACAAGGTGACGCCCTCCGGCTTGAGCTCGAGAAAAACTTTGCCACCCTGTTTGAGCAGTTTGGCTTCCGGCGAGACGATCACCCGGGTCTCTGAGCCGAGGGTCACGGTGTATTCGTAACGATCGCCGAGGAATTGTGTCGCCTGCAAAGTTCCTTCGACGACGTTACCCTGCCCTTCACAGATCTTTTCGGAGAGAGTCATTTTTTCAGGCCGGATGGCGACCATCGCCGACTGGCCGACGGTGGGAAATCCGTTTGCAGATGAAATGACATTGTTCCGTTGCAGCGTGAGGGAGGAAGCGCCGACTCCATGGACCTCGACTTGCACATGCTGGTCGGAAACTCCAATCACTTTTCCCACCAAAAGAAACGTCTTGCCCAAGAAGTCACGCACGAACGGTGTCGCCGGTTTATAGTAAACCTGTTCCGGCGTCCCGACCTGTTCGAGCACGCCGAATTTCATGATGGCGATTCGGTCCGACAGGCTCAGGGCTTCGATCTGGTCGTGGGTAACGAACATGACGGTGACGTTGACGCGGCGCTGCAGCGCCTTGAGCTCGCGTCGCATCTCTTCGCGCAGCTGCGCGTCCAAGTTGCTGAGTGGTTCGTCAAGCAATAAAACTTTCGGAGAAAAAACCAGCGCGCGCGCAAGAGCGACCCGCTGTTGCTGCCCGCCGCTCAGCGCCGGCGCGGGCCGGTCTTCCAGTCCGGCAAGGCCGACCAGGCCGAGAACATCGGCCACTTTGGTGCGGATGTCGGACCTGTTCGTACCGCGCAGTTTGAGTGGATACGAGACGTTCTCGAAGACCGTCATATGCGGCCACAAGGCGTAAGACTGAAACACCATGCCCATGTCGCGCTTTTCCGGCTTGACGAATATTTTTTGCTCTCCCGAAACCAGGCAGCGATCGCCGAGATAGATCTCGCCGCCATCCGGTTTTTCCAAGCCGCCGACCATGCGTAGCGTCGTCGTTTTGCCGCAGCCGCTCGATCCGAGGAGCGTGAAGAATTCGCGCTCGCGAATCTCTAGATTCAATCGATTGACGGCGATCACCGGATCGAAGATTTTGTAGAGATTTTGGATGCGCAGAAAGCTCACGTGCCCTATCCTTGCCGATTAATGAGAACCGAGGATCGAAGATCGATGATGGAGGATAGCAATATTCATATTCGATCTTCCATCCTCGACCCTCTATCCTCGACCTTCTTTAAACGTCACTCCGCCCGGATGCCGACCTTGAGACCGAATGATCTCGCAACGACCGCAACGCCAAGCGTGAGCACCGTGACCATGATAATGGTGATGCTGGCGACTTCCCGGTAGCCCGCGGCGACCTGATCGAGAGCGAGCAGCGACAGGGTTCGGGTTTCCGATGTCGCCAGCAGAATAATCGCCGAATTGTGCTGCGCGGCGAACATGAATTTAATCACCCCGACCATCACCATGGTTTGCGCCATCAAAGGAAATACGATGCGCAAATAGGTGCGCCAAAAGCCTGCGCCCGACATGCGCGATGATTCTTCCAGCTCCTTCCCTAACTGAATGAAGTTCGCCTTGAGGATTTGCGTCGCCAGTGTGATGCCGCCTAGCACCTGAGCGATGACCAAAAGAACGATGGTACCGTAGAACGGCCGGAAAAACGGCGTGCCGAGAAACATCCACAATAGACCGAGTCCGGACAACACGCCGGGAATCGCCGATGGCAGCCAGCAAATCGAATCGAGCACCGAGCGGCCGGGAAGTTTGGTTCGCACTAGAACGTAACCGATCAAAGAGAAAGCCAGCGCGCCAACCAGACCGGCGCTCACCGCGACGATCAGCGTGTTGTGCAGGCCATGGAGAATACGCGGATCGCTGAGCGCCATCTTCCAGTATTCCAGCGTCCAGGTTTTCGGCAAATTGAAAAACCCGAAGCGGGTCATGAAGCTGCCGCCCAGGACGCTCAACAGCGGCACGACGTCCAAGATGAAAACGATGAAGGCGACAAATGCCGTCGCCGGGTAGCGCCACGCGCCAAGATCGATGATCTTCGGCTTGAACTGGCCCGTGACCGTGGTGAATTGTCGGCGGGTAATCAACTTGCGCTGGAGGGGAATAAACGCCGCGAGAAAAAGCAGAATAATGCTGCCCAACGCCGCCGCTTGGTTCACCAGCGGCGGTTCCTGGCGCGCCAGATCGACGATCTTCGTCGAGTACACGTAGAAGCTCCACGGCACGCCGAGCAACAGCTCGATCTCAAAGCTGCTGAAAATCCGAATCACGCTGAGCAGGAAGACAACCACGATCACCGGCGTCATGGCTGGCACCGTGATGCGCCACATGGTTGTGAACGCGCTCGCGCCGGACATCCGGCTCGCCTCTTCCATCGATGCGTCCATGCGGCGAAACGCCGGCGTCATCAGCATCACTTTCGTGGACATTCCGTTGCTGACCAGATGAACCCAAATGATGCCCGCGAAGCTGTAGATATCGAAGTTAAGCCCGCTCAATAGGGGAACCTGACGCAGCCAGGAATTGATCAATCCGGTGCTCGGATCGAGCAACAGCATCCAGCCGAACGTGGTCGCCAGCCCCGGCATAAAGAACGAAATCCAAAAGCCGAACTCCAAAGCGTTGGCGAATAGGATATTCGTGCGCGCGAGCAACCAAGAAATGAAAATCCCCAGCGGCAGCGCGATCACTTGCAGCACGATGCCGATCTTCACGCTGTTCCACAGCGAGCGCCAGATGCCGTATTCGCTGAATGCTTCCCGCCAGGTCTTGAGACCGTAAACCGGAGGCTCGGCAATCGTCGCAGTATTGAAGCTGTTGACGACAATCAGGGTCAATGGATAGAGCACGTAGAAGCCCATAACGCCGATCAGCACGGCCATCAGTGCCGTGCCGCTATCCATTGGCGGCAGCCAGGATCGGCTGACGGAGGTGGGGCTCAGTGTCTCGGTTTTAGCCATATTGAAACCCTCTTATAAGCCAGCGAGTTTGTATCGTGTAGAAATGGGAACTTCAAGAGTAAAAATCGTTAAACGATCAAACGGTCGTTCAATCAGTACGGACTCGGCACCTGATGGACGACAAGCTGTTCGCGCTGGTTTCGGCTCGATTGGAGTATCGCCAGGCAAACTTCCAGAGTGGCTTTTCCCCACTTCCCGTCATGCAGCACAAGGCGATCCTTATTCACGGCCGTATAGAAATCTTCCAGCTCGACCTTAAGCGGGCCGTGCCAGTCCGGACATGCAACTTCAGTTCTGCCGTGCTCGTCGTAGATGAAGACTCCGTCCGCAGACTGCCGCAGCGCGCCACGCTCGCAGCTGACCAGTGTCAAACCAAAGAATGGCTGGCGCAGTTTGTTGGCGGCGTCGCCATCGCCACGCTCGATTTCAAACGCGACGCCGGAACGGCTGGTGTCTTTGTTGAGCTTTCCTTCGGCCCGCGCTTTTCTGAGTCTTTGCCCAGGCCCGAGTTGTTTGTCCCCGGAGAAAACATCTCCTTCGATCAACTCGCGATCATCAAAATAGCCGTAGCCGTCGTAAATCAACGTTGCCGTCACGCCGCCGTCAAACTGCAGCAACGCCGAATAATTTCCTTCCGTAGAATTTTCCGGCAACCAGCGGCCCGCGTGCGCACGCACGCTGCGCACTAAGCCGCCGCCCAACAGTCGCGCGATATCCACCTGATGCGGCGCTTGCCGGTAACAGACGCCGCCGCCGAGCTCAGTATTAATCTCCACCGGCTCGCGCGGCCGCAGCAGCCAGGGTGAATATCGTATCGTGTGAACTTGAGTTACACGCCCAAGCTTGCCACTGCTGATAATCTCCCTCATCGTCCGGATTGGCGGATTGAAACTCCGCGTGTGCGCGACCATGAGCTTGACACGGTTTTCTTTCGCTGCCGTGATCATCCGGTCGCAATCATCCAGCGTCAGCGCCATCGGCTTCTCGACCATCACATGCTTGCCATGCTCTAGTACTGTGATGGCATGCTCGGCATGAAACGGATTTGGAGTTGCGACGTAGACAGCGTCCAGCTCTTTGAGCTCGCACATCGCCGCGACGCTGTCGAACGTCCGAATGCCAAACTCGGCGCGATACTGCTCGCGCGCTTTCGGTCTGAGGTCGGCTCCCGCGACGAAGGAAAATCCCGTCGTTTTCGCGACCGCTTGTGGTAACGATCTTCCCGCCGTACCGAGCCCCGCGAGGCCAATTCTGATAGGAGCCATTGCGTCCCTACGCTCCCGGCATTAGAAAAGTCGGTTCCAAACGTTCAAGCCGTTCCACCCCTTCCTTCATGCTCCCCCGCGACGCGGGGGAGGAAAGCCTGCCCCGAGCCGCATCGAAGAGAGGTGGGGGCTGGAGCGATTGGAACGACTGGAACCTTTGGAACCTGTTTTCAATTTACTTTCCGGTTCTCTCTTCTTCCTGGTTCAAGATCGGACTGTATTTCGTTGCGCCACCCTGGCGGCGCGGGCCCGAGCGAAAACTACCACTGTTGAGCTTAGCATCCTCGAGGCTGAGCTTGATGTAGGCATTTTTCACCGGGTCGCGGAACACATTCATCGGGTCTTCGCCGCGCTGCGATTTTTCCATTTCCTCCTTGAGTAGTTGCCGATATAAAATAACTCCCCTGTCTGACAGCCCAAGTTTTTCTTCCGATCTATCGGCAATCTCGCCTTGCGTGATCCACGCCGCGATATCTTCGCCGCTATTGTTGTCGAGCAGCGACCACTCGGGGTCGCCATGCGAATCGACGCTTGGCACCGGAACTTCGTAGTAGGGGATCACTTCCTGGGGCGCTTTGCTGTTGTCGCCCGGGTAACAGGTGTACCAAATATGCCGCGTCTGCGTGTCGTCGACGGGGATGCGAATCTGAAATGTCGGCCGGGTCGTGCTGCCGCTCAAGAGAATGTTGGGAAACAGCACCGGATGACCGACTTGCCAATCTTCGTTGTCTTCGGTTTCTCCCTCCAGCAAACGGTTCTTGATGATGCCGTACTCAAAAACTCTGAAGGCGATCTTCTGATGCTTTACCGGATTGCCCTTGAAGTCAGTGCGCCCCAGCCGTTCCTGCACGTGATTGTAAAAATGCTGGTGCAGCCACTCCACGTGCACAGGGTCGAGGGAGTTCTCCATGATCTGGAGCCAGTTGCACGGAATCACCGCAGCGCCGATATCGCGCAGCACGCCGTCGCGCACGAACAATTCCCAGCGCGGCAGTAGCGGCGCGGGTTTCGGACCGAGATACGCAAAGACGAGCCCGCCGAGTTCCTGAACCGGATATGCGGGAATTGTCACGCGGTCTTTAAATGTGCTGTTCGGATCTTCGGTTTGCTCATAGGGCTGCTCTAAGCATTTGCCGTCTTTGCCGTAAAGCCAGCCATGATAGGCGCATCGGAGTCCGTCGTCACCGGGGATGCCGAACAGCAGCGACATGCGCCGGTGCGCGCACTGCGGCCCGACCAAACCCGGCCGGCCTCGCTTGTCACGGTAAAGAACCAGAGATTCGCCGAGTATTTTCACAGCCTTCACCGGGCGGTCGATCAGCTCCGAGCTCGCCGCTACCGGATACCAGTAGCGGCGCAGCAAATCTCCCATGGGAGTGCCTGGCCCGACCCTCGTGAGCGACTGGTTTTCTTCTTGGCTTAGCATAACGGTTCTCCTATTTGCGTCCTTTGCGTTCTTTGCGGCTAAATTCCGAATCCGAATCTTATCTCACTATGTGACCTTTGTGCCCTTTGTGGTCAATTGTCTTCTTCGGTTGTGGCTTTGCCGCGCTAGGGGCTTTGTGGTTAAATCCCTTTTCACTTCTTTCCTGCCTCAGCCTGCGCGTCACTGATCACCTTGGCGATGGGCTTCATGTCAAAGTACTCGGGATTCCACTGCGGAATATATTTGACTCCGGCAAGGATGCGGTTACGCTGCGGAATATCGTCCTTGGGAATATCTATTCTCAGCGAGCCTTCCGCGCCGGCATCGGTAAACTTCGCGGCGGTTTTTTGAAAATCCATCTGCCCTTGTCGCGACAAAAACCAAGAGAGAAAAACTTTCGCAGCGTTGGCATGCGGCGGCTTGTTCATCAACACCAGAGTTTTGGCCCGGCTCTCGACGCCGACGCCTTCTCTGAATGAGGAAGGCTCAACCAAATCCACCGGCAGCCCTTGGCTCTTGGCTTCGCTGATGGATTGATGCCGGCACAGACACAAGGCGAATTTTCCGGCCGCGAGCCAGTCTTCGCCCTGGGGAAAGCGCCGGTAGAGTGTCGGCTCCATTTCGCCGTAAAGGCGGCGCACAAATTCCGCACCCAGCTCGGCATGATAATAAAAGAAGCGCTCGCGCGTCGCCGCGAAGCCGCCGGCCCGAAGATCGAACACCGCAAGCTTCCCCTTCCATTTCGGTTTTAGCAGATCCCAGTAAGACTTAAACTCGCTCGGATCGGCGAGTTTGGTGTTGTAAGCCACCAGGTAAAGCGGCGCGGCGGCATAGACAAAGATATATTTGCCTTCGGGATCGATGAACTGGTGCTTGCCTTGCCACCACTTCGATTCGTCCGCCACTTCCGGGAGCAGGAAAGCGGGCGAGATGGGTTCGAGAACTTTTGACTGATAAAGGTTGTAAGGAGAAGTGTTGCCCAAGTTACCGAGGTCCGCGAGAAATTTTCCAGCGCGCCGCTCCGCCATGATGCGAGACACATGCTCGCCGCCGCGCGCTCCGACGACGGCGACTTTGATTTTCGGAAACTTTTTCTGAAACCCGCCGTTAACGAAAATATCGCCGACCTCGGACAGGCTATAGATGACCACTTGCCCTTCTTGCTCCGCAGCCTTGACGGTCCTGTCCCATTCATCCTGCCACGACGCTCTAACCTCCTCTCCCGCTAAGACCGCGTGACGAATTAACAGAGTCGCCGTAAAAAAAACAACCAGCGCCGCGATCAGATTTCTTACGCCCAGCATATTTAGCCGCGACTCCGAAATCCCTTTTCTCCACCTACGATGAACTGATCACTGAACGACCCTCGGCTCCAGGCCGAGGGGTTCTGAGTTTGTCGACTGGAAGTCGACTTTCTCCCACTGCGCCATTCCCCGCCCTATCGTCACCCCGGTAAAAACCGGGGTCCTCCGTATCCCCTTAACCTGGATACCGTTTTCCAACGGTATGACGGACGCTGTCCGTCACCTGGATGCCGGCCGGAGTTTATCCTGAGCATGGTCGAAGGGCCGGCATGACGAACTTTCGCTTCGCCTGAAGCCTGCCCTGAGCGCGGTCGAAGGGGCGACGGATTTCAACCATCCTCGATAGAGACATTAATGCTCCCGGTCTTTCACCCATACTGGATCAGGCAGCTCTTCCTTTTCAAAATCGATAACGATCTCCCAACCATGGCGCGAGAAGACTTGATGGGCGGCTTCGGTTCCTTCCAGCTTGAGCCCAAGCTCTTCAGCCATTTTGAGGGCGCTCCCCGTGCGGCCGGGGCGCAGTCTGAGCCGATGTTTTTTCTCGCCGTGGTTGAAAATGTTGTCGACGAGCTCGTCCAGGCGCCAGGTTTGTGCGCAGCCCGCAGAGGCCGCTCGCGCGAACATCTGCAAAGGCAATCCCATTTTTTTCGCCAACAACAAACCCTCGTAGATCGCCAGCTCGGACATCGCCTGCATCATTTGATTGATCCGCTTGCCGATTTGTCCATTGCCGTTCTTGCCCAGGTAGGTGACCATGCGGCCGACATGCTGGAGCACCGGAAGAGCACGGTGGTAGGCGGTGTAATTGCCGCCGACAAAAATCGTCAGATTACCGTTCGTGGCGCCGATGTCGGCGCCGCTCACCGGCGCATCGAGCATCTCGATGCAACGGGAACGCAGGGATTCGGATACGTTGACGGCCAGCTCCGGCGCCGTGCTGCTCAGATCGACGAAGACCAAACTGTCTTTGTTCGCTTCGGCGATGCCGTTCTCGCCGCAGGCAACCTTTTCAACGTCCCCAGGCTGCAGCGACGCGAGGACAATTGTCGATCGCTCGGCAACCTCCTTCGGCGTCGCCGCGACGCTGGCGCCATTTCTTTCCAGCGCCTGCATTTTTTCATTGTCGAGATCGAGAACCGTCAGCGGATAACCGGCCCGCATAAGACGCAAGGCGATGGCTCCGCCCATATTGCCCAAGCCGATGAATCCAAGGCGCTCAAGCGCACCTGCCGCATCGTTCGAAGTTTTCATATCTGCTCCGACTGCTGCTGCAGCTCAGCGATAAGTAGCTTCGGTCGCTCTGGAACTTCACCAGCCGCGTATTCCTCGACGCCGATGTCGAGATCGACCACGGGCAGATCTTCTTTCAGTACGCCCTTTGGCGTGCCGCCATTGGCGACGTCGGCAATGCCCTCGCGAATCATTTTTCGCAGCAAAAGGATCGCCCGGTCGCCGTAGCCGGGGTGCTCCAGAGTGCGGTCGACGATCGGCCCTTGGCTCTCCACCATGGCCTTGTCTTCCAAAGGCACGATGCCGCGAATCTCGCCATAAAAACGCCGGTCGTGCGGTTTTCTCTCCCGCTCTTTAGCTTGATCCAAAAACGCGCCGTGATATCGGCGCTCCTTTGGTTTTTCGGGATAGACCGTGAGCCGCATTTCCTCGCAGTGCGTATCATCGATCGGGACGATCCAGATCGCCTGCTGGAGCGTTACATGAGGCTCGCCGGGATTTTTCGGTCGGAGCTCGCGGGATTTGCGATTGATAGTCGGGAGCACGGTGCATCTTTTTCGCAATGCGACATGATTTGGTTTTGCGCGCGGCTCGAGGATGTACAACTTAACGCCGTATTCGCTCTCCACGGCCTTAAAGTTGGGACACTTGTCGTAGATATTGTGGAGATAAGTCAGGTGCGTGGTATCCGTCGTATTCTCCACACCCTGCAGCCAATTACAGTTGTAGGCTTTGCCGGTCTCGCTGTCTCCTCGTTCGACGACCCGATAGCCGTCCTGAACCAGCACGTCGTATCTTGGCAGCGGCGGCGGGCTCTCTTTATCTTTTCCCAAGTAGGCGAAGATAAACCCGCCTAATTCTCTTGCCGGATACCAGGGGTGCTGAATGTTGGGAGCGGTCTTGATCGGCTCGGCAGGGCGGTCGACAACCCGGCCGCGCCGATCGTAGCACCAGCCGTGGTAGGCGCAGCGAATTCCGTCTGCTTGAATAATGCCGTACTCGAGGGAAGCCCGGCGGTGAGAGCAATAAGCTCCGAGAACCGTCAGCTCCCCGGAGAGATCGCGGAACAGTACAAGCTCTTCGCCGAGAATTTTCACCGGCACGGGAACGTCTTTGACTTCGTCGGCGAGAGCCACCGGCCACCAAAAGCAGCGCAAGTAGTTTCCTCCCGGCGTGCCCGGCCCGACTCGAACGATCTGATCCCAAGTAAGCTCGCTCGGTTTAATCATGGAGTATGTCTCCTGTTCTTTCTTCAGGTACTTCAGGCTTTCGTGTGGATAATGTTTCACGTTCAGTTTGTTTGTTCACCACGAAGAGCACGAAGGACACGAAGGTTTTAGATACCTCTAATTCGAAATGGCGTGGGCTACCCGGGAAATTTGGGGGTTGCCCCTACAGATATGAAAGGCGAATTATTTGCGTCCTTTAGGCTTTTTGCGATTAAATCTTTTCTCCTTCGTGCTCTTCGTACTACTATCGTACTACTATCGTTGAACGTTTGCGCAGCTTGCGCAAATTTTTCTAACCGAAAGACCCCGGATTCCGCTGCGCTACATCCGAGCTACGAACTGACTGGTGCGCGGAGCGCACCCTACGAATACTTCGTGTCCTTCGTGCGCTTCGTGGTGAAGGATTGCTCTCTTTTGGTTGCGGCTTTGCCGCGCTAGGTCCTTCGTGGTGAAAACTCATTCACAGTAAACCCGGAACAACCTTTCTTCACTTCACCAGCTCGTTGACGAATTTAGCGACCGATTCCCGGTCCCACACTTCCGCTCCCCAGAGACGAATATATTTAACGCCCTTCTGCCGTTGCAGCGACGTGGGCAAATGCTCTTTAGGAATATCTTCGCGCAGCGAATTTTGACCCGGCTCGTTAACGCCGGTCTTTTGTATAGCCATTTGCCCCTCGCGGGAGAGAAACCAGTTGATCAGCACCTTAGCGGCGTTGGGATGAGGCGCTTTGTTCACCAAGGCAAGCATCGTACCGCCAGCTTCGAGCCCGACTCCTTCCTTCTTGAACGCGTGGGCGTCGAGGACATCCACCGGCAATCCCTGACTCTTCGCTTCTTCGACCTCGGTCGCTTTGGACGTCAGCGTGATCGGGAATTTACCCGCCGCAAGCCAGTCGGTCTGTTGCCGGTCATCGCGGACGAGCGTGAGTCCGGCGACGCCGAAAAGCTTTTTAAGATAGTCCGGGCCGAGCTGCGGGTTGTGGTATAGGTAGAGCAGCGGACTTTGGCCCCCAGGCTCTTTCGGGTCCTTGATCGTGATCTTACCTTTCCACTTGGGGTCGAGGAGATCCCAATAACTCGTCAATGTTTTCGGGTCGACTAATTTTTGGTTGTACCCAAGTAGGTGCAAGGGGAAGGCCGCGTAGACAAAGACATACTGATTATCGATGTCGTTGTAGTGATGTTTGCCGTCAAGCCATTTCGAAACGTCTTTGACTTCGGCGAGCGTCAGCGCCGGGCCGATTGGATCGAGCGCCTTCGCCTTGTAGAACGATGTCGATGTCCCACCACCGAGGCGCACGACGTCGGCGAGAAATTTTCCGGCTCTGCGCTCAGCTAATAGCCGCTGTTGAATTTGTGCTGCTTTGCCCTGGATTAGAACGACTTTGATCTTGGGATATCTTTTTTGGAAGGCATGCCATTCCGCATCAGTGGCGATTTTATAAACGACGACCTGCCCTTCCTGTTCGGCGGCTTTGACCGTGCGCTCCCACTCTTGCTCCGAGCCCGAAACTGCATCGGCGCCCAGTCCTCGCTCGCTGCCAGCGAGGACCAGTAAAATGGCTAAATGTCCGATCAGCTCACGCGGTTTCACTCAACTCCCGATGCCGGCGCTAGACTTCACCCGACGTCGCCCGTGACGCTGACAACCGGTGCTTTATTTCTGCGTGCACTCCGGATGATACGGCATGTTGCAGCGTGCGCCGACGGCTTTCATCGCGGCTTCAAAGTCTTTATGGATCTGCGGATCTTCGTCTTCGAACTCGATTTGCCCGCCGCCTTCCTTCACGCTGGTATAGGTGCCGCCTTCGCCGTCCTGCATGCGCATGAAGCGGTACTTCCAGCTGCCCCAGCGTAGCGCCAGGTAGCGCGCGGGTTTGGCGCCGGAATTCAAATGCTGGTGGAACCACTGATCGGGCGGCACAACGACACTGCCGGGTTTCCAGTCGACACGCTGCATCGGCTGCCCTTCCGGCCAAAGAATAGAGTAGCCCTGGCCGCTGAGTATGATCACGTGCGCGCCGGGACCATGCTTGTGTCCCTTCTTGTAAGTACCGACAGGGAACTCCGAGATATGTGCACACATGGTTTGCTTGGCGAGATTGAACTTCATGTTCGTGCTGCCCTTGCCGCGCTCACTGTAATCCGCAAGGCTGATCGTTTGCGTGTCCGGGACGAAGTTGGTCGTCATGAAAAAGCGGCCCGTGACTTCGCCTTTGCCGCTGAAGTAGCCTTCCGTCGTCGGGTCGAAGCGGTCGAGGAACGAATAGTCGTTGTCAAAAATAAAATCGACGTTGTGGAACAGGTTCATCATGAAACAGCAATTCGTCACGGCGAAATAACGCGCCGCCTCGCTGCCACTCGCGTTGAAATGTTGATAGTGAGCGTTGATGGGAACAGCGAACAGACTTCCCGGCCCCCACTCGAAGGTGTGCTTCTTGCCGTCCTTCTGCCACACCGAAGTCGCGCCATAACCTTTGGTCACGTAGACCATCTCTTCATAGAGATGTTTCTGCGTTTTGGTCTTGCCCTGCGGTGGAATCTCGCAGACATAGCCGTCATTCACGCCGCCGGTGCCGTCGAGAACCACGAACGAGCAGGGCACGCCCTTCAAATCCCAGGGAACCAACTCGACCTTATTAACATCTTCGACGAAGAAACCTTTGACGACGGGAATCTTCTGCGCTGCCTGCCAGTCCTTGTATGTATCGATCCGCTCCAGCTTGAGATCTGCAGGTTGTTGTCTGGTTTCCGCCATTGGAGGGTCCCCTTTCTCATCAACGTACTGTGCAACCGGGATGATACGTGCCCATGTTGCAGCGCGCACGTACGGCTTTCATCGCGGCCTCAAAATCTTTGTGGATCTGCGGATCTTCGTCTTCGAATTCGATCTGCCCGCCGCCGAGCTTCACACTTGTGAATGTGCTGCCTTCGCCATCTTGCGAACGCATGAACTTGTAGCGCCAGTTGTTCCAGCGTAGCGCCAGATATCGTGCCGGCGCGGCGCCCGAATTGAAGTGCTGGTGAAACCACTGATCCGGAGGCACGACGACGCTGCCTGGTGTCCAGTCGACGCGCTGGGTTTTTTCTCCTTGCGGCCACAGGACCGAATAGCCTTGACCGCTGAGAATGATCACATGCGCGCCTGGACCGTGCTTGTGCCCTTTCTTATAAGTCCCGACGGGGAATTCCGAGATATGCGCGCCCATGGTATTTTTCGCCAGGTTGAACTTCATGTTGGTGCTGCCCTTGCCGCGCTCGTTATAGTCGGTCAGCTTGAGCGTGTGCGTGTCGGGCACAAAGTTGGTTGTCAAAAAGAATCGCCCGGTCAACTCCCCTTGGCCGCTGAAGTAACCTTCCGTGCGCGGATCGAAGCGGTCAGTGAAAGTATAGTCACTGTTGAAGATATAATCAGAATTGTGAAACAGGTTCATCATAAAGCAGCAGTTCGTTACCGCGAAGTAACGCGCCGTTTCGCTGCCACTGGCGTTGAAGTGCTGGTAGTCGGCGTTGAGCGGCATCGCAAACATACTTCCCGGTCCCCACTCGAAGGTGTGCTTCTTGCCGTCCCGCTGCCAGACGCTGGTCGCGCCATAACCTTTGGTCACGTACACCATCTCTTCGTACATATGCCTCTGCGGTTTGATTTTGCCGCCGGCGGGAATTTCACACACGTACGCGTCATTGGTGCCGCCGGTGCCGTCGAGCACAACCATTGAACAGGGCACGCCCTTGAGATCCCAGGGTTCGAGCGGGAGCGTATTGACGTCCTCGACAAAGAAACCACGCACGACCGGGATCTTTTGCTCGGCCTGCCAAGCCCTGTAAGTGTCGATGCGATCCGGTTTAAGACCCGGATCGCTCGGTGCTACCATCTCGGCCATTGAAATGATCCTCCGGAATCAGAATCTTTCGAGACTCGCTGGTCGCGAGTAGGAATTCGTGATCGCCCGCCTCAATTTTTTCCCTCGCCCGCTTGCGGGAGAGGGTTAGGGTGAGGGCAATTCGGCTTCGGCCACCCTCACCTCAATCCTCTCCCCTGGGGGAGAGGAGGCGCACAAAAACAGGGAAGACAAGCTCAAACCACCCGTCCGACCTCAAGCCACCTTCTGCTGTTTCCCAAACAGCCCCACGCGCTCATTGATCACGTCGAACTCGATCAGCCGATTCTTACTTGGATCGCGCACCACACCCAACGGCTCGCCGCCCTTTTTCACGATCTCGATCTGTTCGCGCACGAGTTTTCTAAGCAAAATGATGCCCTCATCGCCGACGCCGAGATGCTCCTTCGTGCGATCGGTCGGCGCTCCTTGGGTTTCCCACGCCATAGCGTCTTGCACTAACACATGCTCGAGGCGGTACTCGCCCTTCTCGTCCCTAATCGGAAAATACTCCCACGGCGTCTCGCCGTCCGCTGATGTGTGATCGCTGTCAGTCGGCGTAAAAAAGACCACAAAGACTTGTGTATGCGCATCGTCCACCGGCACACGGATCTGCAAGTTATGGCGCAGTAGTCCGTCGGTCTTCAATTGACGAAACACATGGCGCAGGGTGATCGGAAAAACCAAAGGGTGCTGGTCGAGTTGTGGGCCTTCGCCAGGCTTCCTGCCCGGTGTGCGCCGCTGCTTCAGAATGCCATATTCGAACGGGATGAAATTATGTTCTTCCTCGTATTTATCGACCACTCCGACCAAGTGCGCCGTCTCGCCATGCAGCCAAAAGAGATGCGACGGGTCCACCGAATTCTCCATCGGCTGCAGCCAGTTGCAGTTATAAATCTCGTGCTTCTCGATCCAGCGTTTACCGTTCTCCCAACACAGCACGTCCCAGCGTGGTAAAAATGGTCTCGGCTCCGGTCCCAGATATGCCCATAATAAGCCTCCCAACTTCTCGACCGGATAAGCAATATGTTTGATCTTGTCTTTGAATCCACCCGCCTCGGGCTCCGCAGGCTGCTCGATGCATCTTCCGGTGCAGTCATACTTCCAGCCGTGATAGGGACAGCGAATCCCTTCTTCATCCACGCGACCGAATGCCAATGATGCGCTGCGATGCGGGCACTTTTCACCGACGACACCGTAACGACCCTTCCTGTCGCGATACACAACAAGATCTTCACCCAAGAGCCGAAATGCTTTAATCGGTTTCTCATCGGTGAGCTCGCCAACGCACGCGACCGGCATCCAGTAGCGCCGCAACATTTCTCCCGCCGGCTTGCCACGACCGACTTGGGTCAACATTTCATTTTCTTCGCGTGTGAGCATATTGAACTCCTATTTTTTTTCGACTCCCGCCATGATCTCTTTCGCCAGATCGAAGATCGGTTTCATATCACCATATTCCGGTTTTACAACATCGAAATACTTCACGCCCGGCTGCAACCGACTATCCGGCGGTATATCATCCTTCGGAATATCGATACGCCGTGAGTTGGCCGGATCGTCCGGGTCGCCCAGCTTCTGGAGCGCCATCTGTCCTTTGCGCGATAGAAACCAGTTGATAAACACTTTCGCCGCGTTCGGGTGCGGCGCCTGATTCATATAGCCCATGGATCCGCCGCCCGCTGAGAAGCTCGATCCTTCTTTCCATCGATTCGTGTCGAAATCGTCCACCGGGAGGCCCTGGTTTTTTGCCCGCATGGAATCCTTGCAGCCCATACAAATAGCGAACTTCCCCTGCGCCAGCCAGTTCGTCATCTGCTGGAAGTTCTTGACATAGGTAATATCCATGCCGCCAAAAAACTTCTTCATATACTCCGGACCGATCTCCGGGCTGTAGTAATAAAACTGCATCGTCGCGCCCAGTCCCGTATCTCTCGGATCGAGGGAAACGATTTTACCCTTCCATTTCGGATTGGTGACGTCCCAGTAAGATTTGAATTCCTTCGGATCGACCATCTTAGTATGATAGGCCAACTGCGCGTTGCTCGCAGAGCCGATGAAGGCGAAGATAAACTTGCCTTCAGGATCGGCGTAGCGATGTTCTTTGCCATACCACTTGGAAAGGTCCGTCACCTCGGGGAGCGTCAGAAGCGGTTTGATCGGATCGAGCGCTTTACCTTTGTAAAGAATGTTGAAGAGACTGTTTGTCCCGCCGCTGTAAACATCGGCGATGAACTTCCCCGCGCGCCGCTCCGCCATGATGCGGGTCGTCAGGTCGTTACCCCGGCCGCTGACCGAGACAACATTGATACCGGGAAATTCACGCTTGAAGTCCTGCAACAGCCCTTCATAACGATAGATATAAATCGTGACTTGACCTTCTTTCTTCGCGGCGGCCAATGTCTGCTCCCAATCCTTTTTCCAATCGGCTTGCGCGGCGTTAACTGCCGCTGTTGATACGAAGACGCTTAAAATCGCAAGCAGCGCAAAAAATATTCTCGCGTCTCTGGAAAAACCGCGCATCTACTCTCCTAATTTTCCCGCCATCATTTTCGTCGAGCACCGACCGGGCCAAAGCATCTGAATACTTCCTCATGGGAAGATTGATGTCAACCAGAAATCTGCGCGCAAGTAGTTATCGAATATGCCAATCGGTTGATGATTCAACTGTTGAATCTACTTATATAAACTGTCGATGAATCCAGAGTTATCGAGCTGTCTCAGATAGTGCAGGTCCCAAAGCGCCATCGGACTTTGTTCTTCGGTCTCCGGACTTTTCAAGCAACAAAGTCTGTAAGCATTGGCGATAGCTTCGTGATCCGGGTAGGGCTTAGGTAAGAGCTTGCTGACGCTGCGGTAATTAACGTTCCTGCATTCCGGCACGTGTAGACGCAGACCGTTGAGAATCTCTTCCGTTTCACCGCGACGCGTGCGCGCGAAATGAATGCCCATCACCTGCGCTTTCACCAATCGCTCGGCCAATCCCTCTTTGTTTTGTAACGTCGTGAGCGTCGAAGTCAGCGTCGGTCCGTTGATCATCGGCAGCCGGTCCAAGTGAAGCGCATGCAAGCCGGCTTGCTCAAACTTGTCCGTGTTGCCGGTGACAAAGATCGCATCGACCTTACCGGTTTTCAGCGCGTCCATCTGCATCGCTTTGAATTCATCGTTCGACTCCGACAGCTCAATCCATTCTACTTCGTCGAGCTTCAAGTCACCGCGTAACACGTAAAGCATGTGATTGCCGCGCGGATGATGATAGCCACCGATGGAGTCGACGAGCGTGGTGTCGCCGATGCGTTTTCCTTCCAATTCTGAAACTTTTTTGACCGGGGAACGCGTCACTAAACGATCATTGACCGAATTGGACGGCGAGCTAAGGCAAACAATCGGCTTGCCGCGCTTCACCAATAGATACGGCGAAATATGATTGCCGGAGACAAAGTCGACGGCGCCGCTGAAGAGCGCCTTCTCCGCGATCTCCGAGCTGTTGCAAAACTCGAAACTGACTTTCAGCCCGACTTTGTCCCAGATCCCCGCCTTGTCCATCACCTCCCAAATCGGCACGTGCGAGTGCGAGCGATAAAAACCGCGTATCTTCATCATTGTGTACTCCGACATTTTCCCCTCCTTATCTTCTCCCCTCGCCCGCTTGCGGGAGAGGGAAAGGGTGAGGGCAGTTCTACGCCAGTCACCCTCATCTCATTCCTAATCCAAAATTTTTTTCTTCGTGACTTTCGTACCGGTATGCTTAAGAGTTTTCTTCCTCTGCACAAAATTTTTAAGTCTGAAACCCTAATTCTTTTGATCGCGCCAAGACGCCAAGAACGCAAAGTTCGGAATCGTTTTTTGCTTGGCGCCCTTTGCGCCTTTGCGCGAGACAATCCGAGATCTTCTTCGATTTTCTACTTTGCGAACTTTGCACGACTATCCCTCAGAGTTTTCGCGGCTTGCGCAAATTTTGCGACATACCGATGCTGGATTGGTAATTCGATAAGAACATATCTCACCACGAAGATCACGAAGGCCACGAAGGGTTTGGATATTTATGCTCTTAA
>DASYUV010000254.1:0-23419 GCA_036000865.1 Binatia bacterium | reverse complement strand
AGGTTGTCAATGGCAAACGATTTCTTTTGCAACCCTACGAACTGTAACGTGTGAACCGGAGTATCGAAGAAATAGCTACTCTGATGCCCCGTCAAACCTGCTTTTCTTTGAGCCTTGGATAATGTCTGCTGATTGATGACGACACCATCGGCTAAGATCATGAAGCTTTTTGCTTTCTTAAAGAGCTGAAAATCGACGCTGAACGAGTCGATCGGATTGGCGCCGAAATCGATTGTGATTCCCGACGCGCCGTTTCCCTTGCCGACCTTCAAAAACGAGTTGCCCGCCGTCGTGTTCTGACTGACGGAAATATCAGATCCAAACAGCCCCTCCATGTACGCCTCGACGTCGGAAGCGTTCACGCCTTTTTTTGACTGACTGTGAATCTGGTTGAAATCAAAAAGAACCATGCCTTCTGCAAAAGCCGGTCGATGGTAAATCAAAACTGTTAAGAAACATAACACTGTCCACGAAATTCTCTTCGACATAGTAAACCTCATCGTGTCAAATCAAAATTGTCGTCGAGGATCGTGATAGCGCAACCAATGTGCCACTCAATCGCGATCGTCAGCTGTTGGGTCAATGAGGCAGTCACGCTGTTGAACGAATGACAATTTAGTAAATTATCGTAGTCTTACGCGTAGATCTTGGAACGGACTAGAAATAAGTATTTTGTCGGGGAATGATGATCATCGCGAAACGGACACTTTAGACCGCCATCGATCTCGGCAAATCGGCCTGACGCCCCGAAGTAGGCGGCGCTTATGGACGTCAAAGCGTGACGATCTTGGCAGCGATTGACGAAGGTTACGCCGGTTCTTCCACGGACAAAATTGTGTCTGCGCGCCTTCGCTTTCGAGCGGGCAGAAATCTGACAGTGTCTAGATCATAGGCACGAAATCGGGTGCGATTGTCGTGAAGTGTGATTCGGCACATGAACCTTTAAGAAATAGTTGGCGCTACTCGTCTATTCGGCTGACATGTCGAGCTCGATATGACACACCACAGATGGCTGGCTGAGAGCTATCGTCTCATGTTAGGAAAGCTTACACAGCAGTTGCGGATGGGCCGCAGTCATTCAGGAGCCGCGGGCGCGAGCGTTCCGTGATGAGAGCGTCAATGAAGCAGCGAGAGAGGGGCGAAGAATAGATGGTCATCGATTTCCAGCATCACTACATTCCCGTGCAATTAGCCAAGAAGCGAGGACTCTATTCGGAGACCGGCAGGACCATGCTTGAGGAGGGCGGTCTGCCCGCGACGACGATGCATCGGCGTTTATACGATTTGGATTTGCAGCTCGATGATATGGCTCAAGCGGGCATCGATGTGTCTGTGCTTTCGTGCTTGCTTGGCTGGTCCGCGCCGCTGGAGGACTGCCGTTTCATCAACGACGATCTCGCTGCCATTCAAAAAAAATATCCGCACCGCTTCGTCGGTTTGGCCCAGGCGCCGATCCTCGAAGGGAAAACGGCGCTCGACGAGTTGCGCCGGGCAATTGGCGATCTCGGACTGCACGGAGTGACAATTACATCGCAGGTTGGTGGGTTCTCTCTCGACTCGCCGAAACTTTACGACTTTTACGAAATGGTTTGTGCCCTCGATGTTCCAGTTTTTGTCCATCCGGCGTTGGTGCCGACGGGTTACGAGCACTTAAAGGATTATGATCTGCCGCGCGTGTTAGGGCGCGAGGTCGATCTTACGGTCGCGATAACACGACTCATCGCGGGCGGTATTTTCGATCGGGTTCCCGATCTAAAGATCGTCATGGCCCACTTCGGCGGCGGTATCGCCGCGGTCAAAGATCGTCTGATTGGAAAGGGCTACCGCTTCGGTACGCTCCAGAGGCCCTTCGGCGAGTACTACGATAAGGTTTATTTCGACATGGCCGGATTCGAAGGAGGTATCGCCGCGCTTAATTGTGCGCTGCAAGGGATTCGTCCAGAACGCATGGTTTTTGCCAGCGACTATCCGCAGGATTTTACCGGAGTGAATACAGACACCGGAAAAGGGATGAAGGAATTGAAAAACTACATCGAGGCCATTCGCAATTTACCGCTGGACGATAAAAGTATAAAGAAAATTTTAGGTGACACGGCGGCGGAGCTATTAAAGCTTTGTTAGCCTCTGCTCCCGCTTGGTCGAAAGAATGTTGGTCAGTCTAGGCTGTCGTTCGTCGGCTGCGTGAGAGGACCGACCGAAATTACGAATTCGACCCGTAAGCGAGATGCGCTTTTGCTCTACCGTTCCACAGCGGGTTTTGCCAGACTTGCGTCGACGTAACCCGGTTTGTTGCCGCGCTTGGATTCGACCTTGAGCCAGCCTTTTTCTTCTTCGACGACGTTGAGCTTAGTTCCCTTGGCAATATTCGCCACCACAGGGTAGTGAAGACCCGGTCCGCTCCGTACCTGCGTATCCGCAACCGTTTCGTATTTGCCCTCGGCCTGCGGCTTCAAGCCTTCTTTAACCTCACCCTCCCAAGCTTTTACCGAAGCCATTTCGATGTAGCCGGGCGCGTTGCCTTTTTTCGAAACAATCAGCACCCAATCGCCATCTTTTCCGACGACATTGACTTTGGCATCGGGGCCTATGTCGGCGATGGCACGAAACTGCGTCCCGGGACCGGCGCGGACTTTGGTACGCTCTACTGTGACGTAGGCCCGCGTTTGTTCGTTGAGGTCGGGAAGCTCCTTGAGCGCGACCGGTTTCTCCTTGCTCTTACACGCCGATGCGGCGAGCGAAACCAAGACTACCAGTAGCGATGCCATTATGAGATTGACGGATCGAGTCATTGGCGGCCTCCGAGAGTCAACTGGATTGAAGTCATTATTATAATAACATGCTTTCGAATCCGTCCATTGTCCGCTGTGTACGATGAAAAGCCGCGCAAAGGGCGCGTTTCAAGCTTTGGCTCAATGGATCTCTTTCCATACTTTGGCCAGACTTTCACCATAGACGCTGAGGTCCCATTCGCAGAAGTAACCGAAGGGTGTCGTCCAGACCTGATAACCGGTATCGCGCAACCGTTGGGCGGCGACGTCAATGAATGATTCGGCGACAGCCGGTTGGGCGGTTTCGCCGCCGAGATGGGTGAAAGAGTGGAGCACGATATTCTTGAGGCCCCGCTTGTTGGCGAGCCATTTGATATGTTTGAGAACCTGGCGCGACACCGAGCCGTAGCGTTCTTCGGCTGCATCGGACGCTTCAGCGTGGACGAACACGACAATCGTTTCGGCGACCTCCTGGTCAATGTCGCGATCGTGAACATCTGGAAGCGTTTTTGAATGGGTTTTCCAGCGAAAGCGCTTTGCCTGAAAGCAGAGTAACTTCATCGCGCGACGGCTCAATAGTAATCCAGAAAATTCTTGAGGAGCTTTTTACCCTCCTCGGCGAGGATCGATTCGGGATGAAACTGCACACCCTCCACAGGGAAATTCTTGTGACGCACACCCATGATAACTCCGTCGTAGGTCTGAGCACTGACGGTTAAGTCCGCCGGTAAGCTTCGCGGGTCAATCACCAAAGAATGATAACGCATGGCGGCGAAAGGGTTTTTCACTTCCCGGAAAATCGTCAACGCATCGTGAGTGACCTCTGAGCGCTTGCCATGCATGATCGACGGCGCGCGTACGATCGCGCCGCCGTAGGCGGCACCAATGGATTGGTGGCCGAGGCAGACGCCAAGGATCGGAATCTCTGCGCCGAAACGCTTGATCGTATCGCATGAAATGCCTGCCTCGTTCGGCGTGCACGGGCCCGGCGAAATAACGATCTTCTCCGGTCGCAACGCTGCGATCTCGTCCAAGGCAATTTTATTGTTTCGATAAACTTTTATACTGGCACCGAGCTCGCCCAGATAATGATACAGGTTAAAGGTGAAGGAGTCGTAATTGTCGATCAACAATATCATCGTTTCCTCCACTGTTCAGCAAGATCGACGGCTTTTAGCATGGCACGCGCTTTGTTGAGCGTCTCTTGGTACTCCAGCTGCGGATCGGAATCGGCGACGATACCGGCGCCTGCCGTAATAAAAACCTTCTTGCCCTTCATCAAGATGGTGCGGATAACGATACAGGTGTCGAGATTGCCGTTGTAGCCGAAATAGCCGATGGCGCCGGCATAAAGTCCGCGCTTTTGCGGTTCGAGCTCGCTGATGATCTGCATCGCGCGGATTTTTGGCGCGCCGGAAACAGTTCCCGCCGGAAAGGCCGAGACAAACAGATCGAAAGCAGATTTGTCCGTTGCTAGCTTGCCGCGGACATTGGAGACGATGTGAATCACGTGTGAGTAGCGTTCAATAGCCATCAGCTCGTTGACCTCGACCGTGCCGATTTCAGCGACGCGACCGACGTCGTTGCGGCCCAGGTCGACCAGCATGATATGTTCAGCACGCTCCTTGGGATCGGCAAGCAAGTCATCTTCGAGCGCTCGCTCTTCTTCAGGGGTGGCGCCTCGCCGGCGCGTTCCGGCAATTGGACGGAGCTCGATAGTGTTGCCGGTCAATCGCACCATGGTTTCGGGTGATGAACCGATGACCCGGAGATCTTCCAACTCCAAATAGAACATATAAGGCGACGGATTGATGAATCGCAGGGCACGATAAATTTCGAACGGATCGCTTCTGGTCTCGGTTTCGAGCCTCTGGCAAAGCACCACTTGAATCACATCGCCGGCCTTTATGTATTCTTTCGCTCGGGTGACCGCGTTTTCAAAACCTTGTTGTGTTAGATTAGAACGAAATTTTCGATTGCCGTTGCTCTGATTCAGATCTCGCGGCTCGATCCCGCGCGGCTTCTTCTGGAGACTGGCAATGACCTTGCGAATTCTCTTGACCGACGCGCCATAGGCACGCCGGAGATTTATTTTTTCCTTGATTTCAACGTTGTCGATGACTTTAATCGTATGTTTCAAATTGTCGAAGGCAACCAGAGTTTGCACAAAAACGAAGAAAATCTCCGGCATGCCGAGGGGATCTTGCTTGCTATTGGTGATTTCATGAAATTGTTCCACGGCGTTGTAAGACACGTAACCGAGCGCGCCGCCAAAAAACGGCGGAACTCCGGGCACCGTCACCGGCCGGCAGTCTTTCAACAGCTCTTGAAGTAGATCTAGTGGCACTTCGGAAACTAATTTCCGTAACTTACCATTCTCAACGATTTCGACCTGATTGCCGCGGGATTTAAAAACCCGGTGCGGGGAAGTTCCCAAAAATGAATAACGCGCCCATCGTTCGCTTCCTTCCACACTTTCAAGCAGGAACGAATAGCGATCGCGCTCAAGTCGCTTAAAAAAGGATAACGGCGTCTCCAGGTCCATCAGCAACTCCTGGTAGACGGGTATCAAGTTGCCCTGTCTGGCAAGCCGGCAAAATTCTTTGTAGGTAGGTTGAACCATGTGTCCTTACAACAACAAAAAGGGCCATAAGTTTGTCACCTATGGCCCTTATCTAAGAACTCACTTTTTTAGATGGAATCAGCCACGGTGAAGACGCTGTCTCAGTAGCCAGCGCCACCATGCCAAGACTAACTGCGCGACTCCCAACCGTACGCTCATGCACCCATACTGCCGCAATGGCTGTTGCCGGTCAAGTATTCATCGTCAGCCGCGAGCGCAAGGGCATTCCGGATCGGCAATTTACATGCTTTTCTGAGAGGAAGTCCACGAGAACACGAGCACCCTCTTTGCTGCCTGCACGCAAAACGTTGTGTGTAAATCAGCTTGCGATGACCCGTCAAGCGGATTGATTTGGACCTTAAAATTGGGCCGATGTTGCCACAGAGTTAAGAGAGTTTTGCCACGGTGCTTACGCGTTTGACAATCACCATCGACCACGTTAAAACGCCTTTTTGGAATGATCTAAAGTCGCTTCAAAACAAGACGTACACCGGGGAGGAAACATGGTTCGGCGCGAGAAGTCCAATTATGTCATTCAGTCTGTATCACACGCGCTCGACGTGTTGGAACAGTTCAACGGCAATGTCGATGAAATTGGCGTTACTGAGCTCAGCAAACGGCTTAAACTGCACAAGAACAACGTCTTTCGTCTGCTGGCGACGCTCGAAGCGCGGGGTTACATAGAACAGAATAAGATCAGTGAAAATTATCGTTTGGGTCTCAAATGTTTGCAGTTGGGACAGACATTTATTCATCAAATGGGTTTACTATTGCAATCCAGAGCGATCCTCGATGATTTGTCGAGGGTAACTAAAGAAAGCGCATATGTCGCGATCCGAAAAGGGGGCTCGATTATTCCTCTCGATTTTGTCGAGCCCGCGCGTACGGTGCGGGTGGTATCATTCTTGGGCACGGTGCTTCCGGTTTATTGCACCGCCGCGGGCAAGGTGCATCTGGTATTTGAAGCCGAGGGCGGCGCAAATCAAAATTTGGCGGACCGGTTAGAGCGTTATACGGACAAGACGATCCTCGACAGAAATGCATTGCGTGAACAGATGACGATGATCGGGGAATCAGGTTATGCCGTGGAACGCGGCGAGTTCGCCGAAGACGTCAATGCTATCGCGGTGCCCGTCCGCGACTATACCCGATCGCTTGTCGGCACGTTGGTGGTGGTGGGCCCCGAGCATCGATTGACCGACGCGAGGATCAATAACGACATCGCACCGGCGTTATTAAGGGCCGGCAGTGAGCTTTCCAAACGGCTGGGCTTCCCCGGTTGAACTCAAGAAACGGGACAACCCCGTCGTTGCCAACAGACCCCGTAAATTCATGCACCGATGGTCCGCGCCATCCAAGCTTACGGCGCCCTTGCCGCGTCGAACAGGTTAGCGTTAAATAAAAAAGCGTCTTGTTAACGATACAGAGCGGGAAGCGGATCATTCCCGCGGGCGGGTTCTTACCCGACTGTTTGACACACTTATTCCGGCAACGATAAGAGGGGAGTGAAACGGAGGTCAATGAGACCCGCATGCTAACGACGGTGGAGAAAATTCTTTTTGTGCTGCTCGCGTTGGGCTCGCTCTATTACGGCGGCAAAAAGTTCTATGACGTCTATCGCGCGATCGCGCGCGGCAAACCGGACGCGCGCTTTGATAATCTTCGCCAACGCATTCGGCGGGCGATCTGGATCGTTCTCACCCAGCAATCGGTTATCAAGAAACGTCCGATCGTTTCGTTCTTGCATGCGCTTATCTTCTACGGGTTTGTTTTCTATTTTCTCGTCAATCTAGTCGATGTGCTCGAAGGTTTCCTGGGCGTTCGCGCGAGCGGCGGAGCTTGGAGTCTGTTTAATTTGGCTGCTGACTTACTGACAGCGGGTGTGCTGACAGGAATCATCGGCATGGTGCTCCGACGGTGGTTCGTACGGCCTAAGGATTTCGATTTTCCCGCGAATGTTCCAGTGCAGCCGGAGGTACGAGCGGGAATTTTTCGCGATTCGTCAGTTGTTGCCGGCTTTATCATCTTTCACGTCGGCTGCCGACTCTTTTTCAAGGCCTCGCAGCTGGCCCCGGAAGGCGGCGATGCGTTTCAACCGGTCGGCTCTTTCTTGGCGGCATTGTTTATCGGAACTGACCATGGCACGTTAGCGATCCTTAATCATTTCTTCTGGTGGGGCGCGCTGGGGTCGATTCTCCTGTTCATCCCTTATTTTCCCCGCTCCAAACATATTCATATCTTTCTCGCGCCGATCAAGTTGGCGTTGAAGAAAAACCAACCTGGCGTGCTCCAGCCGATGGACTTCGAGAAGGAAGAAGTCTTCGGCGCGGCGAAGCTCGAAGATTTTACTTGGCCCCGGCTGTTGGACTCTTACGCCTGCATTATGTGTAATCGCTGCCAGGATGTTTGTCCGGCGACGAACACCGGAAAAGCCCTCAGTCCCGCGGCGATTCTTATTAACGAGCGCTACGAGCTCAACAAAATATTCCCGGCCTTTTCCGCGGGACAAGAAAGTCCGCGGCCGCTGCTCGACTTTGCCTTGAACGAAGAGGCGACATGGGCTTGCACGACCTGCAATGCTTGTATCGAAGTTTGCCCGGTGGGAAATGAGCAGATGCTCCATATCATCGACGTGCGGCGTGAACGCGTGCTCGCTGCGGCGGAGTTTCCCAAGGGTCTGCAAAACACATTCAATCACATGGAGCGTGCCGGGAATCCCTGGGGCATGCCCGCCGGTGAACGACTGGCTTGGGCGAAAGGCTTGCCGTTTGCCGTTCCCACGTTAGAGGAACGGCCCGATCCCCAGGTGCTCTACTGGGTCGGCTGTGCGGTGGCGTTTGATCCGCGCGCACAAAAGATCGCCCGCAGCATGGCCGAGTTGCTCCATGCTGCCGAGATTGAGTGGGCGGTGCTCGGCAAGGATGAGAAATGCACCGGCGATACCGCGCGCCGCACCGGCAACGAGTATTTGTTTGCGCAGATGGCTCAGGAAAATATCGCGGTCCTGAACGAGATCAAGCCCAAGACCATCATCACCACGTGCCCGCATTGCTTTCACACGATTGCCAACGAGTACCCGCAATTCGGCGGCAACTATGTGGTCAAGCACCACACGGAATTCATTGAGGAGTTGATCCGAGCCGGAAAGCTCAAGCTTTCTGCTAAAGCCAATGGTTCAGTGACTTTTCATGATCCGTGTTATCTCGGCCGGCACAACGGCATTTTCGATCAACCGCGCGCGTTGATCCGGTCCACTGGGGCAAAACTGACCGAGCCAAAGCGCCACCGCAGCAACAGTTTTTGCTGCGGCGCGGGCGGTGGCCAGTTTTGGAAAGAAGAAGAGAAGGGAACGGAACGAGTCGCTACGAATCGTTACCGTGAGCTAAAACAGACCGGCGCCAAGACCGTCGCCACCGGCTGCCCTTTCTGCATGCGTATGATCACCGAAGAGACAGCGAAAGAGGAGCCCGAGACCGCTATGGAAGTTTTGGATGTTGCTGAGATCGTCGCCAAAAGTCTCGCCAAGTGACATGCCGGCTCGTCGAACTCTTATTTTTGTGGTGGTTCTTACTGCGCTGCTCAGCGTGACCGCGTGTCAAGCGCAACCGAAAGTCACGATTTCCACTAAAGCCGGGCGTGAAGTTGCGTTTTTGGTCGAGGTTGCCGACACCGCCGGAAAAAGAGAAATGGGTCTACAATATCGCCGAGAGCTCGCCGACGACCGTGGCATGATCTTCTTGTTTCCCGCTCAGTCCCAGCAGACCTTTTGGATGAAAAATACGCCGATTCCATTGGATATGATTTTCATCAACCGCGATCGCAAGATCGTTGGGATTGTCGAAAAGACCGAGCCATTTTCTCTCGATCCACGATCGGTGAGAGCTCCAAGTCAGTACGTATTAGAGATCAATGGCGGACTGGGAAGCCGCTACGGTATTCAGACGGGCGATACCGTTCGCTTCGAAGGAATTGATACGGAAGGCGTCAGAGAATAAAAAAGGGATCGAGAGCGTGGCGCTCCCGATCCCTCGTCGGAGAAGTTTCCTGTGTTCTATCGTGCTCTATATCTCGTTGAAGAAGTATGGCCTGACCGCCGAGAGCTTTTCCTCATAGGAATCCGGGTACATAAACCATAGCGTTGCGGCGATGCTGCTGAGAAGAGAGTTGCCGTCCTGCGGCGTAAAGCAGGTGCCGATAATTTCTTTGTCACTCCTCATGGCCACGCTCTGAGTCACGATTACCGTTTGATTCAAGATCCTGCCAAACATGCCGTGGTCCCGGCCAAACGAGAATACCGAGGCCGAGGACTTCTTGTTGGTCAGTGCCACGCGCGCGTTCGCCTTCAACCGCCGCATCGCTTCGTCCTTGCTAATGCCCCGGCGGAGCTTCAAGTTGAAGTGGATCGTGTGCATGTATTGTGTATTTAACTTGAGCGCCGACGAGTAGATGTTCAGATCCAGCCCGAGCGTCTTAAAGAGATAGTGCGCGTCTCTGCCTTGATGCGTGCCGAAACGCTCATCATCATGTTTGCCGGCTTCGGGCGCCGGAATGAACTCCCCTTCTTGGCTCAGATCATTTGCGCGGCGCATACAGACGAAGCGGCCGTCTTCGAGGTTGTCTTCCTTTTCAGGACCCAGGGCGAGGGTATCGATAAGGACGGCCAGATTGTGGGTGTTGCAGCTGACGACCTGAATGAATTGATCCTTGCCTCTTTCCAAAGCTTTGTCGTTGATGCCGCGAGCGTACATCTTGCCAAACCCGTATTCGCTGCCTTGGGCGATAAAGCCGCGGCCATTGCCGGCATGCTTGCTGTAGAGTTTTTCCTTGTTTTCGTTGCCCACAGGGGTGCAATCGATGATCACGTTGGCGCGCTCAATCGCCTCTTCGGCCTCGAAGCTGGGTTCCATCCCCATTTCGACGAATTTCTGCCAGCGCTCTTTGTCGACGGCAAGCTTCGCCCCTTCCCGGCAGGAGACCACAACTTTCGAGCGATCGGTCAGTAGCGGGGTACGCTTGTGAAACGTCACTTCATCGATACCAAACTGCTCCTTAAAGGTTGATAAGATACCCACGAGAGGTTCCCCGATTGTGCCGGTACCGACAATGTGGACAATTTTTTTCTGGGCCATGATCATCTCCCCTGCCACGCTTTGACGGAAATACTATCCGAATGCCTTCGATCGTTCAACAGATTATTATTAAAGAAGATTACGTTGTCATGAGCGATGAAACGCGATCAAATGGATTTGCGCCGGTTTAATCGGTTCGTACGAATGTGGTAAGAATTGAAACAGGAGGGGCCATGACACAAGAAAATCTGCCCGTCGCGTTTTTTAGCGACCATTTTGGTATCAAAGCCGGAGATTTGGATAAGGTCCTGCATGCGGCTCTTGGCAAAAAAGCCGATTACGCTGACCTGTATTTCGAGTACCGCAGGAACGAGGGCGTCAGTCTCGAGGAAGGACTGGTCAAGAACTGCTCACAATCGACGGCAAATGGCGTCGGCGTGCGCGTGCTCGCCGATACCAAAACCGGCTATGCCTACACCGATGATATCACGATCGAGAACTTGGAAATTGCCGCGCGCACGGCGCGCTACATCGCGCAGACCCGGCAGTCTCAAGTGCCGGTACCAGTCGGACAACCCCATGGTGAGATTCATGATCTGTATCCGGTCAAAACTCCGGTTAATGACGTTGCTCTGGAAAAAAAAGTCGAGCTACTCTACGAGATCGATAAATTTGCCCGTAGTCTCGATCCACGCGTGAAGAACGTCTTTGTCTCCCTCGGCAGCGAAGCTAAAGTGATTTTGGTTGCGACCTCCCAAGACCTGGTCGTAGGAGACATCCAGCCGCTCACGCGGCTCAACGTCACTTGTATTGTTGAGGAGGAGGGCCAGCGGCAGATCGGCAGTTTCGGCGGCGGCGGCAGAGTTGAGTTCGGCTTCTTTGTTGATAACCGCGACTATGAGCGCTATGCGCGCGAGGCGGTGCGCCAAGCCATCCTCAATCTTAGCGCCATCGACGCCCCCGCTGGGTCGATGGACATCGTGTTGGGAGCAGGCTGGCCGGGAATCCTGCTGCACGAAGCCATCGGCCACGGCCTGGAGGGTGACTTTAACCGGAAGAAGACATCCGCGTTCACCGATCGCATCGGCCAAAAGGTTGCATCGGAACTTTGCACCGTGGTTGACGACGGCACCATGCCATCGCGGCGCGGTTCGATCAATGTCGACGACGAGGGAACGCCGACCCATCGAACCGTGCTCATTGAGAACGGCACTCTCAAAGGCTACCTTCAGGACAAGCTCAATGCCGGTTTGATGAAGATGCCGCTCACGGGCAACGGGCGGCGGGAAAGCTACGCGCATATTCCGATGCCGCGCATGACCAACACTTTCATGCTCGCTGGAGAGTCCGAGCCGGAAGACATTATTCGCTCTGTGAAGAAGGGGCTCTACGCCGTTTCCTTCGGCGGCGGCCAAGTGGACATCACCAGCGGCAAATTCGTCTTCTCAGCGAGCGAAGCCTACTTGATCGAAGACGGGAAAGTTACCAAACCGGTGAAAGGGGCGACACTGATCGGCAACGGTCCCGATGTGCTCACGCGCGTTTCCATGGTCGGCTGCGATCTTAAATTGGATGAAGGCGTCGGCACTTGCGGCAAAGATGGACAGTCAGTGCCGGTCGGTGTTGGGCTGCCGACGATTCGCATCGACGGGTTAACGGTCGGCGGAACGAGGGCTTAACAAATATCGTTCAAGTCGTTCAATTAGTTCAAATCGTTCAAACGGTTAATCGAATTGAAATCTTAAACGTTTTGAACGGCTTGAACGATTTGAACCTTTTGAACGGTTCGTAAGGACACTTATGGAACGGTTCGAATTGAGCCAGGCACTGGGCCGAGAAATCTTGGACATGGCGAAAGCGAAGGGCGCGTCGCAAGGCGATGCGGTGATGGTGGAGGGCGACTCGTTCTTTGTCACTGTGCGGATGGGAGAAGTTGAAAAAATCAGCCAGGCGGGCGAGAAGCGCTTGGGCTTGCGCCTGTTTTTCGGCAACAGCTCGGCGTCGGCCTCGACCTCCGACATTTCAAAAAAATCCATTGAGAAACTGGTCGACGATACCGTAAGAATGGCCAAAGTAACGGCGCAGGATCCGCACAGCGGATTGCCGAACGCAGCCGATCTGGCGCGCGACCTACCGCAATTGGATCTGATTGACGACTCGGCACGCGCCATTTTAGTCGACGACAAGATTCAAATGGCCTTGGAGACGGAGAAAAACGCCCTGACTTACGACTCGCGGATAACCAATTCCGAAGGGGCGGAGTTTTCCAATCACTTTGGCCGGGTGATTTACGTCACCAGCCACGGCTTCTCCGGCGAATATTCAGGTTCGACCTTCGGTCATTCGGTTGCTCCGGTCGCTTCCCAGAACGGATCGATGCAGCGCGATTACTGGTACTCTTCGAATCGTAAATTCTCCAAGCTCGAATCGCCCAAGAGCGTCGGTGAACGAGCGGCGCGGCGCGTGCTCAGGCGGCTCGGCGCGCGCAAGATCAAGACCTGCGAATGTCCCGTGGTATTTGATCCCGAAATGGCTGCTTCTCTGCTGCGCAACTTGTCTTCCGCTTTATCCGGTTATTCGCTGTACAAGGGCGCGTCTTTTTTGCTCGGCAAGCTGGACACGAAGATCGGTTCGGAGCATCTGACGGTGATCGACGACGCCACGATCCCGGGCGCGCACGGCTCGCGTCCGTTCGACGGTGAAGGATTGCCGATTCGGAAGAAATTGGTCGTCGACAAGGGAGAGCTAAAAAGTTACCTGCTCGATACTTATAGCGGCAAAAAATTGGGCCTGGCTTCCACCGGTAATGCTTCACGATCCGTCGCTGAACCGCCGGGAGTTTCGCCCGCTAACTTCTACTTGGCATCAGGTAAAGATACTCCAGACGATATCATTGGTTCAGTCAAAGCCGGCCTTTACGTAACCGAGATGATCGGCTTCGGCGTCAACATGGTTACCGGCGACTATTCCCGCGGCGCGGCCGGTTTGTGGATAGAAAACGGCCAACTCACCTATCCGGTAGAAGAGATTACGATTGCCGGCAATCTGAAGGAGATGTTTCAGAACATCGAGATGGTCGGTAATGATCTGGAAATGCGCGGGCGGATTGCCTCTCCCACGGTCAAGATTTCACAGATGATGGTCGCCGGAGACTAGAAATAGAGGATCGAAGATCGAGAATCGAGGATTGCCATCTTCCCTCCTCAATCCTCCATCCTCGAATTCTTACACGACCTTAAATCCAGCCTTCAACGCGGCGCGCAAAAAGTCGTCGATGTGCGATTGACTCGGATCGAATTCGAGCACAGCGACGCTGCGTTCTAAACTGAAATCGATTTTTTCCACACCCGGCAGCGCTCGAAATGCTTCGCGCAAGACTGGCAAGTCTTCGGTCTTGAGATCGGCGATGGAAAGGATGGCGGTCTTTGTGCGCATCATACCCTGTTTGTTTTTGAATTTGACAAAAATTTCTTCGAATCGCAATTGAAAATTGGTTTTTTCGCGCGCGCGTTGACTGAGTTTGCCTCGTCAGATCCCCACTTCCACGCGAAATTTTCTTGACGGCGAACGCTGAGATATGTGACATTAACCTTGTCGAATTTCCCGCTCGCACGTTGGGTAGCGTGCAAAGCAACTTGATTGCAAAAAACATAGACAAGAGGGGAGGGACCTACGATGGCTTACGATGTGGCCAAACTCTTAACCATGTCGCAATCTGAGCTCGACACTCTTTTTACCGACAGTCCCGTTGGTAGTATCCCGGACGGGGAAGCGGAAGGCACGGCGATCGTGGCGCCCGGGACGACATTCAGCCCAACCGTCGCTCAGTTCATCAACCTCTTCGCTTGGCAAGGAAAGGTATTCGACGCCAAGAAGGGAGTTCTCAAAAACAAGATTCTTCCTTTTGGGCTCGACGCTATTATCGCCAAGGTCTACAAGGGGTCGAGCTGGCTTGACGGCAAAGAATGCATCGTTCTGGATTACTCCGATACGTCTTTTGTTGCTCAGTGGATTCGCGATGAAATCCGTCAAATCGAACCTAAGCTGTATTTAGGAAAAGTCTACTGGGACAAAAAACGCCTGATAGATTTCGCGCTGAAATTCTAACGGCGATCGCGCGTGCGGAAAACCATCGATCCGACGCAAATACCTGTGCGGTGCCGGCATCGGGGCGATGCCAGCTATCGCGACATACCGTTTGGCCGGAACCTTTCCGCGATACCCATAAGCTATCGCGCCAAATATTCTACTCGTTTATTTCTACGTGGAACGTCGCAATCTCATTGAAAGCGAATTGCGGAGCTCGAACCGATCGTTTCTTAGGCTGAAACCGGGACGACGCGAGTGCGTAAGCACGCCAGCGGTGCTCGAAGGCTAGCACAGGAGAACAATGAGATGTCCTCGGGTCAACGCTTCTTATACCGTGTCGGTGTCGTTGCAGTGGCCGCGTTCGCAGTCATTCTATTGGCGGGCGCCGTGCTTCTCGGCCGCTTCGGCGCTGATTCACCCGTGGATTATCAAGACGATCTCGATCACTTCAAATATGGATCGCTCGGCAGCGAGCATGAGTTCGGCATCCCCTATTGGATCTGGCGGGCGCTCCCGGAATTGTTCAGCGATAAATTGCCGGGGAATAAAAATGGCTGGCAGTCGGTCGGTTTCGTATTCGAAAAGGGCAAACAGCTTCCCGTCGGTATGTCACAGCGCCGCTATTTGGGTTTTGACGTAGTCTGGCTCAACTGCGCCTTTTGCCACGCCGGCACGGTGCGGGAAGGGCCACAGAGCGAGCCAAAAGTTTATGCCGCGATGCCGGCCAATACCTTCGATTTCCGCGCGTTCATGAGATTTCTCTTTGCGACCGGAGAAGACCGGCGTTTCACGCCGCAAGACATTTTGCTGCAGATCGATACCATCCGAAAACGCGAGGGCCTCAGAAAGCTGCCACTCATCGACCGGTTGGTCTTGCGTTTCTACGGCATTTACTACATGCGCGAGCGAATCTTGACGCTGCGTGACCGCTTGAGCTTCATCAAAGAGCAGCCGGAGTGGGGACCAGGCCGCGTCGACACGTTCAATCCCCTGAAAGCCTATTTTAATTTTCCCGCCGATAAACTCCCTGAAAACGAGCGAATCGGGACTACGGATTTCCCGTCGATTTGGAACCAAGGCCAGCGCGAAACGCTGAAAATGAATCTGCACTGGGATGGCAATAATGTCTCGCTGGAAGAACGCAATCGCAGCGCGGCGATGGGCACTGGGATTACTCCGCCGACCGGGGACCGAAAAAGCTTGAAACGCGTCGCCGATTGGCTGCGGAATCTCGCCGCGCCCGTTTATCCATTTGCAATTAACAAGGATCTCGCCGCGCAAGGCGCGCCGATCTATAAGAACTATTGCGCCGAATGCCATGGCGCCGACGGCAAAGATTTTCGCGGCGAATATGCCGGCAAGGTTGCGCCGATTGCGGACATCGGCACGGACCGCCGCCGCCTCGACTCATATACCTACGATGTCGCCGTGAATCAGAATCTCATTTTTGCCGGCTATGGCGACGAGAGGTTCAGTCATTTTCGCAAGACTTTCGGTTACGCCAACAGTCCGCTCGACGGCGTGTGGCTCCGCGCGCCTTACCTTCACAACGGTTCGGTGCCGACGCTGCGCGATTTGGTCGAGCCTAGCCCTCAAAGGCCGAAAACGTTTTATCGCGGCTATGACGTCTACGATCAGAAAAAAGTTGGTTTTGTTTCCGAGGTTGGCGAAGAAAAGGGCCGCAAATATTTTCACTACAAGACCGAAGAGCCGGGCAATTCCAACAAAGGTCATGAGGGTAAACGCTTCGGCACCGAACTATCAGCGTCTGAAAAGGACGCCCTGGTCGAGTATCTGAAGACTTTTTAAATTGCCAGCGCTAGCGAGTGATGGATGGAGGAACGATGGCTGACGCTCCGAAGAAAGGATCGTGGTGGAAAATTTGCTCATTGCTCGTATTGATTTTGGTTATCGTCGGCGGTGCCATCGGCTGGTATAAATTTTTTCGCGAGGAGCCGCAGCCGGACTGGGTGACGTCCACGCCCGATATGCGCTTTAAATATGGTTCCCTCGGGGCCGAGCATGACGCCGGCCTGCCTTACTGGATTTTCTTCGTGTTGCCGCGCATGTTTCCGGAAAAACTCCCCGGCCCAGGTGGATATGCGTCGTTGGGAGTGGCATGGGAACAAGGGCAGGAACTGCCGATCGGTTTCACCAAGAAAGTTATCGGTTTTCCGCGGGTGGCGAATAACTGCGCGTCGTGTCACACCGCCAGCTATCGCAAAAGTCCCAATGAAAATCCCGTCTTCGTCCCTACCGGCCCCAACCACACGCTCAACCTCCAGGCGTTCTTTCGTTTCGCGGTGGATTGCGCCAAGGATCCGCGTTTTAACGCGGATGAGATCATGAGCGAGATCGCGTTGGTCTACAAGTTGCCGTTGCTGGACAAGCTCATCTATCGATTTATCCTTATTCCGATCACGAAAAAGCGCTTGCTCGAACGCGAGGAACAATTCAAGTGGGTCTACCATAAAGACTTTCCGCTGTGGGGCCGGGGGCGCGACGATGCCATGAATCTGACGAAATATTTTCTACTCAACTGGCCGATGGATGACAGCATCGGCCCCACGGACATGCCGTCCATCTGGAATCTCAAAAAGTACAAACCTGAAAAGGGCATGCTGCTGAACCTCGCAGGTGACAGTCACGACGCGCGCTCGGTAATCATGGACTCCGCGCTCGGAGTTCTCGCGGCCGCGCCGCACGATGCCGAGGACTTTCGTAAGCAAATCGACTGGCTGGTGAACTATCTGAGTGAAAAACAGGCTCCCAAGTTTCCGTTTCCTATCGATCAAAAGCAGGCTGAAGCGGGAAAGACGATCTTCGACAGCAACTGCGCGCGCTGTCACGCGAGCGAACGCACCGGAACGCGCGTGCCTGTCGAAGAAGTCGGCACGGATCGCGAGCGGCTAAAAACCTGGAGCAAGAAGGCTGCCATCGAGTCGAACAAGGTCGTGCGCAATTTCAGGATCGAACGGCGCGGTCTGGTGGAGAATGAACCGAGCGGTTATATCGCCGCTTTTCTCGACGGCCTCTGGCTGCGCGCGCCGTATCTGCACAACGGGTCAGTGCCGACGCTGCGCGACCTACTCAAGCCGGTGGCTGACCGTCCGCAAGTTTTCTATCGCGGCTATGATGTCTACGATCCGGTTAACGTCGGCTTTGTGACGCAAGGTCCCGAAGCCGAGCGCGTCGGCACTAAATACGACGTGCGCGAGCGCGCCAGCGGCAACCAAGGACACGAATACGGCACCACTCTGTCCGCCAAGGAGAAAGACGCGCTCATCGAATACATAAAGACGCTGTAACGAATCTAGCTAATCGAAAAATCCGATTGCTGAAATTAAACATCGCTTTGCTGGAGGGCCGTGATGAGGTTTTTTAGAGGAGTAAGAATGAGTAACTTACGATTGAGCAGCCCCGCGATACTTTTCTTCATCGTCATTGCTGTGGGTGGATGCGGAAAGAAATCGCCGGAACCAGGCACCGTGAAAGACGAAGCGCTGACGGTGGGGCGCAACACCGAGAGCTTTCCGGCGGCCGATGAGGATTATTTCAAGGATATGGATGGCGCGGTGGAGCTCACGGCCAATGAGGTGAAAGGACGGAACAATTGGATCGTTTGGACAGGCGGCAACGATCGTTTTTGGGATCATCTCGTTGCTAAGAGCTTTGGCGTGGTCGATCTATTAAAAATTCTTTCGTCGCATCCGAGTGTCAAACATTTGAGCCGAGATACGCGCTGGCAATATCTCGGCGTCGTCAACGAGCCCTGCTTCGAGAAACCCAAGGCACCCAACAAAGATCGGTTCGGTCTTTGGTTGGACACGCGCAGCAAAGATTGCGCCCCTGACCCGTTCGAAAATGAGCAGAAATATCTCGGCGTCAAAATCGGTGCGCGCGGTAAAAACATGGCGGTTGGATCCTACTACGGCTATGCGTCAGGAATCGTTGGCCTGCGGCTTTTTCCGAACCCCGATTTCAACGAAGCGGCGCAGAAAAAATGGAATCCGGAAAAATTCTATACGGACCCAGAATATTACAACGATAAAAATCTCGTTCGCCCCTATCGCGTAGGCATGTCTTGCGGCTTCTGCCACGTCGGGCCAAGCCCGGTAAAGCCGCCGGCGGATCCGGAAAATCCCAAGTGGGAAAATCTCAATTCCAATCCCGGCGCGCAATATTTCTGGATAGACCGAATTCTTTTCTGGAACAAAGATGAGTCGAATTTTATCTACCAGCTCATTCACACGTCATTGCCGGGGACTTTAGATACCTCGTTTATTTCGACCGACTACATCAATAACCCACGCACGATGAACGCCGTCTATAATGTCGTGTCCCGGCTGAAAGCGTCCGAGCGTTGGGGCCAGGAAAAACTCGGCAGCGGTGGCCTTAAGAACAAGCAATTTCAGGACTACAAGCAAACCACCGCTTTGACGCAGTACTATAAAGCGCCGGATACGGTCTGGACGCCGCGGGTTCTCAAAGATGGGGCGGACTCCGTCGGAGTGCTGGGCGCGCTCAACCGGGTTTTCATCAATATTGGGCTATTCAGCGAGGAATGGCTGCTGCATTTCAATGCCCTGGTAGGCGGGAAAAAGATCACGCCGATCAAAATCGAAGACGCTGAAAAGAATTCGAGCTACTGGAATGCAACGGCGGCGCAGACAGCTGACATAGCCTTGTTCTTTCTCAAGACTGCGAAGCCCGACATGCTCAAGGACGCGCCCGGCGGCACTCAATATCTAACGAAGGATACAGCGACGGTGAACCGCGGCAAGATTGCTTTCGCGATCTACTGCGCGCGCTGCCACTCGAGCAAGATACCTGAACCACCGGCCGGTGTAGACGAACAGAACTGGGATCAATATTGGCAGTGGACCAAGACTGATGACTTCAAGACGAAAATGACCGAGATGGTCATGGCCGACGATTTTCTTGCCGATAATTATTTATCGACTGATCGCCGTATCCCGGTGACGCTGCTTCAGACCAATGCGTGTAGCCCGCTCGCGACCAACGCGCTCGAAGGCAATATCTGGGATAATTTCTCCTCGAAAACTTATAAGGAATTGCCATCGGTCGGAAAGATTGCGGTGCACAACCCCATCGATGGCAGCCCGCAGGAATACGAAATGCCCGGTAACGGGCGCGGTTATACGCGCGTGCCCTCGCTGATCAGCTTATGGTCCACGGCGCCGTTTCTGCTTAACAACTCGGTGGGCAAGTTCAACCCGTCGCCTTCCGTCGAAGCGCGCATCGATTCGTTTAAAGATTCCATCGAAAAAATGCTCTGGCCGGAAAAGCGCGATAAAGACTCGATTCTTGGCGATAAGGTCCCTGGCTTCATCTACCGTACGACGGCGACTAGCTATATCAAACTGGCACCTGGCTTCTTGCCGGAATCACTGAACAAGCTTCTCAGTTGGAACGATTGGCTTGCGCGCTTGTTTCCTTGGCTCTTTAGCGAAGAGGGAGTGAGAATCGGTCCGATTCCGAAAGGCACGCCGGTGAGCCTGCTGACCAATATTGATCTGGAAAGCAGCAAAATCGATTTGGCTAAGTTGCTGTTAAAGATGAAAGCGGATCTCAAGGCAGTCGAAGGTAAGAGCGAGCAGGAAGCCGCCGCAGTGTTTAAAAATCTCGTCCCGGATCTCTTGCAAGTGAGCAAGTGTCCGGATTTCGTGGTCAACCGAGGCCACTACTTCGGCACGACCATGCTCAAAGAAGAGCCGCCGCTGAGCGACGATGACAAGCGCGCCCTGATCGAGTTTTTGAAGACTTTCTAGAAACTCCAGCCGGAATATTTTGTTCGAATGTCTGAAGTCAGTGCCCGCCCGCTTGAATACGAATTTATCGTCGTCGGTTCGGGGGCGGGCGGCGGCACGCTCGCGGCGCGGCTCGTCGAAGCGGGCCGTTCGGTATTGCTCGTTGAAGCCGGCGGCGATTCACTTCAATCAAGCGATCCTCGTCTTCCCGAGGATTATCAAATCCCCGCCTTTCACGCTTTCGCTTCCGAAAATCCTGCGATGAAGTGGGATTTCTTTGTGCGCCACTATGAGGACGAGGGGCGGCAAAAAAAAGATTACAAGTACACTGCCGAACGAAACGGTGTGCTTTATCCGCGCGCGGGCACACTCGGCGGCTGCACCGCGCATAACGCCATGATCTTGGTCTGCCCCCATAATGCCGACTGGGATTCCATCGCAGAGTTAACCGGAGATTCGAGCTGGCGAGCAGCGAACATGAGGCAGTACTTCGAACGCCTTGAAAACTGCCGCCATAGGCTGCCGTTTCGCTGGTTGAAAAAACTGTTCGGTATCAACCCGAGCCGCCATGGGTTCGGCGGCTGGTTGCCGACAGAGCGACCGCGCCCGCCGAGAGAAGCGCTCAGGGATCGGGAGATGATGGATGTGATCGAGCGGTCGGCGTTCGGCGCGATCGCGGAGTTGGAACACCCGCTGAAACGGCTATTTTGGTTCTTTCGTTCGAAGGGAGATCCGAACGACTGGAGAGTCGTGCGGCGCAATGCCTTCGGCATCCGCTATGTGCCGATGACGACGTTGAATGCAGCTCGTGTTGGCACGCGGGAACGAATCTTGGAGGTGGCGCGCCGTTTTCCCGACCGTCTGCGTGTCGAGATCGATGCGTTGGCGACTCGAGTGATGTTCGATGCCGACAACCGCGCCGTCGGCGTCGAATATCTGAAGGGCCAGAACTTGTATCGAGCGCACGCCACCCCGCGACAAGAGGCGGGCGAAGCAAGGCGAGCTAGGGCGTTGACCGAAGTGATCCTCTGCGGCGGCGCGTTCAACACGCCGCAGTTGTTGATGCTTTCCGGCATCGGTCCGCAGCCAGAGTTGGAGCGTCACAGAATCGAGGTGCGGGTGGATCTGCCGGGGGTCGGCACGAATTTGCAGGACCGCTACGAGGTGAGCGTCCTCCATCGTATGAAAGACGATTGGGAATGCATGCGCGACGCGGAATTTAGCAAAGGCGATCCACAATTCAAGGAATGGGATGCGACTCGATCGGGAGTCTACGCCAGCAACGGCGGCATGCTTGCGGTGCTCAAGAGATCTCGGCAAGATATCGATTTGCCGGATCTGTTTTGCATGAGCTTATTGGCGAGATTTGAGGGCTATTTTCCCGGTTACTCGAAGCTGATTTCGGGTCATCATGACTATCTGAGTTGGATCGTATTGAAGGCGCACACGCGCAACACCGCCGGCACAGTGGCGCTGCGATCATCGGATCCCTGCGAACCGCCGCTGATAAACTTTCGTTATTTCGACGAGGGCAACGACAAAGCGGAGGAGGATTTGAACTCCGTTGTCGACGGCATTAAGTTCGTGCGCCGAATAAGCGCGGATCTCAAGAGAGACAAGCTCATTGCCGAAGAGCGACTGCCGGGCGATCACGTGCAATCGGACGCTGAATTGCGCGACTTCGTGCGCCAGAACGCTTGGGGGCATCACGCATCGTGCAGTTGCCCTATTGGTCCGAGGGAGAAAGGCGGTGTTTTGAGCAGCGACTTTCGCGTCCATGGCACCAAAGCTCTGCGCGTTGTCGATGCGTCGGTTTTTCCCCGCATACCGGGCTTCTTCATCGCAAGCGCGGTCTACATGATCGGCGAAAAAGCGGCGGATGTGATTCTCGCCGATACCAGCAAGCGCATTTGAACCGGTGACTTCAGGAATGAGTTAATTTGGCTTGAATGCCGCGTCGGCTTCTGCGCCAGGACGTGGTTTCCATTGCAATGAATAATACTCGCCGCGGTCTCTTGCCCACGGATCGAACACGTTGACCACGGGGTCGATTTCAGATTTTAATTCGGGAATCGTTCTTAGCAAAACCCGCTTCAGCGGCGAAACCTCAACCTCGTGTTGGTTGGGTTTACCTTTCTCCATGATTTTTCCTTCAGGACCGTTTTCGTTGACCCACTTTACGCCAAGGTCGGAATAGAATTCGGGACGAAAGCTCGACGTTAGGAAGCGATCGCTAAAGAGCCGACGTGACGCATTCAAAATGAAAATTTGCAGCTGAGTTTCCGAAATCGCGAAGCCGTGGGGCCGCACCGGCTCGGCGAGCCAGCCGACCATCGCATCCACGTCTTCGATGTTATCGACCATGGCACCGTCCGGATGGCCAAGACAATCGTTGATTCGAGTGCCATCCGGGTTCTTTTGCGCGTCGGTGATGACTTTAGTTGTATCGCATTTATGCTGGCCATAGATCTCGCGTAAGAGCGCAACGAGTTTCTGTTGCTCAGCGCGCTCGGGTGAATTCATTGGCAACTCCGGATGGATAAAATCGTCGAAGCTCGTCAGTTGTTTAAGACCGTACTGGCGTCGAAATTCATTGTAGCGCGGTATGCCTCGTTCGCGGTCGCGGATGATATCCAATGCGAGCACGTCGATTTTTCCCGTGGCGCTCTTGAAGCGCGGCAGGTCCAGGTTTTGGAGAAAAAGCGGATGGTTTTGCAAAGTCAGTTTGCCGGCTCGCTGCCGGCCCAGGGAGAGCGCCCAGTTGGCAATGCCATATTGACGCATCGCTTGTGTCGCCTTGCCCCGCACCGTGTCCAGGACCGGAATCTTCGAATAGATGGTATTTGGATTGTTCTTGAGATCGCGGAATTCGATGAGGTCGGGGAGCATCGGGTGTAGCCTGTAGGCGTTGACGAATTCCTCGGGAAAATTGAACGGTGAGCCAAAATGATTGACGCCGCCGTTTATATCCGGCTTGTTATTGCCGAGCCCGAAAATGCCGGGACCGGCGGCGAAGGCGGAGTACCACTCCGTTGATCGTTTTCCGCTCTCCGAGCTTGCAAACCATTGAATCACCTTCGCAAGGGCCGCGCTGACAAT
>DASYUV010000253.1:0-6887 GCA_036000865.1 Binatia bacterium | reverse complement strand
AAGCAGACCCACAGCAATTAGAGCGACACTAAACCACTGCGCTTCGGTTAAACCCAATGCGAGAACAGGATTGATTCGCCAAAATTCAACAACCAATCGCGCCAAGCCGGCGAGAACCAGATAGAGCCACGCCATCGTTCCAGGCGGAAGATCGCGTTTCCGCAGCGACCAAAGAATCGCGAACACGATGACGCCTTCAATAAATTCGTAAATCGGCGTCGGATGAACCCGGACTCCCGGCGGATAAGGCACACCTGTTGTTGGATCGGCCCAGCCGACAATCGCGTTCGTATAGGCGACGCCCCAGGGCACATTGGTGATTATACCCCAATCTCCATCACCCGCGACGTGACAACCGATCCGGCCAACGCCGTAGGCAAGCGCAAGCGCTGGCGCCGCGATGTCGGCGCCGACAAGCCATGGAATATTATTTTTCTTCACCACCCAAGAAACCGCGGCAACACCGCCCAAAAACCCGCCGTACCAAGTGAACCCCGCGCCGGTGAAGATATAATTGAGTGGCGCGATGAGAAAGTTGTTCCACTCCTCGACGATGAATAGAAGTCGCGCGCCGACGAGGCCGCCGACGGCTGCGGCAAAAACCATTGTCGACGCGAGTTCCGGATTGTAACCGTAGCGTTTCAACTCGCTGTGAACGACCCACGCCGCAGACAATGCCGCCAGAGCCATGAAGGCGCCGAAGCTATAAATCGTTAACGGACCTATTTGAAATAGGATGGGATACATCGTTTCGCAGAAGCCTAATGGGTCGGCGGAAGTTTAACATAAAGAATCACGAGATCTAACGCCGGACAGCTTTTTTACATTTGCCGGCCAACCGAGACGGAGAGAAAATACCGGATACTCGACAATGCCAGAAATGGCCGAAAGTGCTGCGAATACGCGCTGATAGCGCGCAGCTTATCGGTCACGCAAACTAGAAGGAATCGACCTGCCCGCTGCAGGGTAAAACCTTCAGTAGTCGCCGATTAAACTGCCGTTTCACACTGACAACCGATCGTAAAATCACAAAAAACGAAACCCTTCCTGCTTATTCGCGAGTTTGGCATCGATGTTGCGCTCATGAGTTAGCACACACGAAAGATAGCCAGCAATTGTCACTCTTTCTTGGTTCAATCCGGCTATCTATTTTTCTAAACAAACAAGGAGCGACACCATCGTGAGTGAACCTCTTCCATTATACGAGGAGCCAATTCGCGTAGCCTTAACCGGCTCGGAAACGGTCGAGTTGAGCGGTCGATTTTTTTTCTTGGACGGCGAAAAGTTTTCTTTAAAAGGAGTTTTTCATGCCCCCTATTGGCCACTGCGCAATGGAGCGCAGCTCGCCGAAGTTTCCAATGGTAAAATTCAACGGCCACGCGTCGGCGGTAAATTTTTATTTGTTGGCAACGATAAATTTTGGGTCCGTGGCGTTACCTATGGAGCATTCAGGCCGGGTCCAAACGGTCAAGAGTATCATGACCCAAAGGTTCTGGAGAGAGACTTTTCTCTGATGGCCGCGAACGGCCTTAATGCAGTCCGTATTCCACATACGATGCCGCCGCGGGAGCTTCTCGACATCGCTCAAAAACATGGCCTCCGCGTCATGGTCGGGCTATCTGCGGAACAGTATGCCGGCTTTTTGATTGACCGAAAAGGTGCTCCCGACGTTGAAGAATTGGTGCGAGCAAAAGCGCGTTCCTGTGCAGGACATCCCGCCCTTCTTTGTTATGCGCTTGGGAATGAGATCGCAGCACCTCTTGTTCGGTGGCTGGGCCGCGCGCGAGTTGAAAGCTATCTCGAGCACTTGTACTGGGCGGTGAAAACAGAAGACCCGCATGCCCTCGTCACCTACGTAAACTATCCCACAACCGAATACCTTCATCTTCCTTTCTTGGACCTTGTGACTTTCAACGTTTACCTTGAATCGGAGAAGCAGCTTGACGCCTACTTGGCACGCCTTCATAATATCGCTGGAGATCGACCCTTGCTGATGAGCGAGATCGGTCTCGACAGCCTTCGAAACGGAGAGGCAACTCAGGCCCAAGCGCTCGAGTGGCAACTCCGAAGTACCTTCGCGCCGGGCTCTGCAGGGGCCTTTATATTTTCGTGGACTGATGAGTGGCACAGGGCGGGTGCCGAAGTCGAGGACTGGGCATTTGGCATCACCGCTCGTGATCGTCGTCCTAAACCCGCTCTCAAAGCGGTCCGGGAGGCATTCACCAGGGTCCCCTTCGCAAAGGAACTCCATTGGCCAAAGGTTTCTGTCATCGTTTGCACCTTTAATGGTAGCCGCACTCTCTCTGAATGTTTGGAAGGTTTGTTAAGGCTTGAGTATTCTAACTATGAGGTGATCGTGGTGAACGATGGCTCCACGGATACTACTGCAAAGATCGCCCATAGCTATGGCTTTCGAGTGATAACAACCGAAAATCGGGGCCTCTCTTCCGCTCGCAATACGGGATTGAACGCAGCTACGGGAGAAATCGTCGCGTATATTGACGATGATGCATACCCCGATCCTCACTGGTTAAGGTACCTTGCCAGTGCGTTCATGAATACGAAACATGTGGGAGTCGGCGGTCCGAACATCGCACATCCCAACGATGGACCTATTGCCGAGTGCGTTGCCCATTCCCCGGGAAACCCGGTTCACATTCTGCTGTCCGATACTGAGGCCGAACATATTCCCGGATGCAATATGGCTTTTCGCAAAGCAGCGCTGGAAACCATAGGCGGATTCGATCCACAATTTCGCATTGCGGGGGATGATGTAGATGTTTGCTGGCAACTTCAGCAAAAGGGATGGACCCTCGGATATAGTCCAGGCGCGATGGTTTGGCACCACCGGCGTAATTCCATTCGCGCTTACTGGAAGCAGCAGCACAATTACGGCAAAGCGGAATCTTTCTTGGAGAAGAAATGGCCGGAGAAATACAATCTCGCCGGTCATGTTACCTGGGCGGGCCGCGTCTACGGAAATGGACACCAGTACAAAGCCTGGAGCCAGGGGCGGATTTATCATGGCGTATGGGGGAGCGCGCCCTTCCAATCTATTTACCAATCACCAGCCGGCTCCTTAGAATCTTGGTTGTCCATGCCGGAATGGTACTTGGCCGTCGCCGCGCTTGTTCCGATTGTCGCGCTCGGCTTCCTTTGGTTTCCCTTATTCTACGCTCTGCCTTTCCTAGCGCTGGCGCTTTATGCACCGATTTGCCAAGCTGCGTTAAGTTCGTCACGAGTCTGCTTTTCACCCTCGCGAAGATCCCCCTTTGACTGGGTTAAACTGCGAACCGTGACAGCATTGCTTCATATACTCCAACCTTTGGCGCGCCTTACCGGACGTCTGCGTTCCGGCCTCACTTTCTGGAGATACAACGCATCCGGCTTTGCGATGCCTTGGCCGCGGAAATTTGCCGTTTGGACCGAGCATTGGCGCGATCCCAATGAAAGATTGAAATCTTTCGAAGCGGATTTACGTAAGGCGGGCGTTTACGTTCGGCGAGGCGGAGATTACGATCGATGGGACTTGGAAGTGCGTGCGGGGTTGCTTGGCGTCGCGCGCTTGCTCATGGCTGTTGAGGATCACGGTGCCGGTAATCAATTCGTCCGGGTTCGGCTCTGGCCCAAGTGTTCACTGTTGGAGGTTCTCCTTCCTGTTTTATTCGCTTCCCTTTCCGCTGCGGCAGCGCTTGATGACGCATGGGTGGCTTCCGCCGTCCTGGGTCTATTGAGCCTCCTTCTAACAATATACAGTTTGCGTGGTTGTGGCAGCGCCGTTGCCGCAGTCCTGCGCACCTTCCAACACTCGGATGCCATTCATGACGAACAAAAAGAAACATAGCAATTCTGAGCTTTACCGTCGGTTACTCTTTGAGGTCACGCCGTATCGCCTGCACCTAGTGGGGATTTTCTTCGTGACATTGTTATCAATCCCCCTCTCTCTCCTGACTCCATTGCCGCTGAAAATTGCAGTTGACAGCGTTATTGGCTCTCATCCTCTACCAACGTTTGTGCAAAGTATATTACCGAATGCCCTCGCCCGCTCGAGTGATGGCATCCTCATCTTCATCATCGTCTCAACCATACTCATTGCAGTGCTTAGTGGACTCCAACGACTCGTAAGCTCATGGCTGAGAATCTATACGGGCGAAAAGCTAACGTTGGCGTTCCGAACGAAACTATTTCGTCAAGTCCAGCGACTTTCGGTTTCCTATCACGATAGTAAAGGAACTGCCGATTCTACATACCGCATACAATATTGCGCTCCGGGGATTCAGTGGTTAGCTCTTGACGGAGTCATACCGTTTGTTGCTACAGGATTGACCGTCTTCGGAATGATTTACATCATCGCCACACTCGACTGGCAATTAGCCGTAGTCGCAGTTGCCATCTCGCCCGTCCTTTACATGGGCGCGCGAACTTTCAATCCGAGACTTCGCAGTCAGTGGGGACAGATCTGGCAACTGGAAAGTTCGGCTTTTTCAGTCGTACAGGAAGCGCTAAGCGCCCTGCGCGTCGTTAAGGCCTTCGGGCAGGAAGAGCGGGAACAGGAACGTTTTGTTCGTCATTCCAGTGAAAGTTTCTTGGCGCGCGTTCGGGCGGCGTGGTCGGAAGGAGGTTTTGAACTTCTGATCGCGGTCACGACGGCAGCCGGCACCGCCGGCGTATTATTTCTGGGCGTGCGGCATGTTCAAGCAGGAACTTTAACCCTAGGTGAGCTACTGCTGGTGATGGCTTATCTCACCCAGCTATTTGGACCATTGGCGTCTCTGAGTGAAATGACGGCAAATGCGCAGCGCTCCCTTGCAAGCGCCGAGCGCGCTTTCGCGCTTTTAGATGAACAGCCCGATGTCATTGAAAGTAAAAATGCAGTGGCTCTATCGCGTGCGAGTGGAGGGATAACCTTCCGCGATGTTTGCTTTGCATATAACGGGGACAATCCGGTACTGAGTGACATCTCACTCGAAATCGAGCCTGGCACTCGAGTGGGTATTATGGGTATGACAGGTGGGGGGAAGTCAACGCTCGTTAGTTTGTTGACCCGATTCCACGACCCGACGCACGGCCAAATCGCCCTCGATGGTGTTAATCTTCGAGATTACAAGCTCGCGGATCTTCGCAATCAGTTCGGAATCGTCCTTCAAGACTCTATACTTTTTTCGACAAGCATTGGCGAGAACATTGCCTATGCACGTCCCGGTGCCTCGCAACATGAGATCGTTGAGGCTGCAAAGGCAGCCAATGCCCATGAATTCATAAATCGTCTTCCGGACGGCTATGGTACGATGGTGGGTGAGCGTGGAATGCAATTATCCGGGGGGCAACGCCAGCGGATTGCGCTCGCACGAGCCTTTTTGAAAAACGCTCCCATTCTTATCTTGGATGAACCGACAAGCTCCATCGATATAAAAACGGAAAGAGAAATTATCGAGGTGATGGAGCGTCTCAGCGTCGGCCGCACCGTCTGCATCATCGCTCATCGACTGTCGACCTTGAAACACTGTGACTTATTACTTGGCATTGAGAAGGGTCGAGTCGCTTTTATCAGGTCCGACGTTTCAAAAGCGATAGGGGATCCGTCCGCCGTCGCAGCAGCGCAAATCTTTCCTTTGTCCCGAGAAGAAAAATTTGGCTCGTAACTTATGGGTCAGATTGGCCTCCCACCTGAAAGAACTGTTCGCAAACAGCTAGATGACTAATGCTTATACGGTTGTTTCAGCAAGGCACAACATATAGTGTACGGGTATGGCGCGGCCTCCCTTTCCCCGTAGTCTTCGTGAATTCCAGCGGCAGTTCGCTAGCGAAGAGGCCTGTCAAGAGTATCTGGCCAACTGTCGTTGGCCTAATGGATTTAAGTGTCCGCGGTGTGGGAACCAACGTGCGTATGTCATGACGCGACTCTGGCAGTGCGCGGGGTGCCGACATCAGGTGTCTCTGACATCGGGGACCATTCTCCACAATACGAGAGTAACGTTGGTGTTGTGGTTTTGGGCTGCGTACTTGATGACGACGGATAAACGTGGGATTTCGGCGCTCTTGCTCCAGCGTCAGCTGGAATTGCGCCGCTACGAAACGGCCTGGATGATGCTGCACAAGCTGCGCCGAGCGATGGTCAACGTGGCACGCGAGCCTCTGCGTGGAGAGGTAGAGATCGATGAAGCTTGGATTGGCGGTCCCCAGGCGGGCTTGCGCGGCAGTCGTCAACTTAAAGGGCGTCGAGCCGCTCTTGTCTTGGTGGCCGTTGAGAAACGCGGCAAGGCGTCGGGGCGACTGCGAATGGCTGTGATCCCAGACTTTAAGGCAACCACGCTCAGCGGCTTTATCCGGCAGCATATCGCTCCGGGTTCGACGATCTACACCGATGCTCTGAAGAGTTTTACGGGTTTGGACAAAGTTGGGTATCGGCACATCGCGCGGGCGCAGCCGAAGACACCCGAATTGCGCAAGGGAGCCAAATCGGTACTGCCCTTGGCCGACCGTGCTATCGGCAACCTCCAGCAATGGTTGATCGGTACCTACCACGGCGTCAGCCGCGCGCAACTCCAAGTTTACCTCGATGAGTTTGTTTTTCGCCATAATAGGCGTAACCAACCCATGGCCGCTTTTCAGACTTTGCTCGGTCTGGGAACACAACAGCGGTCCACGGCTTACGGCCGCATTCGAGGCGCTCTGGATTTGGCTAAAACTTCCGATCATGGATAAACACAACCTATTGGGGTTTGCTGAAACAACCGTATAAGCATTAGTCGGCTAACTCCAGCCGCTTTGGCATCTTTACGCGCTTTGTCGAGCAGCCAACTGTCCATTTCGATCCCCACGGCTCTAACGCCGTATTTTTTCGCGGCGCGAATGACGATCCTGCCATCGCCGCTGCCGAGATCGTA
>DASYUV010000252.1:0-65788 GCA_036000865.1 Binatia bacterium | reverse complement strand
GTTCCTTTTCTAACCGCGATACAGCCAACGTTTGATATACATGCGCTCCCGCCAGCAGGAGAACCACCGACCCCAGAACGACCGAACCGACTACGATCTCGCGCCGCCGCGAGACTTCGGCTTGGAGTTCCTTGAATGGTAATAAATTAATGCGAATCATTTATCCGCTGGTCTCCGGATCGATAGACCCGCTCCGACCGCAAAGTATGGCGCCGATTCAACCAGATAGTCGCGGTCGATATTCCTGTTCACGTTGAAGCCACGAAACGGTTCACTCAACTTAACCGGCACGCCCATCCGCTCTTCTAACAAAATCCGCAAGCCGGCCAGCTTGGCGCCCCCGCCGCTGAGATAAATTGTTTTCAGACCATCGCCGTCTTCAGACGGCACTGCGCCGTAGAGACTCACCGTTCTCCTGATCTCTTCCGCCAATTCCTCGGATGGTGGCCGCAGCGTGGCTGTTAAGTCTAGTCCCTTTTTCCCTTCCAGCAGGCCGGTCATTTTAAATGCTTCGGCGGCCTCAACACCGACATGGAGATGTTGAGCTAGGCTATCGGTAAAAGAACCACCGCCCATCGATAGATCGCCGGTGAAGGTGGAAATGCCGTTGTGCAGCAGCGTAATGCTCGTGTATTGGGCGCCGATGTGAATGAGCCCGACCACGCCATTTTCAGTTTCAGTCGCGTAATTCGCCTCGTACATATTCTCCAGCGCAAAATAATCGACATCGATGATGGCGGGCGTGAGTCCGGCCTCTTCGATGGCTTCAGCGTAGCTGTTGACGATCTCCTTCTTGACGGCGACCAACAGGACGTCCATCCGGTTGCCATCGTCGGATTGGCTCAAAACTTGATGATCAAGGTTGACGTTTTCTAAATTCTCCGGGATGACATTTTGCGCTTCGAACTCAATATTCGCCTCTAATTCGGCCGGTTCCTGTTTCGGCATCTGGACCTTTTTCATGATAACCGCCCGCCCAGGAACGGCGGAAATGACCTGCTTGGACCTTACGCCGCTTGTTTCGACCAACTTACGAATCGTCTCGACAACGGGTTTAGAGTCCACCACCATATTGTTTTGAATCGCATTGACCGGTAGGGGCAAAATTCCCAAGTTCAAAATTCGATATCCGCTCTTGTCGACGGCGGCTTCCACCATTTTGACCGAACTTGAACCGATATCGAGCGCAACGTAACCGTCGTGGCCACCCAACGAATTCAAAAATCCGAGATTAAAAATTTTCCAGAACGAAGGCATGGATTATTGCTTGAAGAGCGTATGCTTTTGTTCAATGGTCAGACCCAAAGCCAGAAGGATCTTGCGTTTGGTTGCCATCCGACAATCCCTTCCCTTTTCAATGCGATCAAGTGTCAACGGTGAGATTCCCGCCAAGCGCGCAAGCTCAGCCTTGCTCAACATTTTCGCTTCGCGCATCTTCTTGACGTCATTCTCTTGATCGACTTGATCCATCGGCGCAAGCGTTTATCGTGAGGAGCTTAGGAAATGCAAAAAAGTTGAGGCTTTTCTACTCGATACAATACTTTAAGTCAACAAAATTTATGCGTAATTATGGCTAATTATGTTAATTGGGAGTACTTTTTTAAGCAAAGCAACTGCCAGTCTTATCAATAGCAATCCAAGTCCATTTTTGCCCATAATATCCGTGACATCGAAAACTACCGGGATTACTGATGCCTTGGGCCAAGGGGCCGCCGACTGACAGAATTGAACAAAATAGTTCAGCGCTGGTGGATTTATCTCGTATTGCTTTTGTGAGGGTCGCTGGGTACAAGTGCAGCGATGAAACCGGCACCAAAGCTCGCACGAATCATTGTCCCCGCGCCGCTCAAAAATCCCCTAATTTACAGCATCCCCGATACTTTAGAAGACCAAATCGTTGTCGGCATCAGGGTCTTGATCCCGCTGCAAAAGCGCACGGTTACGGGCATTGTCTTGGATTTTGTTGCCGAAAATCCAAGGGCCGAGACCCAACCAATTATTGAGCCGTTGGATCATCAACCGATTTTCGATCAGCAGCTCATTAATCTCGCTCACTGGATTTCACGCTACTACCTGACATCCCTCGGTGAAGTTGTGGCTACCATGATGCCACCGAACTCACGTCGACAGAGTCAGAGAACTGTCATTCTCGAGCGAGCCAACCCGACCGTCACTGATGAGCTCGGCAAGAAGGTGCTGCGCGAGCTGGCGCAACGCAAAGGAAGGATAAATGTCAAAACGCTGGCCCGAAGATTTTCCAACCATCCGCTCGAGCGAATCTTGGCGCGCCTGGAATCGTTGGGGGCAATCAAAATTGAAGAGCATTTAGCCAAGCAGAGACGCGCTAAAATCGAACCGCTCTCTGCCGCAAGTCGTGAATCAAATTCCACTCTGGTGAGATTTGAATTGACTGCCGAGCAGGACGCCGCTCTGTCGGCTATCGATGGCCGCATCAGAACCGGCGGTTTTGAAACCTTCTTGTTGCATGGCGTAACCGGCAGCGGCAAGACCGAAATTTACCTGCGCGCCATGGAGCGAGCTAAAGAACTCGGGCGGCGAAGTTTAATTCTTATCCCCGAGATCTCGCTCACCCCACAACTGATCGATCGGCTCGACGCCCGTTTTCCGGGAAAGATCGGCATGCTTCACAGCGCTCTCACCAATGCCGAACGGTGGACCCAGTGGCGGCAAATTGCCAAAGGAAATTTAGACGTAATCGTCGGCGCCCGGTCCGCGGTATTCGCGCCGATTCCCGACCTCGGACTGATCGTTGTCGACGAAGAACACGATCCTTCTTACAAGCAAGAAGAAGGACTGCGCTACAATGGCCGAGATGTGGCTGTTGTCCGCGGCAAGCTTCTTGATTGCCCGGTTATTTTGGGCTCAGCGACGCCGGCGCTCGAGAGCTACGAAAACTGCCGCCAAAACCGTTATCGGCTTCTGGAAATCACTCAACGGGTGGAGCAACGTTCGTTACCTAAGATCGAAGCGATCGATGTCCGGGCTCAAGTTCACACGCCGAAATGGCATCCGGATTCACCGGCAACGTCAGCCGCGGTTGACCGTAAGAATCCCGATCGGCCGTTGTTTTCCGACACTTTCGTCCATGCCTTGAAAGAGAATTTTCAAGCGCGCCGCCAGACGTTGATTTTCTTAAACCGCAGAGGCTTTGCCAACTTTCTTCAATGCACCGCGTGCGGCCACGTATGGCGCTGCTCATACTGTAGCGTGACGCTGACCTTGCACTTGAAACAGAAAAAGCTCTCCTGCCACCATTGCGGTTATCAAAGATCGGTGACAGAGATGTGCCCCGAGTGCAAAAATCCAACTCTTGCCGGCGTAGGAAGCGGCACGGAGCGGATCGAACAGAGGCTACGGCAGCTTGTCCCGCAAGCGCGAGTCGCGCGCATGGACAGGGATACGACGAGCAGGCGCGGTTCTCACGAAACATTGATCCGCCAATGGGAAAGAGGCGAGATCGATATCCTCGTGGGCACGCAAATGATCACCAAAGGTCATGACGTTGCCGGCGTGACCCTGGTAGGCGCTCTATTGGCGGATCTTTCGCTAAATTTGCCCGATTTCCGTGCCGCCGAGCGAACTTTCCAATTGTTAAGTCAAGTCGCCGGTCGGTCCGGACGCGGCGATGATCCGGGGCGGGTCATCATACAAACCTATGCGCCCGACCATTACGCCATTCAGTACTTGGTGGCTCATGACTACAAAGGCTTTTTCGAAGCCGAGAGCGAATTTCGTCGCGCCCTCAACTATCCGCCTTTTACTCGGTTGGTAAGCCTGCGGCTCGACGGGCCGAAGCTTGAAGAAGTCGAGAAAAAGGCCGGAACGTTAGCGGGTAAATTACGCGAGCTACAGCATTGCCAGTCGAGGTTTCGCGAGCACATCGAAGTGCTTGGCCCGGCGGCGGCGCCGATCGAAAAGCTCCGCAACCGCTACCGGTGGCAATTTTTGCTTCGAAGCAAGCAGAGCGCCACGTTGTTGGATTTCGCCCGGCAAGCGCGCGAGCTATTGCCCTGGTCGCGCGGCATGCGCCTCCACATTGATGTAGATCCCTACAGTATGTTATGAAATTCTCTAAGATATGGCGATCTTAGAGATCCTTAAATACCCTGAACCAGTGCTTAGTAAAGTGGCCTCGCCGGTCAAAAGTATTACCGGCAAAACCGCGCAATTGCTCAGCGATCTACTCGAAACGATGTATGCCGCGCCAGGCGTCGGGCTCGCCGCACCGCAAGTCGGTGTCTCCGAGCGCATCCTGGTGCTGGACACCGACCATGAAAATCCTGGCAAACAAGTTTACAAGCTGATCAATCCCGTGATCACCCGCGCCGAGGGCGAGATCATCTGGGAAGAAGGCTGTTTGAGCGTTGTCGATTTCACCGCGGAAGTGCGCCGCGCGGCTCAGGTCGAAGTCGTCGCCTTCGATGAAAAGGAAAAAGAAGTAAAGATTGCCGCCGAAGGACTGCTCGCGGTCGCCCTCCAACATGAGATCGATCATCTCGATGGAAAACTCTTTATCGATAGGATTAGCCGCCTTAAGCGAGATCTCTATACTCGTCGACGCAAAAAAATGCTCCGCAGCGGCACGGAACCACCGCGAGAAAATGCGCGCGTCATGATCTGAGCCAAGTTGCGCCGTGCGCAATTTACGGTAATTCCTCACAACCCAGCGAATATCTCATGGCTACCCTATGGCCTATAGTATTCATGGGAACGCCTGAGATCGCTGCGGCTACTTTGGCGCAGTTGATTCAAGGACCCGATCCCGTCGTCGGTGTCGTGACCCAGCCGGATCGCCCGGCGGGCCGAGGCCAGCAAACCACTCGATCTCCCGTGCGCAAGTTTGCCGATAGCCACCGCCTCCCGGTCGTTGCGCCGGAAAAAATTCGCACGCCGGAATTTCTCGAGACTTTGAAAAATTGGAAGCCGGAGATCATCGTTGTTGTTGCATACGGGAGAATTTTGCCCAAAACCATTCTGGATTTGGCGCCACACGGATGCCTCAACGTGCACTACTCGCTATTGCCCAAGTACCGTGGCGCCGCGCCAGCGGCTTGGACGATCATCAATGGTGAGGCGGAAGGCGGCGTGACGACTATGAAGCTCGTGGAAAAAATGGATGCCGGCGCGATCTACCTTCAGGAAGCGATCGGGCTGGCCCCCGACGAAACTACCGGATCGTTACAAGCGAAGCTCACGCCGATTGGTGCGCGTCTGCTTTTGGAAACACTCCGAAGACTGAAAGAAGGCTCGCTAACTCCGACGGAACAGGATGAGTCCAAGGCGACCCCGGCGCCGATACTGAAAAAAGAGGACGGGCTCATCGCCTGGAACCGCTCTGCCATGGAGATTGAAAGGCGCGTGCGTGGACTCGATCCGTGGCCCGGCAGTTTTACTCATTTCGATGGAAAATTGCTCAAGGTGCACCGCGCTAACCCCGTTTCCACTGAATTGCGTGCAAGTCCCGGTGAAATTCTCAGAGCCGACGAGGGCGGCTTTTGGGTGGCCACCGCATCCGGTGTGATTGGCTTGGAAGAAGTTCAATGGGAAAATAAGAAACGCCTGCCGGGCATCGAATTTATCAGAGGGGCGAGGATCAAAGCCGGTGATCGCCTCGGTTGAAGAACGACGGAGAAACGTTCGCCAGCTCGCAAGTGACATTCTGGCCAAAGTCGATACCCGAAAAGCCTACGCTGACATTCTTCTCGACCAAGCCTTAAAAGGCGCCACGCTCAATGAACGCGATCGCGCTCTGCTGACGGAGCTTACCTACGGCACGCTTCGCTGGCGTGGCAATATCGACGGGCAATTGAGTCGATACCTGCGCCAGCCATTGGCTAAAACGGATCCGCTCATTAGGAATCTCCTGCGCGTCAGCGTTTATCAATTACGCTTCCTCGATAAAATCCCCGACTATGCCGCGGTGAACGAAGCCGTCGAGCTGGCTAGGAATCATAGTGGCGGCAAATCAGCAGGATTCGTCAACGCCGTTCTGCGAAATTTTCTTCGTGGTAAGGATCGCGTCATCGGGCTTGCGCCGAAGGACGAATCAGTGGCTGGACTCGCCGTTACTTACTCGCATCCAGAATGGCTGGTGAAAAGATGGATCGACGAGTTCGGCGCGGAAGCGGCAAAAACGCTGATGCGCGCAAATAACGAAAGAGGGACACTGGTATTGCGGGTGAATTATCTTAAGTGCACGAGAGAAAAGCTGCTTAATCGATTTCTCGAAGCCGGCATCAATGCTGAAGCAACGCAGTGGTCGCCGCAAGGAATATCAGTTCTCTCAGGCCCCGCCGTCGATAAACTACCCGGTTTTGCGGAAGGTTATTTTCAGATTCAAGGGGAGGCGTCTCAGCTGGTAACGTACCTAGTGTCGCCTTTATCCGGTGAGCGAATCCTTGACGCCTGCGCCGCGCCGGGAGGAAAAAGCACGCATGTCGTCGAGTTCATGAAGGACGAGGGCGAGTTAGTCGCGATCGACACTTCTGCGCGCGGTATTGCGAAGATCAGGGAAAACGTGGCCCGCTTAGGGCTCAAATCGTTGCGCGTCCTGAGCGCCGATGCCAGCGCCGAACTCGCCGATAACCTCCGAGAACCATACGACCGTGTCTTGGTGGACGCTCCCTGCAGCGGCCTCGGCACGTTGCGCGGTCACCCCGAGATCAAATGGCATCGCGATGAAAATGACATTCGCCGCCTGAGCCGTTTGCAGTCGAAGATTCTCAGCCGAGTCGCAGCATATCTCAAGCCGGGCGGCGTGCTCGTCTATGCAACCTGCACTCTCTCGCGGGAAGAGAACGAAGAAATCGTGGAATCGTTTCGGGCACACCACAACGAGTTTGAGTTGGAAGATGCAGCGCGGTATCTTCCTCGACAGGCGACACACATGGTGCGGGGAAAGTTTTTTGTCGCCTTACCCCACCGCGATAATACCGACGGCTTTTTCGCCGCGCGCATGCGAAAGGTCTCATAGGTGCAAGCAATCAAGATCGCTCCGTCCATTCTATCCGCGGACTTCAGCCGACTTAAGGAGGAGATCCAGGCGGTCGAAGCCGCCGGCGCTGACTGGCTCCATGTCGACGTCATGGACGGGCACTTTGTGCCCAACATCACCATCGGCCCCGTGGTGGTCGAATGGGTGCGTAAAGTCACCGCGATCCCCGTCGACGTTCATCTGATGATCACCGACCCTGATAAATACGCGCCGGAATTCATCAAGGCCGGCGCGGATTGGGTTTCAATCCACCCCGACACTTGCGTGAATCCGAATGCCACTCTGAAAAGAATCCGTGAGCTCGGCGCCAAGGCATCCATCGCCGTCAATCCCGATGTGCCTTTAAAAAAAGTCGAAAGCTGTTTCAGCGACATTGATATGGTGCTGATGATGACGGTGTTTCCGGGTTTTGGCGGCCAGGCCTTCATTCCGGACGTGTTGCCTAAGATCGCGGAAACCAGAAAATGGATCGATCAACGTAAGCTCTCCATCTTGGTGGAGGTCGATGGCGGCATCAAAGCCGACAACATCGACCGCGTGGTCAAGGCCGGCGGTGAAGTCATTGTGTCCGGTTCGGGAATTTTTAAGACGCCGGACTACGCCGAAACCATCCGCCAAATGAGGCAAGCGGTTGGGCAGTCGTAGACAGCGGCTACGTCTGCGATTCCAGATTTCAAATTTCAGATTCCAAATGGACATTGTGAGATTCTGTCATCTGGAATTTGTAATTTGAAATGCCGCGCCCAAGCGCGGCCTGACTGTTGTTTTCTCGTTTCCGTGTGTTAGTTTGAGCGGGTCGGGGCGTGGCTCAGCTTGGTAGAGCGCACGGTTCGGGACCGTGAAGTCGGTGGTTCAAATCCACTCGCCCCGACCATTTCTTTCCGCCAATTTTTTTCGCTACTTGGGGCTTTGTAGCACCATTCTCATCGCGTAGCGTTTCGGAAAAGGTTTCGGTTTTGCCGCCGAAAAGCCTCTTTAACTGCTCTTGCGAATCGCTTTTGATATATCGCCCGTAGTGCTTTTCGATCATTGCCACTGATGTTCCGCAATACTCGGCCAGCCATTTGATATTGACTCCATGTGATAACGCGACCGAGATGAACATGTGACGGGTCGCGTAGAATTTCCGGGCTCTAATCCCGAGCGCCCCGTGGATCGGGACGGCGATACTGCGGACGCTGCCAGTGGCGTGGCTCGCGTGGCCGCTCCGTTCATCTCATGACCAAGGAATTCATGGCGCAGAAAAATTTGGATGCCGATAAGAACGTCGCTTTGATTGTAACCGGAGATCACAATACGAGCATTCAAGCGATACAAAGCGGCCACGTCGACGCAGCGGTGATTTTCGGTGCCGTGGCAAACGGTGGCCGAGAAAGCCGGCTTGCGAAAGCTTGCGTACTTCGGCGATGTTATGCGATTGCCCATGGCTGGCCTGGGCACTTCAGACGAGAACATCGCAAAAAAACCGGATCTCTTGCGCCGGGCGGTACGAGCAACTCTCCGAGGCATCGACTTCCTCAGAGACGCAAAAAAACAAGAAAGAAGTCGCCGGCATCATGGTCAAGTGGTTTAAGATTCGCGTCGAACAAGCGGAGCAAGCTCATGGCCAAATGGTTGAGGCGTATCCGCCGAACGGGTTCGTAGCGGATGAAGTGATTGAGAAGGATCTAGAAATTGCGCGACAGACTGGAGCCATCAAAAACCGCGTTGCCTTGTCTCGCGTTGTCGATTTTCAGTTTGTCAAAGAAACGCGAAACGAGCTATCAGTGAAGAAACCGTAAGTAGCCAGGCGAAGTTCAGAATCAGGACAAATTAATTTTGCGGAGGTAGAAAAATTATGATGGCCTATCCATACGACGATACGCGGATAATTTTGGCGCTGCAGATCGACCACTCGCGGGTGGCGGGCTACTTCGCGGCTCATTGGGGCAACCCAAACTTCGATCGGCCCGAGCCTTATTCCTCCGTCGTATTGGCCGCCACCGAGCATGATATTGGCTGGTGGGAATGGGAAATGAAACCGTCGACGCTCAACGACAAGGGGTTTCCTCTCGACTACCACGACGGCAGTTTCAAATATCTCGGGCAACTCCGGCTCGATTTCTATAAAAACTCGGTGGATCGGGTCCTAACCCGCGATCCTTACTCGGCCATGTTGATGGCAATGCACGGGGTGGCGCTGATGAACGCCGGTTATGGCAAATACAGCTATCCTCCCGACCGCACCGGTGACCCCCGGGTGAAGGCGTACGTCGATCACCAGGAAGAGCTGCGTCTAAAACTACTCGGACAGCTGCGCCAATCCGAACAGTTCAAGCAGCATTGTTCCGACGAGCAGATATGGACCAACTACGAGTACATGGAGGTCTTCGATCAATTGGCGCAGTTTGTCTGCAATCGTTATCCGCTGAATAGCAAGGCGCGCAAGCTCGGCCCCACCCATTCGTTAAACGATATCGACGTACCGACGAAACACGGCCAACCGGCGGTAAAAATCAGTATCGATACAGTCGGCGAAAACAAAGCCGTCCTGCGACCCTATCCTTTTGATATCGATCCGCTGCCGGTTTCGTTCAGCGCGCGGTTGGTGCCGAACCGGACGTACAAAGACGGTGAAGACTTTCTCGGCGAGTTCTACCGCGCTGAGCGCATCACGGTCGCGCATACCCTCGCGTCGGCTTAAGGCGAAATAGCTAGCGTGGCTCTAAGACGGATTACAGTCTATAAAATGACTAGCGCGTTCTGGTTCGACCGCGAACCGCAAACTTTGCCGCGAACGAAAGGAGTTCCCCATGATTATCTCGGAAAACTCTGAATACTATCGAATGATATCGCAAAACGACCACGGCGATCTCGCCGGGCAATTCGCCGCTCATTGGGGTAACGACCGATTCGCCAAGCCGAAACCCTATCAATCGATGGTGCTGGCGGCGGAAACCCATGATAACGGCTGGTGGGATTGGGACATTTATCCTTCCATCGATGATCACGGAGTGCCCATACCGTTCACCCGCACGCCGCGCGAATTCCGGTCGAATTTCTACGGCAAAGCCATCGACAACGTCATCGCGCGGGATCTTTACGCCGGCTTGGTGGTCAGCATGCATGGCGTCGGCCTGCCGCAGAAGCGCTATGGCACCATGCCCACCATGGTCGACCGCGACGATCCCTATTCTCAGAAATTCATTTCTGAGCGCGAGCCCACGCACAAGGACATGATCGACAAACTGAGTAGAATGGAACAATACGCCGGATTCACAAGCAAAGAGCAGATTTGGCACAATTATCTTTTGATGCAGGTTTTCGACCGGCTGTCGCTGTTTTTCTGTTCTAACTTTGACATCACGGCGGTGGCCGCCGCCGGCTCGCACACAAGGGAAGGTAAGGCTTATTACGGCTCGACGATTAAACCAACGCCGGTGAACCCCGGTGAAGAAGACGGACAGATTCAACTTCGGATCGTTGACCGCAATACGGTCATCGTTGATCCCTATCCATTCGACCAAGCACCATTGCGGGTAAGCGTCCGCGGCAAGCTCATCCCGAAAATCAAATATAAATCACAGGAAGAATTTCGAGAAATTTACGGCAAAGCCCAACGACAAGAGTTCGAATTCACGTTACGCCATAACTGAATTTTGCGACTGCGCACGTTAGCCGGGAAGTTCTAAGCTCCACTCAGGAAAAAAACGAAAAGCAATCATGTGGTACATCGTACTTTCGCGATCGAAACCGGAAATGGAAGAAAACAAACAGACCTATTACGACGAGCATCGCCTGTGGTTAGAGGAGCAGCATAAAGCGGGACGCCTGCTGTTTTCCGGACCGACCACCGATGGCGCCTATGGTATCTATGTCATGCTCGCATCTAGCCTTGAGGAAGCAAGAACCATCGCCGCCCAAGACTCACACCACGTCCGAGGTATTCGGTCTATGGAAGTCCTCGAGTGGGACCCGCGCCGGGCCTTCCGGATGGACAAGCTCACGATTGCCGATGTCGAACAGATGGCGCGCAATGGGCAATGATCGATTTGGGTACCGTGGATTTACTTTGAGATGATTGTCAAAGGTTTCGAAAATCTAGGCGTTGGGATCGACGGCACAACATCGATGAGCGAGACTTTAGCGCTGGCTAAGGAGGCTGAGGGTTTGGGCTTCCACAGTTTCTGGCTCTCAGAGGGGTACCACTCTAGAAGCGCAGTTGTCAGGGCTACCGTCATCGCGCTCTCAACCAGCAGGATACGGATAGGTTTAGGCATCCTCAGTCCTCACACAAAACACCCCGCGCTACTAGCCATGGACGCGGCTTCACTTGATGAAGTAGCGCGTGGCAGGGTGATCCTGGGGGTAGGTACAGTTAAAAATGCGCTGCGGAAGCACGGGTTCGAGCGCGCAGGCGCGACGCAAGTGGTGAAGGAAGCGATTGACCTACTAAAAGGACTATTGAGCGGGCAATTGGTCCAATACGAAGGCGCTAAGTTTAGAATTCCCTCGCCAGGTAGTCAGCTAGAACTCGACCCGCCCAGAGATTTACTCATCTATGTCGGCGCAACTGGACCGGCTATGCTTAGACTGGCCGGTCAGCATGCGGACGGGGTTCTCTTCAACTATCCCTGCACGCCTGGCTTCATTGAATATGCAATGCCCTTCGTCGAGGAAGGACTCAGGCTTTCCGGAAGAACGGTAGAAAATTTCGCTGTCTCAGCATACCTGCTCGTGGGCGTCGATGAGGACGAAAAAAGAGCTTTGGACTCGGCCAAGCGCTTCGTTGCTCAGAAACTTCCAACGAGGCATTCACAGATGCTCCGCCAAGCGGGTGTAAGTGCAGCGGAGATCGCTCTCGTTAAAGACAACGTCGAGAGGTTCGGCTTGGAGAAAGCGGCTTCGGAACTCAGTGATTCGCTGGTGCGCAAAGTGACGATCGCTGGCACACCCGATCAAGTGGTCGAAGGCCTTAGACAATTTCTTGGCTCAGGCCTCAAGCTCCCCATTGTCTGGGAAATTATCGGTCCGAATCGCGGGCATTCACTCAGCCTCATCGCTACAAAGGTGATGCCGAAGGTAGTTCAAAAGAAAATCTGAATACGTCTGTCACACCCACGACTTTAGCCACGACCTTTGAAAATTTCTTTGCCTTCGGTTCTTTCTAGATATCTCACAAAACGATATTTATGCTCCCATAGATCTTCGTTTGGTCGCTCGATTTGGCGATGCCCGGTTGTCGGATCTACTTTACACACAAGAAAACGAAGCACATTTTCGTCTAGAGCTTTTTTCGATTCACGCTTAAAAGAATCGATCTCGCGCACCGTCATCGCTCGTTCGATACCGCAACTCCGAGCCACGCCAGCTAAATCAGTTTTTCCGGCAGTTGCGCTCGGCTCGCTGATCCGCGTCCCGCTGTACACCTCGTTGTCGAATACGAAAACTGCAAGGTTGGAAAGGCTCAAATTACCTAAAGTCGGAAGATTGTAGAGCGAAAGCAGGAGGCTCCCATCAGATTCCAAAACAATAACTTTCCGATGGGGCAGGACCAACGCGAGGCCTACGCCGACCCCCAAAGCGGCTCCCATGGAGGCCACTAACAAGTTACCTTCGTGCCGGCAAAGGTGACCCCACTCGACCCGTTGCCCGCTGAGAGAGCCAATCACAAGCTGGTCCTTGATCAGCGGTGCCAGAAACTCAAAACAGTCGTAACGATTCATGCCGTGAATGCTCCTGTAAAGAGGAGGGCCACCGGCTGCTTGATGGCGTGCATCATCTTCACGGCCCCTTTAATCTTGTCCTCCAAAAAGTCCCCGTTTTGGAAAACTTCATACTGGATATCGAGTGATTGGAGGATTGGAACTAGGTGAATGCCGGGAAAAGCGTAGAGAAAACTGTTTCGCTGATCCAGGATGCTGCCGTAATATGCGACGAGCAGCAGCATGGGAACGCCGAGCCGCTTGCCAAGCACCAGGAGGTTGTAGGACGAAATGTAAACACCGCTGCCCTCCATATACACCGCAGCCGGCCTTCCGCCTAATGAGGCGCCTGCGGCTATCGAAACCCCCTCCGATTCATTGGCAACAGGGACCAGCATGAAAGACGGGTCTTCGCGCAGCGATGGCATGATTTGGCTAAGTCTTGTTTCTGGCAGATACGAAACAAAACTGATCCCCGCCTCTTTCAACGCGCCGACAATTCTCGCTGCAAGCTCCGCTTCCACCGTTGCACCAATGAACTGCGTATAAAAAAAGCTAGCACCGATGTCAAGGCACTCTGCTGCATCACTTTACCTGGATTTCGCTCAGACCTAGAAACCGCGGCCAGGGATCCTCCGGACCTTCAAAAATTGACATGAGTGGAGGAAGCAGTGATATACATCTGGAGAATCAGGGCACGAAGCGCTGCAGCTTATTGAGCCGACGGACTGGAGGTCGTATGAGATATCTCACCTCCGCAATAATTGCCCTATGGGTCGCTTTTTTATTTCCTCTCCCCGGCGCAACCCAGGAAAAACCAATCCGTATCAATCTCGGATATTCCTCCATCTCGGGTTCCCAGGCAATTCTTCGGGTCATTGGGGATGCTGGCATTTTCTCGAAAAACGGCCTCGATGTCAGCCTTGTACTTATCGCCGGCGGAAGCGGAATTATTCAAGCCCTCATTGCAGGTGATCTGCCCATTGCGGTGGTGAGCGGTGAACCTTCGATACTGGCCCGCTTGCAGGGCGCCGATACGGTGATACTGGGAGGTCTGATCAATCTTATCGATTTCAGTATCATCACTGCGCCGGAGGTTAAGAAGCCCCAGGACCTGAAAGGAAAAAAATTGGGCGTAAGCCGCTTCGGCTCTTCAACCGATTTTGTCGTTCGTTATGCCCTCGATAAATGGGGGCTTGTTCCCGATCGAGACGTGGCAATTCTCCAGATCGGCAGTCAACCGGCACGCCTCACCGCTCTTAAGAGCGGCACCGTGCACGGAACGATTGTCGGACCCCCTGCCGATATCGTTGCCCGCAAGTCAGGATTCAACGAAATCGCCACTCCCGAGCAACTTAATCTTGCCTATCCGAATACGTGCATTGTCAGCACCGCTTCCAATGTATCGAAAAACGAGGAGCTAACCCGCCGCATCATGAAAGCGATGGTCGAGGGAATCCACTTTTTCAAGACGCAAAAAGAAGCCAGCATGAAGTCGCTTGACGCCTTCGCCCGGCTCGGGGATGCAACTCTCATCGACGAAACCTATCGCCATTACCAAGATATAATTCCCAGAGTCCCCTATCCGGATATGAAGGGCATTCAGAATGTGCTCAACGAAATCGCCAAGAAAGATCCCAAAGTCAAAGGCCTCAAGCCGGAAATGTTTGCCGATATCCGCCTTCTGAAAGAGTTGGAAGCAAGCGGCTTGGTTCAGAAGCTATACCGGTAGCCGCCGCCTTGACAGAAAGTTTAGCTTCCACTAGGAAATCGAAAACGCGCAAAAGAATCTGCATTAAGTGTTTTGGCGGAGCGACTAGTGGAAGCCATTTTTGTCGGACAACTTTCCGCCCTCGAGGAAGAGGGCTTCTTCATCACCAAGCTGCCCGATGGCAAAGAGGTTTTGGTTTTGCGCTGCTCCGGCAACCTCTACGCCATTCAAAGGCGATGCCCCCATGAAGGAGCGCCTTTGGAAAAAGGCAACGTCTGGAACAAGATGATCCGATGTGGCCAGCACGCCTTCACTTTCGATCTCGAAACCGGAGAAGGATTGAACTGCACGGGCTATAAGATAGAGCGCTACACCGTCACGGAAGAAGACGGGAAAATTTTTGTCAGCGTCGATGCGAACAAACAACTGGGGACGTAAGGCTAGACTTCTCTCCCAAGATACTATGTTGCAACGGCTGTACATTGGCTGTCATCCGGAGTGAAAGCGAGGGATCTTGGATTTCTCGCGCCTGTCCTGAGCCTTGCCGAAGGGCTCGAAATGACAGGAGTAGTAAATACCTAATAAGGAGCTAAACCATGCGCGACTTGCGAGGATTGATAGAGGATTGGCGGGCCAACGGCCAATTGAAGATAGTCGAAGGCGCGGACGCGGATCTTGACATCGGCGCCTTGGCCGAGGTTTCCGGTTTGGGAACGGAGCCGCCGGCCTTACTGTTCGACAAGATTAAAGGTTACCCCGATGGCTACCGGGTTCTGATCAACATGTTTCAAACTCAACGCCGGACCGCCGAGTCGTTGGGAGTTAACGCTACTCTGAGAGGACCTGCCCTGGTCGACGCGATTCGCAAACGGATGGAAGACCATGAGCCCGTTCCGCCCAAACTAGTTACTTCGGGGCCGATCACGGAACACGTCCTCCGGGGACAAGATATCGACGTTTTCAAATTTCCCGCACCCAAGCTCCACAAGGACGACGGCGGAAAATACATCGGCACACAGGATGCGGTCATCACAAAAGATCCGGAAGGAAATTGGGTCAATCTCGGCACCGCCAGAGTGCAGCTCCAAGAGCCTGCGGTTGTGAGCATTTACATCTCTCCCGGCAAACAAACACGGCTAATCGCCGAGCAATATTGGATGAAAAAACAGGCCTGCCCTGTAGCGGTTGTGTGCGGCATTGAGCCGGTCCTTTTTGCCGCGGCATCTCTGGGGCTTCCATGGGGAGTGTCGGAATACGACTTTGCCGGTCATGTCGCCGGCAAGCCATTTGAAGTTGTTACCGGCGAGCATACGGGGCTACCGATTCCGGCGCACGCGGAAATCGTTTTGGAAGGCGAGATGCCGCCTCCTGATGTAGAGTCGAGGCCCGAAGGCCCCTTTGGTGAATGGACCGGCTACTACGCCTCGGCCACCCGCCCTGCCCCGGTCATTCACGTCAAACGAATTTATTACCGCACGGATCCGATCATCACGGTCGTTGGAGATCTAAAAATTTATCCGCTCGACAGTTACCTGTCGCTGCTTTTTCGATCCGCCGAAATCTGGAACGAACTGGAAAAGTGCGGCGTCACCGACGTCAAGGGCGTATGGCAACTCGAATCCGGCATGAGATTCTTACAAGTCATCTCCCTGCGGCAACGCTACGGCGGCCACGCGCGCCAGGCGGCTCATGTAGCCCTTGGTGCCCGTGAGGGCGGATACTTGGGACGCTTCGTGATTGTCGTTGACGACGACATCGACCCGTCCAACATGGCCGATGTTTTGTGGGCGATTGCTACGAGGTGCGACCCGGAAACATCTATCGAGATCGTGCGCGGATGCTGGAGCAGCCCGATCGATCCCAGGATTCCGCCGGAGCAAAGAAGTCAGGGCGATTTCACCAACTCGCGCGCCATTATCGACGCCTGCCGGCCATTTCGCTGGATCAAAGACTTCTCAAAGGACCATGCGCTGACGCCGGAAGAGCGAGCCAAAGTAACCGAAAAATGGCGTCACATACTTTTGTAATGCGATAGCCGTAAGCTGGAGGTAGGCTCACAGACGAGAGGGCATCGACATGGGCACCGTGCGCACTCTGACATCCATAATCCTCGCGACCATTGTCTTCATACTGGCGTGGCGTCCCGCCGTACAACCCGCGGAGAAGCTGACCCGAATTACTGTCGCCTATAGCGCCATCAGTTATGATCAACTGCCGGCTTGGATTGCAAAGGACACAGGACTCTTCACAAAAAATGGCCTCGATGTTCAGCTCGTTTATTTCACCGGAGGAACGACAGCGGCCATGGCGCTTGTTTCCGGCGACACCGCGATTTCCCAAAATGCCGGCCCGGAGGTGGTCAACGCTTATCTCGCAGGGAGCGATCCGGTGTTCGTCGCAGGAGGGACCATCACGCTTGATTGGTGGCTAATGGGCCGGCCGGAGATCAAGGCCCCCGCGCAGTTAAAAGGCGGATCGATCGCGATTAGCAGGTTCGGCTCGGTTTCCGACTTTGTCGCACGATTTGCGCTTCAGAGAGTCGGCCTTACGCCTGAGAAGGAAGTCACCATAGTTCAGGTCGGAACGAACACGGATCGCTTTTTGGCGATGACGGCAAAGCGCGTAGAAGGCGCTGTCTTCAATCCGCCCACCAGTTTCATCGGCCAAAAAAATGGCTTTACAGTGCTCGCCGACGTTGCTTCGCTGGGCTTGGCGTTTCAGCACACCGGCGCGGTCACGACGCGTAAATTCATCCGCGAAAACGCCGACACCGTGGGGAGATATGTGAAGGCCCATGTGGAAGCCATCCATCGACTCAAGACCGACCGTGAGACAGGGCTCAAGGTAGCGGCAAAATACTTTGGCAAAGTGCGCGACAAAGATAGCATGGAAAGAGCCTACGACCGCTACATTGCGGATAACCAACTTCCCCGCAAACAATATCCGACGCTCGAGGGACTCAAGACGGTTTTAGGAACCATTGGAGAGAAAGATCCTAAGGCACGCGCGATCAAACCGGAAGATCTCGTTGATCTGCACTTTGTTAGAGAGCTGGATCAGAGCGGATTCATCGACGCGCTTTACGCGCGCTAGTGTGGTGGTGCTTGCCATGTGTTCCTTTTTTAACACCACATTCTTTGTAGGGGCGGGTTTGAAACCCGCCCCTACACCGCAGAGGCCTGCCGCTTCGCCCGAAAGTATTCGCTCCGAAAGTGCTGTTAATCCTGAATAATAGGTGCCTTCGACAAGAATTTCACCACGCGAGAAGACAAAGCTTATGGCGATCCTGTTGGAAAATGCATCCCTTGTCACTCTAAACGCCTCGAAGCCCATTCTCGAAGCGCAGCAGATTCTCATTCACGAGGGCACCATCGCTCAGGTGGGAAGGAAGATTCACACAAGAGGGCTTCCAATCACAAGGCGAATTGACTGCTCGGAAATGATTGTCATGCCGGGCCTGGTTAACGCTCACTCTCACCTGACGGAGATTCTCCAAAAAAGCTTTCGCGATAACGTGCGGATGGAAATCTGGCGCGGCTATAGGGCTACGACGGAAGACCTCGCGCATTTGAAGGCCGAGGAGATTGGAACCGCAGCGGAGCTGGCTTGTTCCGAAATGCTTAAGAACGGAGTGACGGCCGTTGTAGATCATTTCTCCACGCGGCCCGGGCTCAGCGTAGGCAAAATGGAAGCTATTCTTGGCGCGTTCGAAAAAACCGGCATCCGGGGAATGCTGGTTCCTTCGCTGCGCGATCAAGATTTTATTCGCTTGGCAACGCAACAGAACGGCAAAAAGGCGGCTCAGAAGGCTTCGCCGGAGCCTTGGAAAGAGGAAGTGCTCACGGTTCTCGCGCGTCTTCGTCGCTCCCCTACTCCCTCTGGCATCATGCTTGGGCCTTCTTCGCCGATGAACTGCAGCGACGAGCTGCTCCGAGAAGTCGTCAAAGTTGCTGAGCAATTTGACCTGGGGATTCACACGCACCTTTTGGAGACGAGACTGCAAGCATGGGCGGCCCACAAGATTTATAAAAAAACTCTATGCGCTCACCTTGCGGATATTGGATTTCTCTCACCGCGGGTTTCAACGGCGCATAGCATTTGGCTGGACGAGAGAGAAATGGATCTTTTAGCATCATCCGGAGCGAGCGTCGTTCATAACCCGGCCAGTAATCTCAAACTCGGAAGCGGCGTTGCGCCCGTTGCCAAATTGAAAGCCCGCGGGGTCAATGTGGCTCTCGGCACCGACGGTGGCGACACGAGCGATAGCTATTCGATCTTCGAGCAAATGCGATTGGCTGCTTTTCTATCACGGATCGCTGCGGAAGATCCCGAAACCTGGATTACCGCGTTGGATGCCCTCAGGATGGGAACCGTCAACGGGGCCCAAGCTATTCCCGCGTGGCGCGGCAAAATAGGCAAGATCAAACCTGGTTACCGTGCTGACCTTCTTTTATTAAAACCCAGCCTTCAACTTCGTCCGCTAAGGGATATCGTCCACCAACTGGTCTTCTGTGAAGGAGGTCAGTCGGTGGACACGGTTCTGGTAGACGGCAAGGTGGTACTGGAGGGCGGCCGTCTCACCAATGTTGACGAGGACGCCCTGATCCGGAGGGTGGAACCGATCAGCAAAACAATGTACCGCCTCTACGGTCGCATCAAAAACAAGCCGGATCGTTCCCACCGAACGATTCGTGAGCTATACAAAAAGTCCTTCGCTGCAAAAGGACTACCCTTGCGGTTTGTGCCGTAGCAGGATGCTGAATGCAAAAACAGCAGTCTGCGTAACTCGTCATGTTGTTGTCCCTCGCGTCTGGGGGTTAATCCATTTGGTGGGGTAGGAAGCTGAAGCCGCCTCAAAGAGCGACAGATCAGCGGAACGAAGCATTGATTGCGGCGATTCTGGGTGTGAAGGATGAAAGCGCTTCAAGAACGGCATCTTCATCGATCTTCGTGAAACGCCCGTTAAGCAAAATAGGCTCTCCGTCGACGAAAACGGTCTCAATAGACTCACCGCCCTCAGACAGTGCAAGCTGCGCTGTCAGATTATTTGCTGGCAAAAGGCTGGTCGAAAGTTTCAGCACCACGAGGTCGGCTTTCTTTCCCTCTTCAATCGACCCGATTTCATCGCCTAGAAGCATGGCTCTGGCTCCGCCGAGGCATCCCATTTCAAACGCCTCGTCAGGCGAAATCCAATCCTCGGGTTCCCAAACGGCCCTTGGTAGCAACACTGATAGTTTCATTTGCTCGAAGATTGAGTAAACGGTGCCCGCATTCACGCTGTCTGCTCCTAGTCCAACGGTGATACCTCGGTCGAGCATCTTTTTGACTCCGGCGGCTCCACTGCCGAGCTTCATATTGCTCGATGGATTATGAACGACGTTAACCCGATAGCGACTCAAGATGTCAATTTCTTCTTCATCCAACCAGATCGAGTGCGCCACGGAGAGATGAGGCCCAAGAAAGCCGATTTTCTCCAGATGCTTTACCATCGGCTGTCCATAGAGACTTCTTGCCACACGCGCGTGAGATTTGGTTTCGGCAAGGTGTGTGTGAACACCCACTCCGAGCTCTTCCGCTAGGTCTTTACATCGTATCAGGAGGTTGTCACTGCAGCGTTGAGGCGCTGAAGGCGCCAGCATGAAGGATACTCTCGGGCCAAAGTCGCTGACACACGCGGCGGCTTCCTTGGCTCGCGCACTCCAGAATTCGGCATCAATAGAATCAAGACCAATGGCCGGATTGTCCGGCGATTGGTCTTTGACCGAAAGCGCTAGAATGCCCCTGATTCCGCTATCCCGGAGCGCGCGACACGAAGCATCGATCAATTCCAGCGGGACGTGCGAGGAAACGGTAAACATGTTGAGAACCGTCGTTGCACCATGCCTGATGAACTCCACACAAGCTCCACAATGGAGCGCATAGATGTCCTCCGGAAAAGCCTGAAATGACTTTTCCGTTGCCGTAGATTTCCGCGACCAGGATTCGAAACTGTTCTCATCCCACAACCCTCGTTGAAGCAATCCTGTGAGATGGGAGTGAGCGCTTACAAGGCCAGGGATAATAATCTTACCCTGGCAATCGATGACTTGATCGGCTTTGCTAGATTCCGCAAGCCCCACACTCGCAATCCGACCATCCTGAATTAGCACATGGCTGTCTTGGAGAATCTCCTTCTTCGCATTCATCGTGACGACGGTGGCGTGTTCAAGGAGAGTTGTCATGAGACGATCGGAGTGTGTAAACCCAGTGTTCTGGTGGGATCCTTACGCTTGAAAAGTTCTTACTCTCCCCAGACAAGGTGGCCTGACCGCGTCTAGCTTACAACCTGCGCCCTCCGCGCATAGATGCTAAAATTCAGCCTCACCCCAGCGAACGGGGTTGGTAGCGACCGAACGGCTTGGAGACGATTTCCGGTCTCTTTCCCCCGTCGGGCCACTCCGCGATTGTCTTCCCGCGGAGCACGGTCATCACGGGCCAGCCTTTCATCTCTCTCCCCTCCCACAGCGTCCAGCCGGCCGAGCTATGAACCATGTCGTTGGTCACTTTAACCTTCCGATCCAGGTCTACCACCACGAGGTCCGCATCGGCCCCCGGTGCGATAACGCCCTTCTTCGGGTAGAGTCCAAAGATCCGCGCCGGATTCTCCGAGCAGACTTGAACCATCCGAAGGAGCGAAATCCGTCCCCGGTTCACGCCGTCATTGAGCATTACCGGCAGGGCCGCCTCTCCCCGTGAAGGGAACCCGGTTCTTGTTGCCCAGATATCACCGGGGACTTCCATCTCCTTGCGTGATCTGCCCGTGTTCGTATGGTCGCTGCCCACCGAGTCGATGCGGCCGTCCGCCAGGGCCTGCCAAAGGATCTCGATGGTTTCTGCGCTCCGCAGCGGCACGTTGATGCGCCACATGTCTTCGGTGAGGCTCAGATAATGAGGCCCCGTCTGCGCGTACACAGTAGCGCCCTCCGCTCTTGCCTTGGTGATCTCCTCGATTGTTTCCGGAGTGGTGGTGTGCTGGATGTAAAGCGGGCATTTTAGAACGCGCGCGTAGTACGTATACGCGCGCACGTGCCCGGCTTCGCAAAAATGCGGTGAGCGCTCGTTCCAAACCCGGTATTCCTTTCGCCCCGCTTTTAAAAGACGCTCTTCGAAGATGCGAGCGATCTCCCAGTTCTCACAGTGCATGCAGACAATCGCGGGGCGTCCCAATTTGGCGACTGCTTCCAGGCCCAGATAAATCGTTCCGTCATCATACCCGAAATAACCCTGGCTTTTTCGGTTGGGCCAGTAAGTCGCCGTACGCTCCGGGCTCATGAGATGAAGCTGGTATTTAAACGACGTCATGCCAAAGTCCCGCGCCAACCGCGGAATTTCCAGCGCGTGTTCGTCTTTTAAAATCTTCGGGGTGAGAAAAAAATCGACCATCGAGCGCGCCTCGCCGAGCTCCCGAAACAGGCCGAATACGTCGGCATAGAGCGGCACTTCCTCCTCGGTCTTTTCAGCCTTGTACGGCTGTCCCATGTTGGCGCTGGGCTGCATGAAGCCCCAGGTCGTGATGCCATAGGAGGCGGCGCCGCGGGTCTCCGAATCGAATTCGTCTCCGACCCAGCGGTGGCTGCCAAAATGGACTTCCGGGTCAACGACTCCGGGAATCAATGTGCGACCTTTAAGATCGATTGTCTTCAGTGCTTGCGGTGCAGCGTCTCCCTCGCCGACGGCGACGATTTTCTCCTTTTCGACGGCGACAAAGCCCTCGATAATTTTCCCGGAGGTTACAATCTTTCCATTCTTAAAAAGCACTTCCACCTGAGCCATGATTGCCTCCTAGGGTTGGTGTCAATTGATGCAGCGCCTTCCTACTTGTAGGCATTAGAAATTTTTTCCACAAACCCTTCGCTGATCAGCTCCTGCACGATCGAATTATCGTAAAAGTCCTCGAGTTTTCGATTGACCGGCTTTCCCATCGGCAAGGCATTTTTTACCGCCGCCGCATCCGTCAGCGGTACCAGAAGAGTTTTCTTAACAAAATAATCATGCGACTTCGTCAAAACGTCCGCGTCATCAAGCTTCGTGTATTTCTTCATGACCTGCAGCACGAAGTCCCGCCTCTGCGCGTAAAGATGGAGTCCGTCAGTAAAAGCCATTAGAAATTTCTTCACTGCTGGCCGATTCTGCATGAGAAAAGAGCGCGTGACAAAGAAAACAGACGTCGGATACTTGATCCCCAAGTCCGTCAGGTCAACCAGAACTCTCAGGCCGCGCGCGACGGCCGCGAAAAGACCGGGCGGCGCGATCACCGTAGCCGCCGCATTGCCGGATTGAACGGCTGGAATTCTCTGCGCGTCCGGGCCGGCCTGGATCAAGGTCATGTCCTTGGGATTCAACCCCAACTTTTCGAAGGTTACTCGGGCGGCGAGCTCGGTCACGCCTCCCAATCGGGAGATCGCGATAATCTTCCCTTTCAGGTCGGCAGGAGTATGAATGTCTTTATGCACGACAAAACCGTAAGGGATCAGATCGTATGACGTAGCGATGATGACGGCATCGGTTCCCTGAAGCGTAGCATTGATAGGCGCCGACCCTGACGTGTTTGCGAAGTGGACCTCGTTGGCGAGCATCGCCTGCATGCCAGGAGCGGCGCCGCTGATGAAGATCAGCTCTGCGTTCAATCCGTACTTCTTGAACAATCCGGCCTCCTGAGTCACCCACACGGGCACGTTATATCCCGAAGTTCCGCCGTAGCTGATCCGAACCGACTGCGCCTGAGCCGCACCCAAAATCGTCGCCGCCGCGAAAACCATCCCAGCGAACAGCAATTTCAAAATCATAAAGTCTCCCTGGAGAACTTAAATTGGATAGAGCTCTTGGCCCGGCTTGCGCGGAAGATACCGACCCTGCGGTCCTTCCATCATTATCCTCGCCCGAGGGGCTCCCTCCGGCCATTCCATGATGACGTTTCCACGAAGGATCGTCATAACCGGCCAGCCTTTAAGCTCCTTGCCCTCCCAGATCGACCATCCAGCCGAGCTGTAGATCATGTCTCGCTTCACTTGGGCCGTGCGCTCGAGATCGACAATGACAAAATCGGCATCAGAACCAATGCTGATCACTCCCTTTTTAGGATAGAGGCCGAAAATTCGGGCAGGATTTTCACAACAGACCTCGACTAGCTTTTCCAGGGAAATTTTTCCTTTATGGAGTCCTTCGGTCAGCATAACAGGCAAGTAAGCCTCCACGCGGGAAGGAAAGCCGCTGCTGGTTTCCCACACGTTGCCTTTATCCATCTGCACCCGCGACATTCCCCAATCAACGTGGTCCGTGCCGATGCAGTCGATGTGCCCCGCTCGCAGAGCTTCCCACAGCGCAGCCATGGTGGCTTCGTCGCGAAGCGGAACGTTGATCTTCCAAACGTCGTGCGACAGTGTCAAATAATGGTGGCCGGTCTGGCTGTAGATCTTAACGCCTTCGGCTCTGGCCTTGAGGATCTCGTCTATCGATTCTTTCGTCGTCGTATGCACGACGTAGAGCGGGCAGCCGGTGACCCCGGCATAATAAGCATAGGTCCTTACATGTCCCGCCTCACAAAAATGGGGTGAGCGCTCGTCCCAAGCGGCCATGTCCGTCCGTCCCGCCCGCCTGAGACGATCCTCGAATAAGCGGACAATCTCATAGTTCTCAGGGTGGATACAGATGATTCCGGGAGGTCCGAGCTCAGCTGTCTTCTCCATGCCCAAATAAATCGTCCCGTCATCGAAGCCCAGCCACCCGCCTCGCTCTCGCCCGGCCCACATAGCCTGAGTCCGTGCTCCCTGCATCATGTGAAGATAATATTTAAAGGATGTGACGCCGAATTCTTGGGCCACTTTGGGAATGTCGAGAGCCTGTTCGTCGGTCGTGATAAACCCAGTAAGAAATATATCCACAAAAGAATGTGATTCGACGACTTCGATGAACTCCGGCATAACCCGGGAGAACGGGACGACATCTTTCGCTTCAGGCTCGTGAATATACTCTTTTCTGAGTTTCGGACTCGCCTGCATCATTCCCCAGGTGGTTACTCCCCCGGCTGCCGCGGCTCGCGTCTCACTATTCAAGCTGTCTTTCAACGGGCGATGCGTTCCCATGTGATTTTCCGGGTCCACGATCCCCGGCAAGACGTATTTGCCATCAGCATCGATAGTCTGCCGCGCCTGGAGCGATTCGGTTCCCGAAGTCAAAGCGACAATCCTCCCATCCTTTATGCCGATTGCCAGCTTCTTCACCCCGCTGCTGGTTACCACCTGCCCATGTTGGATCACCAGGTCCATCTCACCGACATCCATGACACTCATTTCCTCCGAATTATCGCCACACTTTTCACTGGTTTGTTCCTCTATCACAGCTCGCTTTTTCTGCCAACATGGCCCACGGTAAAGCGGTCATTAACCCAGGCATTTTTCATCATGGTTTGATGAGTGTTTCGCCGGTCGTATGAGAGGACTCGCCGGATGCCAGAAAAGGAGCAGCTTTAGCGATCGCTTGGTGAGATTGCCAACGCATTAGGACTAGTTTCTTGCTTTTTCAATCTTGAACAAAACGACTTCAAGAAATTATATCGCGCCAAGGCGCCAAGAGCGCAAAGTAAGATATTTTTCTACTCCTCCGAACTTGGCGTGCTTTGCGTCTTTGCGCGAGCCATCTCTTTTCCGATTCTGCAATCCAATGAGCAACCGAAATTTCAAATATATTTGACTAGGTTTTGTTACTCACACATTGTGGTAATGCAAGATTAGGATTAATTCGCTTCGACGAGTCGATCCCGGCTGTCATAGCTTTCGTCTAACTCGTTCGATAGAGGAGCGCGACAATGCACACCGATCGTTTCGACTACTCACCGATCATCAGACGCCTTCGGGCCGACCGGGGTTGCACCTTTTAGCTTGTAGCCGGGAGTGAGTCAGCTTAAATTTTATTCAATTTCAGTTTTACGATTTTCAAATTGACAATGAAAGTTTCATGTTATACCTCCCGTAAGACAAAGTGGAAATTTATCATTGGTTTGTAACTATGATTTTGTAGAAAGGAAAAGCCAATAATGAGCAATGGATCTATGGAGTTTGATTTAGTAATCACAAATGGAAAGCTGGTTATCCCGCCGGACATTATATCCTCAAGTATCGGGATCAAAGGCGAAAAGATCGCCGCGATCGCAACCGATCTGAGCGGCTTCCCGGCGAAGAAAACCATCGACGCCAAGGGGAACTACGTTCTTCCAGGTGTCGTGGACCCGGAAACGCACCTTGGCGTTCACCGTTCTTTGGAAGACGATTTCATCTCCGAAACGAAGGCCGCCCTCGCAGGTGGAGTAACTACCTGGGGAATGATGCTGACCAGCCCCACCATAAGCCGCAGCCGCGGCTACAAAAAGTTTAAAGACCCCGAGGACAGCGTGCCTTTCAGTCAGGTCATGTCGATTTACGAAGATCTGGGAAACACGCACTCCATGGTCGACTATTTTTTAACCCCGCTCGTCTCCAACGACGCCCAGGTCGAAGAAATTCCACTGTTGGCAGAGAAATATGGCGCCACGTCTTACAAATACTATCTTCATCTCAAGCGCGGACAGGATACCTTGGGACAATGGGAACCGCAGAGAAAGATTGGCATCTACGGCTTCGACGACGGGACCGTCTACATTGGAATGGAGCATGTCGGATGGTTGGGTCCTCCCTGCATCACCTGTATTCATCCGGAAAACTGGGAGATTATTCGCGTCCTTCAGGCGCGTTTGATCAAACAAGGGCGCAAGGATAACGCGGCCTGGGACGAACGGTGCCCGCACTTTGTCGAAGCCACTCACGTGCGCCAGTACGCCTATCTCGCTAAAGTGACCAACTCCCCTCTCTACATCGTGCACACCACAACGCAGGAAACCATCGATGAGATTATTCGCGCCCGGAGCGAGGGAGTCAAAATCATCGGCGAGACCGGCTTTCATTACCTGACGCTTGACCACGACGTTTATAAGATCAACGTCCCGCTACGAGATCGGCAGACCATGGAACAGCTCTGGAAAGCTGTGGCCAATGGGGATGTCGATTGCACAGGATCCGATCACGTGAACCACGGCGTTCCCAGGGAGGAGATGGAGATCAAGGGTGACGTGTGGAACACCGTTAGCGGATTCTCCTCTCGCGTCGAGGCGCTGCTCCCGGTCATGCTGAGCGAAGGCGTCAACAAAGGGCGAATCACTTTACCCCGGTGCGTCGAGTTTTGTTGCGAGAATCCGGCCAAGGCTTTTGGTCTTTTTCCCAAGAAAGGGGTGCTCAGAGTGGGCGCCGATGCTGACATCGTACTGGTCGACCTGAAAAAGAAACAAACGATCGACAAAGATATGCTCTTAACTTCTGCCGGCTGGTCCGTCTTCGAAGGCTGGGGGGTCACGGGTTGGCCGTATCAGGTTATCCTGCGCGGCGAGGTTGCTTCGGAGTGGAATGAGAAGGAACAGAAGCACAACATGGTGGGTAAGCCCAGAGGAAGGTACCAGGCCAGGAAGCTGGGATACGCAACCTACCCGATAGAAGCTTAAACGATCGGGTGCAAAGAAACGGAGGAAGTAAAATGGCCGAGCGCGCTGACTTGGTCGTCAAGAACGGAAAAATCGTTTCCTCACAGGGTATCATCGAAGGTGGCGTGGCGATAAAAGACGGCAAATTTATCGCCGTCGGCAAAGACTCCGCGTTGCCTGACGCGCAGAAGATCATTGACGTCGGCGGAAAACACATTCTTCCAGGTTTGATCGATCCCGAGGTCCATCTGGGAATTCACCGGCCGATCACCGACGATCTCATCAGCGAAACCAAGGCCGCCGCTTCTACCGGCGTTACTACCTGGGGCATGCAGCTTACCAGCCCCAACATGCAGATGAAGCACAAGCTGGAGAATAATCCCAACGATATTGTCTCTTTCAAGGACGTGTTCCCAAACTTCAAAGATGCCGGTGAGAAACATTCGCGCGTGGATTTCTTTTTGACGCCGATCCTCGCCAACGATGGCCAGGCCGAGGAGATTCCGGAATACGCGGAAAAGTTCGGTATCACCTCGTTCAAATACTACCTCCATATGATGCGCCCGGAAAATTCTGGCTGGCTCTCGCAGAAGCGAATGGGATTTTTCGGCTTCGATGACGGCACGGTTTACCGGGGCATGGAACATGTGGCACGGCTTGGGGCTCCATGCATCGTCAGCCTCCACTGCGAAAATTGGGGCATTGTTCGAGTTCTCGAGGAGCGACTCAGAAAACAGGGGCGCATGGATATCGGCGCCTGGGATGACCGGTCGCCGCATTTCGCGGAGGCGGCCCATGTCCGGCAGTTTGCGTATTTCGCCGGATTGCTGAAATGCCCGCTTTACATCCAGCACTGCACGTGTGATGAGACCATGGATGAAGTGGAGAGAGCGCGCAAGGACGGTTTAACAGTTTACGCTCAAACAGCTCCTTGTTACCTCTCTCTCGCTAAGGACGCCTGGAAGCTCAATGTTCCCCTTCGCAGCAAAGAGACCATCGAAAGAATTTGGACGGGACTAAGAGAGGGAAGAATTCACTGTGTTGGCACGGATCACGTCAACCATGGAGTCCCGCGTGCTGAGATGGAAGTCAAAGGCGATGTCTGGAAGAGCGTCAGCGGTTTCTCATCCCGTGTCGAAGCGTATCTGCAAGTGATGCTCAGCTTAGGAGTCAACCAGGGACGGATTTCCTTGGAGCGAATGGTGGAGTGTTGTTGTGAAAATAACGCCAAAGTGTTCGGCGTGTTTCCCAAAAAAGGCACGATTCGGGTAGGCTCTGATGGCGATATCGTGATTGTGGACTTGAACAAGAAAGCCACCGTGAAGCCGGACATGCTCTACACTTCTTCCGGATGGTCCATCTATGAGGGATGGGAGTTCACCGGCTGGCCGGTGATGACGATTGTCCGTGGCAACGTCGTCGCCGAGTGGTCAAACAGAAGCAATAGCATGGAAATGGTCGGCGACCCCGTGGGTCGTTATGTTCCGAGAAAGCTCGGCAGTCAGTCTTTATATAATTAGTTCAAAAGTTCAACGTTCAAGGTTCAAACGCAAGAGTCTCCCTCGCCCGTCGCGGGAGAGGGAAGGGGTGAGGGCTCACTCACCGGAGAGACGGCGTCAATTGATGCAGTTCCAGGAGGGCAAAATGCGACGGATCTTGCTCGGCCTTGTGTTGGTATTATCCGTCTTCTCGGTTTTGTCCCATGCTGACGCCGCAACTGTCCGCATCGCAAGCGCCGGATTGAGCGGCGAACTGTTGCCGCTTTGGGTCGCGCAAGATCGGCGCCTTTTTAAGAAACACGGATTGGACACCGAAGTAATTACGATCCAGGGCGGGCCTCTCGCGGTCCAGACCTTGCTCTCGGGTTCCGTCCAGTTTCACGCTGGAGGAACCAGTTCCATTGTCGATGCCAAGATGCGCGGCGCGGAAACGGCGACCCTGGCGGTATTCATCGATTCGCTGCCCTACACGCTGGTCTCTTCTCAGCCGCTCAAGTCCGCAGCTCAACTCAAAGGGAAGAAGTTCGCGATTAGCCGGCTCGGATCCGTATCCGATCTGTCTCTCAGAATCGCGTTAAGGAACATGGGGATCAACCCGGAAAAGGAGGCGGTCATATTGGGTATCGGAGATCAGACCGCCCGCTTTTCTGCGCTACGGTCCGGCTCGGTCGATGCCACAGTTATTTCTCCCCCGCTCACCGTAACCGCGAGAAAGATGGGCTTCAATCAGATCGCCAGTTTTCAAGAAGCCGGCATCACGTGGGCCTATAATTCCATTGATACGACTCTCGATTTTGCGCAGAAAAATCAGCAGACGGTCCTCAACGTCCTGAGGGGCTTCGTTGAAGGTATCGCTTATATTCACAAGAACAAAGAAGAAAGCCTCGCCACCTTGAGACAGTGGATGCGTCTCGAAGACCGGGAAGCGCTGGACGAAACTTACGATTACCTGCTCAAGATCCTGCCCAGAAAGCCTTACGCGAGCGAAAAGGGAATGCAGGCGGTTTTGGACGCCATTGCCATTCGCGACCCCATCGCCAAAAAATACAAGCCGCAAGATTTTATCGAAGCGCGTTATCTGAAGGAATTGGATCAGAGCGGTTTTCTCGACCGCGTTTTCAAGTAAGAACCGCGATCCTCACTCAGAACACACCCGGCGAAACGCAACCTGCGCAAGCGAAAGAACCTGGTCTCAGTCCGATTTTCTGCTCTGAATTTCAATAATGCTCGCGATGGAGGACCGCTATATTCTCGGTTTTCTCGACGTATCTGACAAACTGGAGAAGACCTTCCTTATGACCGACATCCTTGCGCGGCGCCGGTCCCTTGGCCAGTTCGATTTTGGCCACGATGAAAGTCATTCCCTCCTTGGTCAAGGCGTCGCGCGCCGCGGCGTTAAACGAATCCAAGTCTTTGACCGTTAGTGCTCCGCACACACCGGCGCCTTGCGCCATGGCCGCAATGTCCGTCACCCGGGACGTGTCGCTGGGCTGGCCGCCGCTTCCCTCATAAGCTTCGTTGTCGAAGACAAAAACCTTCAAGTTTGGCGCCGGATACGATCCCAAGGTCGTCAGGGCTGAAAGCAACATAAGGACGCTTCCGTCACTGTCCAGAAGAATAATCTGACGATGCGGGAGCGCTTTCGCCAATCCCAAAGCAACCGGAATATGATTACCCATTCCCGAGTTGAACATGTTGCCCTCACGCGGGCAGACTTCGGCCCATTCCAGCGACGTCCGGCCCAAAGTGATTACGACCAACTGATCTTTAATATAGGGGACCAGCGCCTTTAGACAATCGATTCTTTCCATAAGGAAGCTCTCCTCCTCCGTCAAAGATTCTCGACGCAGACTTCGGCGCCCATGACCATGGCCACATGATAGTTGGTGACGCTCAACGTCTTAAGACACCGACGGATGGACTGGCGAATCCGGTTTTCCTCGCGCACTATATAGTAAGGTATGCGCAGCGCATCGAGAACCGGAAGCATGGTCTGGCCATGCGCTACGGCATAGGTCTGGCTGTCGCCAATATCTCCCCGGTACGGAATGATCATGAAACAGGGAAGCCCCACACTGATCCCGAGACGCGCGAGTTGATCACAGGCCATGCGCACGCCGGTATTCTCCATCAACATCACCGCTTTTATACCACCCAGCCAGGCCCCGCAGCACAGTCCAACGCCGACTCCCTCGTTGGAGACAGGGATTGTGATGAAACGTGGGTCCTGCGACAGCCGCGAGTAAATCGGCCTCAACCAGCTATCGGGCAAAAAGGACGCAAACTTGATCCCCGCGTCCTTCAGTCCTTCAACAACTTCACTCGCTACAGTTTCTTTCATGAGTCACTCCTTGCAGTTTTTGGCTAGTGCTTGCTTTAGAACCGAAGCGTACTTTAGCCTCAAGAAAGATTCCTCGCTCGGCGCTCGGAATGACATGTAAGCGATCTGTCATCCCGAACGACGATAAACTTCGTCCTTTAAACATGGGATCCGTCAAGGCTGCCGTGATAAAGACTATTTCTTTCCATAGAGCCTTTCTACTAAGCCGCTCTTTGCTACTCTCTCCCAGGGCGTGGGATCGATCAAAGCTTCCGGGCGGATTTTTTTGGCCTTTTCATCGGGCAGAGAGTCCAAGACACCTTTGATGCTGATCAAATCCGGATCGGGCCGAGTGCGGTAGGAATCCGCCACCTTTTGATATATCTCTTTGGTCACCTGAGGATCAGCTCCTCTGCTTCGCAGAGCCGCTACGCCATCTTCCGGGTGAGTCTTGTAATAATGAATTCCCTCCGTAAAAGCCCCCAATACCCTGGCTGCGGTATCAGTGTTTGCTTTGAAATAACTTCCCAGACCAGCCACACCGAATCTCGCGTAGGGAATATCCAAGGCGCTAAGATCTCCCAGCAGAACACAGCAACCGCTGGCGACCATTCTGTCAACGTCGGTAGGATTAATCAGCCCACCGTCCACCTGGCCGCTCAAAATTGCGGCGATGCGGGTAGGCGTATTACCAACTTGCATCAAAATAACATCCTTGGGGTCCAGGCCCCAATGCCTGAGCACCATACGCGTCACAATATCGGATACCGAGCCAAACCGGCTAATAGCTATTTTTTTTCCTTTAAGCTCTTGCGGGCTTCGAATCCCTTTCCGAGCCATGATCGCGCCGTCAAGTCTGTCAATCGTAACGCTGATGATCTTAAAATCTATGCCCGCAAGCGCCGATTGGATTTGCGAGGGAAGATCGGAGGTGGTGAACTGTATACTCCCGGCTACCACCGCCTGATTCATAAGCGAACCGCTACCGATGTAGATGCTTTGCGCATTTAGTCCGTGTTTTTCGAAGATAAGCTTATTGCCCATAATTTTAAGAAGGTCATGGGCGATGCCTACCCCGCTATATCCGATCTTCACTGATTCCAGTTTTTTTGACTGAGAGTGAGCCCACGACGGATAGATCAATAGCAATAAGACCAAAGCAAGTGATCGTGTCCAAGACATAATCCTCCACCTCCTCATTATCGGACAAACAATATAGGTTGCTTTGAAGGCACCATTGCATATGCTCGCGTGCCTCGGCCAGCATGAGTCCTCAGTTAGAGCCGGGACAGCGGAAACCAAGTTCCAAGAAGCTTAGACCGCTAGACTTGCTTCTCCGGATCTAATCGGTTCGTGAATGGAGATTTGGAACGCAGTCTGAGCACGGGCTTCTTTTCTGTTTCCTCGATATAGGTGGCAAAAAGATACTTGTTGAATTTATAGTCCAGACTCGCATAAGGAGGTCTCTCGATCGTGCCGGTTTCTATTTTCGCCACAATAAAACACAGCTCTTTTTCCTCAAAAAGCTTGATCCTTTCTCGGAAATCGTCGAGGGTGCTCGCCGTGAAGCTTTTCTTAATACCGCATCCCTTAGCCACCTGAACTAAATCAACGCCGTGGGCCGTTGCGGTGGGCATTCCCCCAGGCGATTCATAGGCTTCATTGTCAAAAACAATAATGCTCAGATTTGACGGTTTGCGATAGGCGGTATCCGCCAAAGAGGCCAAATTCAGAAGGAGATTGCCGTCTCCGTCGAGCGCAAAAACCCTCCGGTGAGGCAAAGCCAGAGCAAGCCCCAAAGCCACCGGCGTACACTGCCCCAAATTCATCCCGTACAGGTTCGCCCTCGAAGGCCTTACGGAAAGCCATTCGTGTGGAGTATTCCCTAAATTGGTGACGACCAGATCGTCTTCCTTGGTAATTTCTGCTAGCGCCTTAAGACAATCAATTCTCTTCATCGCAGAGTCTCCCCTGTAAACAACAGACAGATTGGATTTTGCCAAGCAAAAGCGGACGCCACTGCATCTTTGATGGCGCCCTCGACCTTTGACACCTCGCTCACGAGAACGTACGGAATCTGTAAATCACGCAATATGGGCTCAGTCGTAAACTTGTAAGTCCTCATGACCGGCTGCGCGTCTCCCACATCACCGCGATACGGAATCAATAATAGGAGAGGGATGTTCCATAGATTATGCAGGCTGGCCAGCGGCCAGGCCGCGACCAAGAAACCGGAAGTCGGAATCATCAGCGCAGGGCTCTTACCTCCAAAAAAAGCTCCTGCACACACTCCCGCGCCGATTCCTTCGTTGCTGACAGGAACAAACGTGAACCGGTCATCTTCAGCAATTTCCTTTTGAACTCGATCGAACCCGTGATCGGGTAGGATAGCAACCAGGTCTACGCCCGCAGACTTGAGTCCTCTAACAATGGCTTCGCTTGCTTCACCCGTCATATAAGCGCTCCTTCCTCAGTATTTTCCAACTTCCTTGATAAATGGCACGTCTCCAGTCCCGCGGATAATTGCCTTTGACTATTTCCCAAATGCATCGGGCTTCAAAACCGCAATTGTCTGGCGATCGAAAAGTCCGTCACCGCATCGGGATCGAGAGGCTTGTCGGTCAAGCCCCGCTCGACAGCGTTGTCGATAACCAGTTTGATTTTGTCACGCTCCACGAACCCGGTAGGGCTGAGAGATGGAACAAGCCTGCGATAGAACTCGTCGGACATTGCCCGATCAAGCTTGAAAAATTTCCCGATCCACCCTGTTACATCATCCTTGTTATGCGCGTCCGTAATCGCCCTGGTGGCCCGCAGGACCGCCCGCAGGACCCTTTCAACTTCAGGGGCATTTCCACGAATTTTCGCCAGCGTCGCGCTGACGCCCCCCCACGGAAGCCGATAATCGCTCCCAACATCGAGTAAGATACGGAACCCTTCTCCCGCGGTTCTAATGTCATCTGGAGAACTCAAGAGCGCCGCATCCACCGCTCCCTGTTTAAGTGCGGCAGCGCGCGCCGAGTTGGAACCTCCCGCCAAGATAACAACGTCCTCCTTTGGCCTAAGCCCGTGATTCTTGAGGAGATACACGGCAGCTCCATAAATCGCGCCGCCGAAAGAACTGATCGATAATTTCTTTCCCCGCAGCTCTGGCACGCTATTGATTCCCTTACGAACCAACAAACCTAGCAAAGGTTGCCGGTTCGTCACGGCGATGAGGCGCAATGGCATGCCTTTGAGCGTGGCTTCAATGGAAGAGGTACTTAACGTCGAATACTCGAGATCCCCCACCGCCAACGCGGCCAGGGCTGCTTCTGTTTTGACAATGATAATCTTAACGTCAATGCCTTCAGCTTCAAAAAATTTTCGATCGCGCGCGTAAAACGTACACAAGTTACTGACGGTAATGTCGCTGGATCCGATCCGAATTTCCTTCAGCGGTTGAGCCACCGCGAAATATGGAAAGAGCAAAAACCAGAAGGACGATAGGATAATTATCGGCATCATCGTCACCTCCTCCGCAATCCCGAGACCGCCGACGCAATTCTCAAAGAGGTTCGCATGCTACGACCCTCGAATCTGCCGGTCCTGCAACGCGCGAAAAACTTTCTCCGCCGTAATCGGGAGGTCCATGATGCGTACGCCCACGGCGTCATAAACTGCGTTCGCAATCGCGGGCGCGACCTGGGAGATGGCGCTTTCGCCGATCTCCTTACTTTGGAACGGTGCCGCGCCGACCTCTCCGCGGACGAGCGTTGTTTGCAAAGAACTGATGTCCTTGATGTTCGGTATCTTGTATTCACCGAGGTTCAGGGTCGTGACTCGCCCATCCTCCAAAACCATCTCTTCCATCAGAGCATAACCCACGCCCTGCATAATGCCGCTGTCAATTTGTCCTTGGTGTCCTACCGGATTGAGAATCGTAGCAACGTCATGAACCGTATTTAGCTTTCGTAAGTGGACTTGACCCGTCTCCGTGTCAACATACACTTCGGCTACGCATGCAGTGAATACTCCTTCTGGAGGTGTCTCAGTCGCTTCGTAATAGCTTTCCACTTCTAGGGGCTTGCCTTCCACTGCGGCAGCTGCGGCAATTTGTGCGAGCGACAAAGATCGCGAGCTATGACGTTCCACCAAAAGCCGCCCCTTTCTGATCGCGATCTCCTCAGCGGCGACACCGAGCATTTCCGCTCCCCGGTGCCGCAGCAACGCCTTCAGCTTATCGACGGCCTTCAATACGGCTTGTCCTAACACAAAGGTCACCCGGCTAGCGCCGGTGCCGGCTTCGGAGCGAAAACAATCCGTCGTGCCGACTTCTAGTTTCACCTGACTGAATGGAATATCCAAAACCTCAGCTATCATCTGGCAAAGAATCGTGTGCGCTCCCGTGCCGGTGTCAGCATAGGTGATCAACAGTGAGACAATTCCGTCCGGACCCACGCTCAATCGAGCATTGGCATCGCCGATCCCAACGTTTCGATAAGAGAGTGCTACCCCTCGACCTACCTTAGGAGACTTCTTAAATCTCTTCCAATTGGAAGCATCGGCGGCCGACTGCAACACTTCCTGGCACTTTACATCCACCATGCCATCTTTGCTCTCGCCGGGTGTCAAATCGCCGTCTTGAAGCGCGTTCCGAATCCTGATCTCGAGAGGATCGATCTGCAGTGATTTGGCGATCATATCCATCTGCGATTCGCCGGCAAATACCAGCTGTACCATTCCGGGAGAGCGGAAATGGCCGCACGGAACGCTGTTGGTGTACACCGCGTAAGAGTCGATCTTGACGTTGGGAATACGGTAGGAGCCGGCGGCTTTGACGGCGCCCGGCAAGTTTACCGACGGAATGGGCTTCATCGCGCCATAGGCGCCGCCGTTCCAAAAAGCCCGGACCTGCCTGGCCATAAGCGTCCCATCTTTTTTTACACCCGTCTTCACGACGATAACCGCCGCGTGGCGAGGATTTCCGGCCATGAGCTCTTCGGTATAGGTCATGATCATGCGGACCGGGCGGCCGGTTCGTTTCGCGAGGAAGTAACAGAGGGGAAGATCCATGAGCGCCCCCTTACCTCCAAAGTCGCCGCCTATCGCAGCGACGTGAATGACGATTTTTTCCGCGGGGACGCCGATCGCCGCCGCAAGACTTTGCTTAGTCTGGTACGGAGCCTTGTTGCTCACCCAGACATGAATGGAGCCCGTTTTTTTGTCGATAGAAAGCACGCTCGAATGGGGCTCCAGATAAGCTTGATGAACGTGCTGCGTCGTAAATGTGTCCTCGAAAATGTGATCGGACTCGCGAAATCCCTGCTCGACATCTCCCAGCCGCCACGCGTCATGCGAATATACGTTATTGACCGCAGAGGCGAGCTGCGGCAGTCCCTTGTAGTTCTTCAACTGGTCATGAAGCTGGGGCGCGCCTTCTGTGACGGCGACCAGGGGATCGAAGACGGGCGGCATCTCCTCGTATTCGATCTCGATCAGCTGCGCCGCTTCTTCGGCGACATTGCGCTCCTCGGCCGCCACCACCGCAACCTTCTCACCGATAAAACGCACTCGATCCCGCGCCAGCATCGGCATATCCTGCAGTCGGCGACCGGTTAACACGTCTGGGATATCGGCTGCCGTTATGACCGCCATGACTCCCGGCTGCGATTCGGCTCGCGCAGTGTCCACGCGGACGATACGGGCATGCGGATAGGGGCTGCGCAAAACTTTGCCCCATATCGTTCCCGGCAGCAGATGATCCGCCGTATAGCGCGCCCTACCGGAAACTTTTTCTACTCCCTCGATTCTGGGCGCAGGTTGGCCTATGGAAGAGAAACTCTGCTGTTTGCTTTTTTTGTCATCCGTCTTTTGCATCATCTGCAAGCCTCGTGAACTACGTTTTGTTCAACGTTCAAGGTTCAATGTTCAATGTCTCTTCGGAACATTGAACTTTGAACCGGAAACCTTCAACCGCGCGCTGGGTTTATTTGCCCGCCAGCGCGCAGGCCTGGATTGCATCGAAGATTCCTGTGTAGCCCGTGCAACGGCATAGGTTTCCGTCCAGCCCGATTTTGATTTCCTCCAGACTCGGTCGCGGATTGCGCTGGAGTAGCGCCGTTGCGGCCATCAAAATCCCGGGCGTACAATAGCCGCACTGCAGCGCGCCGTGCTTGAGAAACTGCCGTTGCAGCTCGTTCAGCTCGCCTCCCTCGCCCAATCCCTCCACGGTTGCGATCTCTTTTCCCTCACATCGCGCCGCTAAAACCACGCAACTATGCACGGCCATTCCGTCCAGCAACACGGTGCACGCGCCGCAGTGACTCGTCTCGCACCCCCGCTTCGTACCCGTTAGTCCCATGCCTTCTCGGAGAACATCCAGCAACAGCATTGTCTCCTTTGCTTCTAGCTCAATCTCTTCGCCGTTGATTTGCAGTTTAAGCTTTGCCATGACCGTTCCTTTCCGATTGCTCGATAGCTGCTAAGATCGCCCTGCGCACAAGGACCTTAACCATTTTTCGCCGATAGTCGGCGGATCCGTGAGGATCGGTCATCGGCTCGGCCTCGGATGACGCGATTTCTCCGGCTTCCCGGACTACTGCGTCATCGAGCGCTACACCGCGGACGACGTTTTCAGCTTTGCTCGCCCTAAAAGGCACCGGGGCCACGCCTCCCAAACCGATTCGTATCTCTCGCGCCACGCGAGATCGCTTCTCATCCGGAATGAGCACAATGGCGACCCCCGCAATTGCAAGATCCTCCGCGCTAATGGCGTGTTTAAGATAAACGCCCGACGCTCCACCGGGTAAATTTGGAATGTCGATACCGCAAAGGAGCTCATCCGGCGCAACGGCAGTCTCGAAATAACCGCGAAAGAACTCCCGCAACGGAACTTTTCTTGTTTTTTTCGTACTGCGAAGTTCTGCAACGGCGTCTACAGCCAAGAGTGCCGGCGGCAAGTCCGCTCCCGGTTCATTGTGACAGAGGTTGCCGCCTATCGTTCCGAGATTTCGAATCGCCGTCGAACCCACCTTGGATGCTGCCTGGCTCAAGATCGGGATCGCCGCTCGCACCTCGGATGACGACGCAAGATTGTCGATCGTCGTCATCGCTCCAATCGACATCCCTTCCGTCCGACGCCGCAGGCCTCGCAACTCTCCAAGCCGCTCGAGATCGATCAAGACTTTGGGATCGATCAGTTTGTTCCGCAACAACACCAAGAGCGACTGCCCTCCGGCGATGGGCAACGCATCTTTCTGGTAGTGCTCACGCTGACCCAACGCTTCGTCCAGGGTATCGGGTCTGACTAATTTCCTCTCACTCATGACTTGCTCCCTTGCGCCGGTTACGAATTTGCTTCGATAGCGCCTTTAACCTTGTCTCCAAACTCTTTAATGACAGCTTCCGCCTTTTTCTTGACGAAAGGATAACCCAGCGTGCCTAACCTTCCGAACACGTTGACGTCGGTTTCAAAATCCACTTGAGTGTCATTGCCTTTCGAGCTGAGCGCGAGCGCCATGGTCTGACGCACACCTCCCGCCTTGAAGTCCTTCCCCTCCATGGCAATTTCAATTTTCTTCAATGGCTCCAACTTCTTCACGTTGGCCAACAACTCAAACTGTACGGTAATGGGACCGACGCTGTCCTTTACGCTCAATTCATATTTTTCGCGCTCTTTTAAGGTCTTAACTCCCTGACATCCCGGAATGCAGTGGGACAGCTTTTCGACATCCCACAAAAACTCCCATACTTTTTCTATGGGTCGTCCGATCAACAGATTTCCCTGAAATTTCATCTATCCTCCTGAACGACAAACAGCGGCATCTTTGAGCTCGCTCTGATCAAGCCACTTCAATGACGCGGTATTTATCGGCTCCTTGTACAACAATCATTCTCATCCTTCTTTGCTAAAATTTGTTTTCAGTACTTCTTTAGGTCATCCAGCGAAACGCTTTCCGCACCGGGGATTCTGACCATTTCCGCAAATTGTTGGCCAAAGGGCTTGGTCGCGTCGATGCCGAGGCTCGAACCCACGCGCAGTTTCTTCACCGAAGGATCCATGGCCGTCGCTACCAAACGAGGGAAAATGACAACGTCTTCATCCGCCTGAGTCCGTGTGGCGATCGCCCAAAGAACTTTTTCCATGTCATAAATATCAATGTCCTCGTCCACAACAATAGTGATCTTGTTGCGGCGGGTGCCCATCATGGTTGCGATCACGTTTCTCGCCTCGCACTCATAAGTTTGTTTCATCGCAATGACGGAAATCATCCCCACCGTGCCCGCAGCGGGAAAGTGAACAGCGGTCACTCCAGGAAACTCCTTTTTGAGCATCCAATAAAAGGTCGCCTCCAACGGCAGTTGCTTTAGAATATGATTCTCTGTCGTCGGCATTCCGGTGAGAGCAGCCTGAAAAATCGGATTTTTGCGGTGGGTGATCGCACTTACTTGAATAAGGGGTTTAGGATTTGCCGGAGTATAATATCCTGACACTTCCCCGAACGGCCCTTCTTCCTCTCTTATATTCGGCAAGACGGTTCCCTCAATGACGATCTCAGCAGTGGCGGGGATTTCCAGATCGACCGTTTCGGCTTTAACTACCTCAACGGGCTCTCCCCTGAGTGCACCCGCCAATGCCATTTCGTCGGTGCCATAAGGAGCCATCCACTGGGTCGCGAGAGGGATCACCGGATCTGTTCCGATGGCAACGGCGATAGGCAGACCCTTCCCCACCGATTCTGCCTCAACCAGCTGGCGAACGAGATGTTGCGCCATGATGCCGAGCCGATTGCGCCCCTTGAGCTGGAGTCTATAGATCGACGTATTTTTTCCTCCGCTCTTGGGATCTCGACTGATCGACAACCCGAGGGTAATGAAAGGGGCGGGATCTTTTTCCGAAAAAACCGGGATGGGAAGCTGCGTTAGGTCGACATCGTTCCCCGTGTAGATAACATCCTTGCACGGCGCGTTGGAAACCATCTTCGGCGGCAGCAGATGATCCAAGGCATTTTGAAACTTGTGGACATAATTTAGAGACGAAGTTTCCAGGGCGAGAAAAGCCCTTTCGCGTGTGGCAAATACGCCGCCCACCACCGGCATGTTGAAATTCTTTACGTTCTCGAACAGTAGCGCCGGACCGCGCTGATCGCTGGTTTTGCGAATGTAAGACGAGATCTCGAATTTTACGTCGACGGGTCTTTTAGTCTTGAGCAACTCGCCTTTCTCTTCTAGAAACGTCAAGAACTCTCTTAGATCGTTAAAAGGCACCGTTAACCTCCGACTGAGGATTTTCCGTGAGACGATTCATTCGTGCAATTCCACTAAGATCGCGAGTCCAAAATTACCATTCGATATTGACTCTGCGTGCCCTTTAACTTACCGATTCCCTAAATGTCCGAATTCATGGTGATCCACCGAGGCTCAACGCCTTGTTCGTGGAAATAGCCGGCCTCTTTGACGATCCTTCGCTGCCTGAAAAGATCGACATGTCGGATTTACTTTATGCTCAATTCCCGGTTGATCTCTCGCTGTACGCTGAAATCGAACACCTTCGCGGGCGATGCCGAATGGGCAAGCCCCAGCGTCTTCGCGTCTTGTTTTAGCAATGTTTCCATGTCGGTGTCAGTAAGAATGCCGCTATTGGTAAACCCGAACCGGGACATGCGATATGTCTCGACGGCCGTCGGGAGGTCGAGTTTTGTGTACTTTGCTAATGTCTCGCTCGCCCCTTTTTCATTCTCACGAAAGTAACGGTAGGCCTTGGTTCGAGCCCGCATCATGCGGCGCACAAACTCACGTTTGTCCGCAAGACTATGATCGGCCACGGCAAAGCCTCCCTGAGTGCTGAGAAAGTCCTTTGGAGTTTCGGATAAAATATTTACTTTGAACTTATCGCGCGCGACGATAATCGTCGGCGGAGAAAGTGCAGTAACCTGAACAGAGCCGGCCAGGAGCGCTTGCAAAAGCGCCGGCGCCCCTCCGATGACCACGGTCGACAAATCTCTGGCAGGATCGAGGCCCCCGGCTGCTAAAAGCCGGTTGGCAACCAAGTGCTGGCTACCGTTGCGCGATGTGATTCCCAAGGTCATACCCTTGAGCTCGGGAATGGATTTGAACTGCGGTTTGCTGACAAGCCAGAAGAGCGCGCGATGACCGGTCACTGCTAACACCTTAATCGGTAAACCCGATTGGCTCGCGCGTGCGGCTAGGCCTACTGCCCCTAGCGCATCCACTTCCCCGGAAACCAACGCCGCGGTAGCCACGTTCGCCGCCACCTGGATTATCTCGGGCTCCAGCCCCTCTTCTCGAAAAAAACCGCGATCCTGCGCGATATAAAGATCGATGAAAGCGATGCCGCGACTCGATACAGCGATTTTAACTTTCTCTAGTCCTGTTTGCGCGCTGGCGATCCCGGTAAAAAAGGGCAAGAGCAGAGCGAGAATCAAAAATCTTCGCGTCACGGTGTCGCGTCCTTTATCGATAGAGACTGTCAATGAAACCGCTCTCGTCCAACCGTTTGACGATGCTATCGTCGACGAGATCCACCGCCCTCACGGTCTTGGCCCTGGGGATCTTGGTCTCCAGGTCCTTAAGAACGGTTTCCACACCTTCCTTTAGGGGATAGGGCTTGCGTGGCTGAATCTGCTGGATGATCACCTGATAGGACTCTTCGGCCTCGTCCTGATCCCTAAGCTTCATGAACTCCTTAATCAAACGAACGCTCTCATCCTTGTGCTGTTTCGCAAAGGCCACACCTTCCAAAAACCCCTTGAAAAACTGCTCGACGACAGGTCGGTTCTCGCGCAGGAAGGTACCGGTCGCGGCGATGCCGCTGCCGTGAAACTTAAGGCCCAGCTTGTAAGCGTCGACCATACCCACGAAACCAGCTTTTCTGGCACGTACGGTATTCGGGGTAGTAAACACCGACGCTTGAATTGAGCCGGATCTGAGCGCGGCTAACCGGCTCGGATTGTCGCCGATCTGGACAATCGTAACGTCGTTTTCCGCTATCCCCAGAGACTTGAAAATATATCTGATGCAGAAGTCCGACGATGAACCGAAACGGCTGACACCCGCTCGCTTGCCTTTAAGATCAACTGCATTTTTGACCTCGGGTGGGACGAACAAGGTAAAATGCATCGTCGGGTTGTTGGCTGCAAGCAGCGCAATATCAGCGCCCTGAAGCTTCGCCGTCACTCCCTCGGGACCTGCAGTCACAGTCAATGGAACGTCGCCCCCCAGCATCGCTTGAATCACCTGAGACCCGCCTTGGAAATAAATCAATTCAACAGCAAGGCCATACTTCTCGAAAAAACCCTTTTTCTGCGCAATGTAGGCTTGGCTGAACTCCCCGGTGATGAGACTTCCAACTCGCACTTTGGTGAGCTCGGCACAGTGGCCGGCGTATCCAAAACAAGCGCTGACCAAAAAAACGAGCAAGTATGCCGTGACTCTTTTCACTGCTCCTTTTGTCTCCCTAGAGGATCCTGACTCGCACGACCTTATTATTCTCATTTCTTCGCCACGGAAGAACGCGCGGCATCGTTGGCGCCACCGCTCTCTAACGCGGTGAGTACTCGCTCCGGAAAAAGGGGCAGTTCCTTGATCCTTACCTTGAACGCATCGCAAATGGCGTTGCCGATAGCGGGAGCAATGCCAACCACGGCCAGCTCCCCAATGCCTTTGGCGCCAAACGGCCCCTCCGGCAGCGGAACCTCAACGGGGATGGAAACAATTTCCGGGATTTGATGAGCCGACGGCAACTTGTAATCCATGAATGAGGGATTGATAACCCTCCCGTCTTCAAACTGCAGCCTTTCGTGAAGCGCGTATCCGAGTCCCATCACGACGCCGCCGGTGATCTGGCCTCTGACGCTGATCGGATTCAAAGTCATGCCGACATCGTGGGCGGAGGCAATTCTTTTTACTTTGATGATTCCGGTCTCTTCGTCGATCTCGACTTCCACGGCTTGGGCCGCATATTTCCAGCCAGGCACGTATTCTTTTCCCTGCGCTTTGTGAGGGAGCGATGGGTAATCGCCTTTTCCTCCATACCAGCCCCGGCCCAAGATAGGTTTCTCTCGATTGTGAGCTTGTTCCAGAACTTTTCTAAACGGGAGTGAAAGGCGCGGCTGCTTCGTTGACACGACGCATTGGTTCTCGACCGTCAAATCATTTTCCGGAACCTCAGACATCTTCGAAGCCATTTCGAGGAGCTGCTTTTTCGCGTCCTCGGCAGCTTTCTTGACGGCCATGCCGGTATAAAACGTAACTCGACTCGAGAAAGTCCCACGGTCGTAGGGCGTTGCGCCAGTGTCTGCGCAGGTGATCCCCACTGCTTCCACCGGAATCCCAAGCTCTTCGGCTGCGATTTGAGACAAGACCACACACATGCCCTGACCTATTTCGGACGCTCCCACCAACACCTGTGCGCTCCCGTCCTCGTTGAACAGAACATGGGCGCCGGAAATGCTGGAGTGAGTCGTTGGCGATTTGGCAATCACCGCCAGGCCGCGCCCGACGTTTCTCGCTTTGGCTTTTCCCCAGCCGATCTCCGCAGCGACTTTTTCCAGACATTCGCGTAAACCAATACTCTGCACCTCGTCGCCGATCGCATTTATATCGCCCTCATGAAGTATGTTTTTCAGCCGCAACTCCAACGGATCCATGCCCAGTCGCTCGGCAATCATATCCGTCTGCGACTCTATGGCCCACGCTCCCTCTGGCACACCCAAGCCCCGCAGTTGCGTGCCGCGAATCCTGTTCGTGTACACCAGAGTGGAGGTCACACGGATGTCAGGGATACGGTAGGGGCCGATGCCGTCCTTCATGGCCCGATTGCTCGGCGCCAATCCTTCGGCATGCGCGCCGGTATTCCAGAGAAAGTCGATATCTCTCGCGACCAGAGTTCCGTCCTTCATGACACCGGTTTTGAGTTTCACCAATGCCGGCGTCGACCCGGCGGCTGCGGTAAATTCGTCCGTCCTTGTCATGACGATTTTCACCGGTTTCCCGCTCTTCATGGCAAGAGCGATGGTGATCGGCTCAAGGCGCGGCTCGATTTTCCCGCCAAAGCCCCCGCCTACCTTCGTGCAGATCACGCGCATTTTGCTTTCCGGCACGCCGAAAAGACCGGCCATGACCGTCCGCAGCTCAAAGACTTCTTGGGAGCAGGTCCAGACGGTAATCGTGCCGCCGCGGACCGCAACAAGTGTCGCATGGGGCTCCATGTAGCTGTGGTGGATCTGGCTCGCGCGAAAAGTGTCTTCGAAAACGTAGTCAGACTTCTTGAGGGCGGCTTCTACGTCGCCGCGTTGGTTCGAGGCCTGATGCATGATGTTGGTCCCCTTCACCGGGTACCAAGACGCAAGGTACACCGAGCGGGCTTTATATTTGTCGAGCTCTTCATGCACCAACGGCGCGCCGTCGCGGATGGCTTCTTCCGCGTCAAAGACCGCCGGTAATTCGTCGTAATCGACTTCGATCAATGAGAGCGCCTCTTCCGCGATATCTTCGTCCACGGCCGCCACAGCGGCGATCGGTTGGCCAACATAACGCACCCTGTCGATGGCAAAAATGTGTTCGTCCTCGATGGCATAGCCATACCGGCGCGCCGGTACGTCTTTGGCGCAAATTACCGCTTTCACTCCCGGATGCTTCTTTGCTTTTTCCACGTCGACGCGCAAAACTTTTCCGTGCGGTATCGGACTTCGCAAAATCTTTCCCCATAACATGGCCGGCAGTTTCATATCCGGTGCGTACAACGCTTGGCCGGAAAGCATCTCCGGACCATCCACTCGTTCCACAGGAGTTCCTATCACCTTATATTGGGCCATTATTTGTTTTCCTTCCTATCCACATTCGCCTCGTTAGGCGGAAGCAAGGGCAGACGTACCTTCAATAATTCATGAGGTTTCGTTGCGGTCAGGCGCAGCTTTGCCGACGCTGCTTGTTACAGTTATAAATATTTTGCCGCCATTACCACCTCGAACGAGGAAATGTCAATACGATCTCGGCCTCATCGGGCCGCCGATGAAAATTGCAGACGAGAAAGAACTTGACAAAAGACATCGAGCAGAATAATCGTTGCGCATATAAAAATAACTATCTCAGTATATACAATGAAAGCAGGGACCTTAGTCAAGGGATTACATTTGCTGACGGTGCTGCGGGCGAAGGCGTCTGACTACAGCCTTGCGGAGTTGGCGAGAGCGGTCGAGATCGACAAAAGCACCATCCATCGGATTCTCGCCGTAATGGAAACGATGGGTTTTGTGGAAAAAAATCAGCGGACGAAGCGTTATACCGTGGGCCCGCAATTTCGCGCTCTCGTCTCAGCGAACTACGAGCAGGTACAACGAGCCACCCTCCCGGTCATGCGGTCGCTGTCGGAATCCTTAGGGATTACGGTGGCGTTGAGAATCCGGGAAGGCAAGCAAATGGTCGTTATTGATAGAGTGGAAAGCAACGATCTTTTGCGAGTCAGTTTTCCGCTCGGTTTAAGGCATTCCATTTTGTTCGGCAGCGCCGGAAAAGCTTTTTTAGCGTTCTTACCGATAAATGAAGCGATGCAATTGTTAGGCTCCGGCTCCTTAACAAGAAACGCTGCCCTTTGGAGCAGTTTGGCGCGCATAAAAAAGCGCGGCTATGCGACGAGTCGTGGCACCGCCGTCAAAGGCGCGGTATCCGCATCTATACCTATAGTCGCTGCCCACGGACGGCCTATCGCCGTCCTGAGTCTTAGCTGGCCGTCGGCAAAATACCCCTACCGGCAAATCAAGCAAATAGCGGAGGCCGGCGTTAAGGGAGCGCGCCGTATTGCGAAAACGTTGATGGATACTGAAACAGGCGAGCCAGCGCTTGAGCTGAAGGATAAACTCAGTCCGAGTATGATTCGAAGAGCAGGGAATGACGGTTATCTGTAACGCCTAGGAAGGAGGATCAAAACGATGGCATTACTCGATCATGTGGGTATTCGAGTTACCAATCTCGATAGGTCGATCAACTTTTATACAGAAATGTTCGGGTTTGAGTTAGTCGACCGTCGCATGCTAGGCGGAGGCGATAATATCGAAGCCGCGGCGATCAAGGTGGGTGAAAGTCTGATTTTCCTCCTCTATAACCCGGCTTTTGTTGCTCTTCCGCCATCCGTGGAGGGAAGGCCCGATCACTTCTGTTTGACGTTTGAAGCAAAAGAGTTTGAAGCGATCATGGCCAAGCTCGCAGCCGCGGGTGTCTTCGAAAAGTTGCAATGCGAACTGATGCCCAGAACCGGCGCCACCGGGCGAAGCCCGTCAAAATATATTCTCGACCCAGACAATCATCAAATCGAAGTTAAGATGCGTCAATAGAAAAATTACCGGCTCTGTTCTCGTCATTGGTCTATTTTGCGAGTTAGGAGTTTTGCGGTGGGCGCAACTGTAGGATACGTCGGGCTGGGCAAAATGGGCAAAGCCCTGGCCATGAATAGCCTCCAGGCGGGCTTTGGAGTCAGCGTCTATGACGTAAGAGAAGCACCGGTGAAGGAGCTTCTCGAACTCGGAGCCAACCCCGCAACAAGCCCCAAGGAGGTCGCCAAGAACTCCGAGCTCATCTGTGTCGTTGTGTGGGACGACTCTCAGGTGCAGCGGGTTATCGCAGGGGACGACGGCATCCTGGCCGGCGCCCGTGCCGGTTCCATCGTGATCATTCATACCACCGTGCACCCGGCTACCATTTGCCAGCTAGCGACGGCCGTAAAAGAGCGCGGTCTCGAAATAGTCGACGCGCAGATGAGTGGCGGGCAAGCTGGCGCAGAAAATCGTCAATTGTGCTTCATGGTCGGCGGCGACCGAGCCGTGTTTGAGAGGTGCCGGCCGCTGCTCGCAAGCTCCGGCGCCAATATTTTTCATATGGGAAAATTAGGAATGGGCTCGGTGATGAAGCTCGTCCAGCAGACGATTCTTTGCTTGAACAGACTTTCCGCTTATGAAGGTATGCGCTTGGCTCATGCTTACGGGCTTGATGAAAGACTCACCCAGGAGGTCCTTGGCCAGTCCTTCGCGCAAAGTTACGTCGTTGATAATTGGTTAGGGCGTTTTGTTGTGAGGGATGAAGATCTTCGATCCAAGCAAGGATTCGCTTTGGTTCTTCACACGATTACACCCGCGCTTGATCTCGCTCGGGAATTAGGGATTGGGCTGCCGTTTGCTGCGCTTGCTCAGCAAATGTTTCCTTTGAAGGAAAATAGTTCAAAAGGAGGATAGGAGCCAAGGAATTGCCGAGCGAGGAAATTCATGAGCAAGGAACAATCCCGTCTTGATGATGTTGTTAAAACCGGCCGCGAGACGCTGTGCGGGCGGTACCTGCGAAATTTCTGGCAACCGATCTATCGGAGTCAAGATTTAAAGCGCGGCAGGGCGGTCCCCGTAGAAATCCTGAGCGAGAAGTTTACCTTGTATCGCGGCGAGAGCGGATCGCCTCATATCGTCGCGTTTAAATGCGCCCATCGAGGGACGCAGCTATCAACCGGATGGGTGGAAGGAGAAGACATCCGGTGCCGTTATCACGGCTGGAAATATGATGCGTGTGGCCAGTGTGTTGAGCAGCCCTCGGAGAGCATCTCGTTCGCTTCGAAAGTGCGCATTCGCAGTTGGCCGGCGCAAGATTACCTCGGTTTGATCTGGGGCTATTTCGGTGAAAAGGAGACGCCGAGCTTTAGAAGATTTGCCGACCTGGAAGGCGAGGGCCTGCTGATCGCAAATCCGCCCGAGATGTGGCCGTGCAACTATTTCAACCGTCTTGAGAATGACAGCGCCCATCCTCCCTTCACTCACCGTGAATCGCTGCGCCGCGTGGGCCGCCAACTGAAGCCCGGCGGCTCGATCACGGCTGAAGAAATGGAATATGGCGTGCGCTTTACCCGCGCGGGCCGGCAGACCTACACTTATTTCTTTATGCCGAACCTCGTAGAGCTCGGGAGAGAGCCTGGCACCATCGAAACGCGGGTCCCGGGCGCCGGAAAAACGACTGCTTATCCGAATGTTCGGCTTCTTATCTATGTCCCGATCAATGACGGACGATGTGTGACTTTTCCGATCGATTATTTGGAAATTGACGGCAGCGAGGCGACGGCGTATCGGGAGCAATGTAATGACTTCATGGCGAAAGTGGATACGGCAAGGCTTAATAAACTAGCCGAATCCGTTCTCGCCGGGGAGACCAGCATCGAAGATCTCGACGCCAATCTGAGCACGTTCGATCTGTTTTGGATCGAGGACTACGTCACCGCCGTCGGTCAGGGCGCGTTCGCCGATCGGAATCAAGAGCGGCTTGGACAAAGCGACAAAGGAGTGATTCTTATCCGAAAACTTTTTGACCGCGAATTAAGCGCGCTTGCCAAGGGTGCACAGCTGACGCCGTGGTGTGATCCGCCAAAAGGCCTTACGGATGAGAAAGCCCCTCTTCGGGAGGTTCACAAACAAGCGTCACCAGACTACATTCCGGGAGGTATTTCATGAGTGCACCTGGATTTCGCAAGCTAGTCATCACCGGCGTTCCCTTTATTGTTTGGCTGACGCTGGTGATCGCCGGGACAGCGCGACCGAGCGCCGCCCAAACGCAAAAAAATTATGTCGTGATCACCGTGTCGACAAAAGATTTGTCATCGGCTCCCGTCTGGTTGGCGGATCGGTTGGGTTACTTCAAGAAGGAGGGATTGGAACCACGAATCGTGGTGATGAGGTCGGATCTTCAAATAGCGAGCCTCATCTCGGGCGACGCCGACTTTGCCGGGAGCTTAAGTAGCGTTACGAAGGCGGCCGCGGTCGGTATCCCGGTAAAAATCGTCGTCAGTTTTTTTAACGGCGGGTTCTTCTACCTCGTTACCAAGCCGGATATTACCGACATAAAGATGATGAGAAAAAAAACCATTGCTATTTCGCGATACGGATCCGCTACTGATTTCGACGCGAGAGCGGTCTTGAAGCACTTTTCTTTGGAGGCCGGACGCGATGTTACCATCCTTCCGGTGGGCGGAGGAACGAACCGTCTTACTTCACTGGTCTCCGGGCGGGTCGATGGGGCAATCCTTACGGAAGGTGAAAAGGAACACGCTGAAAAAGCCGGCATGAAAGCGCTCCTTTCTACCGGGCAGTTTAATAAACAACCTGTGGGCGGATTGGGAACTTCCATCGAGAAGATTCGGACGAATCGGGATTTTTTAGTGAAATCGCTCAGAGCGGTATATCGGGCGTTAACGGTCCTGAAAAATGACAAGAACGCGATAAAAGATTTTTTTGACAAAGAATTGGCCATTAGCGCGAAGCAGTTCGATAGCGCCTATGAGTCTATGTTGAAAGTGTTTCTGCCCGAGGGCGAGATTCCAGCGAGCGATTTAGTCGCTCCCTATGAAGACGCGCGCAAGGCGGCCACCAAACCGCCACCCGTAGGATTGGATGACTTGGTGGATTGGTCGTTGCTGAGGGTGGCGCGAGCCTCTGCAAAATGAATCGGCTCCGCTTTGCCGCCGCTCGGTTTGCCTGAAACGCGGACAAGGGAAATCATGAAAACTGCTGGTGAGACGACTCAAGTACGCGCCGAGAGCAGCGGCGATCCAGCGCTCGATCTGCGGTGTTTCTTGGACCGGATTGAAAACGGTGGTGAGCTTCAGGTGATTGAGGGAGCGCACTGGGATTTGGAAATCGGCGCGATCACAGAGATCTTCGCGGAATCGGAAAGCACCCCGGCTTTGCTCTTTGATGACATCCCGGGCTATGAGCGGGGATATCGCGTCTTGAGTAATATTTTGAAGTCGCCCCTGCGCGAGTCACTAGCCATCGGCATGCGGCCCGGATTAAGAGGCGTCGAATTGGCTAGAGAAGTGAAAGAGCGATTAAATAGTTTAAGCCCCATTGCTCCGGTGGTGACAGGAGAGGCGCCGATCTTGGAGAACATTCTCGAAGCGGCGGGCGTCGATCTCCTCAAGTTCCCAACTCCGAAATGGCATGAGTTGGACGGCGGCCGATACATTGGAACGTTCAATGCCGTGGTATGTAAAGATCCGGACTCCGGGTATGTGAACGTCGGAACTTATCGAGTCCAGCTTCACGATGAACAAACGGTCGGCGTCAACATCTTCCCCGGCAAGCACGGCGATTTGATCGCGAGGAAGTACTGGGAAAAGGGAAAGGACTGTCCCTTTCTGGTTGTCTGCGGCATGCCGCCGTCTTTCATGATGGCGACCGGACTGGGATTGCCGTGGGGCGTGAGCGAATACGATTTTTTGGGAGGATTTCTGGGCCGGCCGATTCCTACCACAATCGCTGGCATCACCGGCTTGCCCATGCCGGCATTGTCGGAAATCGTCCTTGAAGGTTTTGCGCCGCCGCCGGAAACCGAATCGCGCGTGGAAGGACCGTTCGGTGAGTGGCCGGGTTATTATGCCTCCGGCCCGGAAAAAGCGCCGGTCATCAAAGTGCGGCGCATCTATCACCGTGACGATCCGATCATCACCGGCTCGCCACCCCTCAAGACCTATTTAAATAGCGAACTGGTCAGATACGTTCGCGCAGCGAATATTTGGGCCACCCTCGAACGGTCCGGTGTGCCTGACGTTACCGGCGTGTGGTTCCCGCGCCACGGCCGCTTTGTCGCCGCGGTTTCCATAAGGCAGCGATACCCGGGCCATGCCAAACAAGCGGCGCTTGGCGTTTTATCAACCCGCGATGGCGGAAGAGACACGAGAATGGTTATCGTGGTGGACGACGACATAGATATTACGAACGTCAATGAGCTGTTGTGGGCCGTTGCCTCGCGCTGGGATCCGAAAACAGCCTCCGAGATTTTAGACATTGCGGCCAGTTCTCTAAACCCCAGACTTTCACCTGAGAAAAAAGCGAAGAACGATTTCATCACCTCATGCATCATTATTGATGCGTGCCGGCCTTATTCGTGGCGCAAGGAATTTCCTCAAGTGAGTTCCGCAAGCCCGGCCTACAAGGAAAAAGTAAAACAAAAGTGGAGCCATATCCTTCCCAAGCGTGCACATTGACCGAAGTGGGTAAATGAGTTTGAGGTGAAACGTTATGAACGCAAAGACGAGCAGCGCAATTGTAAAGGGGCTTAAAGAGGCTCACGTGGATTCGGTGGCCATTCTGCCTGATCATGGTTTTGCCGACGTCCAGAGGATGATCGCCGAAGACCCGACATTCACTTATATACCCGTGAGCAATGAGGGCATTGGAGTGGGAATATGTGCTGGCCTTTATTTGGGCGGCAAGGTGCCGGCCATGATTATACCGACTTCTGGACTGCTGGTTTCAGTTTGGCCGCTGGGCAGTCTGAATCAGCTGTGGGGAATCCCGTTATTATTGCTGGTTCCCTATCGCGGTGACATTGGCGACGCTTTTTGGGTGATGCGGACGTACAAATTTACCACCGAGCCGATCCTCGAGGCGTTGCAGATCCCTCACGTCGTCGTGCGGGAAATTGCCGAGGTCGACACGGCCATTAAAGATGCCGTGGCATCGTCGTTCGCATGGCAAAATCCGATCTGCGTGCTTTTTTCCGGGGAGACGTTACGATGAAACGATATGAGTGCCTCGACATTCTTGCTTCCATCATTGCGGACGAAGACATCGTGGTTGCCAACGTGGGCAATACCTCGCTGGAATTGCACGCCGTGCGCGCGTCCCCGGCAAACCTTTACAACGTCAACTTGGGTCAATGCACGCCGGTGGCGCTCGGCTTGGCATTAGCTTTACCGAAGAGACGAGTCATCGCTTTGGACGGCGATGGAAACATGCTCATGAACCTGGCTTCGCTGGCGGACGTGGCGCGTCACAAACCAGCCAACCTGCGGATCATCATCTTTGATAATGAAGCTTATGAATCCCCGGGAGGACTCCCTTCCGCCACGGCGGGAGACACCAATCTGGAAAAGATCGCCGACGCCAGCGGAATCAAAAAAACTTTAACCGTTTCGAGCGTGGAAGAATTCAAAAAGAACGCTCAAGCTTTTCTTGAAGCGAAGGAACTGAGCGTTCTGGTCGCCAAGATTGAAACGGGGACGGTAAAAGTTGCTCACCTTAATATGGACGGCAAGCGCAATAAATACATCTTTGCCGGATATATCGAAGAAACAGAAAAAAAACCGGTCCTGCGGCTTCGCTCACAATCGCCTCTTGTAGAGTAGTGACCCCTATCGCCGTTCATTTTATGAATTCGAAACGGAACAGCCGCGGTCTATGAAAAAAGAAGCTGTCGAAGCGAGCATTAGCGGGCTAAAGCAGGCCGGGATAAATTTCATTTCCATACTGCCGGACTCGGATTGGGCCGAAGTCCAGCGAACCGCGATGAACGATAAGTCTTTCCAATGCGTATCGGTCAGCAACGAAGGCATCGGAGTCGGTGTTTGCGCCGGGGCATGGATGGGAGGAAAAAAACCCGCTCTGCTTATCCCCACGGCGGGGATACTCGCTGCCGCCTTTCCATTGACCACTTTGAATATGCAGAAAAACATACCGGTCCTGATGGTCGTGCCCTATAGAGGCAGTCTCGGCGATGGCATTTGGTTCATGGGGCCTTATCACTTCACCACCGAACCGGTTTTAAAAGATCTTCACGTTGCCTATACCGTCGTTGACAAGGTCGAGGAAATTGCCTGGGCGATAAAGCGAGCCCAACTATCGGCCGAAGCTTGGCTGCAACCCGCGGCCGTGCTGCTAACCGGGGACATCATCTTTGACGAAATCTAAAGGAGTGACAGATGCAAAAAAGTAGTCATGTGGAAAATAGCGGCGCGCTGCCTATAAGCTCCTTGACGAATCGCAGGGTAAACGGGTTCCGACCTGCGGCTTTCCTGCTCCTATTGCTTTGCGCCTTTGTTATTCTCAAAGCCAGGCCGGCTTCGGCTCAAAGTCTCAAACGTGTAGTATTTGCGGTCTCGGCGACGGATGTATCGGCTTCGCCCATCTTTGTCGCCGAGGAGTTGGGATATCTAAAAGCGGAGGGAATTGATTCAAAAATTGTGGTGATCCGCTCGGACATCGCCATGAAAGGGCTGGTAACCGGAGACATCGACTTTGCATCCAGCATCAGCAGCGTGGTGAAAGCGGCGGCCATCGGGGCTCCGGTTAAAACCGTGATCAACTTTTTCAACGGCAGTTTCTTTTATCTTGTCACTAAGCCCGGGATCATGAACATCGAGCAGTTAAAGGGTAAGACGGTGGCTATTTCAAGATACGGCTCGGCCACGGATTTCGATGCCAGAGCCGCCTTCCGTCACTTCAATTTGGACCCCAGCAAGGACGTGAAAATACTCGCCATAGGCGGCGGGCCGACGCGCATCGCCGCGCTGATCTCGGGGCATGTAGAGTCGGCCATTTTGAACAACATTGAAAAAATCCCGGCGGAGAAAGCCGGCATGAAGCCGCTCCTCTTCACCGGTCAGTATCTCAGGCAGCCGGTGGGGGGCCTCGGCATCGGAGTCCAGACGATGACTGACAAGAGGGAAGAAATCCGCAAAAGCATAAGAGCCCTGTACCGAGCCTTGACAGTGATGAAGGCGGATCGGAATCGAGTCAAAGCTGTCTTTGCGAAGCGGCTGGACGTGAAGCCGGAAAATTTTGATGCTATTTACGATGACGCCATGAGGGTTTTTCTTCCCAACGGAGAGATTGATCTCGCGGACTTGCAAGCGCCTTACGAAGACGCTAGAAAGCAGGCGGTCAATGCCCCTCCGGTGACTCTGGCTGCTCTGGTGGATTACTCCATACTTCAAGAAGTTCGAAAGACCGTAAAATAATTTCTAAACGGATCGGGATTTGCCGGCTCGACAGTCCGCGGCGCATGATAATTTTTTCGGCCCGCAATCCGATTCATAACTATACTTGCGAAAGGACATCTTTTTTTCGCCGGCGCGAATAGGGATTGATGATGCGGATGTTTTCCGTCTTCTCGATATGCCTGACGAACCGGTATTTGTTTTCCCTACCCTCTTGCTGGGGAAGCGGAACGTTTTCCTCGCCCGGCTCGACCTTCACTACGATGACGGCCAGCTTGTTGTCCAGGAGGGTTTTGTCGAGGACTTCTTCGAAGGCGCCGGATTCCTTGACCGTCGCCGTATTTTTGATGCCGCAACTCCTAGCGACGCTCTCCAAGTCCACGCCTTTGGAGGTGGCGGACGGAAGAGCGTCGCAAGACTGATAGCATTCGTTGTCAAAGACGATGTCGATCAGGTTTCCAGGATTCTGAACGGCAGCATCCGCAAGGGAGGCGAGATTGAAGAGCAGATTGCCGTCGCCGTCCAGTACCACTACTTTGCGGTGGGGAAGCGCCAAAGCCAATCCCAGCCCCACCGGCATGCAAAGACCCAAATTCACCTGTGAGATCTGGGCTTCTCTCCCGGTTGCTTCCCAGTACATGTAAGTCCTGCCCGTCGGAGTGACGACGAGTACATCGTCGCCCAGCTTTCGATCTAAAATCTTAATACACTCTGGCCTCTTCACAAATTAGCTCCTCCCGACCCCACTTTATATACAAAGGACCTAATCATTTCCAAACGATTTAACTAACATGGTAAACGTTTATAATCGCGAGCTAAAAGCAAAACTAGAAAAAATGAGAATGCTGGTAAACGTAATTTCATACGACCTGCTAAGTTAAGGTGATAAATTCTGGTGCGAAGGAGGGATAAATTGACACTGGGAGGGGTCGTAGGACTCGGTTGAATTTGATCTTGCGGACAGGACCATGCTGACACATGGTTAGTTTGACGGTTGCGCTGTTTCCGTCATGTTTCCACACCAATCCGACTGAACCATAACAACACGAATGTCTCGGGTTCAACCGCTCTGTTTTTTCTGCAATTTCTCCAGTTGAGCTAGATTCGAAAGAGGCTGGTTGTTTTTCGTAATCAGTGGGTCGGGATTCGGTGGATGAGCTGACTTCGCTTACATTTTCATAATACCGAAACGGTTTCGGTTTTTATGGGATTTGACGGGTAAAACAGGAGGCTTTTTGGATTGAGTCAGATGGCGCGCCGCCGCCCAGATTCACCACTAATTGCGCGGCAGTTCATGTCTTTTTAGATTTCCTCGTTTTTCCCGTGGCGTGGTTCAAATCCACTCGCCCCGACCATTTTTTTCTCGCCTAAACACAATCAAAAAACCTGAGATAACTACGCCGCGCACTGTCGAATCGCCTCAATCCGTTCCACCGGAGTGGGGTGCGAGTAGTGATAGGCCGAGTACCAGGGATGCGGTGTGAGATTGGAAAGATTTTTGATCGTCAAATTGACCAACGCTTCTTCCATAGGCTTGCCGTCACGCAATGTGAGCGCGGCGAAACAGTCGGCCTCGTATTCGTGTTTACGCGATAGGAGATTGATCAAGGGCCGAAGGTAAAAGGTCGCCGGACCGGAAAGTAGACTGAACAGGACAAGCGCGGCGTGATTCGACGGACTTAAGCCAAAGGCGCCGAACAAGGGCGGGTAATCCACCAGCAGGCTGAGAATGTAAAGGCCGAAAAAAAGGAAAACCGTCTGGACCACGAGCATGCGCCGAATATGCTTCATTTTGTAATGGCCCATCTCATGGGCGAGCACCGCTAGCCCTTGATCGATGGTCATCTGCTCGATCAACGTGTCGAATAGGACAATCCGTTTAGCTTTGCCGATTCCGGTGAAATAAGCATTTGAGTGGGCGGAGCGTTTCGATCCGTCCATCGAATAGATGCCGCTGGTCTTGAATCCGATTCGCTCGGCGAGCGCTAAGATGCGCTCGCGGAACTCGCCCTCTTTGAGGGGCTCGTATTTATTGAACCAAGGCGCGATAAACGTCGGAAAAATGACAATCATCAAGAGCTGAAAACCGCTGATAAAAACAAACGCCCAAATCCACCAATATCGCCCCATCACGTCCATCAGCCAAAGAATCACGAAAAGGAAGGGAACGCCGATGACGAGACCGAGGATAAGCGCTTTGATCTTGTCAGCGATGTAAAGCCCGATAGTTGTCTTATTGAAGCCGAACTTGGTTTCAAGACCGAACGTGGAATAGAGATTGATGGGTAGACTAGTGATGGAAAACGCCAAGCCGACGGCTAGGCAAAAAAGAATCCCGTGGCCATACGTGCCTAATGAGGTTCGCTGGGCTAGACCACCTGAGAATCGCTCCAGCCAGCCTAGCAGCCCGCTGAACAAAACGGCCAGCAATAGGCACCGCCCATAGATCTCCGCCCACCGTTCGAATCGCCCTTTGGCGAGGGTGTATTGAACGGATTTCTCGTACTCGTCCGAACTGATATTTCCTTGAAAAAAATCGGGTATTTTTTTCTCGGCCGAACGGGAGCGCACGTACCGCAGATTCAGTTCGTTCAGGACGAATTCGATGGTGAATTCGAGCGTGAAGAAGACGAGGAAGAGCGCGACGATCAGTTGTTCCATCTGCGCCAGAAGCCCACTTGATTCGAGCAGACGCTGTGGGCGATGAACGGGTTGGGATCAGACGGCGGGCACAGTCGGCGTGCTATACGAAAAAATGATCTTGCCTTCGCTTTCGTCGACTTCGACTTTACCGCCGTTTTGGAGTTTGCCGAACAAGATTTCGTCGGCGAGAACTCTTTTGATCTCATTTTGAATCAGCCGCGCCATTGGACGCGCGCCGAAAGTCGGATCGTAGCCGCGCTCCGCAAACCAACGGCGCGCGCGGTCAGTCAACTGCAAGAAAACTTTTCGCTCATTGAGCTGCTCATCGAGTTCGATGATAAACTTGTCGACCACTCGCTCGATATTTTCTTGGCTCAGAGAGTTAAAGGTAATCATCGCGTCGAGCCGGTTGCGAAATTCCGGGCTGAACATTTTTTCGATCGCTTCCTTGCCTTTACCGACGTTAGATCGCAGCCCGAAACCGAGCGGCGCGCCGCTCATCTCGCGCGCGCCCGCGTTGGTCGTCATAATCAAGACGATGTTGCGGAAGTCGGCCTTTTTGCCGTTATTATCCGTCAAAGTCGCATGATCCATCACCTGGAGTAATATATTGAAGAGATCCGGATGGGCCTTTTCAATTTCGTCGAGCAACAAAACCGCATACGGGTTTCGGTTGATAGAGTCCGTCAGCAAACCCCCCTGATCGAAGCCGACGTAGCCCGGCGGCGCGCCGATCAGACGCGACACGGTGTGCTTTTCCATGTACTCGCTCATGTCGAAGCGCAGGAACTCGATCCCCATGGTCTTGGCCAGCTGCTTGGCCAGCTCGGTCTTGCCGACACCCGTCGGGCCGGCGAAGAGAAAACAGCCGATCGGCTTTTCCGGATGGCCCAATCCTGACCGGGAAAGTTTGATTGTACTGGCCAATGTATCGATCGCCGAATCTTGGCCGAAGACCACGAGCTTGAGATCGCGATCCAGATTTTGCAGCTGTTCTTTGTCGGAGCTCGATACGCTGCGCGGGGGAATTTTGGCGATTTTGGCGACGATCTTTTCAATATCCTTGGGGCCGATGATCTTGCGCCGTTTGTCCGCCGGCTGAAGCTTCACCGCCGCGCCTATTTCATCGATGACGTCGATCGCCTTGTCAGGCAAACGCCGGTCGTTGATATGCTTGGCGGCGAGTTTTACCGCCGCTCGGATCGCACCCGCGCTGTAATGCACGCCGTGATGCTTTTCATAATGCGGCTTCAATCCTTCAAGAATTTTGACCGCGTCGTCCTGGCTCGGCTCAGGAATTTCGATTCTCTGAAACCGGCGCGCCAGCGCGCGGTCCCGCTCAAAGTAACTCTTGTAATCGTGATAGGTCGTCGAGCCGATGCACTTAAGCTCACCGGACGCCAAGGCGGGCTTGAGAATATTCGACGCGTCCATGGACCCGCCGCTGGTGGCGCCGGCGCCGACAATGGTGTGAATCTCGTCAATAAAGAGGATCGAGTTGGGCTGCTTCTTGAGGCCGCTCAGCACTCCCTTGAGGCGTGCTTCGAAATCGCCGCGGAACTTCGTCCCGGCAAGCAACGCGCCCATATCGAGCGCGTAAATAACCGCGCTTTTAAGGGCGTCGGGCACTTCGCCGCGATGAATCTTCATCGCCAGTCCTTCGGCGATGGCTGTCTTGCCAACTCCCGGATCACCGACATAAATGGGATTGTTCTTGCGTCGGCGGCACAGCACATGAATCGTCCGCTCGATCTCATCGTCGCGGCCGATCAGAGGATCGATGTTGCCTTGCGCGGCTTTATCGACCAGGTTCACAGCGAAAGCGTCCAATGGCTTCACCCGTTTCGCCGGCCGTTCGTCGTCGCCTTGTTCTGGCTCGTCTTGCGTATCTCGTTCTTCTTCCGTGGCGATCTTCGATACGCCGTGAGAAACGTAATTTACGACATCGAATCGAGTGATTCCCTGCTCTTCCAATAAATAGACCGCGTAAGAATCGGGCTCACGGTACATCGCGATCAGCAGATTGCCGCCGTTGATTTCTTTACGCTCCGCCGACTGCGCATGGATCACCGCTCGTTGAAGCACGCGATGAAAACTTAAAGTCTGTTGAGGTTCTTGGTCCCACCCTTGGGGCAGAGTTTCCATTTGGCCGTTGAAAAACTCTTCCAGCGATTTGTTCAATCGATCGATGTCGCCGCCGCAAGCAACAATCGCGGCTTTGCCGTCCTTGTCCCGTAGCAGGGCATAGAGAAGATGCTCGAGACTGACGTATTCGTGGCGTCGAGTCTTGGCTTCCTTGAGGGCAAAATTAAGGGTTGCTTCGAGTTCCTTGCTGATCATCTCAAATTAAGCCTCTTCCATCGTGCACTTAAGGGGATATTCGTGCTGGCGCGCCAGGTTTTCAACCAACGCCACCTTGGTTTCGGCGACCTCATAAGTATAAACGCCGGCTACGCCGATGCCTTTCTTGTGTACATGAAGCATGATTTGAACGGCTTCAGTTTGCTCTTTATGAAAGACGTACTGCAGGACTTGTACCACAAACTCTTTAGTAGTGTAATCGTCATTGTGTAACAGAACTTTATAGAGGGGCGGGCGTTTTAACTTTTTCTTGGTTTCGGTGACCAGCCCGTGATCAAATTCAGTTTCCCTGCGGCTCATGACCGACCTTCTCTCGCTGCGACAAAATTAAATCTAACATGCCGGCGCACCGGGTCGCAATCGTTTCGCCCTGCCCTCCGATCGCGTCTTATTGTTGTAGCGGGTAGCCGAGTTGGTGGTATAATAGGAGTGTCGATAGCACCGGAACTGCAAAGCTCCTTTCGAAACGCCGACGGACCCTCAGGAGGTATCTTATGCTTTCCAATAAAGTCAGCGAGATCATGACGACCAATCTTACGAAAGCGCCCGTCTCTTCGACGATTTTCGAGGTGATGGAAATGATGGTCGCAGAGGACGTCGGGCGAGTCATCATTACGGATGACGATATTCCAGTCGGGATCTTCACCGAGAAAGATGTCTTGAAACGAGTTGTCAACGCTAAGATCGAGCCCAGAAAGGCCGCTATAAAAAACGTTATGACGACGCCCGCTCGGGCGGTCCGCGAGGAAACCCATATTGTCGACGCCTTCGGCAAAATGTATCGAGGCAAATACCGCCATCTATTGGTGCGCGGTCGGCGAGGGAAAATCGTTGGCATCGTCTCCATGCGGCGCATTCTCAATCTTGCGGTGGAACTTGGCCAAGGGCTGAACGAAACAAAAACACTAGGCGACATAGCGGCGCCAGCCATTGTATCAGTCGATCAGTCGGCCATGATCCATGAAACCATTGAGCTCATGAACACAAAGAGCGTGAGCGCCGTGGTCGTGACTGCTGCCGGCAAACCGAGCGGTATTTTCACCGAGCGTGACGTGCTCAAACGGGTAGCCACTAAGGAAATCAACGTTAAGCAAACCCCAATTAGTCAAGTGATGACGGCACCGGTCATTACTATGCCGCAATCGGCTTTAGTCGGCGACGTCTTGGTTGAAATGTCGCGCCGCGATATCAGAAACATGCCGGTCAGCGGGGACGGCGGCGAACTCACCGGAATCGTGTCCATGCCGGAAATACTTCAGTATGCTCAGGCGTTTAACGTCGACGAACAGGTTCGCCGCACTTGGAAAGAGGTGGCCGAATATCTTGACACCGAAGATCAGTATACGCCCGGTTAACGAAGTAAAACCATTGTCTTTCAGAGCTTGTATGTTAAAATTGGAGAGTTGCCAAAAAGCTCCAAGGAGGTTGTGTTTTGGACACACCGTTGATCAATGATCTCAATATCTGCGTTGCCACCGAAAATGGTTCGGGCAGCGCTTCATCGAACAATATTCTCTTCAAGGCGATCTTTAAGATGGGCATTCCCTGTTCGTCGAAGAACATGTTCCCGTCAAACATTCAGGGGTTGCCGACCTGGTATCAAATTCGCGCCTGCGCCGACGGCTACCTGAGCCGCAAAGATGTCATCGATGTAATGGTGATGTTCAATGAGGAGACGGCGGCGAAGGACATCTATCGCGTGCGCGACGGCGGCGTGATTTTATACGATGATTCCACGCCCCTAGGCGCCAGTTCTAAGCGCGATGGTGTTCAATACATTGGTTTTCCAGCCAACAAGCTAGTGTCTAAGCTCGTACCGGCTTCACCGCTCCGAGCCAAACAACGGAATATGGTTTACGTCGGCGCCTTAGCTTATCTTTTTGGTATTGATATGGCGGTTATCAAGGCGGTCCTGGAAGATACTTTTGGCAAGAAGCCGGCCGTCATCGAGTCCAATCTGATCTGTATCGATGCCGGTTACCAGTACTGCAAGGATCAAAATTACAAACAAAATATCGCCAGACTCGAGCCGATTCCCGACGGCAATAAAGGCAAAATCATTACCGAAGGCAATACCGCTGCGGCACTTGGTGCGATCTACGGCGGCGCTTCGGTGATTTGCTGGTATCCCATAACGCCTTCGAGTTCACTGGCGGAAGCCATGGAGTACTACCTACCCAGACTGCGCAAGCCCAAAAACGGCAAGAAGACCTACGCCATTGTCCAGGCCGAAGATGAGATCGCCTCCGTGGGAATGGTCGTTGGCGCCGGCTGGGCCGGTGCGCGCGCCATGACTTCTACTTCGGGGCCCGGAGTCTCGCTCATGAACGAGTCGATTGGCCTCGCCTATTACGCTGAAATCCCTTCTGTCTTCTTCATTATTCAACGTGGCGGTCCATCGACTGGTCTGCCGACTCGAACCCAGCAGGCCGATATCTCGCTCATGTACGGCGCCTCGCACGGTGATACCCGACATATCATTTTAATTCCCCATGACATGAATTCTTGTTTTGATCTGGCGCGCCAAAGCTTCGACTATGCCGACCGGTTCCAAACTCCGGTGTTCGTGGCGATGGACCTCGACCTCGGCATGAACATGTGGTCCTCGGAGCCGCTCAAGTTGAATCAGGATGCCTACGACTACGGCAAACGGCTGAGCGCACAGAATCTCGAAGAATGGACCAAAGCCGGCAAGAAATTTCGCCGCTACTTCGATCAAGACGGCGACGGCATTCCGTATCGCACCGTTCCTGGTAATGAACACCGCTTGGCCTCCTATTTCACCCGCGGGTCGGGCCACGACGCCGATGCGAGATATTCAGAAGACGAACACGACTACAAATACATTCTTGATCGCCTGCGCAAAAAGTTCGAAACCGCGCGAAAATTCGTTCCCAAACCGATCATCGAAAGGGAAAGAGGGGTAAAGACCGGTATCATCTGTTACGGCTCGAGTTTCGAGCCGGTCCGTGAAGCGCGCGACAGATTGAAAGCTCGGGGACTGAGAACCAACCACATGCTGATTCGCGCATTACCGCTGACGAGCGAAGTCCGGGATTTTCTCGCCGAGCACGACACGATTTACTTCGTGGAACAAAACCGCGACGGTCAGATGGCGGCCATCATCAAGGATGATTGGCCCGAACTCGGCGCTAAGATCGTCAGCGTATTGATCTACAACGGGTTACCGGCGACGCCGCTTGAAGTCGTCAATCAAATTTTCGCCGCAGCCCAGTCAGCGAAAACCGCATAAGGACGGAATAAAACATGGCAGAAACAAAACTCAATCGAATCAATTTATCGGAAAAAGACTATGACGGCGCGCCGTCGACCATGTGCCGCGGTTGCGGCCACGACGCGATATCGGCCTCGGTCCAGCGGGCCTATTTCGAGAGCAGCATCGATCCGCGCAAGGTGGTTAAACTGAGCGGCATCGGCTGTTCTTCCAAAACTCCGGCTTATTTTTTAAGCCAATCGTTCGGCTTCAATGCCGTGCACGGCAGGATGTCAGCCGTAGCCACCGGCGCCAATTTAGCGAACCATACGTTGCTCCCGATCGGAGTATCCGGCGACGGTGATACCTCAGCCATCGGTCTGGGTAATTTCTGTCACATGATGCGGCGTAACGTAAACATCACTTACATCATCGAGAACAATGGCGTTTACGGCTTGACCAAAGGCCAGTTTTCCGCGACGGCCGACGTCGGCTCGGTCATGAAGGGCGGCAAGGTCAATGATATCCCGGCGATCGATCTAGCCGAGTTGGCAATCACGCTCGGCGCTACCTATGTGGCGCGGAGTTTCTCCGGCGACCGCAAACAGCTCACGCCGCTCGTCCAGGGCGCTTTGGCGCACAAAGGCAGCGCAATCTTGGACGTCATCAGTCCCTGCGTGACGTTTAACAATCACGAAGGTTCGACCAAGAGTTTGAAGTATGTCAAAGGCCATCTTGACCCGATCCATGACCTCGACTTCATCCCGCCTTATGAAAACATCGAAGCGGATTACGATGAAGGGACGGATCATGAAGTCGAAATGCACGACGGCTCACGCATCATTTTGCACAAGCTCGGCACGGATTACGATCCGACCAACAAACTCCAAGCGATCCAGACGATCCACGGCGCCATCGCCGAAGGCAAGTTCTTAACCGGCTTGATTTACTACAATTCCAACCGCAAAGAGTTCGCCGAAGAACTGAATCTATGCGACATCCCGCTTTCGGAACTCGGCCAAGCCGATCTGCAGCCGCCGCTCGAAGCGCTGGAAAGAATTAACGCGGATTTGATGAAATAAATTTCACTGACAAGCATTTCGGTAAAACGAAAAAAGGCCTGGCAGGAATCTCCTGCCAGGCCTTTGCATTTGAACCGTTAAAATTCTTTGACCGGACCTTACAGGCCCGCCGCTTGTTTAGTCGGCAGCTCTTGCCAGGTGTCGATGATCTCTTTCGACGACGCCACCAGGCCAAAGTGCCGCCGCATATTCTCCAATGTGCCCAAATGCAATTTGGCTTCGTAGGCTGCCGAGCAGTCGTCGATCATAGTGACGTAGTAATCGAACATGTAGCCGTCACGCGCCGTGGTTTCGACGCAAACGTTGGTCGCCACGCCGCATACGAGCACGCTCTGGATATTGCGCGCTTTGAGCACCGTATTGAGATCAGTGTTGATAAATGCGCTGTAGCGGTGCTTGATCACCACGCGTTCAGTCGGCAACGGTGAAATCCCCGTGTAAAGTTCCGCGCCCCAGGTTCCTTCGCGGCAGGTACTCAAACCGCCTTTTTGGGACGTGCGATAGATCCACGATGGTGTGTCCGTCCATTCGCTATGCGTGGTCCGAATGTAGACGATTGTGAGCCCGACCCGGCGCGCTTGGTCGATGAGTCGAAGCAGATTCGGCACCATCGCCATCGCGGCTCCAACGTTCTCGCCGCGTTTGCCGGCGCTCCCTTCCGGGCTGACAAAGTCATTTTGCACATCAACGACGACTAGCGCCGCATACTTGGGATCACACCGCTCTTTGAGAGTTCGCAAGATGTCCATAGCTCTTTCCCTTCCAAAACCGAGGATTGAGGATTGAAGATCGAGGATGACGATCCTCGATACTCTATCTTCCATCCTCTCTTTCCGTCAATGGTCGTGTTTTCGCTGCAAGCCGCCGTGCCCCATCGCCATGATATCCGCGCGGCTAATTTTTTCACCCGCCAGTAAACGGGGCAATAACATGTCAAAGGCGGTGAACGGGTCATGCAGCACGCAACCGGAAAGGCCCAAGACCGGAGTCTCTTCTAAGTATGCCATCACGAACATCGAGCCCGGCAACACCGGAAACCCGTGCGACTCGATCTTGGCGCCGCTTCTGCGAATGCCTTCCGGCGATTTATCGTCAGGATCCACCGACATGCCTCCACTAACAAGAATCATGTCGGCGCCCGCCTGCTTCGCCTCTTTAATATCGCCGGCGATCACGTCCGGATCATCGGGCGCAAGCTTTACCGATTCAACCGTAGATCCCATCTCGCTAACTTTTCGCGTGACCACCGGGCCGAAGCCATCTTTGATCCGTCCAGAAAAAACCTCACTGCCGGTTACGATCAAATGAATGTTGCGTGACGGCATCGGCGCGATCGTAACGATCGGATGATCCTTGCAGAGCGCCTCGGCCTTTTGGACTAGTTCTTGTTTAACCACAACTGGAATTGTTCTTGTACCAGCCACAACTGTGCCTACCTTCACATAGCGATTTCCTGGAAGTGTCGCCAGCATCAAGTCGCCCAAGGAATTGAAGCGATAGAGCAGATCGGCGTCGACCTTTAGCAACCCGGAAATCTCCGCGACCAAATTGATTCGTCCTTCGCTCGGATCGGTTAATTTCAAATTGGCTCCCGCAGCGGCCATGGCAAGTCGTCGCGCCGCGTCTTCTTCGTGCAATTCGTCGTTTTCCAATTCCATCACATAGAGATTGCGCTTGCCGACATCCAAGAGCTTCGAGATATCTTCCTGGCGCACAATGTGGCCGCGGCGAAACGCCGGCCCTTTGTGCTTGCCGGGTACGATTTCGGTGATGTCATGAGCAAGCGGTAATCCGACCGCTTCTTCTACGGGTATGACTTTAAGCATGAGATTTAAATTGCCTCCCGACCATTCTGCGTAAGTTGCGACAATTTTTATTTTACTCACCGCGATTGTGCCTTGTCCAGCAGTCAAATGAAATGCCGTGGTGCGTGTCAGTTAGTTGTGTGGGATAGTTGCCAGAGAGAAGCTAAAAGTCAAACCCGTTGTAAACATCCAATCGGGTGCTGCAGCGCTAATACCCCTCCGAATTCCCGCGTCGATGGAGAGGTTGGATAGCGGCGACTTCCAGATAAAGCCAACGAGAGCAGAATTATCGGGAGGGTTTCCTCTAACGCTCTCCCCGTTGATTTCCCCCACCAACCTCAGTTTTGGGGTGATGGGCAGCTCCGCAATCACTCCCCAGACGATAAAAGGATTAGTCTTCGCTCTATCTACACCTCCGCCGAAGTTCACATGATAAGTCAACGGGTCTAACTTTCCACTCAGTATCCCGCTCGCTTCGAAGCCAAATCTGTTTTCTTCTCTGTTCGTTGAGGGTAAGAGCGGCCCCGCCTCAACGGCAAAGCTGACTCCGCTTTTTTCTTGGAGCACTCCCTCCTTAAGAACTGCCTTCAGCGATAAACCAGGATCTGAGAACCGAACCGAACCGTGTGACGGTTCTGCAACACCAAATTCCCCCACGAGCTCGATATTTTGGATCAGACCATAATTGAGCACGACCTTTGGAACAATGAAGGTGTTTCGTCCCTTTTCTCGTTCCAAATTGAAGTAACCTAGCTCGATCTCCATCTCTTTACGGTCAGCCACGGCGGCATCGGTCGACACGAAGGGCCTATAACCCCAGGCGACAGGCGGGGAAAAAAGCAGTAGCGAAACTATTGAGAAGGTCCTGAATGTGAGTGAGACAGGTGGCGTCCTCACCGCTGCGCCTCGTACACTCGCACCTCTGCTTTTTGGGTACCCCGATGAGGAACCGCGAGATAAAAACGATCTAATTCAGCTACGAAGAACGACGTGCGGGCGCCCGAGGCAGTGGGAATTTTTGTTAATGTTTTGTAGCCATCGGCATCCTGCTGTTGAACAATGCCGATGAAGCCCTCTCCTCCGGAAATGTAAATTCGCTGCCTCGTACCGTCGTAAAAAATGTCGTCGGCGTCCCCGGGGCTTTCCAGGTCGGCCACCATTTTACC
>DASYUV010000251.1:0-4948 GCA_036000865.1 Binatia bacterium | reverse complement strand
ATGCGTCGAGCAACCTGCCGAAGAGGCAAGCTTTGCTGAGAAAATTCGCATACGCAATTATCCCACCGAAGAATATCTCGGCTTGGTGTTCGGATATTTCGGCGAAGGAACTCCACCGCCACTGCCGCGATATCCAGAATTCGAAGGTGAAGGAGTCTTGGAGATTGAGACCTTCGTTCGCCCCTGCAATTATTTTAACGATCTCGATAATGCGGCTGATCCCTTACACGTGACATTTGTACATGGTCAATCTCGGATTGATATTAATCGGTTTATCGATGCAAGTAAGATGTCCGCTGAGGAGACCGACTTCGGATTGGCCATAAACATTCCACGAACAACCCACGGTACCGGTCTTCGCATCAATCAATTTGGCATGCCGAATATTCAATTGCTGAAACTGCCTCCGGTTGACAAGCAGGAATCAGAGTGGCGCGATTTTATTTCATGGCGCGTCCCGGTCACTGATCACGAGTACGTGAGTTTCAATTTGAATATGGTCCATATTTTAGGCGCTGCCGCTGAGGACTATCGAGCAGCCCGCGCGCGTTTGTTAGCGACTGCAACCGCCACCGCCGCCGAGTTAGCAAAGGAAGTGCTCGCCGGGAAGACAACGATCGGAGATGTCAGGCATAGGCTTCCTGACGTCGTGCGTTTGCAAGATGATGTTGTCTTGGTGGCACAAGGGGTGATCCCAAATAGAAGTCAGGATCATCTTGGCCGCTCTGATGTCGGAGTAATTTTGCTAAGAAAAATTTGGCGGCGCGAACTTGAAGTTATTGCCAAGGGACAAACCCCGAAAAGTTGGATCCGCTCACCCGCGACGTTGGCTACGTCCGGATTGAATTAGTCGTCGGCTAACGATCCGATCCCGGCGCTTATAGGGGAATAGGCATTGAAAGTTGAGCTTTTTGCACAGATGCGGACTTTCATCAAAATTTATAGGAGCTTTTCATGAGACGGCAACTGACTTTTGCTGGCGCCTGCTACGACCGAACCCAGGCATTAATTGATGGGACAATCAAACCTGACGGGCTGGACCTCAATTGGCTTACACTTCATTATCCTGAAATATGGAGACGGATGCTGAACGATTACGATTTTGACGCTTCCGAGCTGTCGCTATCGTCATTTTTAATCGCGAGAAGCATGGGCAAACCGTTGATCGCTGTACCAGTATTTCCCGCTCGCACTTTCCGGCACTCGTATATTTTTGTTAACAAAAACAGTGGCATCGATCATCCAGCCGATCTCATTGGCAAGAAAGTGGGTGTCGCAGATTTCCAACAAACAGCAACCGTCTGGATGCGCGGTATTCTGCAACATGAATACAACTTACCTCTGGAGAAGGTTCAGTGGTTCACTTGGGCTAAGACCCGCATGGAAATCGAACTTCCCAAACGCTACCAGATCCAAGCAATTTCTCCCGGAAAAGATCCTGAGGAGATGCTTAGAAAGGGAGAATTGGATGCCGTAATTCTCGCTGCGTTATTTCCGTCTTTACTGAACGAAGTTCCCGAGGTCAAGCGGCTTTTCGAGAATTACAAGGATGTGGAGCAATCCTATTATCACAAGACAAAGATTTTTCCGATTATGCATACTGTAGCGATGCGTGAAGAACTCTGGAAGGAACAACCTTGGATTGGCGTAAGCCTTTTTAAGGCCTTTCAAGAGGCAAAAGAGCTTGCTTATCAAAAGTTGGTCGATCTCAATGCCTACAAAATCAGCATTATATGGTCTCGATTTCCGGTTGCGGAACAGAAAGCGATCATGGGCGATGATCCTTGGGCCTATGGATGGGAAAAGAACCGTCATGTGCTGGAAACCATTGCCGCTTTTCTTCACGAACAGGGATTGATCGATAAACCGCTCAATGTTGAAAAGGTCTTTGCTCCGAACACATTGGCTCTTTAGCGCAGATACTCAACTTAAAGAATAAATATGCAATCGCGCAATCATTTCTGGATCAGATTAGTTTATCTAACGATTACGATCGCAGCGTCAGCATTCGCCGTGAGCGCACAGGAGCGAACGATCAAGGTTGCTATCCCTGCGGTAAACATGTCGGTGATTTCCTTCTCCACTGCATTAGAGAAGGGATTCTACAGGGATGAAGGCATGCGAGTAGAACTCATACTCATGCCGGCGCCAGTGGCGACTCGGGCATTGATCGCTGGCGAAACTCATTTTGCTGCGGTTGGGGGAGCTACAATGCCGGCTGTGGTGCAAGGAGCACCCCTGCGCTTTTTATTCAGTACGTTCAATCGTCCGCTATACTGGCTCTATTCGCGCTCAGATATCCGTGAAGTTAAAGAACTAAAAGATAAGAAGATCAGTGTTTCAGGAATTGGCAGTGGCCCGGACTCACTCTTGAGAGATTTGCTTAAGAAAAATGCCCTCGAACCTGGACGCGATGTCGCGATCCTTGGAATGGGATCGAATCCCACCCTTTTGGCTTCCTTGCAAAGCGGCTCCGTCGACGCCTCAATGCTTTCTCCACCCTTCACTTTCCTAGCTGACGATACCGGCTTCCGGGAGCTTGTATCTTTTGTAAAACAGGACCGAGTAGAAGTTCAGGGAAGTGTTGTTGTGCGTGAAGCGCTATTGAAATCGGATTATCCGGCTGTCGAAAAGTTTCTTCGCGCTACGTTACGAGGTTTCCACTTTGCAAGGACGAACCGTGCTGCGACGATTCCGGTGTTGGCACGCATCCAAAACATTGCAGAAAATCTTGCGACAAAGACGTACGACGTTGCTCGGACTGCAATGACTTTGGACGGAACCCTCAATGAAGAGATGCAGAGAAAAGCGATGGAAACTGTTCTCGATCGTCTGGGCATAAAAGATTACCCCCCCGATCGCGTCTTTAATTATTCGATCAGTCATAAAATTAATACGGAACTAAGCCGCAAGGGGATAAGCGGACGTTGATCAGGCGGGTATTGGGGCACAACCCGCGTGATTAAACTAGACATAAAACAGTCACCTTTGCCGTTACGTGAGGGCCTCGGACGAGTTGTCCGAGAAGGAGATAGTATATGAAACGTCAGAACTTTCCGACGCGGATAAGGAGCGGATCCTGGTAGGGAACGGTCGACGATTTTTTACAGTTTAATCGTTACGACTACGTCGATGGGGTTTTTCATCTGCCGCCGACTATTGACCCTTTTGGACCTTCTTTCGTTAGCGTAGACCAGCGGCCACAAGTGCGCGACGAGAAAACGTTTTGACGTTTTGAGAATTCTCACAACGTCCAAGTTCCCCTGCTCGGTTAATCTTTCCTTGAACTCTTGAACTGGATTGAACTGGTTTTCTTCGGTAACTCAAAGTGACGCCGCAGCTACCCCTATTTATTTCTCCTCGCAACGCTGATATGCAGTCGAGTGCTTCCACGTTTTACGACTTGCAAGTAACAAACTAGACCGGCGATATGCCGCTGACGGAAGCCAAATTTCAATCGGGCACGTCGGAAACCAAGACCTGGCGTTCTCGCAGGCGCCATGGAAAAAACCGCGCTGCAAATGCGACCGTCAACGACGTACCGTGCTACCGCTCTCTAGCCGGCACTTGAGTCGGCGCTGGGTTTGCCGAATGGGTTTAAGCCGTCCGGCAGAATGTGAGGAACATAAGCCATGATTATCGATGTCCACGGCCACGTTTCAGCCCCAACCGAATTGTGGGCGTACAAGGCGAACCTACTTTCGGCCCGCGGCGCGCACGGGCGCGGCGGCGTCAATGTATCGGATGACGAGATCCGCGCGGCGGCCAATCGCAAAGAAAACTGGGCGAAAGGCCACCTGGATTACATGCGCGACCACGGCACGGACGTCCAGCTGATTTCGCCGCGGCCGTTTCAGTTGATGCAGTCGGAAAAGCCAACCAAGATCGTCCACTGGTTCACCGAGGAATGCAACAACATCATCCACCGACAGATGAAACTTTTCCCCGGCAAGTGGATCGGCGTTTGCGCCTTGCCGCAAACGGCGGGCGATCCGATTCAGAACGCGATTCCCGAGCTCGAGCGTTGCGTGAAGCAGCTGGGTTTTGTCGGTTGTCTTTTGAATCCGGATCCGTACGAAAACAGCGGCACCGAAGCGCCTCCACTCGGCGACCGCTACTGGTATCCGCTCTATGAAAAGCTCTGCGAGCTCGACGTGCCGGCGCATATTCATGGCACGGGTTCGCGCTCGGAGCGCAGTCCCTATTCCGTGCACTTCATCAATGAAGAATCCATCGCGGTCTTTGGTCTGGTCAATTCAACCGTCTTCAACGATTTCCCCAATCTTAAGATCGTCGTCAGCCACGGCGGCGGCGCGATTCCCTACCAGCTGGGCCGTTTTGAAGCGCCGTCATTGCGGCGCGGCACCGGCGGGCGATTTTCCGACGGCATGCGCAAACTCTATTACGATACCGTTTTGTATACCGAAGAGGCATTGCGTCTGCTGATAAAAACCGTCGGCGTTGACCGTTGTTTATTCGGCACCGAGTGCCCGGGCATAGGATCATCCGTTGACCCGGCAACCGGCCGCTCCATGGACAACGTAAAAGTGATGATCGAGAACATCGAATGGCTCAGCGCAGCGGATCGCAAGAAGATCTTCGAGGACAATGCCAGGGCGGTGTTTAAACTGACCGTGTCTTAACACCACGCACCGAAGCAAGATTGCCGCGCTCAAGGCCCAGGTTGGCCGCCAGCAGACCGAGCGCGCGGCCTTTGCAAGCGCCAACCCAGCCCCGCTACGATGACGACGCTCGAAACGTCGTTCATCCGGGACAGTCGGTTTGAGGGAGGCTTCGCCATGAAAAAATGGTCGACAGCTATCGTCGTCTTGTTCGTCGTGACCATGGGAGTCGGCCTGGCAACAGCGCAAAAGCCCGGTGACAAACCCATCGTCCGATTGGATCCGGCACTCGACGCACTCGTGTCTCCCGACGCCAAGTTGGAACT
>DASYUV010000250.1:0-2401 GCA_036000865.1 Binatia bacterium | reverse complement strand
GCTGGGATCGAGCGGCGAGCCGGTCATGCCCGGAAGCGTCACCAAGCCGCGGTCCGCCTGGAAGCGAGTAGCAAGCGCCAAGAGCACTTCCCGCTCATCGAATATGTCGACGTCTTCATCGAACACGAAGGCATGCTTGAGGCCGATGTAAGAAGTTAACGCCGACACCGCCGCGGTCTTGCCCTGTCCCTCGACGGTCTTGCGTATTTGAATATAGACGTGCGCCACGCCGCAACCCGACATCGGCAAATGGACGGCTTTGACACCGGGCACGGATCGTTGCACCGCGCGAAACACTTCGCCCTCTTTTGTCAGACTGATGATCCAATGAGTATGGCCGACCATCACGTCGTCCCAGTAGGCATCCTTGCGGTAAGTCACCGCGGTTACCTTGAGCAGTGGACACCAGCGCTGCGGTCCGACGTGACGCGTGTATTCGCCGAAAGGACCCTCGGGTTTACGCTGGCCTTTGCGCATATATCCCTCGATCACCACTTCCGCATCCGCTGGCACCAAGAACTTTTCTCCCAGCGTTTCCGAAGCAACCAGGCGCAGCGGCGAGCCCAGGGTGCCGCCCGCCGTTTCATAGTGACTCTCTTCCGGCCCCACATGATTTGCCGCCCCCAACAATGCCAGCGGATGATGACCGATCCAATACGCCGCCGGCATATCCTCTCCCGCTTCCTCGCAGTAACGCAGGTTGTGCGCGTTGTGGGAATTCGGCGCGAGCCAGACGCGTACCTCGTCGCGATCCGCTAACCACCCGCGGTGCATAGCGGAATTGTCAACACCCGTGCTGCGGTTGAAAGTTAGAAAATGTCCTTCTGTAATATAACGGCCCGGATCCATGCGGTGATGGCGCAGCGCGGGGAAACGGCGCACGTCGATGTCGGATCCCTTTTCCACGACCTGTTTCACCGGAGCCTGATCACGCGAGACAACGATTGGTCGTTGCCGTGTTTGGACCCGTTCATAGCAGGCGAGGCCGGCTTTCTGCACTTCTGCGCCCAGGGCCCGCGCCAGACGTAGACGGCTGGCCATGAGAAAAGTGGTCAGCGGCATCGGCGCGCGCTTGCCCTCGACGATGACATTGTGAAAAACCATCAGCGGAAAACGGTGCGCCTTTTCCAGCTTCATCGCCAGCGCGGCGATTTCCCACTCGGCGCGCAGCGGCTCATCGATGTGCAGCACTTCATCCGGATACGCACGCTCGTATTGTTCTATGAAACCGTGAAGGTCCGAGCCAAAAGGAGCGCCGGCACTCCACCCAATCGCGCTTTCAGGTAACGCCATGGACTTGCCTCCTTAGATCGATGCAAAATTCATAATGCGAAAGTAAATGCCTCTCGATAAATCCCAGCCGCTGATTTTTTTAACATTAGATTTTTCATTTCCTAGCATTCTCGTAACGCTTTAAACCACGTGCGGCAACCTCCCACAAGCGGCTCGGTACGATCGGTAGCGCCGCAATGTGAATTCCCAACGGTGCCAGCGCATCTTCAACCGCGCTCGCGATCGCCGCCGGCGCGACCACGGCGCCGCCTTCGCCGACTCCCTTGGTTCCGAGCAAGGTCAGAGGCGAGGGAGTTTCGAGCCGATCTCCTTCGATGTTCGGTAAATCGGCGGCTGTGGGCTTCAGGTAATCCATGAAGCTGGTAGTGAGGAGCTGGCCGTTTTCATCGTAGATAAACTCCTCCAAAAGCGCCGCCGCGATACCATGGGCGGCGGCGCCATGGACCTGCCCTTCGACGATAGCGGGATTGATCTGCCGCCCGCAGTCGTGAATGACGACGTAGCGCAGGACTTTGATTTCGAAAGTTTCGGGGTCGATGTCCACGACCGCCACATGCGCGGCGCTGGCAAAGCCGAGCTGCACGCGCACGCGCTTCTTCTCATCCGGATGCCTCGCCAACGGATTGCTATAATAGTAAAGCGCTTCGAGGCCCGGCTCGCCGTCGGGCTGCTCATCGGCCAAGCTCCAGTAAGCCCGGCTGGCAATCTGGGCGACGCTCACACCTTTGTCCGGCGCGCCGCGCACGGAAATGCGTCCATCGCGCAGCTCGAGGTCGTCCACATTGGCTTCTAGCTGCGCGGCGGCGCGCTTTAAAAGTTTTTTCCGAACTTTACGGGCGGCGCCGATCGCCGCCACCGTGTCATGACCGTGAAACTTGTTGGAGTAAACTCCGGAGGTCATGACATAAGGGTGGCTCGCCGAGTCAAAGGTCGTAGCGACTCTAATTTGCTTCACGTCGAGGGCCAACTCATCGGCGACGATCTGCGCCAGAGCGGTGGCATGGCCCTGGCCCGAGTCGAGACCGCCGGTAAAAACCGTGGCGCTGCCGTCGGTTTCTAACCGGACGCGCGCGGCTTCGCCCTGGCCGCTGAGCAGCTGGGAAGGTCC
>DASYUV010000249.1:0-21099 GCA_036000865.1 Binatia bacterium | reverse complement strand
GCGCATACCGATAAGTCCCAGTCCAGAGTCGGAGCCGAGGTCCGCACGACAACCAAAAGCGATTCCGCGGGAGCGGCGCAGTCGACAAGCCGTTGCACCACCTGCTCGATGTTCAAGTTGTCTCCCAATGCTTCGATCACCTCGGTGGTTATCCCTTTTTCCGCCAAATAGCCCGCGAGATAGGGAAGGTCCAACGCCGGGAGTAGTGTTGCTCCAAGTGGGAACAGTTGACCGAATCCTCCCATTGAATCCTTGTTTGAGATATAACCAGGCGGGTTGGGCGGATTAACGACCAGAACTTTGGCAAACCGCATAGAAAGCTCTCCTCTCAACAATACCGTTGAAGCGCGCAGCGGAGTCTTTGCGCGGACGCTATTACGCTTCGGCGACGCTTTGGCAATATCTTCTTGCCTCTTCCGATCCCGAGACGTCGAGAGCCTCGCGATAAACACAGACAGTATCGTTCACAATCTTTTCCCAGGAGAATCGCTGGAGCGCATACTGGCGTAGGCGAGTCGCATCGTAGGCGCTACGGTGTCGAATGATATGTTCGATGCCTTCAGCGAGGGCTCTCTCGTCTTCCGGCGTGACTAGAACTCCGACGTCATCGGTCACGATGTCTTCGGGCCCACCGCAACGGGTTGCCAGCACCGGCGTTCCACAGACAAGAGCTTCCACAAGCACCGCGCCGAAACTCTCGGCGCGGCTCGGCAGAACCAGTAGCGCACTCTGGTGCAGGTATTGGACAATCTCGGATGGCGATTTTCTGCCGACAAACTCTACATGCCTTGTAAGTCTCAGTTCGTGTACCATCTGCTGGATCCGTTGATACTCTCGGCGATAGCTTTGGTAGAAACTTTCGCCCACAACCAGAAGTTTAAGTTTGCGGCCACGGTCCGAGAGTAGTCGCATGGCTTTGATAAGGATATCCAGTCCCTTTACGGGCCGGATGGCGCCTACGAAGAGCACCTGGTTCATCAAAGGCCCCTGTCCGTTTTCACACGCGGTGAAAACTGAGCCGTCCACGCCAACTGGAATGACGTGGAGCTTTTTGGTTTCACCGGTGAAGTGCACAACAGTGTCCCGGACGTAGCGGCTGACCGCGATATGGTAGGAGCACTCGGCTGAGGCCCACATCGCCTGATGGCGTACTCGGGGATATTCCTCCATCCACGGTAGCCAGGGCGCATGTTCCGTGATGACAACCGGCAGGCGATACTGCCGCCCAAGACGTGCCGCAACGACACCGTCAGGATAGCTGAAGTGTGCATGGATTAGGTCAAAGGGAAATTTGCGACGAAGCTGCTCGACTCGATGCCGGATACCCCAGTAGTAAGTGCTCGCTTCAAGACTGTGCAGAGAGTAACCAGGTCCAGTGAGGAACCGGGGATGCATTACCTCGATGCCGTTGACTTGATCAGCCGATGGGATACGCCGGAAGCGCGTGTACGCAGAAAATCCTGGCAGCGGGGGGCAATACGGCACGGGGGCGATAACCCGCGTCTCGCACACTCTGCCAAGATGGCGGACTAATCCCTCAACCCAAAGTCCTAATTGAGGTATCACCTCGTTTGGATAGTTGCGAGAAAGAACAAGCACTCTGAAGGAGCTCATGGGCCTGTCGAACAAATTACCAACGCTTGGCATGGAGCATAAATGCGGAACCCATCCATTTCAGTCTTCCGAACCGCAGTTGTTCCATTCGCTCAATGACTTGCAGGGTTGGTTTGGGAAAGAGTTCGTCGAGAGGCGAGAAAAACACATTGAAATTAAAAAATACTACGTCTGTAATTTCGCTACCGTATCTTTTGAGCAGTTCTCCCGCGCCACGCGCCGTGTGAAGTTTGACGAAAGATGAAAGCAAGGAGCTGGATTGAGAACGTCCAAGAAAGCGGAAATAAATGGGTCGAAGCAGCGCGACTATTGGATAAAACACAAACGCCTTCCAGAACGCATACGGACTAAGCAGATTTGGAAACGAGATAAGAAGAGTTCCGTTCCGTTTAACGACTCGGGTCATTTCTTTGATTGCCGATTCAAAAGCTGGAATTCGATCAATCACGCCCACACAGATCACCGCATCGAAGAATTCATCCCGGAAAGCCAGTCTCGTCGCGTCTGCGACGGCAAAACTGGCGCGAGCATCCTCCGCGAAGCACTTGCGGCACTGCTCAATCATAGGACGGGACATATCCACTCCCCAGTACTCGTAGCCCAAGTTGAGTAACTCCCGGGCGAGGGTCCCAGTCCCGCAACCGACGTCAAGTATCCTGGCCGTGTTCCTTGGCTGATGCAGCAATTCCAACAAGCGCTGCTGACGGACGCGCAGGGCATATCCTCGTGGCGATTTTGCCTGATACCAGAAAGGATACTCTTCGGCGACTGCATCAAAATAAAAAGTCGTGCTCGACGAAGAGATAGCTTTATCCTGCTTCACTTCAATTACTCGCAATAATTCAAAAGGTGAATCAGTTTACCTGAAAAGGCTTATTAGAACGGGTTTCGGGTGAGGGTTTTTGTTATTCTCCAATCGTCCGCCGAGTCTGAACCATAAATTAGGGCAAGCGCCAGAAGATTCTTTGACGTGCCTACCGTTATGGCAGGCACGGCGCCGTTTCGTCAGCGCAGGTGTATCGACTTCTATCGAGCCGAAATTGCCGCGGTCGGTAAGCCCGCGTCAAAATTGCTGCCCCCGGCGGGAAGTGCAGAGCGCGTGTTTTGCGCCACCTGCCACAGAACATCCATAGTTTTCTCCGCCGTAACCCGCCACGTAATACTCTTTGACCGTTGCAGTCCTTTGGCTGCGAGATCTCTTCTCAAGTCGGGATCGAAGATCATCTTTTCGAGAGCCCCGCGCAACTCTCCGACCGCGCTGGACGCGGCTAGGCACGCTGCGCCTGGAGCAAATTCGCGCAGGCTGCCCTGATTCACCGTAATCACGGGAGTTCCGCAGGCCATGGCCTCGATCACCGGAATGCCGAAGCCTTCGGCCTCGGAAGCCGGGAAAATAAAAACCTCCGCGGCGTTGTACAGAGCCGGCAAATCTTTGTGCGGAACGTAATTGATGTGAATTAGTGAATCCTCTATCCCGAGCTTTCGAGCGCGAACCGCCACGTTCAGGTTTAAATAATCTGGACCGACAAGCACCAGGAGGTGAGGGATGCTCCTACTTTTTTTCAGTGCGGCAAAAGCTTCAAGCAGCTTAGGAATGGAATGTCGCCTGGCAAGTTTCCCGACAAATAAAATGAACGGATTGTCTCGACCGATATGCCGGCGTCTTGTTTCCTCCCGAACCACGGGGTCACGAATCGGATAAAATGCGTTACTGGCCGCCAGATAGGTGACGGTGATTTTATCCGGCGGGATTTGGTAGACGTGAACCAAGCGCTTCTTTACCGCGTGCGAACAGGCGCAAACTTTGTCTGCCCGATGGGCGCTATACTTGTATAGTTTTTCATATGCTTGGGCCCGCCACCAATGATAGCCGCCGGGAGTATTTTCCGCCGGGCCGAGGTTGGTGACAATACATTTCCCTGTGTAACCCAGTGGAATCGTGTAAGAGGGGCAAAACAACACATCAAGGTTCTTCGATTGCCTGCGCAAGAACCGCCGCTCCCATAAGGGATCAGGCATTTCCCGACCGATGATCTCGACATGATACTTTTCCAACGGAAACGAAAGCCGTTGTTGCTGGAGTGGCGTAGGAGCGTAAAGCGTCATTTTGTCGAACGGAACGTCCATCTCGCTCCATTCGTTGAGAATGCACTCCATGTACCGCCCGACTCCGGTAAATTGCCTCGTCAAGCGAACCGCATTAATTCCAAGATGCATCGTGTGGCTCGATCTCTAATCTCTCTAGACATTGCGCAATTCGGAGTCGTTCGGTTCAATGGCTCAACCAGCGAGGCTGGCGCCGCGAGGTTCGCGCGTCTTCAGCAGGCGCTTTTTCCGGAAACCTGCGAGTTGCAGGGCCCCTGCTACCAACACGATGCTGCCGAACAAGCCGATAAACCAGAGCGAGCGATTTTCGATGAACTGGTACGCAACGCCATGCAAGACAACGAAGATACAGCAGGGATAATTCCACCGCTGGAGCGATTTCCAGCGCCTTGCGCCGAGGCGTCGGAGCGAGAGATCGTTAGACAACGCCAAGAGCATTATTAGAACCAGCGTTGCGGCAAGGCCCGTGTAATTGGCGAAGCCGAATAGATCGTAACGGACCGGCAAAAAGCGATCCTCATTAGGCGAGAATACGAAATACAGCCAGAACCTTCCCTTCATGTGCACCTGCAGGCCCACGATGGTATGAAACAGGCCGAGAAGGGCGGCCCAGATGCCTATGTCACGCCGTAAATCGGTGCTCACGGGATTCGGACGATTTCGTAAAATGTTCGATGGTCCGATGAACAACGCGGCGCTAAGAAACGCCAGTGCGGAGTAAGCAGACGCTAAACTCCACTTAAAGAAAGGATCCGTAGACGATAAAAGGGAGTGAACGGTCACTGTCAGTCCTCCGCTTAGCAGAGCCAATAGCAAGTGTCGCCGAAACCTTCGTACCCAATACATCTCTCGAGCTGTTCCCTGAGAACGTTAACGCCTCGTGCATAAACCGCGAGAACCGAGCGGCGACATAGAGAAGCGACAGTCACAACGGCGATGAATTTCAACGGCTTTGTCGTTTGACTATGCTGTTTTTCCTTCTCTTAGATCTGCCACCCAGTTATAGGTCCTGGAGACGAAGTATCCGACGACGAAACCACAGACGAACCCATAAGCGACCCCGATCAAGCTTCCCACAAAGGTCACGCGATAGCCGATGAAAAATTGGCCAAGGAGAGCGAGATGCGGCCCGATAATCAGTTCGCCATCGGGACCCACGGGACCGCCTTTGAAAATCAGCCAGTTTGTAGCAATAAAGATGGCAGCCCCTGCCACCGTTCCGGTGACGATACCATGGACCATAGCGTTCAGGCGCATAACGCGGGTCAGCACCATGTTCTCAAGAATTTTTTCGTCCATTGCCATATCTTAGCGCTCCTAGAAATATTTGAGGATCTCCCGCAACAGCTGGCGTTCGGCGCGACGATGGACCATCGCCATATAGAAGAACACGGCGGTGTTTCTTAGAAACGCAAAGCCCCACCCGCCGACAAAACCAGTCCCGAATCCGTAGGCCAGCCCCAGCACGCTTCCCAACAGAGTGACACTGTATCCAGGGAAGTATTGACTCAGGAGTTGCAAGTTGGGACCTACCGTCTCGCCACCTTTCAAGACCAAAATGAGCGTAATCAAGGAAAGGATCACCCCACTCGCCATGCCTAGGGAGAGCCCAAACGAAAGCCGGTCTAACTTCGGAAACGCTTGAGAAAGCACCCCTTGCAGCACTTCAGCGATTTTAGGCGTCCCGATCTCAGCCTCAACGGGCATTTCTTCAAGGTACTCCTGCTCGCTATTGACGCTCCATAGGTCGTTGCGCTCACCCAAAACGATATTGCGCACCGCTAACATGCCCGTGAGCATCGCATGGTCCTGGTTATTGTAGCGGTGCAGGCCGTTGCGGCCGATGGTGTGAAAGTTTTCCAGCCCATCGACGAATTCCCGCACCGTCACCAGGTATTCGCGGTAGTCAGAATCGTATACTGGGTAGGCCTTGGGCACACGGCAAACACAGCCATCCTCAATATCGGCATAGCTCGCTAGACCGATACGGTCCACTTCTCGCTTTCCGAGCTCGATAAGCTCTGCGTCGGGCATACTCCACAGCTCGTCCCCTTCGGTGCAAAAGTATTCTAGACCGAGGCTACTCTTCGCCTGGTTGGGGACCATTTCCGGGCTCCAGTTTTTGAAGTTTTGAATCCGGCCCACTTTGACTTCCGGATCATGAACGTAGATCCAGTTGTCGGGGAATAGTTCGGGCTTATTCACGACCAGACAGACTGTCAGAAAGTCGCGATAATGGATTTTCTCCGCAGCGTCCAAGACTGCCGGGGGCGGCGACGGATCGAGCTTCTTGATGAACTCGGTAACCGGCATGCTGGAGATAAATTCTCTTCCCTGAATGGTTTCCCTATGGCCGTTTTGCGCGACCGTAATACTCTCTATCCGATTTCCTTCCCTCATAATCGCAGCTACATCAGTCTGCATCCGGACAAGTGCACCGCGTGTTTCAATTTGCTCCTTGACTCTGTTCCACATCATTCCTGGACCGAGGCGCGGGTATTCGAATTCCTCGATCAGAGTCTTGATCGTCTTTTTGGGCTTCAAAAACATGTTCAGCAACGCCGTCTTAAGTGAAAGGTCCTTAATGCGCTGCGCGGCCCATTCCGCCTTTAGCTCCGAGCAGGGAATACCCCAGACCTTTTCTGTGTACGCCTTAAAAAAGGTTTGGAAAAGCCGTTTGCCAAAACGGTTTGTGACCCACTGTTCGAAGGTATCCTCACGCCGGTACGGAAAAATTTGGCACCATAGATAACTGACAACGATAAGAAAACTCTCCAAAAACCCCAGGCCTGCCAGAGCGTTTAGCGGCTTCAGCGGATAGTAAAAAAACTTCTTTTTGTAATAAATTCTCGACAAACGGGGCCGGTGAAGAAAATCCGCCCCCAGGATTTCTTGCCACATTTTCTTGACTTCAGGCGCTTTGGTAAAGAAGCGATGACCGCCCATGTCGAAGTGAAAACCCTTATAGGTCTCGGTCCGAGCAAGACCTCCTACGATGTCTCTTTTCTCGATGACCATGGGACAGACCTTATGTTTGGTGAGTTCATACGCGGCAGTCAACCCTGCTGGCCCCGCGCCAATCACGACCACACTGTTTTCTGTGATGGATGTTTCCATCGGGTGCTTCTCCCGTCAAATCCTCGCGAAATTCTCGCATGCAAAGTTACGCATGCCGTTTGAGATTTCTGCCATTATTCGTGAGTCAGAAAGAGACGAGGTTACGAAGCACAAAGCCGGTGCGGACATACAGGTAGCTAAGTCCGCTGTACAAGTAGTACAGGATATGAAGCGGAACACAGGCAAGCGCGAAGAACAGGCCTCGCTGTCGAAAGAAGAAAACATAGATCCTTCGGTTAAGAACAAGCACTCCCAGGAGCCCGGCTGCCGCTATGGCGAGCGACTGGATGTGGATCATCCCGAGCGCCAGAAATACAAGAGCAAAAGCTGCCAGCGCGAAACTAGCGCGCTGGTCCCATTTGAGATTCAAGTCGTTCGGTAGGTTCTTAGTTTCGAGGATGAGTCGTGACCATGGAATTGCGCGATAGACAATATCGGTTCTAACGAATGAAAGCAGCGTCCACTGCTTCAAGTGTGTTCCCTGGAGCGATTTGTCGAGAAGGATGCGATGGCCCGCCCGGCGCAGACGATATCCAAGCTCGATATCTTCAATCGATGGGCGCCGGAATCGCGTTTCGTCGAAGCCGCCGATTTCTTCGAAAACCGACCGGCGGATGGCGCCGCAGCCGGCCCAGAAAGTCGAGGCCTCAGAATTTCCGTTCTGGTGGACGAAGTGGTGGAGCAGGTTCCGATATTGAGAAACCACCCCTGAGGCTTTGGGCTGGGCATCATAAGAACCGAAGACTGCCGCTAGGTCCGAATGCTCTTGAAACACTTTCGCAACAAGGCGAAGCCCTCCGGGAGCGAGGACGACATCTGAATCGACAAAAAAAAGAATGCTCCCACGGGCTACTTCGGCGCCGCGGTTGCGGGCATAAGCGGGGCCGAACGGTCCTCCCCGAAGATTTAAAACTCGTGTGGGAAACCGACTCGCAATAATTTCGGAAGTATCCGTTGATCCGTCATTAACGACAATGCAGTCATGGGGACAGTCCGACGTAGCGAGGCTCTCCAGACAATGCTCCAGAAAACCTGAGGCGTTATGGACGGGGATGATTGCCGTAATCATAGGCGCGATTGTTTCTTCACGCGTCTGCGCATAGGTCATGTTAATAGCCTCGACTTGGGATTAACTCATGCTCTGTTGAGATAATGATGGATGGCTATTCAGCGCTGATTAAGTATTCATGGGCGACCGGATAGGAATACACAGACGCCTCTTCGTGATCGAGATAGAGGCGAAATCAATTCTAGAAGGCTCAGACCCTAGGACTTCATGCTGAACTTCTCTGATCAGCCGCTCGCGGTCGAAACGGCTCAAGGACTATTCTTATATTTTTTGAAAGATGCGGCTCGTGAAGCGAAACTCTTAGCCGATTGCTCAGAGTAAGCGAACTTGGAAGATTGAGGTGTCAACCGTAGTCATCTGCATATAAGATCCATGGCGCTGCTGCCCATCATGGGCACGAGGTTTCCGGGTACGGCACCAATTCAGGCGGCACACCGTCGTGATCCACGTATGCCAGCCAGGCGCGCCGATCATTGAAATAGCCTAAAAGCCGGCATGCCCACCGCGGTTCCAGCTCATGTGCCCACACCACCGCCGCGCCGTCAATATCCGCGCCGTTATACACCCATTCATAAAGTGGCGAGTGTTGCGGACCATAACGCATCACGACAAGATGCTTTTCCCCGTCTGCCGTAAGCAGCCGCAAAACTTGCGCTCTTCTTGCGCTCCATGGAATTTGATCACGCCAGCGGTTAACGAGATTTACGGTAAAAATTAAGAGGGTCAACATTACGACGGTCCATACCAGCGATCGGCCTATGCGCCAGCCATGGCAACGCCACAATCGCAAGTAGCGTATCGCTTGAACGTTGAGGACCACGACTAGCGCTAGGATGGGCGCCCCATAGTGCGCTTGCACCCACATCTCGATGAGTATCCCGACCATGAAGACACCGCAGATAAGCAGCGCGATTGACGGCCACCGCCGGCGCAGCAGCCAGGGCAGCATCAGAAGCGGGATAAAGAGCGTAAGCCGGCGGCGCGAGTCCACCTGGTAGAATCCCCACAGTACGTTAAGTTTGTCCAGGCTCTCCTTTGCCAAATGCGCGAGCGAAGACTTGCGCTCATAAAGATCGCTAAGCCAGTCCGCGGCATAAAATTGTTTCAAAACTTTATTGTCGTAGTTCGGAGCGGGCGTATTAAGCTGCCAGAGAAAAATTGGTGTCAAACCGTATGTGGCCATGTATCTCTGATAGGGAAGCCGTAAAGGGTTGCCAGTTACGCGCCAGTTGTAGTAGCCCATGGCTAATGCCGAGAGGACCAGCGTCGCCGATATCGGCAAGACCAACCGACCACAAGCAACCTTCATTGAATATCTTTTGTTACGGGCAAGCTCATAGAGCAGCACCAACGCGACCGGCAAGCTCATAACCAACCCCTCGTAGGGGCGGCTATTTGCTAAGATCGCCAGGCCTAATCCCATCAGTAAGGCATCGATCACGCGCGCTTGGCGCGCGATCCGCCGTAAGGCGCCGACAACCAAAGCGCCGCCCAACATTGCTACCGCCCCACCCCAGTAGGATTGACCCCAAGTCAGCAGCACTCCTGGGTGGAGGGCCGTCAATAATCCCCCCAGAAGTGCCCAACCTGGCGGGACCCATGCGAGCAACATCCAATAGATTGCGGCGCACGCCAGGGCTGTGCTGATCCACACGCCAACGATAGCGTGACCGCCAAGCACCTGCCCTGCCGCAAGCATTAGCCCCTGCGCAGGTGGAAACTTTGACGCATAGGTGGGCTTTTGAATGACGTGAAAGCTCTCAAAATGCTGCCACAGAAGATGAGTCGGATTAGTCAACCGCCCATGGGCAAATGTATCCGCCCCAAGAAGGTAGCTAAACTCGTCGTGGGTGTGCGGCTCGGGCATGCGCCCAAGCAGGGACATCATAGAGCTGAGCCCTAGCACGAGCAGCACGAGCAGGCAGACTGAAAGCCCACGCCGCCTCGCGATTCGGCCAAAAATGCGTTCAGCCTGCTTCAACCACCGATCGTGCCACCTGTAGGTAAGAAAGCCGACCAGTGGTAAAACTGTGAGCAATAGCGCTTCTGCCACGAGTTGCTTATGCCCGAGAAAAAAATTCAGCATTAGTCGATCGGAACTCTAGCAGTTACACGGCAATTATCTCATCAGAACCGCTCGATGGAGCAAAGTCTATATGCATATCGACGGCGAACGCTCCGTAAAAACCTTCCGGCCTGAGCCCCCTGTCCAGGAGCATATCGGAGGGATAGGGCTGAGCAGACTCGTCGGTCATCTGAGTAGGCGCTGATAGACTTCGATCATGACGCTTAGCAAACCGTTGGCACTGTTGCCTTGTCGAACGCTATCCGGTAGCTCGGTTGTGAGGGCTATCGGAGCAGAGGGGTGAGTTCTGTCACTGAGTCATTCACGACGGCGTACTTTAATCCACACGAAGCACACACGATTTCGTTGAGATTGAAAGGGGCAGTATTTGGAAACCGAAGCAGCTGCTGCCCACAGCAACATACGCAACCGACGGATCTCGCTGGATGCCCAATAGCCAGATGAAAATCTGGGATGGATTTGGTGACGAGCGATCCCATTCCGATCATTGCGTATCGGCCGATGGTTAGATTGTTCCCGACCGTAGTTCCCGCTCCGATTGTAGCACCCTCCCGCACAAGAGTGGGCAGCGTGTGCTCATCTGGTTCTGAAGACCGAAGTTGCTGCAGATCCGGCGTCGTCGCTCGCGGAAAACGGTCATTAGTAAATATCGTTCCAGCGCTGATCATTACGCCATCTTCGATAGTCACTGCATTGCAGATATAGACAAAAGCGTTGATCTTAACCCGATTTCCGATTTGCACACCGTAGGCAATATAGGTTTTTTCGCCGATGATACACTCCTGACCTATCCGAGTTGAATGCCGGATATGCACGTTATCCCAGATCCAAGAACCGGGGCCAATGTGAACTCCTTCCTCAATAATAGCCGTCGGATGAATATGGCTCGTCATGCGTTAACTACCGCTTCGATTCGGCGTCTTGCCGGACTGGTGACGGGACGTGTTTTCCTGTCGACGGGTACCCAATGATCTTGCCGCAGCGCCGAGTACGCTGCTTCAATGACTTCAACAGACGCAAGCGCGTCCTCTGGCGTGATTAATAATGCCTCCTCGCCGCGAATGGCCTTCGTGAAGTTGAGGATTTGGCTGCGGAATGCTTGTACCTTGTTGTAGCCTTTGCCAAATACAACCCATTCGTTGGTCGATGATTGATGATACTTCGACTCCTTCCATCCAACGAAAACCGTCCCCTGTGATCCATAGATATTGATATAACTGTCAAGCTCCTTGTTGATACTCCAGGACAGATCTATACTACCCATCACCCCGAGCGTGCTGCGGGCGAAAATACGAACCGTGTCTTCCACCTTTAACCCTTGGACGCGTTTGCCTTCGACCACCTGGACTTCCGCCAGAGGTCCCAGAAAATATCTCATGATATCGACTGAATGGGTTCCGTTGTCGATCAATACGCCACCGCCGCTAATATTGAAATCGGAATTCCAACGCGAGGACATGTTCACGCGGGAAGCAAACGCGTTCTCGAAGAGAACAATCTCCCCTAGGATCCCAGAGGTCACGATACTTTTAGCACGGACAACATCCTCGACATACCGAAACTTCGAAGCCATTGTCAGTTTCACGCCACGATCTCCCGCGGTTTTGACCATCAGATTAGCGCTCTTACTGTCGATACTCAGTGGCTTTTCACATAACACATGGATGCCCTTTTGCAGAAAATAGAGACAGATTTCTGGATGTGTAATCGGGGGAGTACAGACGATGACGGCGTCGGGTTTCACCTTTTCCGCGAGTCTTTGATAGGAGTCGTAGCTTTCACAGCGTAGGCGCTGCGCCAAAGCATTGGCGGCATCAGCGCGTACGTCCGCGATCGCCGCAAGGCCTGCGTTTTCAAAGCCGTCAAATGCCTCGGCGTAGGAGTGAGCGATCAAGCCCGCGCCAATAATGCCAAAACGTACCTTTTGATCTTTCATGGTTATCCCCTCCGAAACTGATCGACCACCTTGCGAATCGATCTCGCTATGTAATTAATATGTTTGTCTTCGTAACGTTCATTCCAAGGGAACACTAATATCTGATCTAATCCTTTGAATGTACCAGGGAATTTAGCCCGCTCATATTTGACCACTTCAGGTCGCGCCAGCGTAAATGGAAATCGGCTGTTGCCGAATGTCCGTTGCTTTTGAAAAATCTCACACATGAACGCGGGCTTTTGAATATACCTGGGCGCGGCAGCGATCCCTACTTCCCCGAGAGATCGTGCTAGAGCGTCGGTCCCTCCCGGCAAGACATCGTCATCAACCATTAGACAGTATTTCCAGTAGGTATGTTTGGCGTTCGGATAACTGTATGGAACCTGGATTCCCGGCAACCCTTCTAGTAACTTTGTCAGCTGCGTCGCCATGCTGATCCGTTGCCTTACAACGTCATCAAGTTTAGCAAGTTGTGCAAGCGCCACCGCCCCTTGCAGCTCGCTCATTCGGTAGTTCAATGCGAGAAAGTAGTGATCCGATTTGGGGTTGCCATAGTCCCAGCATTTATTGATAAAGAGCACCATATGGCGCGCCCAAGACTCATCGCGAGTTACTACTAGTCCCCCTTCACCAGTTGTAATGTGCTTGCCCTGTTGCAGACTGAAGCAGCCAATATCACCCATGGTACCGACCTTCTGGCCGCTATATTCAGCCATGAACGCTTGCGCGCAATCCTCAATCACTGGAATCTTGCGACTATGGGCAAGCTCTATGATCTCTTTCATGTCGCAGGGGTTACCAAATAAGTGGGTCACAATAATGGCTTTCGTGCGTTCACTCAGGCAAGACTCGATCGTATTCGCAGTGATGTTGCATGTTCGCGGATCGACGTCGGCAAATACAGGAATCGCGCCCTGATAAATGATAGGTGCGAGCGCTCCCATGTCAGTGATTGGTGACGTGACGATTTCATCGCCCGGTTCCGGATTGATAGCGGCGATGGCTGTGTGAACGGCTCCCGTCCCCGACGCACAGGCATAAGCATGTTTGACGCCCAAAAGTTCCGCGAATTTCGTCTCCAATGATTTGACAAAGGTTCCCTTGGTAGAGGTGAGAGTCCCGGTCTTTAGCACCTGCGCCAGCATCGCCAGCTCGTCTTCCCCAAAGGTTCGCCCCGAGGCATTTTGATCCGACGGCAGCATTATCCGTTCGGCATTCGTACTGGTAGATTCGTTCATGGTAACCCCTTTCTTTTGCTCTATTATTAAATTGGCTTCGGTATGTTTCGTTGAATTAAGTTCAGCCGGGAGAAATATTACTCTCAGCAATTTGTAGTCAAACCTGTAAAGCATCATTGTCGCCGCGCAGTACCCTACTAATGATGTCTACAATCCTCCGTCCACTGTCACCTCGCCCAAAAGGATTCTCAGTCTTGCTTATCTCCTTCGCCCAGACACCATCTTCAATCACTTCCTCAAGCATCGTCCCCAGGCGTTTTGCACAGCCTCCAACCAGACGCGCGACCGAGGACTCCACCGCTTCCGGGCGCTCCGTGTTTTCCCGTAAAATAAGCAGAGGTTTTCCCAAGGATGGCGCCTCCTCTTGAATCCCACCCGAATCGGATACGATCAGCCATGAGTGCGACAATAAGACAATAAACTCGTCGTAATTCATCGGCTCAATGAGATGAATCCTCGGGCAGCCACCAAGAAGCGTGCGAGCCAAATCAACAACGATGGGATTAGGATGAACCGGAAATAGCAGAGCGGTATCTTCGTGACGCTCCACAAACGAGCGAAGTACCTTGAGGTTTTCCGCCATGGCCTCGCCGAAACTCTCCCGTCGATGGGTCGTCAACACTATTCGCTTTAACCCCAGCGTTCTCTTCAAGAGGCACGCGACAGTGGAGGAGACGGAACATTTTTCAAGCATCATCTTGAGCGAATCCACCACCGGATTCCCGGTGAGGAATGTCCGCTGTGCGGAAACTCCTTCCGCTAGGAGCGTCCCTCGGTTTCGCGCGGTTGCGACGAAATGGTATGTCGCGAGCTGGGTAATCAACCGCCGGTTCATTTCTTCCGGAAATGGACTCAGAGGATTTCCCGAGCGTAAACCGGCTTCCACATGTCCGACAGGAATATGAAGGTGAAAACCTGCCAGCGCTCCAGCCAGCGCCGTGGTCGTATCTCCCTGAATCAGGATAAGATCCGGTTGCTCCTTTTCAAGAATCGGCTCTAGCAGTGAAAGCACGCGAGCACATACTTGGTTGGGCGTCTGTTTAGGAACCATGACGTGCAGGTCGTGATCGAGCCGAATGCCAAACAATCGAACAAAAGGATATAGTAAATCGGTATGCTGAGCCGATGTCACGTTGACCGTCTGAAATCCTTCCTCTCTCTCCTCCATTTCTCGAATAATCGGGGCGAGTTTGATGATCTCCGGGCGAGTTCCAAAAAGCGTAAGAATTTTCTTGTTACGTTTTTTCATGTTGTTTATGGAGTAAATCGAGAACTAGGCAGCGCTCTATTCGAGACAAACACATCCGTGTGCTGCTGGATTCGCCTACCGGCGTCCGCCTTCGCGACAGCAGTTTTAGTTTGCCCTGAAGATGAAAAGCGGTTTCGAGACCTACGTCACAATACGACAGGTTTTCGTAGATCGAGCTGAATCCCAATTGTCGATTGATATTTGCATAAGGTTAGGCAGCGACGAGTGAGCCTTGTTCATTCATCGTTGAAGCAAGCCTTGAGGCCGCTTGTTCGGCGAGCTGAATAGTCTCGTTCACATTAAGAGTGCCGTTACAGATATGGGCCGAATTGACAATATGGACACCCGGTATCGATGTGGTCATAGGCGGGACACGTCGAGAGTAATGGAGCGTCGAGATTGCCAAAACGTACCGCACCCGCGATATGCGAAAACAGAGTACGTCGTTGCGATTTAAATGAGAATACATGCGTAAGAGTGCTTCGACAAAAGACGCTTCCACCTCTTGATCCGACATTGAAAAAATCGGATCGGTTGGGACCACATACTTGGGAAGATAGATGAGAGTATTGCCACCAAAATGTTCGCGGTTGACTAACGCGGACATCTCGATGACTGCAGTGAAAGGAACCCAGGAGTCGGTGATATTAGTTACGTAATAGTTAGCCAATGGCTTTCGCAACAGCAGAGAAGCACAGACAATACCTTGGTACTCGATGCCCATCAGCCGAGATTTTTCATTTTCTGAAAGAGTCGGGCAGATGCGAGCCGCGATCGGCGCGGGCACGGTTAACACCACGTGATCGAAAATTTCCTTTCGGCCATCATCGAACTCGATTCCTACGCCATGGCCGTTCAACGATTCGATCCTTTTTGCCTTATACGTCAATTTGATGTCCACTCCTTCATCGGACAATCGTTCTGAAAAGCGCTCGAGAATGCGCGCGTATCCACCCGGAACATACCCAAACATTTCCTTTTTAAGCCCTGTACGTCGGGCAGCGTACATTCGGGCAATGATCGCCCAGATGAAAGCAGCTGAAGCTTTCTTGTAGTTTTCTCCTAATTTGGCACGCAAGAGGGGCAGCCAGATTTTTTCGAGAGTACGTCGCCCGGACCAACGCCCCAACCACTCCGTTACCGACAGTCCCTCAAGCCGTTGCCAATCCCTCACTTTTGAAGCGTAGAAAATGGTAGCGCCCAAGCGTAGCTTATCGAGCAGACCCAAAGGGGGAAAGCGAAGAAATTCCATTGTGTTGGACATCGAATAAAGCTTTCCATCGGTGTAAAAACCAGTGCGTGTCTCGACCCATCGCATCTCCTTTTCCAGTCCTAATTCAGCGAGCAAAGAACGTAAGCGAAGGTCTGACAACAGAGTCACGTGATAGTGACGGTCCCAAACCACGTCTCCAAGATTCCAAGCGCTGGCTAATCCTCCCAGAGATCTCGCGCCTTCGAACAGCGTGACCTTCTTCCCCTGCTGTCTCAATCGATGAGCGAGGGTCATCCCGAGAAAGCCTCCGCCCACGATACCCCAGTTTTCTTGTTTAGCCACCATGACCAGGTAAGTGAGTTGGAACTGAACTAACTGATGGAACTGAGCGTTAGACCGAGCACGATAAACAATATTCCTAAGCGATGTTGCGCACTGACGCGTTCCTTAAGAAAAAAGATAGAGCCGGCAGAAATGAAAACTATATTAAGGCTCATAAAAGGGTAGGCAAAACTCAACTCCACCATCGAGATCGCTTTCAGCCAGAGGAGCATCGACGGCACAAGCAGGCCCACCCAGAGCAGGATGAACGGGTTCTTCACAAGACGAGCGAGCAACCACCCCTTTGTCGCAGTGCGTGAGGAGTCCGCCACATGAAGCCCTCTAAGACCATGTTTCAAGCTTAACTGAGCGGCGGTGTTGGTTAGCACACTCAGCATTAACACCTGCACCGCAAGTTTCACGTCTGGCCGTGTTCTCCCTTCGAGATGAATACCAGCCCGAGACAAATGAGTAGAATCCCCCCGAACCGCTGAAATGAAATGCTATCGCCAAAAAGAAGCCAAGAAGCTATGAAAATAAGCACGTACGAGAGTCCGGTAAATGGATACGCATAGCTTAGATCGAAGCAACTCAGACACACCATCCAACAACCGGTTGCTAAGGCGTAGATAGCCAATCCTAGAACAATCCAAAGATACAGACCTAAGATGCCAGGGCTGGTGGCAATTTGAAGAATCCCAAACTTCAATAAAAGATGAGAAATGACGCCAAGTAATATGCTTGCTAGGAGAGCGGAATGACCGAGAACAGTACGACTAAAAACTGCGTCTTTAAGCATCGTTCCCAAGACCGAGTCTTTGGAAAAACTAGATGCCACAGTGATGCAATCCTCTTGCGTGGATGGCAAACCTATGGGCTCTCCAGTTGGATCGTTGCTTAAATTATTCATCTTCTTCTCCCTTGTTCGCTTGCGTTGCCTTATAAACGCTGGCGCCAAGATGAAAGATTTCCTCAAAGTAGCTCTTATTTTGAAGCGCTAAAATACCAAGACTGATCAATTGAATGGCTAACATTAGAGTCATGCCGCCAACAATGAAAGTATGCGGTGCGACCTGATACGCCGCAGCAACGGCGGCCGATGCCCGAGCTAACGGCCACGTGTACTGTGACAATTCTTGATAATAATTGAAAAAATGCGCAAACATCCACGCGTTGACATAGACAGACAAGCAGAGGAGACCAAAACCCGGAACCAGGAAAAACATCACTGGTCTAAAGAGAAACCCGGAGAGTAGAACAGCCATGGTATGCCGCACCACTTTCATGCTTGATTTGCGCGTCGCTCTTTCGGCGTTCTGAAGATGCCAGTCGAGGTGGGCCGGGATCTCATCGACATTGGCGTGAAGTAGCATAGCTTTGTAAATAATTTCTGGGTTGATATCCATCCCCATGGATCTCAACGGCAGCGACGCGATGAATTGCCTGTCATAGACACGAACCATACTCGTGAGCGTAGAAAGATTCCCTCTCGCGGCGAAAGAAAGAAATCGATTAGCCCAAATACTCAGGGTGCGCCGGAGCCAGGGCACGCTGGATATCACACCACCTTTCATGTAGGGGGACGCCGTCACGACTTTAGCCTTAGTGCGCCTAATCTTGTTCAGAAGCTGCTCAATGTGGGCTGGAGCGTAGCTCAAATCCAAGTCCAGCGTGACTACGTAGTCACCATGACAATGGTCGAAGGCAGTCTGAAACGCTTGGCCGAGCCCGCGGTTGCAATCATGATGCAAAACCCGGACGTTTGGTTTGTTTTGCCCAAAGGCTTCTGCCAACTTCCCAGTATCATCTGCGCTCCCGTCGTTCACTAAAACAAGCTCCCAACGATACCGATCTTGCAAACTTTCCATGTAACGGCAAAGCTCTGGCAGATTTCTCTCAATAATGGCGGCCTCATTAAATGCGGGCACTACAACCGAGACGAATGGCCGAGGATCTCGTCTCTCGCGCCCCTCTTCGATCTCCCGAAAGGAAGATTGCCTTTTTTCGGATTTGATGGTGGACACGGTAAGGCTCATAAGCGCTCCTTCGTCAGTGCGCGGTCAACACTCGCTAGTAGTTGAGTAAAGACAGCTGATCTTCCTTATTTTTGCCGTTGTTCAGTGATGCTAGTAGTGACAAACGCTCCAGTAGTAAGGGGATGCCGGACAATTGCCCTGTTGTCACGCCGCGTTCAAACGGGAGGCCTGAGCGTTATTTGAGGTCACTACGTTTGAGATCTACTCAGTGCGTAGACTTTGCATTCTCCGGATTGATAGACGACCGGATACGTGTAAGATCCGGCGCTGACCAAATACTCGCCACCATACTTTTTCCGAATAGACTCGATATCAACTTGTCTGAGGTGATTGTAATATTCCTCGTAAGATTTCAGACCTCTTTTCACTGTCATGTCACCAAGCATGGACTCAATCCGTTCTCGCCACTCATCGAAGCGATCAAAACGGGGTCCCCACCAATTAGCAACTTGAGCCCGCTCCGAGAGGTAGAAGCTTTCCTTTCTCCAGGGAGGTGAAATTATAACGGAATCGACTGGCGTATTCTTGGCGAGCCATTTGAGGCTCTTTTGGACATCGTCGGTCTGCCCGTTCCACGCCGCATAATTATTTTGCAGTTCCACTGCAAGGCGATCAACGGGATTAGGGAAACTAAGAAGCGCAAAAATTCCTACTCCGATCAACCAAGGACTCAAGCGATGGGTATTGTACACTTGCACGCACGCCTTCATGAGAGAATAGAAGAAAAAAAGAAGGACAAAGAGGGGAAAAAGCCGCATCGGCATCCAAATAAGGTATTTGTATAGCTCCAGGTAACGGGCCAAGAATCCTGAAACAAAGACTAGACCGAGAGACGCTTGGAAATAGAAAAAGAAACGCACTGCCTGATTGTCCTTGTCCGACCGGTATTGAAGCCAATTAAACCAAAACAAAGTAGCGACAAAGATGTCCAGTTTTTTTTCCCGGTAAAAAGGATCCAACTCATAGGGTGACCACACGAGGGTGGTCAACTTGGCCTGCGCCGCAGTAATGGAATAATTACCCGACACCATTGTCATCGTCGAAAGGATACCAGGCAAAGCCCCCAAGATTACCCAGCAGCCCATTTTTACTAGTGTGCCGAATGGATAACGAAGACAAAGCAGCGATAAGCCTACTGCCGCACTCCCCCAGAGGCCAACTACCGGGTGAAAACTGAATGATAAGCCCAAGAATAGGGCGGAAGACAACTCTCGTCGATTCACAATTCCCACTAAGGCGAACAACAAAAAGATATACGCAACACACTTCGCTTCAAAACTTGCAAGAATCCAATCGCTCATAAAAGCCGACTGCCGGTAAAGCATCCATAGGAGGATTGAAACAGTAACCATCCATCTGGAAATAGGGAATTTTTCGCCGAACTTAAAAAAGGCAAATAGAACTAAGCCCCAGGTTAGAACCCTACCAACCCAACCTACGGTTTCCACAGCCATCAACATCGTCAAGGCACCGAATAAATAGTTAAAGATAAAATGAGACGGCAGCGTACCAGCATAGGTCCAATCGTGGGCAAGGTAATTGGGATGCCACTGTTTCATTAAATGTACAAGATAAGTGAATTCATTTCCGCTGGGAACCCGGGGACCCGCTATGTTGATGGTCAGCAAAATTAAAAAAAGGAGACAAAAATTCAGAATAAAGTTGTCCCCGAGATTCAAAATTGTTTTATTCATCGGAACAGAAAGCTTCAAGGAAGCTTGGGAATACCAAAAATTTTAAAGCTGAACTTGATGGCGGCATCCCGCGCATCCTTTCACCGAAAAAGGCCATGCGCGCGACGTTAGACTGTATTTAGCGACGACACTCTTAACGGCGCCGTGAAAAATCACTTGGATTTGATTGTGATATCCCGCAGGGCAGGCGTTTGGCTTAAATCGGTTGTCGAAAGTTGAACTCGATACTGCAAATAGCGGGATGTGCCTCCGATCGCCGTACCCGGTCCGGATAAAGCGACAAATGGACTCCATGAGGCGTCGGGAATCGCCGTATTCCCTTGCCTTACGCTCACAATCAAACTGGTTCCTGCTGGCGTGTCGCTGGTCCAAGTTACGATATCCCAGTTCAGCGCCCCCCCACCATCAAAAACCCGAGAGAGAAAAGTGCCTGAGGGTACATACGGACCCATCCGCAACCAATCCACGATCACGCCACCGCCGACAGCGGCATCACTGATCAACGGACGCATGTTTTGAGTGAGCGTGAACGGATGCGTCGCAACCTGAACTCCATCAATCGAGAATACAGTATTAGAAAGGTTCCAATCGATACGATAGCGGTGCGGCGTACCCAGCCAATCACCGGGAAGCTGCGTAATCGTGAAATTTGTACTGGTACGTGCATATAGAGCCCCACCTGAAGCGGTACTAAAAATCACCCACGGTGGAGAGTTGAAGTCCGTGCCGAACCCCACATGCTGGTATGTAGCGCCGGTAAACGTAGCGACAAATTCCAGAGAACGGCCAGGGCCAAACAAAGCGTTGGTCCCGGTGATCGCACCGTCCACATTAAACGCGCCGCCATTCGCTGTGCTCGTACCACCCGTGGCCCACGGCGTGCTGAACCATCCGGCAGGCAAACCGGCGCTGGAAAACTCTGCACCTACAGTCGGGGCTAAGATCACTTCGCCATCGGCGGTCTGCGAAATATACGTGTTTGCGTCGATCGTCCCAGCAGCAAAATCAGCCGTTGTTATATCGACAAAAGTCACCGACGAACCTACGTTCACGGTAAATGTCTGGCTTGCCGGCGTTGAGTCCTCGTTTCCCGCTTGATCTCTGGCCTTTACGTAAAACGTGTAATTCCCGTTGGCTAGGTTGCTGTAGGATTTCGTCGTCGTACTTGCAAACGCCGAGAAACTCGGCTCGATTGGATCGAGCCGATATGCATACAGCAGGTTCGCTGGCGCTGTGACATTGTCCGACCCCGTCCAGTTAAATGTCGCACTGTTGACACTGATTGCTCCTGTCGGACCACTGGTAACGCTGGTCTCAGGCGGAGTCGTGTCAACGGTTGTTGGTATCGTCGCGTTAGCTGTCGCCGTGCTGCCACCAGCAAAGGTCGCCGTTAACGTGAATATCGTCCCGGTGAGGAACA
>DASYUV010000248.1:0-4678 GCA_036000865.1 Binatia bacterium | reverse complement strand
ACTGTCTAGGTGTTCGAGAAGTTCATCCATGGATCAGTTTTTATGGCTCCTTATGGAGCTAGATGCTTTTGCCGACCCAAAAGTTCCACTCTGGCACTATCGTGATCCAGCTCAGCGGTTTTTACTGTCTCGGGCATGGTTGAATTGAGTTTAGATATAATTGAATGGACCGAGCAGCGGAAAGTAGGGCTCCTTGGGGGGCTATCAAGCTCGGAGGAGACCCAGGTGCTGCTCCCGCAGAACGGGAAGGATTCGAAAAACAAATCGGTTACTTCACCGCGCGATTGGCGCCGACTAAGCGTCCATTCTTTGTGGAGTCTTTCTGGGCTCTGGACCGAGAGACTACCATACTACGGGAAATGGACGACGTCGCCGTATGTGTAATGCAGTCAACCAAAAGTATATGACGGCGAACAACGCATCGACCGGAAGCCTTATCAACTCTCGCAATCTCAAGTTGGTGAAAATAGCACGAATCGGATTTTGTATACGGGAATTATCGCCAAGGCCTGTTCATCAGTATAGATAAACCAGCTTCACTCAATTGTTCGAATGGATTCGGGCCAAACGTTACATCGGCGGCATAATACCACCCACCCCCGCGGTGACGCGTGTCGCTGTAATTGTTCCGTCGTCACTCCGAACTGCCGGAATAAAAACTCCCACACCAGGCTTGAGCAGTGAGCGGTCTCCCGCAACGTTCCTCACGATCGGCGTCCCGGGAGGAACAAAGACCTTAGCCTCGCCGCCTTTGTACTTTAGCAGCAGCATTTGTCCTTGCACCTTTTCGACGGCGATCTGCTCAATTTTCTCGACGTTGGCGTTGGTCATCGTAGAGCCGGGTTGTAAATCCCAAGGCCTTTGCCCCTCGCCGGTTCCGCGTGCTGATTCCGGAAAGATATGCACCTCAAGAGCTTTGAGATTGCCGTCGGCCTGTTTTGTAGCGGTCGTTCCCACGTAACTGCCAGCGCCGATATCGGAAAGTTGCGCTGCAGCCACTCCGCCAATTCTGACATTCTCGGGCAGGCGTACCATTACTTCGCCGCTTGTCGTCGCGACTCTCAGATTCGCGCCGTCAATCGCGGAGATCTTGCCGCGAACAGTCAGCGGGGTTCCTTTGGGCGCGCCTGCCTGGGCGATCTGCAGGGTCATTGTAGGTTCATTCCCGTGAGCAGCAGGATAAGGCAGAACGTACGCTGCATAAATGAAAGTCGGCACCAGTATCCGTAACCAGCTCCCATTCCTGTTGTTCATAGTTTCATGTCCTTTTTTACGAAGTGATGATTTACAATCGTCTCTCGCAAGCTCTACAGCCTCGACCAAAGCCATTGCGGTGTCAGCTTAATCGCATACTGGTTGAGAATCGTCATGTAGCCCGTTACCAGCAAAATTCCTGCTGTGACCAGCAGTAGTCCGGCGCCGATGTGGGCAACGTGGAGACTTCGGCGAAAGCGTTTGAGTAGGGAAGAGAATTGTTGAATGACGAGCGAGGAAAGGAGAAATGGAAGAGCGAGTCCTAAGGAATAACTCGCCAAAAGTACGATACCGGCATTAGTTTCTCCGCTCGACGCCGCCAGAGCCAAGATTGAGCCCAGAATCGGCCCTACGCATGGGGTCCATCCGATCGCAAACGCCGCTCCAATAAGCACAGAACCGAAAAGACCTAGTGGTCGGCTCGCAATATTGAATTGAACGTATCGTCCGAGGAAATTCCACTTGATTACTCCCATGATGTAGAGACCAAAGAATATCACCAAAATTCCACCCAACAATTGCAGTACATCGCGATACTTCAGTAAGGAGCCTCCCAAAAACCCTGCAGACGCGCCAAGGGCGATGAAGACCAATGAGAAACCGAAAACGAATAGCAGCGAATTTTGCAGAATAGGTTTCAGAGTCTTTGACTTCGCATCCGAGAGTTCCTCGAGGGACATCCCGGTGATGAATGACAAATACGACGGGAACAGTGGTAAAACACAAGGCGAAAGAAACGAAAATGTGCCCCCAAGAAACGCGACGAAAATCGAGAGCTGATCTTGCACCTAAACGACTCCTATTTACCGGCCCGGTTTGCATCGGACCGCCTTAGAGATTGAAGGACCCTTAGTCCTGCAGGACTGTCCCAATCCCGTGGCCCGACGGCTACACCGCGGACAAATCCGCTGGAATCAACGAGAACTACAGTCGGGGTACCGTGAACGCCGTACGCTTGGGTCACGGCACCGTCGTGATCTAGCAATACTGGCAGTGTGTAGCCTCGTTCCTTAACGACTGCCGCGACGGTGGAGCGTGACTCTTGAATGTCGATGAGGAGAACCTTTAATCCGGTTCGTTCAAGTTTCTGATTTAGGCGATGGATAGAGGGCAACTCCCTCTGGCAATACGGTCACCAGGACGCCCAGAAATAGAGCATCAGAGGGTTGTTCTGGAACGATCCCAAGCGAAAAACTTTCCCCCGAATGTCTTTTAAAACAAAATCTGGCGCCTTGACTGGTGGCTTGACTTCGATTAATCGGAGTTCGCTGAAATCCTTTTCCTGGTTCAGTGAAGCAGCGCTCAGTGGCGTAACAAACCACATGATGCCGATGAGGAGAATCGGTAGTATAGGTAGCGGCCCTGGTATGCGGTAAAACCTTTTATCGTTCACCGCCCAATCCTGATAAGACATTATCAAATCGACCATCCCTTCTATTTCAATTATTCAAGCCGGAACTCTGTCGGTGATCCGACGGCGATGTGACGATTGTGTGTCCGATGGTAAAGTTATTTAGCTATTCGCGAACTGCCCGTCACCACGTTTCAACCGCCGCAGAATAACGTTCTGTTGAAGTCAAACGCGGGACGGAAATTAATCCCGGGCTATCATTTATAAACAAGTTCGGTGACGAATAAGTTCCACGGGCGGGTCCGGTAAATACCTGGTTACGTTGTTTCATGATTAGCGGATACAGGAAGTTTAAGGGATCGTCCTCGTTTGGGGTGGAAAATCAATCACTTGCGGTTCTTGACGTGCTCAACAGCACGATCCCGTTTCTCATATTTCCGTTTTAAATCCGGATTTGGAACTTTTCCCGCGTGAATTTTGTTATGACACAAATCAGGATCTTCTTATCGTCAACAAAAAGGGAGGAAATATAGTGGAAACTTATAACTATGAGTCATTCTCGCGTTCGGAAAGCGCTGGCAAATCCAATGAATTCAAAAATTCATTGCGCGCCGGCGAAGAAGCTCCCGATTTTGAGTTACCGGGTCTCGACGGTGACCGGGTTCGACTCTCGGCACTTCGTGGCAAAAAGCATGTGCTGCTCGAGTTTGGCAGCATCACTTGACCGCCGTTTGTGGGGGAGGTTCCTCCACTCACGGAACTGTATCAAAACTATCGCGTGCAGGGATTTGAGTTTTTTATCATCTATGCGCGAGAGGCCCATCCCGGAGAAAACTTTCCGCACCATACATCGCCGGAGCAGAAAATATCCCACGCGAAAAAGTTACGAGAGCTGGACAACGTGCAAATTCCTGTTCTGGTTGATGATATCGAGGGAAGCACCCACAAAGCGTATGGCGCTTTGCCCAATATGGTTTATTTGATCGATCGGGACGGAATTGTCGTGTACAAATCCGACTGGACGGATGCGCATGAATTAGAGGATATGTGTAAAAGCCTCGTTCGCCTGGACGATATGAAGAAACGCCATGTGCCAATCATTCGTAAGGGCGTCTCGGAGCGCCTACACTGGATCCCGATGGACCCGCATCATCGTGAGCGTATTTACCGACGCGCTGGCGAGAAAGCAATCAGAGATTATTTCAATGCTCGAGGACATCTTCCCTACGCTACGGATGCTGAAAAGACAAAATCGTGATCGTCTAGTCATGCTAGAACATTGAATCCGTCATTTGATTTGGTGTCCCGACACTTCAAATCTCAAAGCTTGAAACTTACAAAATCACTCTTTCGTAACGCAACGCAAGTTAAGAAACGAATCGCTCCCGAGTTACAAATGCGACGATATGCAGGGAAACGCGGCAGCTAATAGGACAAGGAGCGCGCCCCATGGCTGATCGAACTGAGGTTGAGAGCTACAACTATTCCGTTTTTGTCGGCTCGGAAAATTTCATGGACTTCCGCACGTTATTGCCCGTCGGATCTTCGGCCCATGACTTTGAGGCCGTACTGCTCGAAACCGCCCGTCCGGTGAAGCTCAGCGAATACTGGAAAAGAAACGACGTCTTGATCGAGTTCGGTTCCTTTACGTGACCGTACTGCGCGCTGGCGGCGCCGGCGCTGGAATCAATGGCGCGAGGGTTCGCTACGAAAGGCGTGGAGTTTGTTTTTCTTTACACCCGAGAGGCGCACCCAGGTCAAAATTATCCGGCGCAGCGCAACTTCGAGCAAAAGCTTGCCCACGCCCGCGCTTTCAAAGCTGAGTTTAACGTTGAAAGGCCAATTCTAGTCGATGATCTTACGGGCATGGCACACAAGCTTTATGGTTCGCTTCCTAATACTACTGTGTCAATAAATTCATGCTATTATGCGTGGAAATTCGCGCAGGAGGTGAATTTCCATGCCCAAGCTGGATGAATTCGAACGCTACATCAAACAGCTTTGCGAAGCCCTGGGTCACCGCGACCGCCACGGTGGGTTTGCCGATTACAGCCGAGGGTTGATGCTGCCCCT
>DASYUV010000247.1:0-39967 GCA_036000865.1 Binatia bacterium | reverse complement strand
CAGGCGCTAAGGAAAGTGCCTTTCCCGTTCTCGCCCATCGGCGTCAATTGTCTTCCCTGGTTTGTCGCCAAAGATGCGCGTATCTTCGACAAGCATGGCATCGAATTCGATCCGGTTTTCATCGGCGCTTCGTCCGCGCTCTTCAATGCGATGTTATCGGGCGCGGCGGATTTCGCCGGATCGGGCGGCCCGTCGGTGATATCGAATATTTTACAGGGCGGTGACATCATACACATTACGGCCATGGTGCCGCGCTTTACGCAATCGGTCATGGTGAAAGCGGAGATTAAGAAACCCGAGGACATGACGGGCAGAAAGTTCGGCGTGAGCCGGCTGGGCACCGTCACGCATTTTGCCCTGCAAACTTTGCTGGATGGTTATGGCATTAAGAATGTGACGATTCTCCAGATGGGCGGTCAGCCTGAGGCTTTCGCCGGTTTGAGCCGAGGCTCGGTGGATGGCGCGGTATTCTCGCCGCCGTATAACTTTCAGCTGAAGAAGCAAGGTTACAATGAGCTGGCTTCGCCGGGCGATCTCGCCAAACTCACCGCGTTTATCACCAACGGCATCGTCGCGCGCCGCTCGGTTGCGGAAAAAGACAAAGACACGGTTATTAAAATTATCAAAGGCACCGCGGAAGCGATAAAGATCATTCAGACAGACAGGGAATTCACCAAAAAGGTGATGAGCAAGTGGATGCCGATGAAAGACGCCGATTTGGCGGAGCAATCGTACCGCTTTGCAACCGAGAATTATTCCAAGGAGGGCATCGTCCCGGAAGCGGCGCTGCGCGGCATGGTCAAGCAAATGGTGCAGAGCAATCTCATCGACGCCAAAGCGGCGGCGAGCACGCCCATGACGGCGTACTACGATAACCGCTACGTCGAAGAGGTGAAGCGGTCCGGGTTCTTTGACCAGTTGTGGAGATAATTCTCAATGGCGTTCAAATAGTTCAAGCCGTTCAACACGTTCAAACCGTCGGTCTTAGTCGATTCGGTGTCGGCTAAACGTTGTCTTAAATAGCTGGGCTTAAAAGTTACGGAGATAACAGATGTTATCAGCAATCGTCCTGCTTAACACGGAAAGAGATCAAACCAACCAAGTTGCCGAAACACTCGCCGACGTGAACGGTGTCAGCGAAGTCTATTCTGTCGCGGGTCGCTATGATTTGGCCGTGATTGTGCGTGCGAGCGACAACGATCAGCTTGCCAAAATCGTGACGGAGCACATTCGCGCAGTGCCAGGCATTACCACTTCGGAAACGCTGATCGCATTTCGCGTCTACTCGCGCCACGATCTGGAGCGGATGTTTTCCATTGGCATGGAAAAACCGTAGCCGGTTGCTGAAAAAGCCTCATCTGCTTCGTTGCGCTCGACCGATTTCGCGTCAACGTACAAGAGTACGCCTCCGCTCATCGATCTTCGGACGCCTCGCATCTGAGATCTTTTTGAGCAACCGGCAAAGAGACTATTTGTGTCTGCGAAGCATTTGGACGATGACCGGAACGACGAGGAGGAGGAACGAGATCGCTAAAATCGTCGCTGAAATCGGCTGCGTGATGAACACCGCGGGGCTGCCCTGGCTGATGGCTAACGCGCGGCGCGCTTGGGTCTCGGCGAGCGGGCCGAGGATCAATCCAATGACGGCGGGCGCCACGGGAATGTCCCATCGGCGCATCACGAAACCGAGTAAACCGAAAATATAAAGGATGATGAGATCCACCGTGGATTGATGCAGGCTGTAGGCGCCGAGCGTGGCGAAGACAAGAATTCCCGCATAAAGCAGTGGTCGAGGGATTTCCAAAACCTTCACCCACATCCCCACCAACGGCAAATTGAGAATGAGCAACAACACGTTGCCGATGTAAAGGCTGGCGAGCAGACCCCACACTAAATCGGCTTGCATTTGAAACAGCAGTGGGCCTGGCTGGATGCCATAGTTCTGAAAGGCGCTGAGTAAAACCGCCGCGGTCGCTGACGTCGGAATGCCGAGCGTCAGAAGCGGCACCAGCGCGCCCGTCACCGAAGCATTGTTTGCCGCTTCGGGCCCGGCTACGCCTTCGATCGCGCCGTGGCCGAATTCCTCGGGATACTTCGTCAGTTTCTTCTCGGTCGCATAGGACAGAAAAGTTGGGATCTCGGCGCCGCCCGCCGGTATCGAACCGAACGGAAAACCAATTACGGTCGCGCGCAGCCAGGCGGGCCAAGAGCGCTGCCAATCTTTCTTGTTCATCCAGAGCGAACCTTTGAGCTCTTCCATTTTTTCTTCAAGGCGGCTGGCGTAGGCGGAGACGTATAGGGCTTCACCGACGGCGAATAGTCCCACTGCCAACACGACAACGTCGATGCCGTCGAGTAACTCGGGCACGCCGAAGGCAAAGCGCGACTTGCCGGTTTGGCTGTCGATACCGATCACGCCAAGCAGAAGTCCGAGAAATAAGCTCGTCAATCCGCGCACCGTGGAGCTGCCGATCACCGCGGACACAGTGGTGAAGGCGAAGATCATCAGCGCAAAATATTCCGCAGGTCCAAATTTAAGCGCGATCTCGACAACAATCGGCGCGAGCAGCGTGACCATTATGGTCGCGATGGTACCGGCGACGAAGGAGCCGATGGCGCATGTTGCGAGAGCTGGTCCGGCGCGACCGTTTTTGGCCATCAGATTGCCTTCCAGTGCTGTGGCAATCGACGCGGATTCTCCAGGTGTATTGAGCAGGATCGTCGTCGTCGATCCACCATACATGGCGCCGTAATAGATGCCTGCGAACATGATCAGCGCGCCCGTGGGATCGAGTTTCACCGTCAGCGGCATCAGCATCGCCACGGTGAGCGCAGGTCCGACGCCGGGTAGAACGCCGATGAACGTGCCCAGCATTACGCCGATGAATCCCCACAATAGATTGAGCGGCGTGAGTGCGATGCTGAAGCCGTGCAGCAATAGTCCAAAGGTGTCGCCCATGCGCTTGCTAGATTCCGGCGCCGCCTAGCAGCGGTCCGAGCCACCCGGCCGGTAGATTGACGTTTAAGAATTTTACGAAGAAAAGAAATACTGCGAGGCCTAAAACAAGGCCGATGGCAAAATCTCGAGGCAACTTCACGCTACCGAAACCGCGCGCGACGCAGGCGAAGAGAGCGGCTTGGGCCAGCACGAAGCCAGCCCGATCGATCAAGAGAATCTGCGCGATGAGTCCGATACTGACCCAAACGAAGGCGCTGGGGTAGAAACGATGCTCGCCGCGTGCTTCCGGATCGTCCGGAATGGCGTTGCGCCAACCGCCTGACAGGGTCTCGTAGCACAACCAGATTCCTAAAAGAATGAGGCCGCCGGCGATCACCGCAGGGGCGACGTTTGGGCCTATCCGCGCGTAACCGCCGGCGCTCGATAACTGTGACGTTCCCACGGCAACCGCGATGCCGAGTATCAGGACCGATAGCGATAGAACGAGTTCCGCGGCTTTGTATTTCATGAGGAACTCGCCTGCTATTTGCTCTTGATGCCAAGCGAGTCGATGATGCCGGCGATGCGTTTGGTGTCGTCATCGATAAATTTTTTGTATTCATCGCCGCTCAGGAAAATCTGCGACCAGCCGAGCTTTTCGCAAGTAGCCTTCCACGACGCCGACTCCGTCGCACCGCGGACAATCTTGATCAGAGCATCGCGTTGTGCGGTGGTGATTCCGGGCGCGCCGAAAACACCGCGCCAGTTGGCCAGCTCGACGTCGATGCCTTGCTCTTTCAATGTGTGAAATCCTTCGACTCGTGACGTGCTCGACACGGCCAGAGCGCGCATGCGCCCGCCTTTAATCTGCTCGGCAAACTCGCCGATTCCCGAAACGCCGGCGGTCACATGGCCGCCGACGATCGCCGCGATCGCTTCGCCGCCGCCCTTGTAAGGTACGTAGTTAATCTTGCCGGGATCAACGCCTGTGGCCTTGGCGATCAGACCGACCAAAATATGATCCGTGCCGCCCGCAGAGCCGCCGCCCCAGGAGACGCCGCCTGGATTAGCTTTGAAGGCTTTGACTAAGTCGGCCATCGTTTTATGCGGCGAGCTCGCCGGCACGACGATGATCTCGTACTCGCCGGTGAGACGGGCGACTGGCGTGACCATCGAGATATTGACGGGCGAATTTTCCAGATAGATGGCGCCGACCATCACCATGCCGCCGATCATCACGGCGTTGGGATCGCCCTTCGCAGAATTTACAAATTGCGCCAGACCAATGGTGCCCCCGGCGCCACCCTTGTTGTCAAACTGCACAGAGGAAACGAGTTTAGCGCTCTGCATCGCCGCCGCGAGGTTGCGTCCGGTCTGGTCCCAACCGCCACCAGGGTTGGCAGGGATCATCATTTTTAGACTCGGCTGCGCATACCCCGCCCCCGCTACAGCTGTGAACGCAACAGCGACGAAAAAACTAAGAAACCATCTACGCATAGTGCCTCCTTTGATTGCTTGGGTTCGATTCAGACCCGTGTTCAGGGATGTATAGTAGACGATGGATAAATTGACAAGCTTTACATGATTTAAGCGCCGGGGCGTCGCTTAAACGTTCCAGTCGTTCCAATCGGCTACGAATTAACTGGTGCGCAAAGGCACTCTACGACAAATTAAGCGCCCCCACCTCTTTCCTCCCCCGCGTTGCGGGGATGAAGGAGGGGGACCTTCGTGGTGAATATGGATTTTGCTCACACGGCGCCGTCGGCGCGCAATTTACCGATAGCGGCCTTAGTGTAGCCTAGCTCTGTAAGAATTTGTTCAGTATCAGCGCCCAGTGAAGGCGGTGGGGTGGCGGGTTGAGGATCGCCGCTTGCCAGACGAAATCCTGCACGCGCCACCGCGACTGGGCGATCTAGAGCCGGGACGCTCGGGAAATTCTTGATCAGCTCGCGGTCGGCTACTTGCGGGTGCTCGATGACCTCGGGAATCGAGAGAACTTCGCCGGCCGGCACGCCATGCCGGTTGAGCAACACCGACCATTCCTTGGCAGACTTGGCTGCGAGGGCAATCTCCATTTCATATTTGAGTTCGTACCGGAGCTTCTTGCGGTCCTCGCGGTTGACGAAGCGGGGATCGGTCGCGAGTTCCATTCGGTTAATAAGCTCGCACAGCTTCTCGAATTGTTCCTGCTGATTCGCCGCGATGTTGAGAAGACCGTCGCCGGTTTTGAAAGTTCCCGATGGGCTCGCCGTCATGTTTTCGTTGCCTAAAGGTTCCGGCCGGACGCCGGCGATCAGCCAGTTGGAGACCGCCCAACCCATGGTAACCAGCGTTGCCTCGAGCATGGAAACATCGATCCATTCGCCTTCCTTGCTTTTTTGCCGCCGGAAAAGTGCCGCGGCTATCGCGAACGCCGCGGTGAGTCCGCCGATCGTGTCGGCGATGGGAAAACCGACCCGTAGCGGCGCTGAATTCTTGTCGCCGGTCACGCTCATGACGCCTGACAACCCTTGGATGATCTGATCATAAGCCGGGTCGTCTTTTAGCGGTCCTGTTTGGCCGAAGCCCGAGATCGCGCAGTAAATCAGATCGGCCTTGAGCTTCTTAAGCTCGCCGTAGCCAAATCCGAGCCGGTCCATCACTCCCGGCCGGAAATTTTCTACGACAACATTAGCCGTGCCAACGAGCCTGCGGAAAATTTCTTTGCCGTCCGGGTGCTTTAAATTGATCGTCACCGAGCGTTTGCCGGCGTTTTGCGCCAAAAAAGACGCGCCCATCAAACGCTTGTTCAATTCGGGATCGGCGCCCAACTGCCGCGCCAGATCGCCGGAGCCTGGAATCTCGACTTTGATCACATCGGCGCCAAGTTGCGCCAGCTGATAGCAGCAGAAAGGTCCCGCGAGCACATTGGTCAAGTCGAGAACGCGAATGCCTTCGAGGAGGCGCATAAAAGTATTCCCTGATTAGACCCAAACCCCAACAGATCGCATGTGGAACAAATTTTCGCAGCGGCTTAGAAAATTTTCTTTAGATTCAGCGACCAGCCCGTCAGACTTTTCGACATGAATAATAGGGCCGTTTTGACACGCAATGGTTTGTGCATTCGACAGCACCTGAAGAAAAAGCCCTGCGCGAAATCGTCGGTTCTCGACAAACTTTGATTTGTCCCAGAAATGCAAGTGGCCGCTATCTGCAAGAAGCTTAAGCAACTCAAAACCAACGCGAGTTCGTGAGTCGGGCCATGAATGGGTCATCAAATCCGTGAGGGAAACCGTCTCGGTGATCGGCAGGCCTTTGAGAAAATTGATGATGCGTGTGGTCACGAACAATGTGTAAATATCGTCGCGAGAAAAACTTTCAGTTTCAATCGCCAGCGCCGTCAAGCGGGCCTTCACATAATCTTCCTCTGTCAGAGTCAATCCGCGCGCGATGGGCGAATTCGGGATTCGATAGAACGGGGATGCGCCGAGCAGCACGGGAAGGCGCGCGTTGAACGCCATCGTCTGGATCATGCTTGCCAAACTTTCATTGGGAAGGCCAAGAATTTGATACGAGACCATCTTGAAGCCGAGTGCGTCGGCCTTGTTCACCACCTTTAGGTAAGCGTCGAGCGTGTGGGGTCGTTTGGTGGTCTCACGAACGGTCTTGTCGGAGCTGACGAGCGCGAGATTGAGCTGTGAGAAACCGGCTTCGAACATCAGCTCGAGCAATTCATCATCGAGGCTTAAATAACTGATGCCGTTCATCGCGACATATTCCATCTCGCGATTGGGAAAGCGCGCGATCAGACGGCGGCAAAGTTTCTTGAACGTGTTCTTGTAGTAAGTCAGATTGTCATCTTCGAAGTCGATGACGCGGTAGCCTTGTCGATAACGTAATTCGATTTCTTCGAGAACGTTCTCCAATGAGCGGCGGCGATAGTTTGTTCCAAAGGTTGTGTGCACGGAGCAGAATGAGCACTTGTGCGGGCAGCTGCGAGACGTGATCATGAAAGTCATCGGTTTGCCGGCGAGTGTGTAGGCCGATGGCGCGAGATCGCTCAGATCGGGAAACGGCAGATCGTCGATCGGAAAGTTGTCGGCCATCGGATTCAAGACGATTTTGCTACCGCGCTTGCAGGCTAAATTCGGAACCTCTTCGAGGGGTTTCTGATTGAGCAGATGACGCAAGAATTCGACGAACCCCTTCTCGCCTTCGCCGCGGATGACGAAATCCACGTGAGGCGACGCAAGCAGCGACTCCGGCGCCGCCGAAGCATGCGAGCCGCCCATGACAACGACGGCAGCCGTCCGGTGTTTCACACGCGCGGCGATTTCGAGGGCTTCGCGGTAATAAGGCGTGAAGAGCGAAGAGATACCCACGACGTCGGGTTTTAGATCGGCGATTTCGGCTTCGATCTCGTCGAATGATTTACCGAAGTGGTAGAACTGATGGAAGGTCGAGAAGGGCGACTTGTCGGCGGCAGCATAATAGTCGGTTAAGTAACGAAGCTCTTTGGGAATGGGCACGGTCCTGCGCCCGCAGCCGCCGTGGTAGTCTTTGATGACGACTTCGACTTCAGGAAGATGTTTCTTGACCGCAGCTTCGAGGTAGGCAAGGCCGATTGGCTGTAGGCGGACGTCGGTATCGTAGAAGTCTTGAACTGGAGGCTGGATGAGGAGAACTTTCATTGGCTTGAGCTATATCGGATTCTGGGCAGGTAAGAAACTTATCAAAAATTTCGGGCTTCTGCCCTGTCTTTGTCCTTGCCTTGTCGCCTCTACATCACGTAGAATTTGCGGAAAATCGAATCGCTCCAATGGCGACAAATGCAACAACGGCAAATCTCTTGAATCGTGGATTTGGGATGCGGCGTGTTCGATTCGAGAGAGAAGGATGCGCCGAAGTACAAGGAGTTTATCCTTCCACTGATTTTGCAAAGCGGCTTTGCGACGTGTTCGACGACGAGGTGGATCGTATCGCGAAGGAGGTTGGCTCCCGGGCCAAGGCGTTCAAGCTGGTGAAGCACAATAAGAAGCTTGTCCGCTTCTTCTTGCGCTGGAGCCGAAGAACCCTGACGATCCTGTCTGGTCCGTTATCCGCACGCTCTCGGACAAGATCGGTGAGCAGCTCACGACGCATCTTCAAGCTATCGCCAAAGCGAATCCTCTACTCAATGGCATCATCAACCGCGTGGACTTCAATGCCACCACGCACGGCCAGCGCGATATTGGCCAATTTTACGCGTTTGATTTTCTTCATCTTCCTACGCACCCGGACACAGACGTGCAGGCTATCGTAAAACGACATATTCTGTCGCTTGGCTCACAGGGCGTGGTTTCTCAAGGATGCAAATGGTCGCTCTCGATGTCCGTTACTTTGGCTGGAAGCAACCGTTGATCCGTGAAGCGTCGTTCGCCTCCAAGCCGATCGTTCAGCTCGCGGGAGAACCGCACGGTGTGGTGGAGTGGACTGCTGAAGAATTCTTGCGCCATATAAAGTAGCGACAGCGAGAGACGTGGGTAACGTGATGTGAAACGATACTAAGCCCGGCCAAAACAAGACTGTCCAGTCCCGAGTTCTCGCCTATGCATAGGAAATCGGTTGGACGTTCGTAGCCGTGAGGAGGTCGAGCGGCGGCGAAGATTTTCCCCTCATCCTAACCCGAGGACAGGGCGAGGGAGGTGATTGAACAGCAGTCGAAGAATTTGCGGGACGGAAACGTTCCGGGCTAGAATGCCACAGCTGTTGGGGAATCTAATCGCGCGCATCGAGGAGCGGGACACCGAAAGTTTTTCGCGCTAAGCATGAAAGTGTCTATTTGAGGTGAATCCATGAAAACTGCAATTCAGGCTGAGCTGCCGGAACAACTGGTCGCGGAAGCCCGAGCCTTCGTGGAGCAGGGTTGGGTAGGCAACTTCGACGAGCTTCTGGCGGAGGCGCTGCCCCTTTATCTCGAATCGCATTCCACGCTGCTGGCGGAGTCATTCATCCAGGAGGACGTGGCCTGGGGTTGTGTGGCCGAGAATGTGCCTGCGACGTCAATAATCGCAGGCTGCCGGTGATGCTGAGTTAAACTGCACGGAAAGCTGGCGATGAAACGCACCTTGCAAGTTTTGAACGAACTGGAACGTGGCGGCGTGATCGACCGCTACGCGATTGGCGGCGCGATGGGCGCGACCTTTTACGTCGAACCGCTGCTCACGTTCGACCTGGACGTGTTCATGGTCCTGCCGCAGAGTGCTGCCGGCTTACTCTCGCTGGCTCCGCTTTATGAAGCGCTACTGGCGCGGGGTTACATTGAGGAAGGCGAGTGCGTGCTCATCGAGGGCGTGCCGGTCCAGTTTCTTCCTGCTTACAACGCACTGCTGGAAGAGGCGTTGAGGGAAGCCCGAGAGACGTTATACGAGGAAGTACCTACGCGAGTGGTTCGGGCAGAACATCTTATCGTCATCTGTTTGCAAACCGGCCGGGACAAAGACAGGGAACGGGTGCGCATCTTTCGCGAGCAGGCGGAACTGGATATCAATTATCTGGCTGGCGTGCTCCAGCGCCACGGCCTAGAAGGGAAATGGAAGCAATGGACACCCTGAAACCGGAAATCGCCCGGCTTTTCGCTGCGAAGGAAGCGCGCCGCCACAAGCTGGCGGCGCTGCCTTTCCCGGAAAAGGTCCAAGCTGTGGTGCGCCTCCAGGAAATGGCCGCTCCGGTGTTACGCGCGCGAGGTATAAAAGTGCGCGTATGGAATCTCGACGACCGCGTCACGTAATTCATGCCCTTACCCGGGGAACACAAAACCGTCCAGGCCCGTATCCTTGCCTACGCCCAAGAGATTGGTTGGGGTTACGTCTCGCGGGCCGATGCCGAAGCCCGACGTGGCTACGATCCCGACGGTGCCACTCCCGAGGACCGCGCTCGACTGGCATCTCTGTATTTCGACGATCTGCTCCATGCCCAAACGAGAACGCGCAGAATGAAAGTCCGGAACAATGGCCAATAGAGATTGTCACATGAAAACATCTTCGCCTTTTGCGCCATTCCTTGAACCGCGCAATCTCCGCCGCATGGCAGGCGCGGTATCGTTCGAACGCGGCGAGGACTATTTCCTCAATGGACAGGTCAATGCTTTAGCCGAACACGAGGGAACGATCACGGCAAAGGTGCAAGGCACTCGCCCGTATCGGGTCAAGTTTTGGATTGATGAGGGGGACGACCTGGAATACTCGTGTACTTGCCCGGTGGGTGCGGATGGTGACTTTTGCAAACATTGTGTGGCTGTGGGACTCGCATGGCTCGAAGTTGGACAGTCGAAGTCCTCGGCACAAGGTAAGGCGCAGCAGGGTGTAACAATGGACGATGTTCGCGCCTATCTCCTAGGACAAGACAAGAACGCGTTGGTGGAGACGCTCGTAGACCGCGCGATGGAGGACGACCGCCTGCGCCAGAGCCTATTCATCAAGGCGGCAAAGAAAGGCGCCAAGAAACTCGACCTCGCCACCTATCGACGCGCCATCGATGACGCCGTGGAACCGGATGGATTCGTGGATTATCGAAGCGCCGCGCAATATTCCCGCGGCATCGAAGAAGTGATCGATTCCATGGAAGAGCTTCTGAAAGAAGGATATGGCACCGAGGTCATCGAGCTCACCGAGCATGCGCTCGGTGCGGTTGAAGAAACGATGGGATCGGTCGACGACTCGAACGGAGAAATGGGCGGCATTCTTGAGCGGCTCCAGGATCTTCATCACAAGGCGTGCAGGAAGGCCAAACCCGACCCGGAAGCGCTGGCCCGGCGACTCTTCGATTGGGAGCTGCGCACACACTACGACACGTTCTACGGTGCTGCGGCAACCTATGCGGATGTTCTCGGGGAAAAGGGGGTGGCTGTTTATCAGCAGTTGGCGGAGGCGGAATGGACCAAGGTGCCGGCGATTGGCCTTGGCCGCGATGACCTCGAGAAGTACGGGAAGCGATTTCGGATTACGCATATCATGGAGACGCTTGCCCGCCAGACGGGAGATGTAGAGGCGATTGTTGCTGTAAAGAAACGTGATCTTTCTTCCGCTTACCGCTATCTCCAAATCGCCGAAACTTATAAGAGCGCCCGGCAGCATGACTTGGCGCTGGAGTGGGCAGAGCGCGGTATTAAGGCCTTTCCGGAACGAACCGACTCGCGGCTGCGCGAGTTTCTCGCTGAGGAGTATCATCGCCGCAAACGTCACGACGATGCGATGGCTCTGATTTGGGCGGAGTTCACGGAATCTCTGAATCTGGAGCAATATAAGAAATTGAAAGCTCATGCCGAACAGGTTGGGCAGTGGGAGTCATGGCGGGAGAAGGCAATCGACGATTTGCGTAGCGAGATCGCCAGGGCGGAAAACGAACGTCAAAGAAATCGATGGCCGTACTATCACAAGGCAGATCATTCGGAACTCGTCCGGATATTCCTTTGGGAGAAAGATGTAGGAGGCGCTTGGCGTGAGGCCCAAGAGGGTGGCTGCTCAAATGATTTATGGCTGGATCTCGCTGCGAAACGGGAGAAAGAGCATCCTGAAGATGCGCTGCCGATTTACCAGAGTCAAATCGATCCCACGCTCGATCGAAAAAACAACGAAGCGTACCGGGAAGCCATCGGGCTCCTGCGAAAAGTGCGCGAGTTGATGGTTCGCCTCGGACGGGATAATGAGTTCACAAATAGCCTCGATAAAGTTCGTGCGTCGCATAAGCCCAAGCGGAATTTTATGAAGTTGCTTGATAGATTGTAGGAACGGCCTCCCGAGCTAAATTGTGCTATCCGTTAAGCCGAAATGAAGCGAAAATCGGAAGCGACATCAATTAAGGGAGTCAATTCGTGAAGATCGACCAAATCGAAACCACCAAGCTTGAGATGCCTTACACCAAGCCGCTCGTCACAGCGACGAATAATTTCACCGTCGCGCGAGGGTTACTTGTCAAAGTTGTCAGCAACGGCGGAACGGAGGGGTACGGCTATGCCGATCTCTTCCCACGCACGGGCGAGACGCCGGATACTGCGCAGCATGTTATCGAATCAGTGCTCAAATCGCAGGTCATCGGCAAGGAACTGGAGGATCTCGCGCGCATCAGAGCCGACGTCGATCATGCGCTAACCGGCAATCCACGGGCCAAAGCAGCCTTGGAGATGGCTTTATGCGACGCTCTGGCACGCAGTTATCACATTCCACTCTATGTCATGCTCGGCGGCCGCTATCGCAACGAGATCAAAGTCATCAAAATGGTGAGTGTCGGTGCGCCCGAGGCAATGGCCGACGAGGCGAAGCAATTGGTGCGCGACGGATTGGCTTTAAAGTTAAAAGTAGGCGGGAAGGTTGAACAGGATCTGCCCCGCGTCGCCGCGGTGCGAAAAGCCGTTGGAGACGATGTCTTCATCAAAGTCGACGCCAATGAATCCTACGACGCAAAAACCGCCATTCGTTTGGCCAAGGGTCTGGCCGATCATGGCGTGGAAATTTTCGAGCAGCCGGTGCCGCGCGATCAATTCGATGCGTTGTGGGAAGTCAAAAAGCATTCGCCGATCAAGATCGAAGCGGACCAGTCCGTGCGCACGGTGGCGGACGCGCAATTGGTGATCAAAAATCGCATGGTCGACTCGATCAACACGGGGATTCCGAAAGTCGGCAGCATTGGCGAAGTGCGGCGGATTGCCGAGCTATGCGAGATGAACGGTATTCGTTGCGCGCTTTCGAATACCGCGGGCAGCATGGTCGGCGACGCGGCGGCTGTGCATCTCGCTGCGAGCACGCCGGGAATTGCGACGCTTTGCGAGCTGGGCGAATTCGAAGTCATCACCGGAGATCCGTTCTTCGGACTGTCGGTGGAGAAGGGCGCGATCATGGTGCCTGAAGGTGAGGGGTTGGGAGTGAGTCTGAGAGGATTCCAGAAGAATGGAGTAATGGAGTAGTGGAATGATGGGTCGAAAAACCCAATACTCCAACACTCCTTCACTCCAGTACTCCATATTTCTTCGGAGGTAGTTTCGTGGGAGAAAAGCGGTCCGATTTTGCCGCGGCGATCGATGCGATCGTCGCGGACTGCAATGACCGGCTCGAGTGGGTGCGATTTTCCAAAGACCACCTGACCAAGGCAGCGGCACGGGTGCTCATCGAACAATGGTCGAGCTTCACGCGCCATAGTCGGCAGTGTTGGGCTCATGTCGTTGGCAATTGTCCAATCATCGAAGTGCGCAAATTCATCGTCACGGAAAATCTGTACGAGGAGGAAGCGCAGGAGGGGCACTCCCATTTCGAGATCCTTGTGCGTATGGGCATGGCGCTGGGGTTAAGCCGCAATGAAATCGTCAATGCCAAGCCATTACCTTCGACCGTTGTCGCCATGCACGCCTGGGAGACGCTGACGAAAAATCGAACGTGGTATGAAGGGTTGGCGGCAAAGTCGGTCCTGGAGCGAACCAACGATCGCAACTGCGGCAATTTTTCCCATCATCAGGCAGAACTGGATGCGCCAGCTCGATCTCACCAAGGAAGACACCGAGTTTTGGTGGATGCATGATTCCGTCGATCAGATTCACGGCGACGGCTCGCTAAAGTTACTGGAGAAGTATTTAAAGACCGAGGAGGAAAAGCGCGTGGCGTTGCGCGCGGCGGAAGAATCGATGATGGCCTGGCAAATCTATTTTGACGGGTTTTATTATGAAGGGCTCACAAGAACCGCGGCGAAAGGCTGAAGCGCCGTAGTTTGGTTCAAAACGTTCCAAACGTTCCAGTCGTTCCAAACGTCTATGAGCCGCCTCACGGCAACGGGCGACTTATCCGAATAACGGCTTGAACTTTTTGAACGATTTGAACGATTTGAACTACGACGTGATCACCTTTTTATAGGAGTTAACCATGGCGAAACCGGAAATGAAGAAAACACTCGCGCAGTTTAACGAAGATCTCGCGCAGGTTCACATGACCGGCCAGTGGATCTACGAAGAGCTGCTGAATCGCGCCATCGGCGGGCCGCGGCCGAGAGGTGACGCCTATCTGTGGCCGTGGAAAATAGTTTACGACAAATTGATCGAAGCCTGCGACGTGCTCGAAGAAAGCTTCACCGCGCGCCGCAGCGTGTTGTTCGGCAATCCCGGTTTGAACGACAACGCCACCACTCATACGCTCTTGATGGGCATCCAGATGATCAAGCCCGGCGAGATTGCTTGGGCACATCGGCACACGTTGGCGGCGATCCGCTTTGTTATCAAAGGCGACGGTAAAGTTTATACCGTCGTCGATGGCGAGAAATGTCCGATGGAGCCTTATGACCTGATTCTTACGCCGCAGTGGACCTGGCATGATCACCGCAATCCGACGAGCGAAACCGCGATCTGGGTCGACGCGCTCGATGTGCCGTTTCTGCTCGGACTCAATCAGCCGTTCTATGAACCGTATCCTGGAAATAACGTGCAAACGATCAAGGAAAAGCGCAGCGAGCATCTGCAGGAGCGCGCGCATGTGGTGCGACCGACGTGGGAGGTTACCAAGACCGAGAATCTGCCGCTGCGCTATCCATGGAAAGAGATCGAGCCGCAACTACGCGCGCTGGCGGATAGCCCCGGCAGTCCTTACGACGGCGTGGCGTTGGAATACGTCAATCCGGTGACGGGAAGCTCAACTCTGCGAACGTTGAGCTGCTGGATTCAGTTGCTGCGGCCCGGCGAGCGCACCAAGAAACACCGTCACACTTCGAGCGCCGCGTATTTCGTCGTCGGCGGCGAAGGGACGACCATCGTCGGCGACAAGGCGCTGGAGTGGGCGAAGCATGATTGCTTCGCGATTCCCAATTGGGCGTGGCATGAGCATGTCAATCGGTCGAAGACACAAGAGGCGATTCTCTTCTCCGTGAACGACATTCCGATTGTCAGCGCCTTCGGCTTATATCGCGAGGAACCGGAAAATTCTTTGCACACGATGCAGACGCCGCAGGTGCCAGCGCTCGGAAGATAGCAACCGTTCCAGCCGTTCAATACGTTCCAGTCGTTCCAATCGTCTTGAACGGAGCGCAGCGGTGGAACGGCTTGAACGATTGGAACTCTTAGCCTCAAATATTGAGACCAAACTTCGGAGAGCCAAAAATATTTATGCCAGACCTACGCACATGGTTAGAGGAAGTTAGAAGAATCGGTCAGCTAATGACCGTAGAGAACGTTCACTGGGACCTGGAGCTTTCGACGCTGACGGAAATCATCAACGAGCGCTGCAAAACCCGCCCGGCGATTATCTTCGACCGCATCAAGGATTATCCGCCAGGCTATCGGATTGCGGCCAATCTGGTTTCTTCTGTTGGACGTTTGGCGCTCACGCTTGGCATGAAAATCGGTTTGAGCGACATGGATTTTGTCCAGGCTTGGCGTCAACAGGTGAAGAAGATCGCTCCGGTCGAGGCGCAGTTGGTTTCTTCGGGCCCGCTTTTCGAGAACAGGCAGAAGGGCAAGGATATCAATCTGCTCCAATTCCCTGTGCCGCGCTGGCATGAATTGGACGGCGGGCGTTACATCGGTACGGATGACTTGGTGATCACGCGCGACCCGGAAGAAGGCTGGGTGAACGTCGGCACGTACCGGATCATGGTCCATGGTCCGGACCGCGTGGCGCTGCACATGTCGCCGGGTAAGCATGGGCGCGTGCACAAGGACAAATATCACGCGCAGGGAAAACCGCTTCCGATCGCAGTTTCCTTCGGCCATCATCCGATTAATTTTGTGGTGGCGTCCACCGACGTGCCCAACCGGGTGAATGAATACGATTACGCCGGCGGCATTCTCGGCAAGCCGCTGCAAGTCGTGAAAGGACCGCTCACGGGTTTGCCGATTCCCGCCGATGCGGAGATCGCCATCGAAGGCGAAGTCGCTGTTGACGATGTCATGCCGGAAGGCCCCTTCGGCGAGTGGACCGGCTACTATGCAAGCAATCAGCCCGCAGTGCCGGTGATTCAAGTCAAAGCGCTTTACTTCCGTAATGATCCGATCCTGTGCGGGTTCCCGCTGCTTAAACCCTCTGCCGGCGACAATCTTCATTTCTCGCTGATGCGCTCGTCATTGATTTGGAACGCGCTGGACGAAGCCGGCGTGCCCGATGTCAAAGGCGTCTGGGCGCATCCCTCCGGCGGTAGATTTCTCACGGTCGTTTCGATCAAGCAGCGCTACCCCGGCCACGCGCGCCAGGCGGGAATGATTGCCAGCCAATGCCGCTCCGGCGCTTATCTCGGCCGCTACGTGATCGTCGTCGACGACGACGTCGATATTGCAAATTCAGAAGAAGTTTTGTGGGTCCTCAGCAGCCGTTCTGATCCGGCCGAGTCGATCGAAATTCTCCGGCGAGCCTGGAGCGGGCCGCTCGATCCGCGGATCGCGCGCGATCAAGTCGGCCACAGCTCGCGCGCCGTGATCGACGCCACGCGGCCCTATGAGTGGCAAGATAAGTTTCCCAAAGTCAGCGGCGCCAGCCGCGAGCTGAAAGACAAAGTCGCCAAGAACTGGAGCGCCTTTCTCGACCAGAAGTTCGGCGGGAAATGATGGAAGAGACATTAACCACAAAGCGCACAAAGATCACAAAAAAAAGTTTTTTCCCCCGGCGACGGGGGAAGGATGAAAGAGGGGGCGAATGCGGATAAGAGGATTTAGCCGCAAAGAACGCAAAGTTCGCAAAAAAGAATATCGGCTCTTCGAGTACTTCGCATCTTGCGTGATGAGTAGGACAAGCACCTACCGTCCAAGAGGCATAGACCGAAAAAGAATTTGCGCAGGCTGCGCAAACTTTCAAGCATAATAGTACGAGGTGCTGGCCACACTACAAACACTGAAAATTGCCGCTTGATCTTTGGACTCTATGACAAACATGTTGGTTTTACTTTTCGGATAGCAATACAAAGGTCACAAAAAGGAGTTTTTCTCCGCCGCCGGCCAGACTGTGTCGCAATCGTGAAATTAACCAGGATGTCATTCTGAACAAAGTGAAGAATCTCGACCGATCCATAGGTTGCAGCCGGCGAGATCCTTCGGCTTCGCCTCAGGATGACATTGCGACACAGTCTCGCCCGGGGGAGAATGAAAAGAGGCAGTGAATGCGGATCAAGAAGATTTAGCCGCAAAGAACGCAGAGCGCGCAAAGTTTAAGGCCACGGCATGCGGTGGAGGAAAGACGATGACTATCGCTGAAATAATCTTGCTCAGGCCGGAGAGGGGAAGATTGCTTCGGTTCTCGGCGACAAATACACAATCAAAGCGGCGTCGCAAAAGCAATGATGCGATCCTGATATCCCGCGCAGATCCGGGCTGTGTCATCATTGCGACAGCCTTATGTTTTGAGCTCCGCCGATCTTACCTGGTTTGGGACGATAGCCGACCAGAAATGGGTGTGTCAAATTTAGGGTGGAGGGTTTTACCTGATTCGCTGTGATTTTTTTTCTCATATTCCAACTAGGCATTCATTATTGTTACTGGGCTGATTGTTAGCGATACAAGAAAGTTAATTCCTTTTTCCTCGTCTGGCACATTCCTTGATTGCGTCTCTTTCTCAGAGGTCCTTGATAAGCCCGAAACCGATCTATAGTCGTCCACGGAGGGACGGGGACGTGGAGGAAATATATAAATCCCGGAGGATTCAGACTTTTCCTCAGCTAGACCACAATACCGACTGCTGGATTCCACAAGCCGATGTTAGCTGGGACGAGCAGGGTAAAGAGCAGCGTCACCTACTCGCCGGCCCGTCCGACCGTTTCAAGATCATCGATGAAGCCGAGATCTACGCGGTTGAGATGGCGATGGCGTGGATTGATGCTGAGCTCGTGGGCGACTTAACCCCTTGAGCGATCCGAGCTTTTTACAGCATGTTGACGGCGCGGGCGGCGAGCAGCGCGATGATCAGCAGCGAGATCAGCGATTGCAACATCATTAAGATCTTCGCCCAGCGCGTTAACACCGGCACATCGGTTGGCGAAAAAGCGGTGCTGGTGTTGAACGCTAGAAACAGATAATCAACAAAATCAGGTGACCAGTCCTGTTGACCCGCTTCTCTCAGCGCCTCCTCACTCATTGTCATCTGCGGAAACAGAAACGATCCATCCGTATGTCCCGGGCTCTTATCCCGTTGGTGTGGCCCCCCGGCGTCCAGTCGCCAATACCACAGAGCAAACACCAAAATGTTGGTGGCCCATAGCGAAAACGCGGAGAGGAGCAGCTCCAGCGGTCCCTCTTTGTGGCTGGGCAGAGCACCGATTAGGAGAATGACGGAAATGATCAGTCCTGCGGTGAGGAGCACATCCACTAAAAACCCAAAGATGCTATTCAGTCGCTGCCTGCCGGTGTGATGAGAGGCGACGGTTGGAATCAGCAAAGCCAAAACCAGAGAAGGGAAGGCCCAGCGCGGACCCACAGTGAGCGCATCCGGTAGTCCTGCGTAAATGCCGCCTACCGCGAGAACAGCGATAAAAGCCGGCCACCTCGGTTCGGGGTCGAGCGCGGAATCACCCGCGCGCATGAGCATTGCGAGACTGTCCTTCAACATGATTACCACAGTGCCACGGATTCAAATCGCTCGGCCAGTGTTTGGGCACCTTCAACGATGTGCGGCGCCAGCGTACAATTTGAATTTGGCCATTTCAATCTGAGAGCGTGAACCGGTTGTCACAGGGACGGTTTGTAGTTGCGACAATTTCCGTCACAAACATCGAGGAAAATCGTGATAGTGTGTTATCGCTACGAAGTGAACAAGAGCGCGATCGAAAGGGATTAGGCTGTGGCTAGGAAAGAGCAGAAAGTCTATTTATTGCGCCACGGAGAAACCGAGTGGAGCCTCAATGGCCAGCACACGGGTGTAACCGACATTCCACTCGCCGAAAATGGAAGGATGGCTGCGCGGCTTCTTCAACCACTCCTCGCCAAGGAGACTTTCGCGTTAATTCTCACCAGTCCGCTTCAGCGCGCCCGTGAAACCTGCGAATTGGCCGGACTCGGCAAGCGCGCGAGTGTCGAGCCCGACCTAATTGAGTGGAACTATGGCGAGTATGAGGGCCTCACGACGGAACAAATTCGCATGACGAGGCCGGACTGGTCGGTTTTTCGCGACGGCTGCCCCGGCGGCGAGTCACCGAATCAAGTTGCCTCGCGCGCCGATCGCGTTCTCGCCAAGGTCCGAGCGTTAGAGGGAGACGTCGCTCTGTTCGCGCACGGCCATATCCTGCGCGTTGTTGCCGCGCGATGGATCAACCTATCGGCAAGCTATGGCGAGCATTTCTTGCTCGATACGGCGACACTAAATGTCCTCAGCTACTATCGCGAGTCACCGGCGTTTAAAATTTGGAACGCACCGCTGGCGCGATAAACCCGCGAACGCTGCTGATCTTTCCGACGGGAGTCTAATTTCACTTCCGTGTTTTGGGTTTCGCTTGACGATTATGCCAAGATGCTGTACTCACTTCGTTAACCATCCCAATTAGTAGTATGTAAAACATTTCATCTGGCAGAGAAGGACCCGTCATTTTGACGAACCCTGAGGTCTATTCAGATGCTCCGTAACTCATTCCTCCACATACCGGGTATCGGTAAAATTACCGAAAGACGTCTATGGACAGAAGGGGTCCGAGACTGGGATTCTGCCTATAGAATGTCAGCGTCGAACGATTTTGGAATCAAGCTCCGGAACCTCTTGGCCCATTACATCCCTCGTTCCAAAGAGGCGCTGAGCAAAAAGGATTTCGCGTTTTTCGATCGCTTATTCAAGAGTGGAGAAGCATGGCGATTTTACCCTGAACTGTGTAACGAGTGTGTCTTCTTAGACATCGAAACTGCGGGGTTGTCACCGTATTTTGACGAGGTGACAGTAATCGGGATGTTTGACGGGAAAGATTACAAAGTATTTGTGAAGGGTGAGAACCTGGAAAAATTTCTGCAAGAACTCAACAGATATTCGATGATCGTCACCTTCAACGGATCTTTGTTTGATCTGAGATTTATTCATAATCATTTTCCGAAAGTCAGCCTGCCACCGGTGCACGTTGACCTCCGCTTTACGACAAAACGTCTCGGCCTAAGCGGGGGATTGAAAGCAGTCGAACAACGGCTAGGGCTTCGCCGTCCGAAGGATGTGGAAAGGCTTAGCGGATACGATGCAACGATTCTTTGGTCGCGCTACCTCAGAGGTGATAAGTCTGCACTAGAACTACTTATCAAGTACAACATGCAAGACGTACTCAGTTTGAAGCCGATTTTAGAGATTGCGTATCACAAATTGATGCGGAAAATGGTCCCGTCACATCGGAAAGCGGATAAAGGAATCACAACCCGTAAGTCGAACGGCGTCCATTCGCAGCCAAGCACGTGGGCAAATCATTTTTTGATTCGTGCAAAAAGGCAACAAAAGACACAGATAGTGTCTGAACTTCTGAAAAGAGCAACAAAGAATGGTCATCCACCAAAGATCGTCGGTATAGACCTTACGGGTAGTTCCAACAGAGCATCCGGATGGGCCTTGTTAACTGGTGACCTCATAAAGTCAAAACTGCTGAGCACAGACAAGGAAATCATTGACGAAACTCTAGCGGCTCACGCTGATGTTGTTTCTATTGATTCCCCGCTTTCTTTGCCCGTGGGATATCCCAATCACGCAGTAATTTACCGCGAGTGTGAGAGAGCACTGAAAAAAGTTGGGATCTCGGTATTCTGGTGTCTCCTCCCTAGCATGCGGGGGCTAACAATGCGTGGGATGTTGCTTGCGAAGAAGCTTAGACATTGCGGCGTGCACGTAATTGAAAGTTACCCTGGAGCTGCACAAGACATGTTGCTAATCCCCAGAAAGAAGGCGAGCCTAGAGGAGCTGAAATGGGGATTAGTGCGCGCTGGTTTCAAGGGCAATTGGATCAATGAGAAAATAAGCCATGACGAACTTGACGCTATCACGTCAGCTTTAGTGGGCCTGTACTATCTCGCTGACGACTACATTGCCCTTGGGAACGCAGAAGAAGACTATCTAATAATTCCTCGCACCCACCATTTTGACGACGAGAACCTGATAAATCGCCTGGGCTGCGTGGCCGCTCCCAACGTAGTCTCTTCAATTAAGCTACGCAGCATCGCTGACTCAAATAGCGCGACTCCTTCGGCTAGCCTATCGTAAAGGCAAAGATTTGAATATCGGCATCAGTGGTCCCATTGGAGCCGGCAAAACGACAGCTGCCAAGTACCTTGCGTCGACCTATGGCCTATCTTACCTACGATACAGCGAAGTCCTAGCCGAAATCTCACCGGAATAACTGGTAGATCGACCGAGCCTACGCAGGTTCGGGTGGGACATCATGTCGCGCGGCCTACAAACATCGCTTAACCATAAGCTTTTGAGCAAGATGAAAAATGGAATCAACTACGTAGTTGACGGACTGCGCCACCCAATTGACTTCGAGACGCTTTCCAACCGTCCGCCGTTTTATCTCCTGTACTTTGACGCTTCTCCTCAAATACGATGGCAAAGGGTCAGTTCCCGTGGCAAATCAAAAACATGGGAAGAATTCTCGGCTATAGAAAAGCATCCTGTAGAGAGCTATTTGCCAATTCTAAAAGAAAAAGCGTATAAGACTTTGCTGAACGAAGGGCCTATGACACAATTCCACGCAGATCTAGATGCTGTCTTCAGGGACATGCGGAAATCAGGAAAGCAATGAGTTTGTGGGTTGTAGTCGGCGGTCAGTACGGTTCAGAGGGTAAAGGAAAAATCGCAGCCTATCTTACCCAGCGTGAAGACATCGACATCTGTGTACGATGCGGCGGACCCAACTCTGGTCATTCCTTTTATGATAACGAAGGTAAGCTTAGAGTTCTGCGGCAATTGCCAACAGGCTTCGTTAACTCCCGAACTCGCTTATTGATCCCTGCGGGAGCATTGATTGATCCAGGTGTGCTCATGAGTGAACTGGCACTGGTTCCAGATGCTGAAAAAAGAGTAGGTATCGACAACAACACCTTCATAATCGAATCCAGAGATCGAGACTATGAAAGAAGCCTTGGCTTGAGAGAGCGACTCAGCTCAACACTCTGCGGAGTAGGCGCAGCGCAAAGCCGAAGGGTTTTACGCGGGGCCGATGCGCAATTGGCTAGAGACGCTGCGAGGAAATATCCTTGGCTGCAAGCGCTCCTTACGAACGTTTCCGAAGAGGTAAACGAAGCACTGGATAATAAGAAGAAGATTCTTATTGAAGGCACGCAAGGTTTTGGCCTCTCCCTTTATCACTCGCCACACTATCCTCGAACCACTAGTCGAGACGTGACAGCTTCCGCATTTCTTAGCGAAGTTGGTGTGAGCCCTTTGCGAGTGACGGAGATCGTCTTGGTTCTGAAAACATTTCCAATACGGGTGGCTGGTGACCAGGCAGGGCCGTTAAAGGATGAAATTACATGGGAGCAGTTACGATTGGAAAGTAGATATCCTCACGACATAACTGAAATGACGAGCGTCACAAAAAAGAACCGCCGTGTTGGTAGATTTGATTGGCCACGAAAGCTGCTCAGGTAAATAGTCCAACGACAGTGGCGATTAATGGGCTAGACTATTTAGACTATCGTAACCTAGGGGTTTTGACTTACGATGAACTCACTGTCCGGGCTCGCGAGTTCATTGACAAACTTGCAACGGTATTACGCGTTCCCTTAACGATGCTAGGCACAGGACCTTCGATCCGGGAAATCATTCACGGTAAAATAACACGTTGTCGAATTGAGAGTCCCCAACTGATTTCTCCCCAGTCTGTTAATTACCGCAATTTTTGAACTTTTGAGCCGTCGTATTGCCTATACAGAAGCATCTGCTGTAAGAGGGCGGACATGGAGACAAAGACTAATCACCAAGTTGGACACGTTGGATTCCGACCTCGAAATTTGTCACCGGCAATGGCTAAAACGAAAATCTTTACTGCGTGAGAGCAGTTATGGCTGAGGACTATTCAGCATATCAGGTGCCGAAGTCAGACGAAGAAGCTCTCGCGAGATTTGGGCAATTCGAACACCACGACCCGCTGCCAGACGTGCCTCCTGCACTGCTGAACGCAGGTGATATATATGACTATGCTCGCATCATGGGTATGATCTGGCCGTTTGAGAGCGAGGAAAAACAACTCAAGCAGAAGTTAAAGCCCGCGTCCTACGAAGTAGATTTTCTTGGCGACATCTATTTTGCCGATCAAGATGGTAACCAGAAGAAAATTGAGATTCGACGTGAGACGCCGTTCATCCTGCCCAAAAATTCGATCGCATTCGTTTTTTTGGCAACCCAATTTCGTTTGCCAGACTACATTGCTCTTCGCTTTAATCTGAAGATTACTCATGTGCACCGAGGCTTGTTGCTTGGTACAGGGCCATTAATCGACCCTGGGTTTTCTGGCCGGCTTCTTATCCCGCTTCATAATCTTACGTCCAAAGATTACACTCTAATCGGTGGTGAGGGGGTTGATATGGGTCGAATTCACCAAATTATCACCCCATATTCACTGGACCGGCGATGCACGAAAAAACAGCCGGGATTATGTACATTTCCCGTCTCCGAAGAGGAATTTGGAGCCGCAGCAATACTTCAACAAGGCATCAAGTGGAACTCCCGCAGTTAGTTCCATACCAGGCGAAATTAGGACAGCTAGGGACAGCGCGGAAAAGGCACGAGAGGCGGCTGAGAACGCTCAAACACACACCAGAAACCTTACTTTTGGAGCTGCGATAGCCCTTGTGTTATCACTCACGGGCGTGCTAGCCGCCACGTGGAATCTAATTTCAAGCGCTAACAAAAATGTTGCAGATGCTAGCAATACGGTAAGAACCCTTCGGGAAGATCAGATTAGCCTACAAAAGAGAATTGAAGCCTTAGAAATTGAATTGCGAACGCTCCGTGAATCGAAGCTCCTTTCGCCGTCATCGGCTCCAGCGAGCGCGAAAATTGAGAAGTCTGGGATCCAAAAGTCACCAAAGCGCCAATAGGTTGAACCTTCTCTCGGCATTGCCTCGGATATAAATGGAGCAATAGTGCTATTCATTCGGAACTAAGCGTTACGCTCCGCTACCCTGACGTTCGTATCGCAGATAGGTAACTATTTCATTCTGCCTCGTAACCTGCGGCTGCGTGGCAGTGGATAAGGGGTCGGGAGTCTTTTCCACGCAGGGAAAGGCTCTTATTTTTTGGATTTATTATAACTTGAGTGGCGACATCGGGAGAATCAAGAATTCCCCCTGCGTGCCGAGGCTTGCAAGGCCCCACCTGTGAAAGTTTCTAAGGTTTCCAGCCTGCTTGCGTCAGCTCGCTGTCCGCTTTTTTGCAAAGCTGAAATCATAGGCGCGCTCGATGGGCACTTCCTTTGTGACTTTGAGAAACTCGCGGACGATGTCGAGATCTTTTTTTGTTTCTCGTCGACCACGCTATTGGTCGTGAAAGTGGCGGTTGTGAGATGTCAGATGTGCACCGGCCGGTGCAGGATATAGCGTCTGGCACAGTGTGCGTTCGCGTGAAAGAGCGACCGCTCAGAGCATAAAAGCCCAACGATGTTTTTCGGCATCAACTTAAAACTCAGATCTTGACAATGTTTTCATTATAATTCATAGTAGACTTAGTAATTTATAAACAATAAGGCAACTTATGAAAAACAGCCTACGTTCAGCCTCGATAAAAGTAGCGGACGAAGTATGGGTCGCCACGGCACTGCTCCATCGCGAAAATCCGAAGCGAGAGGATTTTTCTGTTTCAGAAATCGTCGCGAGAGCACGTCGCGAGAATCTGTCCGGTGAGCTCAGGCCGGGCGTTCAAGTGCACGCCTACCTTCATTGCGTAGCAAACCTCCCCCCTAACCCGGGTCGCTATCGTATGCTTTATGCAACCGGGAAAAACACGCGACGGCTTTTTCGCGAAAGTGATGATTTTCATCCAGAGCGTGCCAGCAGCAAGGTAACGCCGAGCAAGGAAAACATACCCGCTCAATATCATTCGCTGTTGGATTGGTACTGGGACAAATTCATCGGCAAGCAGAAGAGTGTTGAAAAGAGCGATCCCATCCTTACGCTGCGCGGGCTTGGCAAGGAGATTTGGATAGGAGAAGACCCGGACGAATACGTGAGCCGACTCCGTCGAGGCTGGGAGTGAGCAGAATTTTCTGGGACACGAACCTGTTCATCTATCTAATTGAAGATCATGGCGATTTGTCCGAGCGAGTAGCGCAATTGCGCAAGCGGATGATCGAAAGAAGCGATGAGCTTTATACATCTGCCCTAACCCTGGGTGAGATCCTGGTTAAACCAGTCGAAGCTGGGGATGAAGTGCTCGGTCGCCGATACGAAGCCGCGCTGCGTCAGGCGGCAACGATCATCCCTTTGGATGTCGAGGCAGCGCGACTATATGCAAGGATTCGGAACGATCGCACGATCCGCCCCCCGGACGCGATTCAGCTGGCATGCGCGGCCCAGGCGCGCGTTGATCTATTCATTACAAATGACGAGCGACTGAGCATGAAATCAATTGCTGGCATCCAATTCGTAAGCTCACTGCAGCGTGCGTTCTTGTGAGTCGTCATTCGGCTCTTTTTATTGAAGCGCTTGGACCAGAGCGCTTTAGGCCAAACGACGCTGCATTGCAGAAGCAACATAATCCGAAGGATCATCAGAAAGGAGGCATGCTACACAATCCAATTAGTTTGCTGGCTTGGTTTGAAATGTCCTTCAATCGAATTAAATCTCTGCTAACGTCCAAGGTTCTCTATAGGCCGCCGAACAGACGCTCGACTGCGGACCGACTGACATCGCATCCCTTGCTTGACGGCACATCTCGGAGTTTATAAGTATCGCTTGTCCGTGATTGGTCGGGACAACACCGGATGCGCGTTCAACGTACACTTTTTTTATTTCTGCTCACGCTTTTGCTTCCCTCGCGAATTTCCGCGGCGGAAGCGCCGATCAAATTGCGTGTCGCGTACCCGACCTTGACGTCAAGCTATGCCGTGGCGTGGATCGCCAAGGAAGAAAATATATTCAGAAAACATGGCCTGGACGTTGAGTTGCTCTTCATCCAGAGCTCGCCGATCCTGGTTGCGGCCATGCTCGCGGGGAACGCGCCCATCGGATTGACCAGCGGCGCGCCGGCGGTATCGGGCACTCTGAGCGGCAGCGATTTGGTATTAATAGCGAGCCTGAGTAATGTCTCAGGGATCGCTTATCTCGTCACTTCGCCGAAACTGACCAGCCCCACACAGCTCAAAGGAAAGATCATCGGCATCGACCGTCTCGGCGGCACCGGCGATTTCATTCTTCGTCGAACCCTTAGAAAGCTGGCGATCGATCCCGATAAAGACGTGACCCTCCGTCAAGTAGGCCAGTCGCCCGTTCGGCTGGCGGCGCTTCAGGCGGGCGCCATCGATGCCACCACCATCACCGTGGAGGATAAGCTCGCGGCGGAGAAATTCGGGTTGAATATTTTGATTGACATCCCCAAGCTCGGCATCGAGGTTTTGAGCTCCGGCGTTGTGACAACAAAATCTTTTATCAAAAGAGAGGAAGAAACGGTTCGTCGATTCATGAGATCGATCGTCGAGGGCATTCACTATTATCGGACTCACAAGAGCAGAAGCATCGACATCATGTCGAAGTACATGAAGGTTGCCGATCCGCGACTGATCGAGATCGGCTATGACTTTAATGCCCAGACATACAGGCAGAAACCTTATCCATTCATTCAGGGGATTCAATTGGTTTTAGAGCAGCTCGCGCAAACCAATCCCGCCGCGAAGACCGCGGAACCCGACCGTTTCATCGACGCCAGGTTTGTCAAAGAGCTAGACGATAGTGGCTTCATCGATCGCCTCAGATAGTTTGCTGCTTTGACTGCAGTTATCTGCTCGGCGTGTGCTTTCGCTAAGTAAGCGATCGCCCCGCTGCGTCTTGGGCAGCCATGAAACCGAAAGTCATTCCGCCAGCCAGATTCAGTCCCGCCTGGTAGCCGACTCCGACGTGCAATGACGCGGCCACGTCGCCGCACGCGTAGAGTCCCGCAATGACATGGCCGCGCAGGTGGATCACCTGGCCGCGCCCGTTGGTCAGCAATCCAACTGAATGACCGGAAATCGGTTTCAGCTCTATGGCGAAGAAGGGAGGCTGTGAGATCGAGCCCAGATTGGCGTTTTTCTGTTGCAAATCTCCCGACGCCTGCTGCGACCACGGCATGCGCCCGCGCTGAAAATCTTCGTCGTGGCCGGCGGCGACAAAGCGGTTGAAACGCTCTACCGTTTCGCACAACCCATCGGCATCGACGCCTACACGACGAGCCAATTCGCCAACCGTCGCGGCGCTGTCGAGCCATTCTGGCGGCTGACTTCCGGGAGCGAGCGGCTGGAGGCCGTACTTTTCCCAGTACTGCGCATCGAAGACCAGGTAACAGGGCACGTTGACCGTGCGGTGGGTCCAGACGTCGAACTCGCGCAGCTTGGCGGCCACTTCGCCAAAGGAAGATTCATCGGCGAAGCGCTTGCCGGCCCGGTTCACAATCATACAGTGAGGATAAGCGACTTCCCGCGAGCCGGCGCCGCGCATGAGCGGTTGGCCATCGACGCTCTCGCCCTGCACGTGATAACCGAGCAGGATCGTCAGATTCCAGTGCATCACTTTGAGCGCGGCGCCCTGTTCCGCGGCGATGACGATGCCGTCGCCCTGATTGCGCGGTGCGCCGCGGGGAGGCCATGAATTAAATTCGTCAAAAAGCCCCATGAGGCGGGGATTGGAATCGTATTGTCCGGTCGCCAGGACCACGCCGCGCGACGCGCGAATGGCGGTGGACTTCGCGGCTGAATTTAGTTCCGCTCCGACCACGCGCCCGCCATCGACGATCAACCGCGTGACTTCAGTTTCGTTCCTTATCGGTATGCGACGGTCGATCGCCGCCTTCAGGAAATAACCGGCGACAGCGCCGCCGAAGGTGCGAATATCTTTTGCTTCGCGTTCGGCGAGCAGCGTTTTATCCCATTGTCCCGCCATGCCGCCGTGCGCGGCCATCTCCTCGAAAGTCACCCGACCGTGGCGGTAGGGAGTGAGGTCCAAATTTTTTTGCCAGTTTCCCAGCGAACAAGCCTCAAAGGGCCGCACCTGGTGGCTTCTGCCGAATGGCTTGGAGCCTTCGCCGGCCGGATAGTAATGGTCCGGCAATTTGTCGACCATATAGAAGGGGACCTGTGCCACGCTTTCAAAAAAACGTAGCGCCTGCGGCGCATGATCGACGAAGCTTTGAGTAACCTCCGGATCGTTTCGGCCGCCTCCCAGATAGTCGAGGTAGGCGCGGGTCTCTTCGGCTGTATCGACGACTCCGTTCGCCCGAGCCAAATGACCGTTTCCCACCCATACAATTCCCAGGGACCACGTCGTCGTGCCGCCGAGCTTGAGTGATTTTTCGACGAGGATGACCTTCAGGCCGGCTTCCGCGGCCGCTATCGCGGCGGCGCAGCCGCTGATGCCGGAGCCGACGCAGATCAGATTGACTTCGTCATTCCACTGAACCAAGGTTTTCTCCTCCTCTAGCTAAGCTGAACAAAAAAACACGGGTGGACTCTATCCGAATTCTTTACGGTAGACTAGTTGGAGGCGGCGTCGGTGGCTCGCTGCTATGAAGCCTGTTGTTTTGCTGGCATCCGGTGATCGACCAAGATAGTATCGGCTCGGAGGATGAAGTGACGAACGCGCCATCTCCAACACCGATCAAGTTTGGCATCTTCGACTGGATCGATCGTAACCAGCTCACCCTGCCCGAGCTCTACGAGCAGCGCTTGAGGCTCGTGGAATGCGCCGACCAAAACGGCTTCTATTGCTATCATATCGCCGAGCATCACGCGTCGCCCCTGAATATGACGCCATCCCCCGGCCTCTTCCTGGCGGCCGCCGCCCAGCGGACCGAGCGTATTCGGCTGGGAACGCTGGTCTACGTGCTGCCAGTCTATAATCCGTTGCGGCTCGTTGAAGAAATTTGCATGCTGGACAACATGAGCCGGGGAAGGTTGGATGTCGGAGTGGGCCGGGGCATCTCGCCCGTCGAGCTATCCTTTTTCAACATTGACGTGCAAGACTCGCGAGAGATGTTCCGAGAAGCGCTCGACGCGATGATCGCGGCGCTCTCCACCGGCAAACTCACCTACGAGGGTCGCTACTTCTCGTTCAAGGACGTCGAGCTCCAGATCGAACCTTCAGCGTCCCTATCCGCCTCTGTGGTATCCGACGAATAGCAGTGACTCCATGACATGGCTGGCCACAGAGGGATTCAATACTGTGGTGCACTACCAACCGATGCCGGTTATTCGTGAGCTCTTCGATCTCTATCGAAGACTGTGGAATGAACATTCGAACAATCCAGCTCGGCTCAACGCCCACGTGCGCGAGCCGATATACGGCATCTCGCGGCACGTCTACATAGGTAAGACGGATGCTCGGGCCTGGGCGGATGCCAAGATCGCTCTGGCCCAGTTCAACGAGAATACGAGTTACCTCCAATCGATCCGCGGCGACAATCGGAGAAAAGAGCACCTCAGTGACTTCGAAGCGCGCCGGGCGGAAGGTCTATACATTGCCGGTTCTCCGGACACGGTGCGCGAAGAAGTGAGAAAGCACCTTGAGATCACCGGCAGCAACTATTTTGTCGCTTCTTTTGCCTTCGGTAATCTCACCGCCGAGCAGGCGATGAATTCGATGCGCCTGTTTGCCAAGGAGGTAATGGCGGCTGATTACTCTTATCCAGTTTAGATGTTACGAAGACCACGACGATTCTCTATATCTCGCGCAAAAACGCCAAGACGAACTTTCAAATCCCAAATTCGAAATCCGAAATTCGAAACAAATCTAAATGACCAAAAAGGATAAAATTTCAAACCTGCTCGTTTCGGATTTCGGATTTTGATCGGGGGATTGCTTGGCATCTTGGGGGCATGGCGTTTGAACCCGTTGACGCAACATGGGCGGTTTGTTATGCCCAGTTGCGATGGAGATGGCGTCATAACAGAAGGGAGGAGTCATGTCAGCTAAAATTAGACATCTCGCTCTTTACACTGAGAATCAGGACGGAATGGCAACTTTCTACAAACACGTCTTTGGCATGAAAAGAATTACAGAGAGCTTCAACAATCCCAATCAGGGCCACATCAGCGATGGTGTGATCGGCCTCGCCGTTCTGAAAAGACGCCCCGGCTTCGCCTCGGCGCTAGATCATTTCGGCTTCGAGGTCGAGGACGTCGACAGCATTCTAGACCGGCTCAAGGAGAAGTACCCGAAGATCTTGGTCACCAAAGGTCTGGAGCAAGTGGCGTTCGCGGTTTTTCGAAGTCACGACCCGGCTGGAACGCAATTCGACATTTCATGGAAGCAACATCTGAAAGTTCAAGAGGGTTACAAGGACGACGGCTGGAAGCAACCAAGACAGATTAACCATATCGCGATCAGGGCTACAGAGCCGGAGCGGGTCGCCGAATTCTATCACGAAGTTTTTGAGCTCAAGGAAGGAAAGAATTTCTTCGATGAAGACACGCTCTGCGTGACCGACGGGACGGTCGATCTCCTGATAAGACGAACCAGTAACCATTCCTATATGAGCATGAGGGAGGGCATCGACCACTTTGGCTACGCGGTTGAGAGCATCGAAGACGTAAAAAAAGACGTCGACGAATTTGGTCGTGCCAACCCGCGGTCCGCACCGAAAGAGTTGGCTGGCGGCGTATTCGGACATATCACACAAAAAGATATCGACAGCTGTAAGATCGGCGAGTTTGCGCTTGCCGATCCCGACGGTCTTCTCTTAGATCTTTCGACGCGTCCAGCGTGAAAACGATTAACCACAAAGGACACAAGGATCACAAAAAAGAATTTTTCTCCCCCGTTGGGACGAGAGAGAATGAAAGAGGGGGCGAACTCGGAGTCAAGAAGCTTTAGCCGCAAAGGCATGTTCTGAGCTCTTCGACGCCGCTCAGGATAAACTCCGTCGAAGGAACGCAAAGGGCGCAAAGTTTTTTTCGTACGGTGCGATCCGCGCACCCGTCTCAGATTGACCCGCGCAAACACACAGGCCGCGCGTTGTCATTTCGCCCCTTCGGCTAGCTCAGGGTAGACTCCGGGAGAAATCTTTTTCAGTGTTGTATTCAAGGGCTAACCTTCGTGTCCTTCGTGCTCTTCTTGGTGAACGAAAACAATAAGATCATGAGCCACGCTGCACGTAATCTCAGTCTATTCCTAATCACGGTTTTTTTGTTCGGTGTTCTCTCTTTTGCCCACGCACAGACGCTAACTCCGATCCACATCGGCGTTTCGACCAATTCAGCAACTTGGTTCCCACTCTATGTTGCCTGGAAAAAAGGACTGTTTCGCGAGCAAGGTCTCGAGTTGTTGCCCGTGTATATGCAGGCTCGCACTTCTCTGGCGGCTCTGGCGTCAAAGCAGATTGGCTACATAACCCAAACGGGCTCTTCGCTAACGGCGATCGCGCGCGGCCTGCCGGCCAGACTCGTCATGGTATTTACTGATAAGACGCACCACGTTCTGGTCGTCAAATCTGATATTAGCTCTCCAGCTCAGTTGCGCGGCCGCGTGGTGGCCATTAGCCAGCCCGGAGGGACGATCCATCGCGAATTGCTGATGATCCTGGAGAAGTTCAAAATCGACCCGAACGAAGTAAAAACGGCCAGTTTGGGCGACGCGAGAAACAGCTTGACGGCCCTCAAGGGAGGCAATGTCGACGCGGCGATGTTGATGACTCCTCTTGAGTTGTACCTCGAGAAGGACGGCTTCAGGCCGCTGGTTTATCTTAAGGACATACTGGAATTCCCTCTCCTCGGCATCATTGTGAACAACGACCTGCTGCGCGATAAACCTGATCAAGTAAAAAAAGTCCTTGTCGGTGCGCTGAAAGGAATTGGCTACACTAAGACTCGTCGGGAAGAAGTGGTTCCTCTACTGAAAGATTTCATCGGTCTAGAAAGTTTAGAGATGGCCCAAAAAGCCTACGACAGATTAAGAGACATTTGGCCTGACAGCGGACAACCAACCGAGAAGGGCTTAAAAAATGTCGCGAGCATGGCGGAAGTTCCAGCCGCTGTCCCTATGGAAAAAATCGTCGACTGGACTCTGTTAAAGGAAGCATCGGCGTCTCTGAACGTGAAGTAATACAAGTCTTCACCACGGAGGCACGAAGGACACGAAGTTCCCCCCTCCTTCATCCCGCGACGCGGGGGAGGAAAAAGGTGGGGGCGCCACGAAGAGCACAAGGAGACACGATGTGCATTCCCAGCAAAGGAGATTTCCGATGATTGCTTATCGATCGCTAATTACTGGCATGGCGGCCGTGGCGTCGGTTGCCTTGATCGGTCCATTATTCGTCACCGCCGCACACGCCGACGAGACCTGTAACTCCCCTTACATTGCCAAGCTCATCAACGGTCAAGAGGATTACGTCTACGTCTGGACTCTCGGAGTGGAAGGCGTGGGTGACGGCGCCGATAAACTCGTGACCGTGGACGTCCAGCCGAAATCCAAGAACTACGGCAAGGTGATTCACAGCGTGTCGGTCGACTCGCGCGGCGAGGCACACCACATGGGTTTCACCGACGACCGGCGGTTCCTGTGGGCCGGTGGGCTTTCCGACAGCAAGATCTACGTGTTTGATATCGCCACGGACCCGGCCAAGCCGCGGCTGACCAACACCATTAAAGACCTCTCGGACAAAACCGGTTACATCGGCCCGCACACCTACTACGCACTGCCGGGGCGGATGCTCGTGCAGGCGTTGTCGAACGCGAAGGACAAGGGCGGCGTCACGGGCATGGCGCTATATAATAACAAAGGAGCGTTCATAACCTCCTACGCCATGCCGGCTGAAGGCGGTGGCGACGGTTATGGCTATGATCTCGCGGTGAACCCGAGGAAGAATGTGCTACTGACCTCCAGCTTCACAGGCTATGCCAACTACATGCGGCCGCTCGGTGAGTTGATCAAAGACGAGAACGCGATGAAACGATTCGGCAGCACCATGGTGCTGTGGGATTTGAAAGCGATGAAGCCGAAGAAAATCTTCAGCGTGCCCGGCGCGCCGCTGGAGATCCGCTGGTCGCTCAATTCGGCAGACAACTGGGCTGTCGCTGCTACCGCGCTTACCTCCAAGATCTGGCTCATCAAACAGGACAGCAAGGGTGAGTGGCAGGCGAAGGACGTGGCAACGATCGGCGATCCGGCGAAGATTCCGCTGCCCGTGGATATCAGCATAACTCGCAACGGCAAGGGCCTGTGGGTCAACACCTTCATGGATGGAAAAACGCGCTACTTCGACTTGAGCAATCCCGAAGCGCCAAAGCAAACCTACGAAAAAGTCACCGGCAAGCAAGTCAACATGATCTCGCAGAGCTGGGACGGCAAGCGGGTTTATATTACATCGTCGCTGTTGGCGAATTGGGATAAGGGCGGATCGGACAACGAACAGTTCTTGCGCGGCTTCACGTGGGACGGCAAAGAGCTCAAACAGGTGTTCGAAGTCGATTTCACCAAGGAAAAACTCGGTCGCGCGCACCATATGAAGCTGGGCTCGAAGTCGCTGCGTTCCGCTGCGGCCGATCCGGCGGGGCTAAAGCGGGTCGCGCTCTCTTGAGGAGATGGTCGTGACAAGTGGATGGCGCTCGACTACCACCGCGCTGCGCCGGCGTGCGCGAATTTTCGCGATGCTTGGCTGCGTTGCTTCGGCGGCAATCGCTTTTAGTCACGAGGTTGGGCCGCTGCCTGTTCTCGACTTTGACCCTCCCTCGCCTGGAAGCTACAAGCTTCACCGCATCATGGTGGCGCCGGACGGCGAAGTAGTCGGCGTTGACGGCCGCGCCCAGCGGCTGTCTCATTTCACGCGCAATCGTATCACGCTGCTTGGCTTCATTTATACCACGTGCGTGGATCCGGCCGGTTGCCCGCTGGCGTACCGCGTGTTCGATGCGCTCAAACAGATGATCACGGCCGCGCCGGCGTTGCGCGGCAGTGTCCAGTTCGTGACGCTATCGTTCGATCCGGCGCGTGACACGCCGGCGGTCATGCGCCAATATGCCGGCAGCCGCGTGAAGGACGAACCGAACGGACTTCCCTGGTATTTTCTCACCACCCGAACGGCACGCGAGCTGATGCCATTGATCGAAGGATTCGGCCAGGATATCCGCTACGTGATTGATCGTTCGAACGGCAAGCCAAGGCGAGAACTCTCGCATGTGCTCAAAGTGTTCCTCATAGATGACGCGGGGTTTGTCCGCGAGATCTACACTTCAACTTTCCTCCACCCGCAGACGGTGTTGAACGACATCGAAACGCTGATCATGGAGCAACGCGCCGCGCTGAGGATTAAGTCGGCAGATAAATAGTGGCGTTTGCAGTGGTTCAATTTGATTTCAACGACGCGTCGATGTAGGGGCAGACCCCTGTGTCTGCCCTCTCGGACGGGCGACCACAGGGGTCACCCTACAAAATATTGCGAAACTGAACCACCACAGGCGCGTGCGCTGTCTTGATTTTTTTTCTCCAGACCGATTTCCAATTTCGAAAAGCTGAAGCATATTTTTGCCAGCGCTCTGGTTGACGGCGCTGTTTCCTTTCGGTTACGCTTCGAGCCGCAATTAAGCGTACCAAGGGAGGCGATTGAAATGGGCCAGTTGAATACTGCCAAGAAGATGGATGTGCCGAGCGAGCATTGGGATCGGCTCTTTGCGCCAAGCGCGTGTCTCGTGATGATTACCACGGTGGACGGCGAACGTCGGATCAACGCGGCGTCCTTCGGCACCTGCGTGCGCGTGTGTCACGATCCGGTGTTTATCGCATTCACAGTCGGAGCGACGAAAGACACTTACAATAACATTTTGGCGAACGGTGAATTTGTCGTCAACGTCCCGCCGTTTGAGAGAGAGATGCTCGAGAAGGTCAGGGTCGTGGGTCTGGAATTTCCGCCGCGCGTAAACGAGCTGGAAAAAGCCGGGCTCACGGCGATCCCGTCGAAGATCGTCAAACCGCCGCGCATCGCCGAGTGCCGAAGCCATTTCGAATGCCATGTGGAATGGACCAAGCAATGGTTGCACCGGTTGATGGTCGTCGGCAAGGTGGTCGCGGCATCGGTCGACGAGGGCTGCGTCGACGAGAATGGATACGTCGTGTGGGAGAAGCTCAAACCGGCGCATTATTGCGGTCACGAATATAAGAACGGGTTCGTCGCGGCTCACCAAAAAATGGATGTCGATATGATTTATAGAGAGCCCGTCGGTGAGCGGAACGTGTAACTGTACGAGTGGAAACGGTTCCATCGGCGATTTGTTTAACGAAACTCACATGCGATTGGGCTTTGAAGAATTATTCGGAAAGCAGGGATCGAGCGATGCAGCGCACGATTGAAGTCATTTTGGGCGGGTTGGTGTCTTTGGCCTTTTTCTTTGTGGTTGCATCGATGCCCGTTTACGGCGCGACGATCGCCGAAGTCGCGGCGAAAATAAAATCCCTAAAACAACAAGAAAGAATCAACTATCTCTTCAAAGGTGCGCAGGCCGAAGGAGAATTGTTTTACTACGGCACTTTGCCGATAGACGAGTTTCTTCCGCTCGCGAGAGTCTTCAATCAGCGCTATCGCTCGATGGCGCTGCAACATTACTTTTCGCCGCGCGATGGCATTCTCAGCCGCACGCTAACCGAGGCGCGTGCTGGCAGACATGCGGTCGATGTGATTCAGGTGGACCTGAGCTACGGGTATCAGTTGTTGAATGCCAACCTGGTGCAGCCGTACGCAATTGCCGGACGGGAACGGTTTTTTGACGGCACCTACGATCCTGGCGGCTCTTGGCACAGTATGTACTATTTGACCACGGCGCTGATTTACAACACTAACTCGGTCAAGCCGGAGCAGGCGCCGAAAAGCTACGAGGATCTGCTGAGTCCCGCTTGGAAAGGAAAAATGCTGTTCGATCCGGAAGCGGGCTATATTCTGGCGGCCATGGAAGAGACCTGGGGCAGAGAAAAAGCCGTCGCTTACTTGTCGAAGCTTTCCAAGCAAGACTTGAGTTATCGACGCGGCGGAACGTTGACCACTCAGGTGGTGACTTCGGGCGAGTATCCCATCGGCATCGCCATCAACGGCGAGACCTCGGCGGCGATCCGGGAGAAAGGCGCTCCGCTGGGCTTCAAAGTGCTTGCGCCCAAGATCGTAAAACCCGAAGGCTTGTTCCTCGCGAAAAATGCGCCGCATCCGCACGCCGCGTTGCTATTCGCCGAATGGGTGCTCTCTGAAGAAGCGCAGTCTTTTTTGGCGACGACCTTGGGGAAAGGAAGCGCGATGAGAGGCGTGCGCAGCAAGTTCAAAGAATTTCAATTGCAGCCGGATTTCGTCGTGAGCCCCAAGCTCGGCGCGAAGCTGCAAGATTACTTGCAGGACTTTCGGAAGATCCTGAATGTGCCGTAATGTCGACGTAAGGGGTTAGGCGTTAGGGGACAGAGCTTCGCGCGAATGGTTTGAAGTTTTTCCCACGTGATTTAGTGCATGTGTCAAAGAATGATGTCTCCCGGAGCCCGCCCTGAGTACAATCGAAGGGTCGAAATGACAGGTATGGTGTAAATTGTCACCCCCGAATGTTTTTATCGGTGTCCAGTCAGAGTTTCGCCTGGATTCCCGCTAAAAGCACGCGGGAATGACGGACTGTAAGAGCACAACGAATCGCCATGTAATGCAGTAAGGTGCGGAGAATTCGACTTGTCATTTTGAGGAAGCGAAGAACCAAGAAATCTTGCCACGGTGAAACATTGCGCAGAGACAACTAGGTTTCTTGGCGCGAGAGATTGTCAATGTTCAAGACATTCAAATTGTTCCATTCATTGGAACGGAGCGAAGCGGTGGAACGTTTGGAACGATTTGAACGCTTCTGAAGCCGTCATGATGAAGCTCGAAATCGCTGAATTTCCAGTGAGCAAGATTCGCCTGGGGCATCGCTTCAGCTACGAGAATCAAATTCTCGACGTCGACGAAGGCGCGTTAATCGATCTCGTTCAGGAGGATCCGAGGATCACGGATGCGACGCTTGCCGTCGCAATACCGGGCGAGAAAACACGCGTCACCGGTATCCGGGATATTGTCGAGCCGCGACATAAAGTTTCGGGCGCCGGCCAAGTTTTTCCTGGCGTGTTAGGGGCCGTCGAGAACGTCGGCGAGGGACGAACGCACCGTCTTTCGGGCATGGCGGTGGTTGCGGCTGCGGAGTATGAAGGCACGATCCGAGCGGGCACGACGGTGCAACGAAGCGCAATCCTCGACATGGCGGGCCCCGGAGCAGAAGTGTCCCGGTTCAGCTCGTCTTTGCATTTGGTCATGAGCTTTAGAATCGTTTCGGGCTTGGGCGAATTGGATGCCCACGGCGCGATTCAATCGGCGGAATATAAAGTTGCTCAACGGCTGGCTCAGATCACGGCAGGACTGTCGCCGGCAAAGCTCTACACCTATGATCTCAGCAAAAAAAATCCGCACTTGCCCAACGTCTTTCTGGTGCAAGGCTGCATCACGGACCCGCAGCATGTGCATTCAGGCGTTGGTTATTATGGACTCTCGTTGCGAAATTCCATGGCGACGTTCGTCCATCCCAATGAGCTCTTTGACGGCGCGGTCACCGTCGATACGACGCGGTCGGGCCGCGGTTATTATCCGACGACTTGGGATTGGCAAAACCACCCTTTGGTTCTGGAGCTGTACGCCGCCCACGGCAAGAGCTTGAACTTCGGCGGCGTCATCTTGCAGCGCATTCGCTTCGAGACCCATCACGGCAAAGAAGTCGGCGCGCAGAACGCTGCCCGTTTGGCCAAAGCGATGGGCGCTGACGGCGCGCTGGTGACCTGGATCGGCGGCGGCAACGCCTTTGTCGATGTCATGTTGACAATCCGCGCCTGCGAGCGAAACGGCATCAAGACCACACTCGTTACCTATGAAAACGGTGGCAAAGAAGGTAAGGATAGCCCCGTGCTGTTTTATCTTCCCGAAGCCGACGCGGTGGTGAGCACCGGCAGTCTCGACAAGACCTTGGAACTGCCGGCCATGGACAAGGTCATCGGTCCTTATGATCAGGTCAAAATTTTTCCCTTCCCTGGCGCGGCGCCTGTGCCGGCGCGTGGAGCCTTATCACTGGAAGCGAGAGATGTCATGATGGGCGGAGCCGATATTTGGGGTGAAGGGATGTGGAAATGTGCGGAGTACTAGCAAGCCTCAAACTTGGAGTACTGGAGTGATGGAGTAATGGAGTGTTGGCCCCCCACCCCTTTCCTCCCCCGCGTCGCGACGCGTCGCGGGGATGAAGGAGGGGGAATTGAACGGAGCGCAGCGGTTGAACGATTGGAACGTTTGGAACTGATTTAGTTGTTGTTAAGGAGATCGTTATGATCAAAGTCGTTCATGTCGTCAATCAATTTTTTGCCGGCCTCGGCGGCGAGGAAAAGGCGGGTCTGCCTGTCGGCGTGATCGAGGGCAGCGCCGGTGCGGCGCGCGCTTTTGAGACAGCGCTCGGCGGAGAAGCCAAGATCGTTTGCACGATTTATGTCGGCGACAATTACTTTCACGAGCACAAGGAAGCAGCGATCAAAACGATACTGGACGCCGTACGAGCAGCTGGGCCGGAGGTTTTGGTGGCCGGTCCGGCTTTTAATTCCGGGCGTTACGGATTGAGTTGCGTCGAAATTTGCAACGAGGTTGCCAATCGAATGGAAATTCCCTGCGTGACGGCGATGCACGAAGAGAATCCCGGCGTCGGCGTTTATCGTGAGTTCGCTAATTCGCGGCTGTACTGCTTACCAACGGGGGAGACGATAACGGGAATGACCGATGCGCTGTCGCGGATAGCAAGCTTGGCGATTCGTCTGGCTCGCGGTGAAGAGATCGGTTCCGCGCTCAAGGAAGGTTACATCGGCCGCGGCATCAGACGTCTTGAGAAAACCGATCAGCGTGGCGCGGTGCGCGCGCTTGACATGTTGCTGAAGAAACTAAACAACCAGCCGTTCGAAAGCGAACTCCCGATGGAGGTCTGGGATGATGCACCGCCTGCGAGAGCGCTGGCGCAGGTGAAGGACCGCAACATCGCCTTGGTGACAACGAGTGGCGTGGTTCCTTGGGGCAATCCGGATAAGTTCAAGACTTATCGAAATACCTACTGGCGAAAATACAACATCGCCGAACTGAAAGAGCTCGAACCGGGGAAATGGGAGGCGGTGCATGGCGGATATAACGTCGCCTACATGAATCAGAATCCCCACTATGGCGTTCCGCTGGATGCGCTCCGCAGTCTGGAAGCGGAAGGAGCGATCGGTCCAGGGAAACTGTATCCGGCCTATTACGTCATCCCCGGCAATCAAGGTTCGCCGACGGTCATGCGCCGCATCGGTCAGGAAATTGCCGCAGACCTGAAAAAGGACGGCGTCGAAGGAGTGCTTTTTGTCGCCACGTGAGGGACCTGCAGTCGCAGCGGCGCTGTGATGAGCAAGGAACTCGAGAAGGCGGGACTGCCCGTAGCGTTGATTAGCGCGATGTTTCCGGTGGCGCAGCAGGTGCGCGCGAACCGCATCGTCAAAGGCGTGAGTATCCCACATCCATGCGGTGACCCGAATTTGTCCAAGGAGCTTGACGCGCGCCTGCGCCGAGAAATAATTCAAACCGCGCTTCGCGCCCTCGAAGCGGAGGTCGAAGGACCGACGCTGTTCGCGCCCGCCATAGCCACGGGCGGGTAAGCTGAGCAGCTCCAATCTGCGTGCGGAAGTCGGCTCAGGAGTACTGCGCCAACCTCTATCTAGAGCGACGAAATTTTGGAGGCCGTGGATTTGATGAGTCATCAAGCGATTAAATTTGGCTCCCATTACTTGCCGACGTACATACCGGATTGGGACGGGCCGCTGCCGGAATTTTACCAAAAAATGTTCGCGCAAATGGAAGAGATGGACCGGCTCGGCTACGAGCATATCTGGGTCACCGAGCATCACTTCGCCATGTACGGCGGCACGCTGCCGCATCCGCCGAC
>DASYUV010000246.1:0-5120 GCA_036000865.1 Binatia bacterium | reverse complement strand
CGCGGCAATATGCGAGATCGAGCCGAAGCGGCTCACCGCCACCTTTTGTCCTTTCAGCTGTGCCACTTCTTTGATGGTCGGTGCCGAAAACATCGGAACCGTAAAAGTTTTGACCACCGCCGCGATCTGAATTACGTCACCTCCGTTGATAACGTTGCTCACCACCGCCGGTCCGGCCAAGCCAGCGAAATTCGCTTCGCCCGCGAGCATCGCCTGAACGATCACGGAAGACGCGCCTTCGAAGAACAGGTCCACGTCGAGACCGTTCCTTTCAAAATGCCCGGCATCCTTGGCCATCCACCAGGGCAGGCTATTCCAAGAGATCGGCGAGTATGGATATCTGATTTTGTCCGGCGCTGAGCCCGCCGGCGACCGATCAACCGCGATGAACGAAACTAGAAGAAACCCATAGGCAATCAAGATGAGCCTGACCATAAGCCCTCCATCTCTCAGGATTGGCGGCAATCTATCGCAGCCCGGCAACATGTCAACAAGATTCCCCGCGCGTTAAATGCCTCAGGCTTTTCCATCGTGCTGGCATCTTGACGATTTTTTTGCGACAAAATCATCAGACAAGAATACGAGGAGGAAGCCATCATGAACGCACGCGCTTGGGAATCGTTTATCGATAAGCTGATGGATATCGGCGTCAACTCCGTGCAAGGGCTGATTCGAATTGCGATCATCGTAGCCGTTGCCTACGTCGTTACGAAATTGCTGCGTTCTGGATTAAACCGCATGGAGGCGTTTTTGATACGCGCGACGGAACGAACCGAAAAGACTCCGGGAGCGGCAGCCATGCGCATTAGGACGTTAGCCAGTGTGCTGTGGACGATCGGCTGCGGACTCCTGTGGTTCGTCGTCGTTCTCATCGCTTTCAGCCAAGTCGGTGTAAACATCGGCCCCATTCTCGCCGGCGCCGGTGTTGTCGGGCTGGCCGCCGGGTTCGGCGCGCAACATCTGGTGCGTGACCTCGTGAGCGGTTTCTTTCTAATACTGGAAAATCAGATTCGAGTCGGCGACATGGCGATTATCAATGGCACGGCCGGCTCGGTCGAAGCGATTACTTTTCGTACGGTTGCGCTGCGGGATCAAGCCGGCGTCGTGTACGTCTTTCCCAATGGCACGATCAACACGCTCGCCAACGCGACCATGGACTGGTCCGCGTACGTGGTCGACGTCACGCTTCCCTACAAGGCCGACACCGACCACGTCGTAAAAATCATGCGCCGGGTCGGCGATGAGATGAAGGCCGAAAGTGAATATGGGCGCGTCATGCTCGAACCGATTGAAGTTTTTGGCGTCGATAACTTTACCGACGCCTCTGTGACGATCAAAGCCCGGTTCAAGACTTTGCCGTCGCAACAGCAATTCGTCGGCCGTGAATTCCGCCGACGTCTCAAGTATGCGTTGCAACGCGATGGCATCGAAAGCTCTTCGGCTCCAGCCGCCACCAACCTCGAATCCGCCGGTTCGACTTTGCCGTCGTCATGAGAGATTTTATTGACGGCTTTCTCGCAATGACCAGCCGCTGCTTATATCACGGCTCTTCCCATTTCTATGAAACGGTGTAGATTGATCCGACGTATTTCGCCGGCAACGGAGACCACCCTTCACATTGGTTGACAGTCAACACTCGTTCACCCGAAACGAAATCGCCCCGGTCATCATCGTAAGCTTGATCTCCGCGCTCAGGCTGCTGGGCATTTTTCTCATGCTGCCGATTTTCAGCGCCTACGCGGTGCGCTATCCGAACGCGTCCACGGGCCTTGCCGGTCTCGCTTTCGGCATCTACGCGCTCGTGCAGTGCATCTTTCAAATCCCGCTCGGTTGGGCGAGTGACCGTTGGGGACGCAAACCCGTGCTGATTATAGGACTCGCGCTCTTCGCGCTGGGCAGCATCGCTTGCGCTCGGGCAAATGACATTTACAGTTTGATACTCGCGCGTTCCTTGCAAGGTACCGGTGCCGTCGGGTCGGTCGCGTTCGCCGCTTTAGCCGATCTCACACGGCCAAGCGTGCGCACGCAGGCGTACACGATAACGGGCATCGCCATTGGCGTTTCCTTCATGTTCGGTCTTTTGGCCGGCCCGTTTCTGGCGGCAAAGATCGGCCTTAGCGGTTTATTTTACGTGCTGGCGTTCTTCAGCTGCCTTTCGTTGATTTTGGCTGCTATTTCCTTTCCGGCGGAACAAGGCGGGCCGCAAGCAAAACCGGCGATGGCGCTGAGGCCAATCTTGGCTCACAACCACCTGCGGCCGATTTTTGTCGCGACATTCGTTCTGTCCTTCGCGCTGAACCTATTCTTCTTCACCTATCCTTTGAGTTGGACCGAAATCGGTTTGGAAAAAGCGGAGCTCTGGAAAGTCTATTTAGTTATTTTTCTACCGAGCGTTTTTTTTGTCTTTCCGTACATGCGACGGGCCGAGAAACAGGGCCGGTTCCGCATGCCCATCCTCATCGGTTGGCTTACCGCCACAGTCGGCTACGGCATTTATTTATTTGGCGCCCAATACGATCTTTTACTCTATGTCAGCGGCGCGGCGTTTTTCTTCGGTTACTCCATCTATCAACCGATACTCCCCGCATTTCTCAGCCAATACGTCCCGACAGCGGGCCGAGGAACGGCAAGCGGCATCTATAATTTTTTTGGCTTTATCGGCTCGTCTCTCGGCGGCATGCTCGGCGGCGCGCTGATTCACGTTTCTCCGTCGCTCCCAGAGCTTCTCGGAGTCGTGCTCCTCGTCACTTGGTTTTTCGTCGGGTTGCCGCTCCCGCCGGAATCCAGCTCATAGAACATTCCGATCCAACTGCATTGATCACGTCGAAGGGTTGATGTAGTGAAAACCCTTAGGAGAGCGTATGCGAAACCTAATCCGTGACTCGCTCCTGCCTTTCTTAGTCGCTGCGACTTTTCTTCCTATTCTTGTATCGGGCTGCGCTCGCTCTTACGAGGAAACCATCTCCGGCGTCAAAGTTCCTGTGCCGAAGGCGATGATCCGGAGCTCAGAAAAGCCGGTTGAGATGACCTTTCTCGGTTTCGGCGCCGGTCAGGCGTCGTTTCACGGCAACATGGATACTGATAAGATCGTCGAGTTCTACAAAAAAGAGATGCCCGCGCGCGGCTGGCAACCGGATATGAATGTGCGGAGCGGCGGCGCCATGCTGGCCTACAGCAAAGAAGGTAAGACCATGCTCGTGGCCATCAGCAAAGAAAAGAGCGAGACAAGCTTGACGCTCACCGTCGGTGGCATGGAACGCTGAGCTTGAGTATTTGCCCGCGAGCTCGAGTTCGGTAAGATTCTAGATATCGAAAGGAGTAACGCCGTGAAAGGAAACGAACAAGTCATCAATGTTCTGAACCAGGTTCTCCGCAAAGAGCTTACCGGTATCAATCAATATTTCGTCCACGCCAAGATGTGCGAGAATTGGGGGTACGGCAAACTCAAGAAGGTCCTGTGGGACGAATCGATCGGTGAAATGAAGCATGCGGATCAGCTCATTGAGCGAATTTTGTTTTTGGAGGGAATTCCCAACGTATCGGCTTACGACCGGATCACGATTGGGTCCGGTGTAAAGCAGCAATTCGAAAACGACCTCGGCCTCGAACTTGCCGCCCTCACGGTGCTTCGACCCGGGATCAAAACCTGCCTTGAAGCTTCCGACGATGGCACTCGGGAACTTCTGGAGCATATCGTAGTCGACGAAGAAAAACCTGTCGACTGGCTCGAAACGCAGCTGCACCAGATTGAGGAAGTCGGCTATCAGAATTATCTGGCGCAACAGATGACTCACGAAAAATAGCTGCAGGTTCTCCTTCATCCTTCCTCGTGTGCCAGACTGTGTCGCAATATCGAGAACATCGTCGCGTTAGCCTTTCTGTCATTTCGACCGCAGGGAGAAATCTTAGATTCCTGACATTCGTTCGGGATGACAACACACTTCCCATGCGTTGCGACACAGCGCTCCGCACGCGGCCGAGGAAAGCATGCCCTGAGCAACGTCGAAGGGAGGTGGGGGTAGTGATTCAGTTTGCTCAAGATCTCTCACTTCGTTTCGAGATGACAGATTATTTAGCGTGTCATTTCGAGCGCATCGCGAGAAATCTTTCTTCGCTTTACAGCGCCATCCATTCAAACCGCACCACCACCGAGGTGGGGTTTTTCGTTGACGTCGCCAGCACCATCTGATAGTTAGCCTCCGGACTGTACCGTCGTGGCGCCAGCTAACCCGCCGCTTGAGCCGTCGGCGCATTTTACAGACGATGACCGCATCTCTGGGTAGCGGCTCAGCGGCATAACGTTAGGCCATGTTTTGCTTGGCGGAGATAGTTTTTCAATGCGTGTCTTTAAAGATTTCAATAATGCACAAACCAACTTCACCCACTATGAGAGGTAACCCAATGAAAACGCAATTTGAGTTGAATCTCATGTCCCGGCAAAGGCCAAAAGTGCGAACAATGAAGTTTGCGGTGCTTGCCCTGGCCTTTACCCTGGCGGCTTTCACCCTACCCACATCCACTTGGGCAGGGGAAGTTTTCCGTTCCAGAGTCAAGGGGCCACTTGCTCAGGCTGATTTTTTCACTAACGAAGAGTGTATCGTCACTGAGGTGTTTATAGAAGCCTTTGATAACATAGTACATGAGCCTCCAGGTCCACCGAACTCAAGGTCAGAGGTCTTTGTGAATATCAGCCAATTTGATTTGTGTAACCAGGAATTTGTATTAAGTGCTATCGGCTCCGCAACATTGTCAGACTCTGATTTTCAGGCCAGCAAAAAAATCGAATCCGCTAGATTGATTACAACAATTGAGGTCTTCGATTTTGTGTCTGAGTCGTTGTTCAATGTTTCCATCGACGTTACCTGGACAGCAACTGTTGAACCCGAAAAAGTAAACAATCGGTTTCAGTCAAGGTTCCCGGGCTCTTTCTTCAATGAACAGTTTAGGGGAACCTTTCGTGAAGCTGTCGCGGCGGGCACTGTATCTGATGGAACTACAAACTTCATACAGACGCCATCATTTTCGTTTGCTAACATTGGAGATGTTATAGATGGTATTGTAACTGTAATTAAATTTTAGCAAGCGCAGCCCGGAAGGAGCGAAGCGGATTCCGGGAAACG
>DASYUV010000245.1:0-56910 GCA_036000865.1 Binatia bacterium | reverse complement strand
ATCCTCGACTATGCATTAACGCTTTTCCCCCCACACCAGACCGAAGAAACCACTGCTTTCCATCTCCGCCAGGTAGCGCCGGTCCATCAGTTCCTGAGGTTTGACTTCGTTAGCGCGCGGGTTGGTCCGGGCGACTTCATCGATCATCGGCTGAATCGCCTGCGCTTTCAATTCGAGGCGTGGTTCCATCACCTTCATCTCGATCGCATAGCTGGCATCCAAAATTGCCCGATCCTTTATCCTGAGCTTCTTCTCCATAACCCGGGACACTAGCTCCTTGTCTTTATGCATCGATTTGGACGTCTCCGCCATCGCCCGCATGAATCGCCCGACCACAAATGGGCGCTTGGCAATAATCGACCGGCGCGTTGCGATCGTCGATGCTGCATAAGGAATACCGATATCGGGACCGAAAACCACATAGCGAAAGCCTTGCGCGACCGCCCTGGCATCGCTCGGCGGTAATAGCGTCGCGGCATCGATACGTCCGGATACGAGCGCGCCCAACGTCTCCGCCTCGCCTCCGGTCTGGATGAAAGTGATATCTTTGTCCGGATTCATGCCCGCGCGGCGCAAGGCTTGAACCGTAAAGAAATGCGTGTTGCTGCCGATGCGCGTTACGCCGATCCTCTTACCTTTTAGCTGTTCCAACTTCGTAATGTCCGGTTTTGCCAGCACGCTTTGCGTCATGATGTTCTTGATACTGCCGATGAACACCAAGTCCGTCGCGCCGTTGACATAGGCATTGACAATCCCCACTCCGCCCAATAATCCAACCTCGACGTTGTTACCCAAAATCGCCGACGTAGCCGTCGACGAAGACGGAATGTAAATAAACGCGAAATCGATATCGTATTTCTTGAACAGACCTAACTCTTCCGCGACCCACGGCATGGCGTAGGGAATAGCGTGAGCGGAATATAGTGCCACCAATTTGTCCGCCGCTAAGGAACCGATCGGAACGATCATCCAGGCGAGAAACCAAAACAGGGTGTTTAATAGGCAAGTCAAATTCGCTGAGTGTTGACGCATGTCAAATCCTCGATCTCAGGAGCGCTTACTAATCAAAACATACTATAAGCCAAACAACTCCTTGGCGTTCCGGTACAAGATCTTTTCCTTATCATTATCGGAAATACGCGGATGATTCTTCAGTGCATGCAGATTTTGGGGAAACTCGTTGTCCCAATGCGGAATGTCGGAGGCATAAAGAAAGTGTTCCGCGCCGAGATAATTAATCGATTCAGGCAAAAGCGATTCACCCGATTCTAGGCTGAAGTACATCTTGGACTTGCGGACTAAATCGCTGGGTTTTTCCCTTAACAGCGGCATCTCATGCTTGGCGCGCTTTTCCCAGTGTTCATCCAGCCGATCCAGGTAATAGGGCAGCCAAGTCGCGCCGATCTCCAAGAAAGCCAATTTCAATTTTGGAAAGCGCACCGGCAGACCCTGGCAAACGACGTGGGTAAACTGGAGCAACAAACCAACGGTGAAAGCGTACGAGTGCACTTCCGCGAAAGTCGACAAGTTGGCTGCGCCGATCTCGTGAGAATTGCTGCGCGAACCATGGATGCCGATTACCGCGCCCAATCGCTCTGCTTCGGCATATACGGGATCGTAAAAGGTGCTGCCTAAAGCCATCGGCAAGCCCATCGGTAAAATCTCAAACCCTTTCAGGCCCAATTCCACCACGCTGCGGCGAAGTTCCTCGGCGGCGGCTATCGGATCGCGCAACGGCAAAACGCCGACACAGCTCACGCGATCCGATAGCGCATTGAACTCTTTGGCGAAGTGGGTGTTACACGCGCGCGCGACGGCGATCTGAAAGGATAGCTCTTGGATCTTCGAGACGTTTCCGGAACCCGTGGGAAAACAGATGGCCTTCTCCATTCCTTCGCGGCCCATAACCTGATGCCACTCGTCGATCTGTTCTTTCGGGCTGAGATCCTCCCAGCGCACCGCCATTTCAAAACTATCGAAGAGATTGGCATCCCACGGCTGATCGCGCGTGCGCAGCGCCGTGGAGCGCTTGTCCCAAGGCGCTTCGAGATATTTGCGGATATAACGCTCTTTTTCCAATACATGTCCATCAGCATCGATTACCGGGCAGTTCATCATAACAACCTCTTTAGATATTCAGTAAAGATTGACGCCATCTGAAGAAAGACGAAGACGGAAATGACAAATCATCTATTCGACATTTTCCTTGCATCGAATCGACAATGGCAGCGGATCGCGCCAGCGCCAAAGAAATTTTGCTTGTTATCTAGTCTTCAACGACTGAAACCGCGGCTTTCACCCCGTTCTGGCCGAGGATCCGCACATACTCGCGATGAATCTCCGGCGGTTCATCTCCCATGGGAATCATCGTCCATAGCGGATTGCGAAAGCGGTCGTGGCTGTACTTCGGACTGTCGCCGCGAATGGCGAAGTGGCGCATGGTTCCTTTGCCGGTGTTGAAATGGCCGTGCCACATCAGATCGTCGGGAGAATAAACGGTGCCGACTTTGAACGGGTGGCGCTGGCGCTCTTCGCCGTCTTTCCAAAGGACGACGTAACCTTCGCCCTGCGTAATAATGATTACGGCTCCGGGTCCGTGCCGATGAAACGTGCTGCGGCAACCCGGCGGAAACTCCGACACGTGGCAGCCGTAAGTCGTGTCCGCCAATGTGAAGCGCATGTGCTTCACGCCTTTCCCTTTCATCGGAAAATCATCGAGCGGAAATTGATTGGCGTCCGGCACCAAATTGGTTTCCCAATAGCGCTCGGCCATGTGTTTGTTGTATCGCAAAAACTCATCCCCTTCGTGAAACCGGTCGTGAAAGTTGAACGGATTGCGAAAGATGAAATCCTCGTTGTGAAAGATATTGATCATACGTGGGCAAGTCGTGCCGGCGAACAAACGAACCGCTTCGTCTCGGGAGCCGTTGAAGTGAATGTACGAAGCATTCAGTGGAATTGCGAAGATCGCTCCCAGTCCCCACTCGAACGTCACCTTGCCGGTACCTTCCTGCCATACCGAGGTCGCGCCGCGCCCTTTGGCGACATAGACAATTTCCTCGAAAAGATGGCGCTGGGGAAGTGTCTGGCTGCTCGGCGCGATCTCGCAAACATAGGCATCCGTCTGCTGCTGATTTGAAAGATTGAGGTAACAGCCCAACGCGCCCATTCGTTGCCATTTGCCGAGCTCCAGCGTCGTTACATCGTTCACTACATTGCCCTTGACAATCGGTATTCCCTCCTTCGCTTGCAGCTGATCGTACGGCGTCGGGCCGAAATCAAGATGTTCACGAAATGGTAAAAGCATATTCTGGCTCCTTTAGATTTGTCATGTCATAGCACGAAACTTGCATTCGATCACAATCTTTTACGCGATCATGCAGAGTCTGATCGCGATGCTATTGCGCATCGCCCGCCACCTCCCGTATATTCCTGATATGAACAATGAGCTGGCACCGGGAATCGCGCGAACCCGAAGCTATGTAACTACCTTGGAGATGCGGGCGCGGCAGTTAAAGGCAGACGTTTTCTCGACACCGGCCATGATCGGCTTAATGGAAAGAACCTGCGTAGATTTAACCGAACCGTATCTAGACGATGATGAGCAGACCGTCGGAATTCATGTCGACGTGCGCCATATCGCGCCCACCAAGATCGGCCAGAGCGTCACCGTGACCGCCGAGCTTTTAGAAGTGAAGGATAATAAGCTTCGCTACGCCGTATCGGCGACCAACGATCAGGGTGTGAAGATCGGCGACGGAACGCATCGTCGGGCAGTGATTGACACGAAACGTTTTAACGGAGGCTCCTAATTCATCAGAAAGGGGATCGCTATGAAACTATATTCCTACCAACCTTGACCCTATGCCCACAGGACAAGGCTTGTCCTGGCGGAGAAAAAACTTTCCCATCAGCTCATCGAGTGCGATCTCTCAAACAAACCAAAGGATCTATTGGAGCTCAATCCCTACGGTAAAGTTCCGGTGCTGGTGGATGGCGAGGGGGTCATCTACGAGTCGGTGATCATCAACGAATATCTGGAAGAAAAATATCTCCAGATCCAGCTCATGCCGTCCGACCCTATGCAGCGCTCGCGCGCGCGCATCTGGATCGACTATTGTAATACGCGTCTACAGGCAGCCGCCGGTAACATCGCTCACGACCACGAGGTTGAGAAGTCAAAAGAAAGAGTGCGCGGATATCTCGAAACTTTGAATCAGGAGATGCGCGACCGGCAATACATCGCGGGTGACTATTCGCTTGCTGATATTACTTACATCCCGTTCTTTTGTCGTCTGCAACGCTACCAGACTACCATTGGTAACGACCTGCCATACGTAAAAGCCTGGATGGAGCGGTTACTCGATCGAGCGGTCGTGCGGGCGACGCCGTGAGAATTGCGAAGGGTTTTGAGTTCTAGACTGTTGGATTTGAGTTGTCGGGACTGAGCGCAGGCGGAAGCGCTACACTTGAAAATTTTTCAATCGGCGGCGGGCTAACGTTGCATCGCGAAACGGAGACCGAGCTCCGAGACCCGCGAAGGTGCGTCGCCCAACTGAGAAGGAGAGTTATCCCAAGACCGATTTACCGACATCAGCGAGATCAAGGAGAAGAAAACGAAAACCAGTGCTATAAGCGTGCTTGAAATATTCTTCATAAAACCTCTCCTAACTTTTCGTCACTCATGAACCCATAGACGTTTTCGTCATAAATTCGTTTACGACCGGCATGTCCTGTAACCTCATCCCCTTTTACGTTTTCTGCCTCCGAATTGATCTGCGGAGCAATCGACATGCCGTCCGGAGTTTAAGGGAAACCCTGCGAAATCGAACGTTTTTCGCCCTTAAAACATGGCTTCTTGCTGCGCTCCTATTGGACAGATTTGTGCGCGAAGGCGATTTTACGGTGGAGCCTGACATCGACTAAAATAGACGTCAGGACGATGCTTCGAGAAGAGAGCGTCTATACTTTGACCCGCAAACCCCATCTGCCCTACTTTTTAGCGGCAGTTCGAAGAAGTTAGTCTGTCAGTTTCTTAGAGGTGACGCGATGCCAACATCCCGAAACCGAGGGTTCGTGCCATTTTTTACCCCGTTACTATTAACTGCCTTATTTCTGACGTTTTCCCGCCCAATTGGGGCACAAACTTCCTTGCGCGTCGCCTATATGAGCACGTCTGTTACTATGGCACCGCTCTGGATGGCGAAGGAAGTCGGCGGCTTCGCCAAGGAAGGCATCGAAGTGGAAATTTTATCGATTACTGCCAGCATTGCTATGCCGGCGGTGATTGCCAACGAACTGGATGCCATAGAAATTTCCGCTGCGCCGGTGCTAACTGCCGCGTTGCGCGGACAGGACGTGATCTTTGTCGCCGGACTGCTCAACACCATGATCTGGGATTTCTATGTCAGACCGGAGATCAAAAGCGCGGAACAGCTGAAAGGCAAGGTGATCGGTACCGACCGCCCCGCTACGCCTGTCGCTTACGGCACGCTCGTCGCTCTAAGAAAAATCGGACTAAGCCCCAAGGACGTTCAGCTCTTTCCTCTCGGCAGCAGCGCGCAGATCGTTGCCGCACTCCATGCCGGGCAAATTGCCGGCGGCATCGGCTCGCCGCCGGCAAGCTTCCAGCTGGAGCGCGCCGGCTTTCGTTCGATAGTCAGCATGCTTGATATGCCCTACCAAAACGTCGGCATTGTCATGCGCCGCAGCCGTTTCGATGAGCTTGGCGCGCGCATTGTACCGTTGCTACGCGCCATCCGGGCAGGGATCGACCGCTACTACTCCGACAAGCCGTTCGCCCTTAAGGTAATCAGTAAATACACCAAAGAAAGAGATGCGGATTTTTTGGATAAGAGCTATGAGTTCTACCGCAAGGCCGGATTCAGACGCGAGCTCGTCACCTCCGAGCCGGGCGTTCAAGGGATTCTAGACTTTCTCTCCGAGTCGATCCCGGAAGCGAAAAACGCAAAACCGTCGCAATTCTTCGATGACCGCTTCGTGCGCCAAGTGAACAGCGGCAAGTAAGACCTCAAGATCACTTCGATGGATCGAATTGAACTAGCACCATGACCATCATCGACGCGCAAGTCCACGTTTGGCCGCCGGAGACGCCGCAACGGCTTTACATCAAAGAAGATGCTTCCAAGCCACATCGACCAACGCCACTCGGATACGAAGATTTGCTTCGTGAAATGGCGGCAGCAGGAGTCGATCGCGCGATCTTAGTCCCGCCTTCCTGGGAAGGATATCGGAACGATTACGCGCTCGCAGCTGCGCAGAAATATCCAGATCGTTTTGCCGTGATGGGCAAAGTGCCGCTCAATGATTCCGCGAGCGAAGCAAAGATGGCGTCCTGGTTGAAACAACCCGGCATGTTGGGATTTCGCATCAGCTTCCGCCACGCGGGCATGCACTCATGGCTTGACGACGGCACGGCAGATTGGTTTTGGGCGGCAGCGGAAAAATACGACATCCCCGTCATGGTCTTCGCGCCCTTCGTGGTCGAGAAGATCGGCGAGATCGCCGGGCGACATCCCGGACTCCGTGTTATCGTTGACCACATGGGGCTCAACGTGCAGTGGAGAGGCAAGGATCTGGCGCCCGGCGTCGATGTTTTGCTTAAGTTCGCCCGCTTTAAAAACATCGCCGTCAAAGCTTCATGTCTTCCATGCTACGTCGACGAGCCATACCCTTTCCCAACGCTCCACCCGCAGATTCGCCGGGTCGTCGAAGCCTTCGGCTCGGAGCGCGTTTTCTGGGGCACTGATCTTTCCCAGCTTCCCTGCTCCTATCGCCAAGCGGTGACGTTGTTTACCGAAGAGTTGGATTTTCTATCTACTTGGGACAAAGAGCGGATCATGGGGAATGCAATCGCCCAATGGTTGAATTGGTCGGTGCCAGCGCAGAAATAACGCGACAATAAAAGAAATCATCTTAACTCATGTTTCGTGTTCGGAACGTTTTACTTCAGCTGTTGAGCCTCACGATTTTTGCTAATCTCTCCTGCGTTTCTCTCGATACCCCGACAACGCCGACACCCCAGCCAAGTCGAGTAGACCTCCGCCCCTGCCGCTTTCCGAATCACAAGAGCGAACTGCTTTGCGGTAAGTATCCGGTTTTTGAAGATCGCGCTGCAAAAGCGGGACGCACGATCCCGCTCAACATCGTCGTGGTTCCCTCCACCACGGCAGCACCCAAACCGGATCCGGTATTCTTTCTCAGCGGTGGCCCGGGCCAGGGCGCCGCGCGTGTCGCCCGCGCCCGGGAGGATCAGTTAATGCGCGATTTGCGCCGCGAACGGGATCTTGTATTCATCGACCTACGCGGCACCGGCGACTCCAATACTCTCCAATGTAATGTCGCCAGGGATCATTCCCTGCTGCAGAGTTATTTCCCGGAAATGTTTCAGCCCGAGACCATCCGCGCTTGTAGGCAAGCCCTCGAAGCGAAGGCTGAACTTAAACATTACACCACCAGCATTGCTGTCGATGATTTTGACGAAATTCGTGCAGCCTTGGGTTACGAAAAGATTAATCTCTATGGCGCGTCCTACGGCACACAAGCGGCGCTTCAGTATCTCCGCCGGTATTCACAATATGTGCGAGTGGCGGCGCTCGCCGGGGTCGCCACACCGCAAGCCAAGATCCCGCTTCATTTTGCCAAAGGCGCACAGCAGGCGATGGATAAGTTGCTCGACGATTGCGCTGCGGACGAAGGCTGCCGTACTGCGTTTCCCGCGCTAAAGGATGAATTTGCCGCCGTGCTTGCTGTTTTTGATAAGAAACCTGTAACTTTTGAGTTTCCTCATCCGGCAACGAAGATCGTGCAACCGGTAAGCCTTTCGCGCGCTGTTTTCGTCGAACGGCTCCGATTATTGTTATACGATCACAGCACCGCCAGGTTGATTCCTCTCCTGATCCACCAAGCGGCCACCGGAGACTGGACTGCATTTGCAAAAATCGCATTACTTCCCAGACCAGTGGATTCCGGCATCGCCCTTGGGATGTATTTGAGCGTCACCTGCTCTGAATCGGTACCGCTTATTGCCGAAGACGAGGTCGTCCGCGAAACTCAAGGCACGTTTCTGGGCGACTATCGGACGAGACGACATCAACAAGCGTGCAGTGTCTGGCCACGCGGCGAAGTCTCACCCGAATATTATCGGCCGGTGAAGTCCGAGGTTCCAGTGTTAATGTTGTCCGGCGAAATCGACCCCACAACTCCGCCTGAGTATGGCAAAGCAGCATCTCAGTTTTTGTCGACGAGTCGGCAAATTTTGCTCCGTAGCACGCCGCACAATTATCAGTCGGATTGCGCGACTCGCCTAACTGTGGAATTCATTACCAAAGGATCTGCGAAAGATCTGGACACGACCTGCGCTGACTACGTTCGTCGGCCACGTTTTCTCACCGAACTACCCAAACGCTACAATCGTTAGAAACCGGCGAGCAAGGTCTGAAATGGCTAACGCATCGATCACCGTGAATTTTCACGTTACTTCATCCGACTGAAAAGGTTGTTAACGTAGTTTTACGCGGCGAAGACAGCGGAAAACAGTTTCATTACACAGTGACCGTCGCAAGAACGGCTACCACGGATTACCACGTGACCACATTTGGCCTAGGCGCGATGCCGTTGTTACGGTCAGGCTAAAAGCGGGTTGCTCACGGATGCGGCGGCGCGACGGCAAGATCCATTTCGGTTGTCATCGTCCAAACGCTAGAGCTTGCTTGCGCTGCTGTTCATCGCGTATCGACGGCCCGAAAACAGTTTCGAAATATTTCTCTTTTACCAACTGGTCGACCAAGCTGTTGTCGATAGCCTTCGATAGATCGACTCCTTTCAATTCCTGGCTTTGCCGCTCCACTACCGCTTCCACCGAGCCCTTCAGCGCATAAGGGATCGGCTCCAACACCCGCGCTTTCTTGAAGAGATCGTACACCCGGTTGGCGTCCTCGGTGTTCCTGGTGCCGCCGTATTTGATCATGATTTCCGTCGCAAAGGCTTTATCGTCATAGAATCGTTTGATCGCTTCGGCGTGAGCCTTGATGAAGGCTAGCGCCGTCGCCCGCTCCTTGCTCAAGGCTTCGCGACGGAAGAGATAATAGGTCGAAACATAGATATCCTCGTGGTCGAGCAACACAGCCAACACGGGCAATCCGGCCGCCTGCAGACGAAAGTAAGCCGGCGCCGTAATCAAGGCGGCGTCCACCTGCCCGCTCTGCAATGCCGCCGCCCTGGCCGCCGCATCGACGCCGATGGATACCCACTGAATATCGCGCGGTGTCATGCCGTATTTTTTCAACAGGCTCACCGCCATATGATAGGGCGGATCGCCGACACGACCGACGCCGATTTTTTTGCCGCCGAGCTGCTTCATGTCCGTGGCTGTCTTCGAGCCGATCATCGCGAAGGAGCCCTTGTTCATGAAACCGCCGAGCACGACCAATGATGGATCTTTCGCCGCGGCTAACAGAGCTGGATCGCTTCCCGAAGAAGTCATCGCGGCGTGGCCACTGATGATCGCCGCGATCGGACCCGGATGAACCGCATAAACCAACTCGATATCGAGACCGTATTTGGCGTAGAGGCGCGCGTCTTTAGCGATCCACAGTGGCCAGGAGGCGCCGCTTCTTGCCCCGATCATCGCCACGGTTTTCTGCAACGGCTGCGCAAACAGCGGAGGCGCACCGAGAGTGAACAGCGCCAGAAACACCACCATGACGGCTGCACCTTGAAGCTTAGGTTTTTCTTGTTTCACGTTTTCAACGAACTCTTTTTTCGCATGGTTTGGTATTAATTTCGCGCAACGTTTTGAAGGGTTCGAACTCTGGACTGCCATCAGCCATCACTGGGCCCCATCCCATCCATGATCTGTCGCCAGTCCGTGCCCACGGGCAAAACGCCTTTGATGGAACGCAATTTCGAGAAATCGTTGCACTGGGGATCTCTAATGATGTGCCGCGGCTCTTTTCCTTCGGCGACGTCGCTTACCGCTCTGAGTAGCATTTTGCGCAAGGCGATGATGGTTTTGTCGCTATAGCCTAGGTGCTCTTTGCTGCGGTCCCAGATCGCGCCCATGCTCTCCGTGGCGCAACCATCCTGTTCCGCCGGATTGAACGCTTCGATGCCGGTGTAGCTGGCCGTTCCTTGGACCTCGCGGTTTTGCAGGTAATTGTTGCCCAGGTTACGAATTCTTCTGTAATCGGCGCCGATCCAACTGCGCAAGCTTTTTCGCTCTTCATCGGTGAACGGCCTTTTGCGCATGTTCAAAATGTAAAGCCACGTTGTTTGATCATCGATCGGCACCCAAAAGCGAAACCCGCGAATATCATCCTCTTCGAATTTTGCAGTCGGCGGGCCCGGCACGATACTGAACGACGGCATCATGTAAGGGCTCGCGCGGACGTAAATCTTATCGGTTCCCACGGTTCTGATTGAGATCGCCCGCATACCGTAACTGGTATCCTCAGCGTCCAGGATCGGCGCGCCGTCGCGCTTCAACCGTTCGGCGTTTTTGATATTGTTGTTGTGCAGAAACGATGTGTGCGAGGAATCGAAGTCCCCCTCGATCCCCTGCAGATAATTACACTCGAGATAGGACTTGACCGGGCAAACTTGTTCTTCCGCTAGGGTGAACCATTCGTAACGGGGAATGAGCGGCTGTTTCTCGGCCGGGCCCATATAAGTGAAAATCATGCTCGCAACTTCTTTGCACGGGTACGCCACGTGGCGAAGTTTCTTTTTGAAGTCGCTATCCGCCGGCTCAGCCGGAGTGTCCAACACATTGCCGTCCACGTCGTACTTCCAGCCGTGATACACACAGCGCAGGCCGCACTCTTCGTTGCGACCGAAGAATAACGACGCGCCGCGGTGAGCGCAGTGCTCGCCTAACAAACCGACCCTCCCCTGCGAATCTCGAAAAGCAACCAGGTCTTCGCCTAGTAGGCGCACACGGACTGGCGGGCAGTCAGGCGCCGGGATTTCTTCCGATAACAGCGCGGGAATCCAGTAGCGCCGCATCAGCTCGCCCATCGGGGTGCTGGCCCCGACCCGAGTCAAAATTTCATTTTCTTCACGGGAAAGCATTTCCGTGGTCCCCTTCTTCGCCCAGACTGGGTCTCTATTGACCCGCGGTCATTTGCTCACGCTTCTATCTCCAGCCAACACGCTAAGCAAGTGGTAATCTTGTGCCTCAACGATTAGGATGGCATTGGGGAATTAATCCTTGCACTCCCGGGAGGAAAACCAACCCATGTGGTATATAGTACTTTCGCGATCATTACCGGAAAAAGACCAAGACAAGGAACGCAACTACGAAGCGCACCGGCAGTGGCTCGACGATCAGCACCGGGCCGGACGTTTGCTCTTTTCCGGCCCGACTACCGACGGCAGGTACGGCGTCTACATCATGCTGGCGTCAAGCCTCGACGCAGCAAAATCGCTTGCCGCACAAGATCCGCATCACGTAAATGACATTCGTACCATGGAGGTTTCAGAATGGCGCGCGCACCGCGCTTTTCGCTTGGATGGTCCTAGTATCTCCGAGGTGGAAATGCTGGCCAAAGCCAGGTAATTCTCGCACAATCCCGTCAATCGCTGAGAAATTTTTTCGCTGGTCCAACCCGAATTTTCCAGCCTTTCCAATCCATTTCTGGCCGAGTCGCGGCAAAATCAGCCAGTTAATGGGCTAGCGGCGCTTGGCATAAGCATTGCTCATCGTCTGATCACTTAGAGCAATAAAAGAATAACTCAAGGAGGCAGTAAGATGACCAAGAGTATTTCACTACAGTTAGTCGCAATCGCTCTCGCGGGAGCGGTTTTCACCGGCTGCTCCGGCGGCTCATTGACCACGCGCGAAAAAGGCGCCGGGATTGGCGCAGTCGGTGGTGCGGCAGCCGGCGGCATCATCGGCGCAACTGTCGGCCATCCTGGAGCTGGCGCAGCCATCGGTGGCGCCCTGGGATTAGGGGCCGGCGCGTTGGTGGGCGACTATATGCAAGGACAGGAACAGCAGCAGAATCAGGCCAATCAGCAACAGATCCAGCAGAACCAGCGCACCATCGATCGCAACAATCAACAAATCCAACGCTCCCGCCAGACGGAATACTGACCCACGCCTGAATTGAATCTGGTGGAGACTGGTTCCCAGCAGACTACGAACTGAAGCCGACCACAACTCCTACCATCAGCGGTTAACCCTGAGCGAAAGCAAACGGCCTTGCGCCGTAGAAAAATAAAAAGGGGATTCAGGAACAAGCCTGAATCCCCTTTTGCCTATGAAGTTGGTCGGTTAAATACTGGCCGCTGATCCCACTAATCACTGGCAGCTTCACATTGTTTCCTCGCTGCGCGACTTGATATTGCTGCAACGCTGCTTTTGTTTTGGGCCCCATCACCCCGTCAAATGGGCCCGGATCAAAACCGGCATCCCGTAACCGCAATTGAAGAATGCGAATATCTTCCTGAGACCGTGCAGAAACCGCCGGCGCAGCCGGTTGCTTAGTCGCATCGCTACGTCCGGCCGCGCTCAACGATTGGAGCTTGGCTGAATTAGTCTCCAAAGTGTGCGTAGCAAGAGCCGGCTTGCTCGACGGCCTGAGCGGATTACCAAGAATCCCAGCAAACTCATTCACGGTCGGACAATCGGCCTTTAACCGCGCCAGCACGGATCTCGTTTTGTTACCGAAGATGCCATCCACAGGCCCGGGGTTGAAACCGGCGTTGCGAAGTTGAATCTGAATCGCTTGAGTCTCCTGCCGTCCCGGAACTTTATCCGCTGCCTGACTCACCGCCAAATTTTGCGCGGTTGCTTCGGACGCATTTTCCATCAGCGGTCTGACATTGGAGCATCCACTTTGAAAGCGCGCGAATGCCGCTTTGGTTTTTGCGCCAGCGACGCCGTCAACCGGACCAGGGTCGAAACCGACTTCGCGCAGACGCAATTGCAGAGTGCGGATCTCATCCCGAGTCAGGCTTCGCGCTGGGGCAACCTTAGCTTCTACAGGTACTGCTTGGACTGCCGTTACGACTTTTGTGGTTTCGTTCTCGACGACAGGAGCTGGCACGGCCGGTTGCTCAGATGTCATTTCCGAACTGTCAAAGAGCGCGCATCCGCAAATCAAAAAGAAGAACAGTGGGACAATTAAGCCGAATTTGGTCATCGCATTCCTCCTCACTTGTTTGCGAGCAGAGGAATATAGCAAGCGATATGCCGAATGCTGAATTAATGCCAAGCCACGACAAATCGGCCGCGACGTTGGACTGCAAAGCACATCGCCATCGTAAGCTTCTTACGCACCCGTGGTAAAAATTTGGTTCTTCGTGTAAAGCTTGCGATGTTGTGTGGACAGTGACAACCAGACTTCGCGGCAGGCTGATGGCTCAAAAAGGGTTGAATGAATGATCCATAAGCTATTGCTCGTTGTGTTGCTCACCCTCGCGCTGGCAATCTTCCCCTGCTACCGCGGTGATCCGGCCGCGCCATTAACAAAATTAATTCTTACTACCGGATCTCTTAGCGAACGCGAAGGCGTGCTTTACGTCGCCCAGGACCAAGGATTATTTCGTAAGTACGGCATGGACGTTACCCTGGTCCAAGTACGCAACGGACCCGTGGGCATGGCGGCGCTCAGCTCCGGCGAATCTCAGCTTCACTGGGGTTCGGTGTCGGCGGCAAATCTTGGCGCAATTGCCGAGGGCGCGGATCTGGTTTTTGTCGCGGGATTCATAAATCGGCTAACCGGAGTTTTTCTCGCCAATCCAAAAATTAGAAGCCCGCTAGAACTCAAAGGCAAAACTATCGGCGTCAATAGCTTGAGCGGCGGTGCATGGATTTTTTCGATGCTCACGCTGGAATACTGGGGACTCGCTCCGGAACGCGACAAAATACAATTCAGATCCCTCGGCGATCAATCCGTGATCGCTCAGGCGCTCACAGTGGGCACTGTGGACGCCGCCTACATGGGCTATACATACGGAAAGATCGTCCAAAGCAAGGGGTTTCGCTTGCTGGCCGAGCTGGACAAGTTACCGATCCCCTATCAAGGGTCGGGAATCATGGCGCGGCGCAGCTTCATCACCGCGTCATCATCCAGCGCCGAAAATATTTTTAAAGCCTTGCTCGACGGCGTGGATTTTATTCGGAATCCTACCAACAAGGTGCAGGTTCTCAAGAGCCTCGTCAAAGGCATGCGCCTGGCGCGAGTCGACGACGCGGAAGAAGGTTACCAAAGCTTGGCCAATCTTTATGAACGGAAAATCTATCCGACCGTCGATGGGGTGCGCAACGTTATTCGTTTGCTGGGAACAAACAATGAAAAAATCCGCCGTCTCAAAGCGGAGGATTTGGTGGTCGACAGCATCGTCAAAAAATTGGAGAGGGAAGGCCGGTTTGCGGAAAGGCAATAGATGAGGCAACAGGCAACAGTTGTACCGGCAGAACGTGCCTGGCCCCGACCTCGAAAATGGCTTCTTACCAATTTTTGCATACCGGCCGTGCTGTTTGCGCTGGCGAGCTGTGCCGGGTCTGTCAAGCATGATGAAACGCTCGCGGCCAGGCGCGCCGTCGAATTCGCGCAGTTTGCATTCATCGACAAAAATTTTGCAAAGGCTTACGAGCTGCTCTCCGACGGCGGCAAACGGCATCTCTCGCTCGAAAAATTCAAGGAAACCGTCACCCGGATGCATCCGAGATCTTTTCCGACAAAAGTCACGGCAACGGAATTTCAACCGATGCCCGGAGAAAAGGCAATTTGGATCTATCTCGCCGGACAAAATTCTGAAGCGCAGTTCCAATATCGACTGACAATGGAAATGACCGCAAACAGTGACTACAAGGTCCTGACGTTCGACAGCGGTGTCGTGGGCAGGATGTTTTCACCCTTGAGCGAGAAACAGCCGTTCAAGACCACGATCAGCACGCACTAGTGACAAGTGCAGGCGACATCGCCTCACCCCTCGGGCCGAACTGGGGACGAGGCTATCGATCTCATCTGCCAAGAGATCATTCCCGAGATCGAGCGGCGCTCCGACTCTTACACGGAAACTTAATCGTCGATTCGAACCGCGTTTTTTTACGCTTGCACAAGCATAGCCTTTTGGATATCTCCCGTTTGATCAAGCCGCGATCAGGGTTTAATCGGAGGGGTCGATGAGTCAACGAATCGTCCAGACTTCAGCTTTAGTGCTTCTGTTGGCGTTTAGCGTAATCGAGTCTGCGCGCGCCCAATCTGCTCAAGAGCTGATCGGTGAGACTGCCACAGCCATGGGCGGGATGGCGGCGCTGCGCGCAGTCAAGAGCCAGGTGATTGAGAGCGAGGGCAAGCAATTCGATTCATCTTCCACGCCAAAGCCGGTCGGTCCAACTCGGCAAATCAGCACCTTTCGCTACACCCTAACCCGTGATCTCACCCGACCTCGGCTCCGGCTCGAATGGGACGGGCGCAATTCGGCGCGTAATGAGAACATCCGCTTTGTCGAAGTCATCGACGGCTCCGTGGGTTTTCTGCAAGAAGGGGACGCGAAAACCGGCAAGCAAAGCCGCTTGCATCCTGGGCGGCTGGCGACTCGCTTGCGAGAGGAAAAGCGCTCGCCGGTTAGCTTGATTGTCTTGGCCAACGCTAACAAATCTCTCAAGCGTCTTTCAGACGCCAATATCGACGGCAACCCCTATCGCGTCGTTTCTTTCAAGGATAGCGGCGATGAGTTTCATCTGTATCTAGATGCCAAAACCAAGATGCCGGCGCAGGTGGACATCCTGGAAGACGATCCTCTCGAAGGCGATAGCAGTTACATCCTGCGTTACACCGACTGGAGCAAAACTGAAAATATCATGACGCCATTCAGCTTGCGCTATGAGCTCAACGACAGAGCGTTGCAGGAGGAACAAGTCAAATCCGTTCGCTACAACGCGCCGCTTGGCGCCGATATTTTTTCGATACCCGAGTCCATCCGCAGTCAAAAGACCGACGCCAAGCCGATCGCGTCGCAGTGGATACTTCGCCGAGTGGCGGGCAATGTAAGTTACCAAGACTTCGGGCGGGCGCCCGTGGTCGAATGGAACCAACTCGCCAGCGGCGTGTACAAAATCCAGGGCAGCTCCCACGCGACCGTAGTGATCGAGATGGGTGATCACCTGGTCGCCGTCGAGGGGCCACTGTACGAGGCGCGCACCACCCCGGCGCTGAAATCGATCAAAGAGCGCTTTCCGACGAAGCCGATTCGCTACGTCATTCCGACCCATCATCACCTCGACCACGCCGGTGGCATCCGCGCTTTTATGGCCGAGGGCGCGGCCGTCGTCGTGCCGTTTAACGCCAAAGTATTCTATAGCCAAGTCGCTAAGGCGCCTCATACTCGACAGCCGGACAGCCTGGAGAAAAACAAGCGAGCCGTAGTCATCGAGTCGTTCGGCGGCGGCCCCCGCGTGCTGGCCAACGCCAGCCGGCGCGTCGAAGTTTATCCATTGCCGACATCCCATGCCGAAGATCTGGTCGTGGTTTATTTGCCCTCCGAGAAGATGCTGATCGAAGCGGACCATATCAGCCCGCGCGATGGACAGGTTAGGTCAGCGCCGGTGGTTAAAGAATTTGTCGCCGCATTAGACAAACTCAATCTCGATGTCGTCACTATCGTCGGTATTCACGGCGACAGCGCCACGTTACAGGCGGCAAGAAGCGCTGCGCAAAGCATGCAGCGCTAACGCCGAAAAGAATGGCGCTAGTTCGCCACAAAGGAGCAAATATGAAATCGCAAAGACTTGCGACAAGGGTTATGAAGATCCTCCTGACGATGGGAATTTCCCTTCTTGTCGGTGACAATTTGATTTACCACGCCTGGGGCCAGGAAAAACCTGCGCCCGCCACCTCTGATCGCGCTTCGCGTCCGTTGATCCGGGTGCCAACGGCGCTGCCATTGGACGAGGCGCGCATCCTTATCGAGGCGGCCAAAGCGGTGGTGAAGGCCGATAACGGCCGCGCCGCGATCGCGGTCGTCGATTTCAACGGCAATCTAGTTTCGCTCGATTCCATGGACGGCACCTCGGGCTTCTGGGTGAAGTTCGCCATAGGCAAGGCGATGGGGGCGGTGACGCTCCAACAGACGACCGCTGAATCCGCCGATCAACTGCAAACCAACCCGCAGCGTTTTCATAGCGCGCTCAGCTTGATGGAAGGACAGATCATTCTGATACCCGGCGGCTTTCCACTGATCGTCGACAACGTCATCGTCGGCGCTGTCGGCAGTGCCGGCCACCGCGGCGACGGCGACGTGCGCGCCGTCAAAGCCGGCATCGCCGCCTGGGAAAAATATCGCCAGAGCAAGCGCCAGGAAGCCGCCAGCAAATAGTCGAAACGAATTTGAATCATATACGGGAGGACAAAATATGGCTGCTGAATTTATCGATATCTTAAACTTGCCTGAGCTGGACATCGGGCACAGCAAAAAGGTTCTTTTCACTTCCGATCAATTTCATACCTGGGTGCATGGCGATTACCCGGGAACGAGAGGTCCCATGCACAAGCACACCGCCGATCAGCAATTTTATTGCGTCAAGGGCGAATGCACGTTTCACTTTCCCGATGCCGCCTCACGCAAGCTAGCTCCGGGCATGCTGGTGACGATTCCCGCGGGCCAACTCTATCAACTGGATAACACCGGCGACGAATACATGATTCTCTTGGGCGCACGGGCGGAACCGGCGGGTAATCCAAGATTCAGCGCCAAGGGCACCGAGGTCGGCCACGGCGACTTCGCGATGAGAAATTTGAACAAGATCGAAGCCCCAGAAGAAAAAAAAGAAAAAGCGCGGCTGGAATCCTGAAAGCCGGTTTCAGCCAATGTTCGGGATCGTCTTTCTCTTTTTGCTTGGCATCGTATCCGCCAAACCGCCAGCCGCTCTTGGCGCGGACCGCGTCAGGCTCGCATTGCCGGCCAAGTCGATGGGCTATCTTCCCCTATTTGTCGGCGTCCATCACGGCTTTTTTAAAGATGAAGGCATCGACATCGAGATTTCGATGCTCCTACCGCAGCTCGCGCATAATGCGCTGCTCTCCGGCGAGGTTGATTATCACGGCGTCGCCGACTCGGCTTTGCGCCTGGCCGCCAAGGGCGCGCCCATGAAGTCGATCTTCTTCGGCGCCGCGCGTCCGAATTACTTCTTGATGGCCAAACCGCAATACAAATCCATCGCCGAGCTGCGCGGAAAATACCTCGGCATGGTTCGCTTCGGTGACACCGTCGAGCTGGCCACGCGAATCGCGTTCAATCGGGAAGGCCTCGATCCGCAGCGCGACGCGATACCGATTATGATCGGTTTTCCGGCGACCCGTGTCGCCGCGCTCGCCGCCGGTTCCGTCGATGCCACCATCGTGGTCCCACCCGATAACGTACTGCTCAAACAGAAAGGCTTTCGCGAGTTGCTGTTTCTCGGCGACGCTGTCGAATTTCCCAGCAACGGCTTCGCCACCACAGACCGCCAACTAGCCGAAAAACGAAGTTTGACCAAGCGGGCTTTACGAGCGCTTTATCGTGGTCTCATTTTCGCTAAAGAACGCCCCGACGCCGCGATCCAGATCATCGAGCGGGAGTGGAAGGTCGATAACGCCGTCGCTCGCGAATCCTACGCGTCATTAGCGAAATCGTTCAGCCGCGACGGCACCGCCAGCGAAGCCGGTCTCATGTTTCACACGCAGCATATTCAGAGGATGGAAAAGGGAATCGGCGATATCCCGCTCAGTAAGATCGTCGATTTTCGCTTACTTGAAGAAATACGGCGGGAGATGGTTAAATAAAAAAATGGATACGGAGGGAACGATGTCTGCCGCTAATCGACTTCTTGTTTTCGAAAAATTCATTCAAGACCTACGGGCCGCTTGGGCCGAACTTCCCGACACAGAATCGCGCATGAAGAAAGGCCAGGGGCTGCTAGAAGAGCTGGTGCAGGACCCGATTTTGCGCGCAGCGTCGAAGAGCTGGCCGTCTACCGAAGGTCGCAAAAATCTGCTGTTCTACGAAGACCCCGACTACGGCTTCGCGATCAACGGCGTTGTGCGTGTGCCGGGGCGCAAAGGCAGCATCCACGATCACGCTCACTCGTGGACGGCATACGGACTTCTCGACGGAACCGAAAGCCTAGAACGCTATCGTCGCCTCGACGATGGAACGAAAGAAGGTTACGCCAAGCTTGAGTTGGAAAGCGTCACCGAAGGGAAACCCGGCAAAGTCGATCTGGTCCCACCCTTCGACGCCCACGCCGAGCAAGGCGGACCAACCAAATCGGTCGCGATCATCCTTCGCTCTGAACGGGTCGCCGGCAAAGTCTTGCAAGGCAGTTACAATATAGAGAACAACACTGTGCGTCGTATCGACGGCCCGACGAATATCCCGTACGAGATTACCGGATAGATCGTTTTCAGCCAATCACTCTGTCCCCCACGAATGACCTAACCTCGCAAAGCCGCAATCAAAGACGAAGACGGGGAATTTACCGCAGAGGCACACAGTTCGCAAAGTTTTATTGTCAAACTCTGCGTCCTCAGCGCCTCCGCGGTGAGCCATCGGAATCCTTCGTGACCTTCGCGTTCTTCGTGGTGAGATGGTCTCGTCGGACGTTTACGCCTGCTCCAACGCAGCTGCGAGATCCGCGATGAGATCGTCGGCATCTTCGATGCCGACGGAGTAGCGAATCAAGTTGTCCTTGATGCCGACCAGTAGACGCTCCTCGGTGGTAAGCTCGTAGAAGCTCATCAGCGCCGGTTGTTCGATCAAACTCTCCACTCCACCCAACGAGGGCGCGATCTGCGGAATTCGGCACGCATCGACCACCCGTGACGTCACCTCGATATTGCCGGCGATTTCGAAAGATACCACGCCGCCGAAGCCACGCATTTGACGCCGTGCCACGTCGTGCTGCGGATGCGTCGGTAAACCAGCGTAATATACTGCGAGAACTTTCGGATGTGCTGCCAAAAATTCGGCGAGCGCCTGGGCATTGGCGTTCTGACGCGCGATGCGCAAGGCAAAAGTCTTCAAGCCGCGTACAAGCAGATACGCCGCCAACGGGTCGATGATGGCCCCGGTGACCGCCTGAAGAGATCGAATCCCCTCGACGAGTTCAGCGGAACCGAGCACTGCACCAGCGAGAAGATCATTGTGTCCGCCAAGATATTTAGTCGCTGAGTGCAGCACGATATCGATGCCGAACTCCAGCGGCCGCTGATTAAAGGGCGTAGCGAAGGTAGCGTCGATAGCCGTTTTAACCCGATGCCGTTTGCCGATATTGGCAAACCGTTCGAGGTCGACGATGCGGTTGTAAGGATTCGTCGGCGACTCGCTGACGAGTAGACGGGTCGTAGGGCGGATCGCCTCTTCGATGGCTTCATAGTCGCCTGCCGGCACCACCGAAACTTCGATTCCATAGCGATGCAAGACTTGAGTCAGGAACTGGCGGGTTCGCCGGTAAGAGTCATCGGTCACCACCACATGCGCGTTGTGTGAAAGCACGGCGTACATCGTCGCGGTGATCGCTGCCATGCCGCTGGAGAACAGCAGGCAATCTTCCGCACCTTCCAACGTCGCAAGCTTGTGCTCGGCGACGCGCTGTGTCGGATTACCGTAGCGTCCATATTCTTCGCGTTCGATGCGGCGCTGAAAGTGGTCGTGCAGCTCCGCCGTATCGGCGAACGTGTATGTCGCCGTCTGCACGATAGGCGTGGCCAGCGAGTTTCCGAGCTTGGGGCGCGACTCGCCGCCATGTACAGCCAGGGTGCTGAATCCAAACGCCTTGCCCTTGGCGCCGGTCGTGGCCAAGACGCTTGTACTTTTGCGCGCGCGGTCGTTCGTCCCACCGCCGATCTTGCTTTGCCGCTCGCCCATTATCCGTCTAGCAGCCGTACGCGCTCGACGTAACGCGAGATCGCGTCGCTGATCTGCTTGGGGTTGGCGCCCAACTCGACGGGGCGATTCTGATGGCTACCGCGGATACCCGCGAGCGTGCCCGCGTGGTAACCGATCTTCTGGTCGGCGAACTTGAGCCCATTGGCCGTCGAGATAACCACGACTCGCTCGTGCCCATGGATCACTTTCTTCTCAACCAGCTTGCGCAGCGCCGCCAATGCGACACCGGTGTGGGGGCAATTGAACATGCCCGTGCGATCGGCACGCGCTACTTCTTCGGCCAGCTCGAGCTCCGAAGTCTGCTCCACCACGCCATTGAAGCGCTGCACGGTCGCGATCGCTTTGCGAATGCTCACCGGATTGCCGATCTGGATCGCGCTCGCCAATGTCGTCCGCGCCGTGATCGGTTCGAAGCGTTCGAAGTTATTCAAGTAGGAAAGGTAAAACGGATTGGCGTTTTCGGCCTGCGCGACGCAAATGCGCGGCAGCTTCGAGATCAAACCCAATTCTTGCATCATCAGGAAGCCTCGGCCGATGGCGCTGACGTTGCCGAGATTGCCGCCGGGTAGAATCACCCAATCCGGCACTTCCCAATCGAATTGCTGTACGATTTCGACGGCGATGGTCTTTTGCCCCTCGATGCGCAGGCTATTCATCGAATTCGCGAGGTAGATATGCTTATGTTTTGTGATCTCTTGCACCGCCGCCATGCAACCATCGAAGTCCGTGTCCAGAGACAGCACCAAAGCGCCGTTGGCGAGCGGTTGAACGAGCTGGGCCGGCGAAACTTTATCACGCGGCAAGAAAACCACTGTCGGGATGCCCGCCGCGGCGCCGTAGGCGGCCAACGCCGCCGAAGTGTCGCCCGTCGAGGCACAGGCCACGGCGTCGATCGGCTCGCCGTTGGCGATCATCTGACGGACCACGGAGACCAACACGGTCATGCCAAGATCCTTGAAAGATCCGGTGTGCGAGTTGCCGCACTGTTTCACCCAGAGATCTTCGACGTGAAGCTGCTTGCCGTAACGATTCGCCCAGAAGAGATTGGTGTTGCCCTCGCAGGTAGACACGATGTTTTCGTTGTCGATAAAAGGAACAACCCACTCCTTTTTCGCCCACACGCCGGAGCCGTAGGGATATTCGTTCATGCCGACTCGATCATCGAAGAGCTTGATCCATGCCCCTGCGGCGCGAGTTCGAAGCGCGTCCATGTCGTGGCGCACTTCAAGCAAGTCGCCGCACTTCGGACAACGATAAATGATTTCCAGAAGGCTATAATGCCCCTCACAACCTCGAATGCACTGGAACCACGCGTTATAGCTCATGGCGAATAACTTTCTCCGCCTGCGCGGAAACATCGACTCTCAAGACTCGACTCGTCTCGAGTACGCTCCATGACGTCCTATTTTGCCTCTGTCGACGATAATATTGCAACGGATGCGACTGCCGGCATTATCAAAAACATTCGCTTCGGAAAACTCTAGTATCTCTCCCCCTTCGATCCTCACGTCATTGAGGCTACGGATTGCTATCAATCCAGGTCTTGGCAAGACTGGTCACGAACTTTTCTGCATCTTCGCTCGTTTTGAATCGATCGGCTAAGCCGCCAATGCTGTGGGAGTAACGCTGCCCATTGCGCGTCCAGGTGATCTCCGCTCCCGGGCTCCAAGTTTTGGTGCTTTGGTTTAAAGATGCATAGGCAATGATGAGCCGGTCGTTGTAATAGAGATTCGCCATGGTGGCGAGAATTATAGACACGTCATGGCGTTGTTGCCAATAATCATGGGCCCATCACGGTTAAGTTGTACGCCGCAGTTACTCCGCAGTCCGCGGCGATGCTATGGAATGGGTTCGAGGCGGCTTCGAATCGATCGCCACAAAACCCGCCGCCATAGCGTCTAGACCACGCTAAAATTCCGTAACGAGGCTCTTGAGTTGCGAAGGAATCAGATCGATACCACGGACATCATGCAATACGTATCTCCGCAATCGATGCTCGGGTATCTCCACGGTTTATGTCAGGGACGATTCTCAATTCCAGTGCCGCCACCCCCGCGAGATCGACCGTATAGTCCTCAAACTCGCTTGTCATCCCAGGCGGGCTAAAGTTGTATTGCTGGCGGACAATCTCCCGGTAAGATTGACCATCGGACGGCGACCACCGCAGCACGAATTCTTGCGTGCGCGCCCGCTGTTCCTCGCGAAATAATAGTTGAATACGGCTGACTCTTTGCGACTTGTCAAACAACAGGCGGATCGTCTGCTCTCCAGCTTGTGACGCTCGCCAACCGGGTCCCGCACCGGGTGCCAACGCGGTCTCGATCGGATATGACTCGTCCTCCGACGTGAGTTCCACTCGCGCCAGGCGCCGCAAGTCGAGCCACTTTGCATCGGCGCGTGAGACCTCTTGAGAATCTTGACCCATTATTTGCTTGCGCATTGTCTGTCCTCCTAACTGACCGACATTACTTTTGCGGGTGCTCGTTTCGGGTGTGATTTCATACTAGGTCGGAATTTCACTCCGCTAACAATCATGCCACTTAGTGTTTAGTATATCACTATTACTGACCGACTCTACCGGCTGGCATTCTGCGGGAATCGGACTATAAATTTTCGCGAAGCTAATGCGAGTTGCTCGGTATGCACGTCAAAGATCGAGCCGGTAATACGGCGTGGATCGCCACACACAAAGCGTCTCTATTACGTAGCGCCCGACTCTTTCATCTATCACTTCATCGAAGCGCGAGTACCCAGCAGTAAATGAGACTAGCAACCCCGGCGCCGCCGCAGGCCCACTGAATACGCAATCCCGGCGCGCGGGGCGCGATAAACGCCACGAAGGTTCCGAGCGCACCGCCGGCCAACAGACCGAAGAGATGAGCCCACACATCCACGCGTTGTCCCTCGGTCCCGAGCATCGCCAGGAGGGCAAGGGCTGCGGCAACGGGTAGCCAGGCGCGGCGCCTGCCTAATGCTCTCCGGCGGCGCCTGGCCATACCGAGAGCACCGAGGAGGCCGACGGCGCCAAAAACCGAAGTAGAAGCTCCTATCGAGACATGCGGCGAACCATGGAGGTACGCGTTAGCAAGATTTCCGCCCGCGCCGGCCAGAAGGACCAGAGCACTACCGAGCCCCGCGCCCAACACGGTAGATACAGCACCTAAGAATACGGCGGCAGCAACCGCATTACTCACAGCATGGACGACATCGGCATGCAGGGTAAGAGCGGTTACGGCGCGCCAGAGCTCTCCATCAAGTATCCGATGAGCATCGGCACTGCCGCGCTCGAACCAAGGCTCGTTCGGCATCCAGATGACGGTGACGGAAAAGAATACCAGAATAACTAGGCCAGCAAAGGCACTTGCCGCCAGTAAGCTTGGAGCACCTACCAGCTCAGATCCCTCCTCTAGTTTCGCTGCGTTTTCACTCTCGTATGCCAAGAGACCGGCCAGCGCCCTCTCGGCATGTTCTTCCGGTACGCTGAGAACGAAGCCGTCCGAGCTCCGACGCACGCTAGGAGAGAGACCCTGAGCGAGGAGCACAAGTTCCCACTCCTCCGCCAAGTGGTGGTCGGCTGTCACCCGCAGAGGAATGTCCGAACCTTTGTTCATGATCATGGCACCGCATCGCATTCCCGAGGCCAAGCAGCGCGGCGGATGTTTACTAAATGCTGAAAGACTGGCAGGCTTCGAAAAACTCCCGCACTCCTCGATCAAGCTCGGGGCTGTCCTGAGACTTGATCAAGGGACGAACGGAGGTTGCTTTGAATCATGCACCGTCACGCCCTCAATCGGTCAAATACTCGCGCCAATTAATAGGCCGGCGAGGAATGTCACGATAAAAGCTTTCACTGTTGTTGATGACCGACGAGCACCCAGAAACTGGAGTAATCAACAAACAAATAAACAGAGCTATTTTCATCATAGTAAGTTCCTGTCTGGCAACCCTCCTGAGAATCGATGCTGCGCCTTTCATTGACTCGCCTCCTCTGCTGACGCCCTCGTGGTCATCATCTCTTGCGAAAATCCGTGACCGCCTATCCGCTCACAACTATTTCGGCTGTACACGATCGCCAAGTTCCTCAAGCGGTCGAGATTGCATTCAATGACGGGTTTCTGGCCAGGGATTTCGCGCAACCATTACATAACACTAGCATCATCGGCCCGGTGAGCTAAACGCGACGGCATCAGCGGGCATCTATACCCTCTTTAACTGACATCATCCTTCCATGCTACTTCCCACGACTTCTGTCTTTTCGTTTCTTCTCCCGTGGCTTGCCCTTTGCGTTTCAAACCGCCAGCGCTTCGCACTGGACGGACAAAGAACCGCGCCATAACAACAAAAAGCTTAAGGAGTAATTTTTATGAATGCAGCATTGTCTATGATCGAACCTACAGACGGTGGAATTATAGAGGACCTATCCAAGCGGAGCATCCGCGACGGAGAGAAAAGGCTTATGCTGGCGGTGCTGGAAAGCGCGACTGAAGACTTTCAGAAATATGTTCTTGCGAATCATAAGAGGGGAAAAGAACTGTTCCAAGCGGCAGAAGAGTGGATTTTGGATACCGACGAGTCTGCGTTTTTTTCCTTTGCGAATATCTGTGAGCATCTACAGCTAAACCCCGGCTATATGCGCCAAGGATTCATGAGCTGGAAGGCAGCGAAGCTCAATGGTCACTCTGAACAATGCTCCAAAAGGTCGAACCGGCGCGTCGCCTAAACATTTTCGCTTGCAGCACGAATGCAGTAACTTCGCAGAGCGCCCGTCGCTCAAAATAGTCAAGTCCTAGAAATCAGATCCTGTCCCCCTCCTATACTTATCGCGGTGTTAGCCAGCGGTGACCATGATTGTCACGCGGCATTGGGTCCTGCCGCTTTCCGACAGCCACGATCAAATTGAGTAATACATCGTTATCAGATACTTTCTGCCTGACAATGATTCCATTCCCTTGGCTCGCATGCCGCAGATGGAACCGGTTTTCAGACTTCTAGCCTAGGCTAGTCTAGCAGGTTGCTGAAAAAAGGTTCGGAATGCTTCGAGAACCTCAGCATGAACGGAAAATCCTCAATGATATAAAAACGCCTCCGTTCGTTCCTTCGATAAGCTCAGGACGGGCTCTGAGCACCGTCGAAGGACTCCGACGGAGTTTTCAGCAACCTGAGCCAAACTGTTGTTGTTTGTTTCGGAACTTTTTAACTCAGACGATGGAGGCTAAAAATGAACTCAGATTTCGAAGACATAAAGCGTGAGGTCGCGGCCGCGAACCGCGTACTCGCCAACCTAGGCTTGGCGGCCGGCGTTACCGCCGCCCTCGGGCACGCGAGCATGCGCGTTCCGTCAGAGCCCAACCACTTCTTCGTCAAGGGCCGCGAGTATGAGTTCGACGCTCTGGCGATCATGGAGCCTGACGACATGGTCATGTGCGACACCGATGGATTCCTCATCGCGGGGCGAGCGGGACTGACGCAGTGCTCCGAAGTGAAGATCCACGCTTGCATCTACAAGATGCACCCGCGGGTCCAGGCCATCGTGCATGTCCACCCGCGCTATACCATCCTGATGAGCGTCCTCACAGGCTCTCTGAAGCCGATGCGTCAAGAAGGCGCGCAACTCGTGCGCGATCCGCTCCCCATTTACCCCCACGTCAAAACAATCCAAAGCGATGCCGAGGGCACGGAAGTCGCAACGTTGTTGGGCGACAGCCCAGTAATACTGCTGCGCGGCCACGGCGCCGTGACGACGGGAAGCAATCTTTCAGAGGCAGTGATGGGAATGGTGCAGCTCGAAGAGCAAGCGCAGCTGAACTATCTCGCCTACTGCGCGGAGGGTAAGGACTATACGCATCTTACCCACGATCTCCTAGACGAGATGGTCAATCGCACACCACTTTACGAGCAGCCGCACTTCAAGGACGTCCTCAAAGGCCGCGCAGCGCAACGCGACGGCATCTGGAATTACCAAAAGCGAGCGGCGACGCGGGACAATTGATACCCTCCTAAATCCCGGGCACGAAGCGACAAGACGGCGTGATGGCAGCGCCGCTGAGAAAATACTTTTCATGGTTCGAGAGAAGCTCTGCGCAGACGGATAATGCCCAATTATTTCATCACCTCCTGCGTTCGCCTTGGGCTTAGTCTGAGCGTTTTCACTCCACTATGACATTTATGCGCTGCACTCCATTGTTGCCATAGCCCCCGAAGTTCCACTGCTGCTCTAGCGGCTGCACGTTCCCGTCGGAATCCGTCGCGCGCACGCAGAGGGTGCAGGCGCCTGGGGTAGCATTCCAGACAAACGTCCATGTCCTCCAGGCGAAGGATGAAACCTCTTCGTCCAATTGGGCCTCCGACCACGTGGACCCACTGTCCACGCTCACCTCCACACGAGTAACGCTCAGGGCGCCGGCCCATGCTTTCCCTGCGAGAGTAACCTGACCTGCATGCACTAAGCGGGTCCGGGTCATAAAATCTGGAATGCCAGGGGGAATCATCAGCGCGCGCACCCTGATCGCGCTGACCGGCTCTCCGGGATCGTCCGGCGCTTGCGCGTAACGATAGGCCTGCACCATCTGGTATCCCTGAAACGGTTCCGCCACAGCCTCGATCCGGTCCAGCCATTTCACGCTGGCCATGCCATACCAGCCAGGCACCAACAGGCGGAGCGGATAACCGTGTTGGGGTTGAAGCGGCTCGCCGTTCATTTCGTAAACCAGCAGCACTTCCTCCCTCTTTGCTTCGCCTACGATGAGGCTACGCTGGTAGAATTGCACCTGGTCTCCTTCCACTCCTCGGTCTAGACCTGTAAAGACGACTTCGACAGCGTCACGACGGATACCGGCTTCTTCCAGGATTCCCCAAAGTGGCGTTCCAGTCCATTTCGCCGTCCCGATCGCTTCGAGTAGCCACGGCTGGCTTATGCGCCGGGGAGCAAAAAGAGCGCGACCGTTTCCGGCGCACTCCATAGTCACCGCGATGGTTTGGCTTGGTCGCTTTTTGATCTCCTCCAGAGTCAAGTCAAGCGGGCTGGAGACCTGCCCGCCAACTTTTAAGCGCCACTCGTCGGCATTTACCTCTGGAACGTCGTAGTGGATCAGAAGATAGTGCAGTCCGGACGGAGTAATGGGATAGCGGAGGCCCTCCAGAGGCATGCCTCTGTTGCGCAAAGCGAGCTGAAGCTCTTCCTTGTACAGACTATCAGTTTGAGCAAGCCCAGTGCCGTCACCAACGGTTGGGAAGTACTTTGCGGCGCTTTCTTGTTTGTCCATTCGTCAACTACCTTCCTATTGGTCTTTACTATTGCGCGGACTAACAATGATCTAGCAATAGGAAGCCTCCCCATCCAAGGAGAGCCAATCCCAACGGAGCGCTCAGTTTCCGCCCCCACGGCATATTCTTCTCAACGGCCATTACTACACCCAGAGCGAACATCCAACCGATATTCCCTACACCCACACCGAACATCAGGAGCATCAAGGCCCAGCAACAGCCGACACAAAAAATGCCATGATTGATGCCAAGCAGAAGTGCGTTTCGGCGATCGTGGCGCCCTCGCCAGTACTCCATCACGAAGCTCAAAGGGGCGCGGCATTTGTCCAGACAGCGGTATTTCAAACCGCTAAACTGAAAGGCTCCAGCCAACAACAGAGTGACTGCACCGATGACCCAGGCATTCGCCTCAAGCCATTTACTGCGTTCCACAACCTCGTGCAAAACCCAATCAGCTGAATGAGCCGCAACGCCGAACCCCGTCCATACGCCTAGATAGCCGATAATTACCAGAGCCATGAGTTGGGAGCGATCTTGCCGCCGCGCCGTTAGGCGTCGGAAGATCTCGAGCAACGGGAGCGTGGTCGGCAGCATCATGGCCACGGTCATGAGGGTCCAGCCGACAAGATAGAGAATTACAGGTGCTACGAGTGAAGTCGCGCCGTTAAAAAGGCCGATCTCACCTAATCGTCCGTGATCGAGGTAACGGCCATAAGGAGATCGATCCCAGATCCAGAGCGTCAGCCACGCAAGAATGATCAATGAGGTAATTAACCACAGGAAAGCTCTGCGGTCGGATGAGCGCAATGGAGTGTTGGAGTATCGGGATACTGGATTAATGGGTTTTGAATGCATCATTCCATTGCTCCAACACTTAGCTACTCCAATCTAATACGGCGTGCTGGGTCTCTTCTACTCTGACTCCCTTGCCGACGGCGTGCCAACGGCTTAACTCTGGAAGACGAAATTTCCTTGAATCGCGTTGTGGTCTTTAAGGTCAATGTTTTGCTTCAAAGCCGGATTGATCATTTTGAACTTCGTCGCTTTGGCTACGTATGCGGGTGAGCCAGGAATCGTCGAAAATATGGAATCGTGAAGCGTCGTCACGTCGCCGTTGGGACCACGAAAAGGCTCCATCTCACAGTCGGCGACGTTCCCGATCCGCAGGGTTCCCTTGCCTTCACTGACCTCGAAAGTAATCGGCGAGCGCTCCACGGCGACTACCTCGCCGATCAACTGCACGAGGTCCGCGATCGGACCGCCTTGTTTGCCGGTGTAAACATCGAGGAGTGCCTCTTCCTGTGGCTTCGTGGCTCGCTCATCGATGTGCACCACGACGCGCCAGTTGCCTTTCAAGATGTTTCCGGGAATGTGTGCCGTGATCCCCAAAGTGAGGCCCGACACATCCACGCCATCGATTTCACCTTTTTCGAAATGGTGCGCCACCGCCGTATCGCAAGTTCCCCTATCCGGGTCCACACCGATCCAGCAAGGACACAGCACCTCGCAATTGCAGACTTCCAGCAGGCTGCCTTCAAGTTTATAGGCCATATCTAATCCCCCTTTTTCATAAGTTCGTTGGAATACAACTCTCGTCCAAAACAAATGCCACGGAAGAGTCGCCCATTAACTTCGGAGCTCTACCCATGCCCGGACGTTTTCTTAATGTGTTTTTAGGAATGGATTAGGCAGAACCTATTTCGTTTGGAGATCGCAGTCAAGTCGATTTAGACTCAGGCGGCTTTGGCTGAATGAATAGGTGTTATCCGAAATGCGACCGTAGTGCGTTGCGATAACAGTAGTGAGAGTCGAGCGCATTTTGGCTAAACACGGTGGACCAACTAGCAAAAGCGAGCGGCATCGCGAAGAGAGTAATACGAAGAGGACTTTGACTTACAGCTCCACCGTCCTCTCTGACAAATTCCTAACGAACTTTGATCGTCATTCCGGGCAAGCTGGCGATAGCTGGCGCGACCCGGAATCCAAGCGAATCGATGCGCCAACAACCGTGACCTACTCAATAGTTAAATACTTCCGCCAATTAATAGGCCCGCGAGGAATATCCTTATAAAACCCTTCGCTGTTACTGAGGATTGAGGAACACCCAGACGTTAGCGTAATTAGCAAACGATAGTCAGATCTAAATATTTCCTACTCAGTTTCGCTCTAGCAGCTGATCGACGTACCAAGGGAATAAGCGCCCGGTTGCATGTGATGGAGAATACAGTTCAATCCTGGAGCCATCGATTGCTTTTAACTGCGGCTTGGCACCTGAGCTTCATCTGTTCCAGCTAACAGTGTGCGGGAAGCGCTTCAGTGACGGCTGCCATTGGCGTCCGCGGCTGCTTGCACCTTCTTCGTCGTGCGGAAATGATGACCGCACTCGTATTTGGCTTTCTCTTAAGTCTCTGATGGACCGGTCATGTGGTTGCTCAAAAACCTGCGGGTGCGTTTGGCGAAAAATCCAATATGCGCCGGAAACTATAAATGCAATAATGCCGAAAGAAATCCAGAATCCCCAAAGCCAAATGGGATGCCAGGCCAACTTCGATTCTGCGCCAGCGATTTTTTTCTCCAAATCACTGCTTTTTCTTTCAAGCTTTCCAATCCGCGCATCTTTTTTGGCCAGTTCTTCTTCCAGCGTCGTACTCTCTACATATGAGCGAAGCGGCAGTTTCAGCTTCTGGCCGATTTGGAGATTGCTCTCCAAAACCCCGGGATTGTGTTTTTTAATTTCTTCTTTGGGAATTTCGAGAGTCGTCGCAATCATGTCAAGATTGTCGCCGGGTCGTACTTTCCATGTTTGACTCTCAGCAGCCGCTGGCATAGGTGAAGCAACAAAAAGAGAATAGAGAATGAAAAGAAAAAAAAGAATTCTCTCCATATAGTCCCCTTTCTGGCAGCTAAAGACTGCGCGCGTACGATTAGCACATGATAAAAGATTAACATGCGCGTCTAGGGCCCCGCTACAGGTTTTGGTTGATACTGAAAGTATTTTCAGGGATGGCGGTTCATGGCATCAGAACCGAAGGAAGTCACCGCGGCGCTTGCCGTTTTGGACGACGCCGTCAACCGTTGCATTGAAAAAAGAGGTGAACGTTTGCACGGCCGAAGTCTTAGCCGCGCTCGATTTGCTCGCGGCACAAGCCACTGTGAAATGGCCGTTCGATCAATTTCGCCGTACTGTCGTTAAGCCGGCAACCGGGGGGAATTGAGAAAGAGGCCACGCGTGTTGAACGCTTCGCTGAACGGGATCAGGAGAGCACTACACCGGAATCAAAAGGCTGATCACAATTGGCCGAGCGTTAGAAAATTGCAGACGATGGTCGTGCAACGGGATCAGTTGGTAGGATTTCGCCGGGAACGCATATCCCGCAGCCTATTTCGTCTGCTCGACCAGAGTCAAGCTCTTTAATCGACGTGGGATTGAATTGATCGACGCTCCAGTCAAATCAATGCGAGGAGAAATCAGTGCAATCGTAGGTTAACGCCTGCTTGAGCCACGCCGCATTAGCGCTGCCGGGCTGCAAGCCGCTGTTACGCATCAGCGTGCCTACGCTCTATAGTTGCCGGAGCGGAATATCTGATACGATGATTTTACCTTCTGGTTCTGGCACTCCAGCTTCTACAAGTAGCTGACGGAACGCCCCTAGAATGACTTGGGGGAACTCGCACGGTCCGATGATGATGCTGTTTAGAAGCTCAGGTAGAGCTAGACCGACAAGACCTTCGTCAGGATGATTCTGTAGGTCGATCTTTAGCACCGTCTGAGGCGTGCCGCGAACGACTTCGACAGTTGAGACAAGGAGCTTCGATGGATGCATTGCGGGCGACGCAACGATCCGCCATTCTCGCTCCTCGTGGAAACCCAGGATGTTTGGTGCACAGAACAGCAAAGCGGAGCATGTTGAACGCGATGTCCTTCGCGATTTCGCGACCGAGACTCCTTATGTACTCAGCCTCGCCTTCGATGCTCTTCGCTATCTTCACGAATTCGGCTGCAAACGCGTCCGGGTTCAGGTATGCCACCGGGCTTGCGTACGCACCAAGCGCATTGGACTCACTGAACATCACCGCACCATTTAGAACGAGCGCGACGCCAGCCTGACCGCCATAAGCCCTCCACATCGAAAGGCGTCCGTGCCGGTCCTCCTCAGCTGAATGTTCGGAAACGCACGTCATGTACGTGTCTCGCCGAATGCCAGGTAGCCAAGCGTTGAAGTAGTTCTTCAGGTCTTCGGCTAGACCGGGAAAGCAGGCGTCGAGGGCAAGATTAAAGCTATTGCCCGGCTCGGCCTTGTAGGCGGTATTTAGGCACTCGAACCCGTGCTCGGACTTCCATGTAATCATTTCATGCTCGTCGTGCTTCGCATCCAGATCTGTCTGTTTTTGAGGATGCTCGTCGCAGTATCCGCCGTTGTGTAGTAGACGAAACGGCCTCCTGCAGCGATGACTTCGCGGGTCTTCAGGTCCGCGTATGGGAAGAAGATGCGCTTGATTCGAGCCGCGTCGGCAGTGGATGCCATCTATGTCACACCTCATACACTAGGTGAAGCGCCTCAATCTAATGGACGACGCGCACCATAGCATTGAACTGAACGGACAGGTTTTATCCTGAAGGTCTTTTACTTTCCATATAAGCTTCACCTCGCAGGATAGGCTTCTCAAACCAACGCGCCTAATTCGACCTGACACTCAGTCTCAATCCCTCATAACCGAGGTAGCCGGCGATAACCAACGCTAGCCAGCTTATCCATTTCGGAACTGGCCAGCCGCCAATGACAGCGTCCCAGTCGTAGATGACTCTCAGCAGATGAAGTAACGCGATAATCGTGAAGATGATTCCGGCTACCAGGCAGAATGATTTGTGGCTCATAAGGATCACCTCGCGCATAGATTGAAACACGCTATTTACGCACCTGTCTAATAAAGCCTATTGAACGCGTCAACTCCGTGCTACACCTTGCAGGTGTAGTCGGTCCGCAATACAATTCTTGCGGCAAGAAGGAGGGACTCACTATGGCAGTGACCGTCAAAAAGATTGTCCTTTGGCGCAAAGAGGTCGAGAATAAGACCGGAATTCTTGCCAACGCTCTTGCGCCGCTTGCCCACGCCGGCACAGATATCCATGTGGTGATGGCCTATCGTTTTCCGGGCCAGGAATCCAAGGCCGCAATTGAGCTTTACCCAGTTACGGGGAAGAAATCGGTTACTGCTGCCAAGGAAACGGGATTCAGTGCATCAGCCATCCCGGCTCTGCTGGTCGAAGGCGATAACAGAGCGGGCCTTGGCTATGCGGCTGCGCAGGCAATCGCTGATGCAGGAATTAACATCGATTTTGTTGTGGCCCAGGTTGTGGGAAGAAAATACTCAGCCGTCTTTGGGTTTGAGTCTGACGCAGACGCCATAAAGTGCGCTGCGATAATCCGAAAGGCTGCGGCCGCTAACAAGAGAAAATGAGCGGTACGGACTCACTACTCATCCTGGACGCTAAACTCAAGGCCGGTGAGTATTTCAGCCACTTCAGGAGAAACGGATTCGTACTGATACGAAGTAATTTTCGTTGGCTCTTCCAGCATGGCATCTATCTTTTGCTGGAATGCTTTCCGCTCCGGGGAATCTGCCCAACGATTCCAGTCTTCAAGACTTCTCCAGGTACTCATCACCAGGTGCACAGAAGGATCTTCAATGGAGCACAACGTCTCTCCGGAAATATATCCTTGGGCATGGATAGCCTTGGACCGAAGTTCCCTCACAGCATTGTTAAGTTCTTTCTCTCTGCCCGGTTTAACTTTTCTTTGAATCACGATCTTGACGGCCATAAACAACTCCTCCATCATATGCGAGCGTCAATTCCAAATTTCAATGACAGTCGCAAGAATGCAAAGAGAAATGTAATCTAAACCTCTTACCCTTGCCGCTCCTATCTGGCCGCAAACTTGGCCGCCCTTGGGTTTACTAATCGTTCAAAATCTCTGTACGCTAATTTAATCAACTCCGTGTGAGAACCGGCATTAAATGCAATCTCCTCGTCTTGGGATAAAATTTCGTCCACGAAAACTTCCATCCCATAAAGATTTCCGAAAGGTGGCATGGCTCCGACCTCCGACTCAGGAAACATGTCTCTGAATTCCTGCTCATTGGCGAGTTCAATCTTACTGGCTCCTGCCGCTTTTTTCAGAAGATCAAATCTCACCTTGTAAGAAGCGGGCAAAACAGCCATCGCCATCTTATCATCGGTCTTAACCATTACCGTTTTTGCCAGCTCTTTTCCCGCAATGTGGGCAGAGGCTGCAATCTCTTGAGCCGTATACGCTAATGAATGGCTAATCGTTACGTACTTAATGTTATGGCTGTCCAAGAACTCCTTTAATTTTTGCATTGGCATACGCATCTCCTTAAGCTGTGTCATCTGGAGCTACCATTATTATCCACCTTTGAAACTTCCTGATTATGGCGCATGACAAATAGCCGGGCGCACTCCTCCCGACAAAAGTAGTAGCCCCGAGAGAAAACCGCTTCACTCTTAGGCACGTAGCTCTGACAGTGGGAACACAGAACCAATTCCTGCCCCTGATCGGGATCCTCCTGACGCTTAAGACGCTCAATTCTGTTTGGGAGGAGAAACTTATAGATAATCACAATAAAAACGTAGGCAAGCAGAAAAAAGATAAGTAACCTAAAAGCAAACATGAGGATTCGCTCAGTCCGCCATCAACAACGTCGGCCCAAAGAAAATATTGAGCAAACAAAAAAGCCAGCACACCCTTGCCGACAACTGCAAGGAGCAACTGGCCCAACACTTTCCATTTTTCCCCTCCGAGAAACGCTTTGCGTTCCTCTCTCAGACCTCGCGTCTGAGGCTAAAAATTCTAACGGACGGGGAAGGTTCTTAAGAACCCTTGTGACGTGATTGGCATAGCACCATCGAAACAGAGTTTCAACGCAGCGTCTCGGCAAATCTTAAGCCAACTGAAAGCGGGATACCTTTACGGTACCGAGCGACCTATTCGGAACACCGGATGTCTTGGCGCTTCGATCTGAACTTCGAATCTTAGAGTTGCCAAGATTAGTGCATACCGAATTACAAGCAAGGTGGTCGAAAGAAGCGTAAAGCGGCCACACATGGGATTTCGCAGGATTAGGCAGAAGGAGAATTCAGTTCAATCCTGGCATTGAGCGCTACCCCGGCGAGTTCTGTCGCTGTCAACGCTTGAGCCGTTCCGGGGGTGGCCGACTGCATGAGGACGGCCACGTGGAAGCGGTCAAACTGCGTCGACATCTGCCGCCGCGGAGCGATGCAAGGACTGAACATTCCCGCAAGACCCCAATTTTCACTAAACACTCGTCGCAAACGGAGACCAAATCTTCGCAACGTACAGTTGGGATCTGAAATGCTCAGCGACGCGCACAATGAAGTCGGTAAATTGGTCCATTTGTATCTTGCAAGCCTAAGCGTCGAATGGACTTTCGCAGAATAAGATTTCTCCCTTTGGTCGAAATGACAAGGGAGGATCGCATTGCCGTCACAATTCTTAGTTCTGGGTTCCGGCGCACGCCGGAATGACGAGTATGGAAAATTATCGCTTCTCTCGATCGATCCTACGACTGCGATTCATTGATCAGAAGCGAGATATTGGCGCATGTTTTTGGATAGATCCTCTGGCCCTTCACCGATGCCAGCGATTTCTAGAGCCCATGCAATCTCACTTTTGCTCCTCCTTGCAGGTCTTTTGAGTTTTCGCTTCAAACTAGTGAGGTTTATGGCGCTCTGAAGAAAATCCTTTTGGCGTTTTTCGCGTCCGTAGGTCTCAGCCTTGGCTTCACGAATAAGGGATTCTGTCGCCGCCGAACCGTCCGGCAAGTTCGGATATCTTTTTTTAGCCATCATCAGTACTCTTCGCGCCTTCGGGATTCCGCCATGACTGATTCTACGGAATTTGAGCTCAACAAGCCACCCATTTTTGTTCAGCGCTGGCAGAATGACGACTACGACAGTCGAACTGCCGACAGTGGGCCGCTTATCCTAGACAATTCTACAAGCTTGGAGTAAGGGAAGCTAAAAACAAACTAAGACGGAGAAAGGAGCAGTCATGGGAGCAACATTAATCACGGGGTTAGGATTGGTCGGCACTTCCTACGCACAGCACGCGATCAAACGCGGCGAAAGCATCGTATTCTACGATGTCGCGCCGCGAAAGGATTTTCTCGCCCACAAGCTCGGCAATGCCAATGTCACTGTTGTGCAGCGGGACGTGCGCGACTTGCCGTCGCTGATCGAGACTATTCAGAAACACAAATGCGATACGGTGATCCACACTGCCGGCCTTATCGGTGGCAAAGTTGCCAATCCGATTTACACCGGCCTGCAAATCAACGTGATGGGCACGATCAATGTCGCTGAGGCAGTGCGTCTAACCGGAGTCAAGCGCCTGGTGCAGATCAGCACGTTTGGCATCTATGATCGGCGCAAGGGAGAACCGAACCCGATCGATGAAGATTTTCGTCGCGGGCCAGGTGAAGCGTACGGCAACTCCAAAGTCGCTAAAGAGCTGATGGTCGAGGCCTACCAGCGTATGTTCGGTTTCGAGCTAATCGTGCTGCGGCTCGCGAACGTTTACGGGGTCGGTCACTTCGCCGGCGGCTCGGGCGGCGGGGAGATGATCCAGAACATGCTGCAGACCGGCATCAAAGGCGGCGTTGCAAAGATTCCGCAGGAATCCGGCCGCGACTTCGAATATGTTTATTACAAAGATCTCGGCCACGCTCTCGACAAAGCGGTCACGACGTCACTGAAGGAACCGGTTACCTTAAACATCGGCACCGGCGTGGTCATCAAGTTCGACGACTTGGTCGGCCTGGCGGAGAAACTCTTGCCGAAGCTTCAAGTTGAGATCATTCCGGGGACCAAACCGCGATCGGCCAAGCAACCGATGGTTATCGAGAAAGCCAAACAAGTGTTGGGTTGGAGCCCGGATTTTGATATCGAAGCGGGCTTCAAAGACTACATCGAGGAACTGAAAGCGCTGGGTTAACTAAGTAATATTCACCGCAGCGACGCAAAGCATGCACCCCCACCTCTTTCCTCCCCCGCACACGCGGATGAAGGAGGGGATGATCTTCGTGTGTTCGTGATGATTTTTTTCCTTTGCGTCATTTGCGGTAAAAATTCTATCAAAGCGTTAGCGCGCCCCGTTTGCCGCTCTTGTGTGTCTTGTAGCGAACGGTTTCGCCGTCGGTCTCCAGCGTGATGGCGCCGTCTTCGTAGGTGCTCAAAACTTGCGCGCCGCTGCCCCGATAACGCCCGGCAACTTCCTCCCGCTGGGGCTCGGACCGGCTCCGTGCTCCGGCCGAAAGCACCGCCAGTCTGGGTTGAACGGCGGCGATGAATTCGACCGTACTTGCCGTGGCGCTACCGTGGCGAGGGATTTTAACAATCGTACTGCGCAGCTCCTTGGGCTTCTGCGCCAACAACGCTTCATCGCGTTTATCGATATCGCTTGCAAATAAGTATCGGAGCTTGCCGTACTCGAGCCGCACCACCACCGACGCATCGTCCGATTTATCGGCCGGCGGAAACAAGACGCAAAGCTTGACTTCATCGATGATGCGGCACGGTTCCGCGTCAGTCATCGGTATACGGGTGATCTTTGCTTTTTCCAGCGCGTCTTCCAAATCATCAAAGCGACTCGTTTGGCCTTTCGCAGATCCGGCCCAGAATTCTCGAGGTGAGAATTCGTTGACGATCGTCCGCATCCCGCCGTAATGGTCGATGCGTGAGTGACTTACTAACAGGAAATCTACTCTGAGGATCTTCCTGGAACGAAGAAATGGCGCGACGATGCCATCGCCGGTATCGAATTCACCGCTAGCCGTGCCGCCGGCGTCGATCAATAAGACCTTTGAACCCGGCAACTCTACCACTGCCGCATCCCCCTGCCCGACATTGAGATGGGTGATGCGCAACTCCTTACTGCGATGTCGCTGGTCCCACCAATACGCGGTATCTGCCGCGAGCAAAACAGCGGCGACAATCAGGGCGATGACTACGCGCACTCTGTTGCGCAGAATGAAAAGGCAGAGGAGCAATCCGTAAAGACCGACGACCTCGATCATGTTCGGTGACGGTACGGCGACGTTGGCCAGCGGAAAGCGTGCAAGGCCATCGACCATCCATATAGTCAGCGATGTTAGTTTCTCCGCGGGTCCGGTAAGCAGAGAAGCGAATTCCGGTGCGGCAACGGCACAAAATCCGAGGATCAAGCCCACCGGCACAACAACGAAACCCACCAGCGGAACGACTAACGGATTGGCAATGAATCCAACCAGAGATAAATGGCCGAAATAATGAGCGATCAACGGTCCGGTGCCGAGCGTCGCCAATAATGGCACAGCCAGGTGCATACTCATTTGCCTGAACCGATGCATGACCCAACTTTTCTCCTGCGGCAGTTCGTCGCTTTTAGTTACGGCAAGCCAATCATGAACCTTGCGCATACCCCAGACGATGAACAGCACCGCGAGAAAAGAGAGCTGGAAGGAAATATCAGCGATGACGCCGGGCCATACTAATGCGATAAGCAGGGCCGCCAATGTGAGACTGGCAAACACTTCTTCTTCGCGATCGAGCAATACGGCCAATTCATACACACCGATCATAATCGCCGAGCGCACGGTGGGAACCATCGCGCCGGCAAGCGCCGTGTAGAACACCACCGCAACGAAGGAAAAGAAAGTGGCGAGCTTAAGCAAGTTCCAGCGCAATAGTAGAAACGTGCTGAAGGAACAGCCGTAGCGAATCAAGACGAACACGACCAGCCCGAGCATGGCAACGTGCAAGCCCGAAATCGACAGCACGTGATTGACTCCGGCGGCGGTGAAAGCCGTGCGCATGTCTTTACTAATGGCACCCATGTCGCCGACCACGAGCGCTTTGATCAATGCGCCATGATCTTGAGAAAAGTTACGTTCGATGAAACGGCGGATCTCTCGCCGCAGGTCTTCGATGAATGCCCGCAATGGCCCAGGCTCACGCGCCAGCAACTCGACTTCCCGGTCATTATCAAGAAAGCCTGTTAGGTAAATTTCTCTTCGGGCCAAATAGGTAGCGTAGTTGAAGCCGCCGGGATTGCCGCTGTCTTGCGGCACAAGCGGAACCACCCAAAACCGCACACGGTCGCCGTAGCGCCAATCGCGTCGCGTCGTGCGCAGGCCAACCAGGAGATCGCCGGTGATTTCCTCTGCGCCGGTTGGATGCCAGATCCGCTCAGCACGCACTTGCCATCGGCTGCGGTTCGTCAGTCTCTCCGGTTCGTGTCGCAGCGTGCCTTCCAGATAGAGGCGCTCTCCCCTTGTCATGACTAAACGTAAATGATTCGCGGCAAATTCCGGGAGGAGCAGCTGCCGATGCCGCATATAGCCGACGGTGAACGCGAGCATCGCTAAAGAAATCAGGATGGCCCAGCGGCGCCAGCGCCATGAGACGACCAGCGAAAACGGTACCAACGAAACGAAGCCGGCCTGCGGCGGAATCGACCATGGCGCCGTGGCGGCCGCCTGGCCGAGGAGGAGACAAAGCGTCGGGGCGATCAACCAAACCGAAGGATACAAACTCGTCGCAGCTTCATGCGGCTGTCGCCCCTGCGCCGACATAGTTTTTGTATTACTACGCCTGATGTTTGCAGTCTACGCAAAATTTGGCATCCCAAGGTCCCGGATTGCACTGCGCTCCATCCGGGCTACGAAATAGGAGCGAAGCGGTGCGCTGAGCGCACCCTACAAAAAACCTTCGTGTCCTTGGTGTCTTCGTGCTGAAAGGTTTCTTTGGCGGCCCTACCGCGCTGGTTTATTGTTGTGGCGCGCTGCGCAAAGTTTGCAGAATGTCCTGGGCAATTTTCTCATTCATCGATGGCACCTGGAGCAATTCCTCGAGCGTCGCTTCCTCGATGCGTTTGACACTGCCGAAGGCGCGCAGGAGCGCCCGCTTTCGCACGCCGCCAACGCCGGGAATGCTATCGAGAGCGGAAAAGAGCGTTTGTTTTGAACGAAGCTTTCGATGGTGCGTAATGGCGAAACGATGCGCTTCGTCGCGCACCCGCTGTAAAAGAAAGAGCGCGTTGGAGTTGCGTTTGAGGATAACCGGATTGCTCTGTCCCGGCAAAAACACCCGCTCCTCGGATCGTTCGATCTCGCTGCTCCGCGCCGCGGCTTGCACGCGCATCTTTGCGAGCCCGACCGCTTCGACGCCTTCGATACCAATTTCGGCCATCGCCGTCAGTGCCATCGCCAGTTGTCCCTTGCCGCCATCGACGACGATCAGATCCGGCAGATCGGCTTCTTCCTTCCCGCGGGTGAAGCGTCGCTTGAGCATTTCCAGCATCATGGCGAAATCGTCGCCGCCGGAAGAAGCGTCGACGGTGCGAATGCGAAAATGCCGATAGAGGTTTTTGTCCGGCTCGCCGTCAATAAAACTAACCATCGAGCCTACGGCATGGGCCCCGTGAATCATCGAAATATCGAAACACTCGATGCGCTGCGGATAGCGCTTCAAACGCAATTGGGTTTGCAACTCGCGCAGCATTTTCTCTCGGGCTTTTTCCTGGTCATGGCGTTCGGAAAAGCTCTGTTTGGCATTGTCTTGGGCCATCTGGAGCAGATGGCGCCTGTCGCCGCGCCGCGGGCAGAGAATCTCGACTTTCTTGCCTTTGCGTTCGCCTAGATACTCTTCGCGGACCTCGCGATCCTCTAGAGAGACCGGCAAAAGAATCTCGTCGGGGATGAATCTGTGGCCCTGATAGAATTGAGTTAGCAGCGAGCCGACGATTTCTTCATCGGGAAATTCGAGATCCTCCAACGAATAGGACAAATTATCCGTCAATTTTCCCTGGCGCACGAGCAAAACCTGCACTTCGATAAAGCCGCCTTCGCGGTAAAGACCGAATATATCCTGGTCGGCGCCCCAGTGGGCAACCATCCGCTGCTTCTCCAGGGTCTTATCTACCGCTTGAATCTGATCCCGAATCCGCGCCGCCGCCTCGTACTCCAACGCATCCGACTTCTCCTGCATGCGTTGTTTTAGCTCATCAATGAGTTGCTGCTGCTTGCCGTCGATAAACAGCATCGCCTGCCGAACCTGCTCGCGATAGACCTCCTCGGACACGGGGAGAACGCAGGGAGCCATGCAACGTTTGATCTGGTACTGCAAGCATGGGCGGCTGCGGTTTCGAAAGTTATGATCGGTACAGTTGCGCAATTGAAAGTGTTTCTCGATGATATCGATGGTTTCCCGTGCGGCGACCGCCGAAGAGAAAGGACCAAAATAGCGATTGCCGTCCTTGACGATCTTCCGAGTCGCGAGGATCCGCGGCCAAGGGTGTTGGGTAGTGACTTTGATGCTCAGATAACTCTTGTCGTCTTTCAGCCGGATGTTGTAGCGCGGCTTATATTGCTTGATCAGATTGTTTTCGAGAATCAGCGCTTCCTTGTCGTTGCTGGTGACCAGCGTTTCAATATCTTCGACGCGCCGCACCAAAAACTGGATTTGCGATCGCTCGTCCGGGCAATTGAAATAGCCGCGCACGCGGCCGCGCAAATCCTTCGCCTTGCCGACGTAGATAACCTTGCCGCCCCTGTCCCGCATCAGATAGACGCCCGGGCGGGAAGGCAAATTAGCTAATTTATCCTGTATTAAACCCATCGAGTGCACCGACAATTTTGATCATAACATACGGTCGAGGACAAAACGTCACGATTGCGCGCACCATGAGCCTACCAAGGACCACCTTTTCAGCGAAATCTTGCCAGTGTCCTGACCCAGAGGTTGAAATCTAATTCCATCGTCATTCCGGGCAAGCTAGCGACAGCTAGCGGACCCGGAATCCAGGATTTCAGGAACGACTAGATTCGCGCTTCCGCGGGAATGACGTTGGGGAGGTTGCGACTTTTTCATCGGACTTCTTGGACACCACACTAGATTATTCGGGAATCTTTGGCTGTTGACAGTTCGATACGCTTGTCAACGCTCACACATCGGCGCTGCCTTTCGATACCGGTTCGCGTAGCGCCAATTCTTGATCCTGCAGTGCATGAATCCGATCACGCAACTCCGCCGCGGCTTCAAACTCCAGTCGCTGGGCAGCTTCCTTCATTTCTTTTTGTAGCTTGCGAATCATCCGCGGCAACTCAGCCGCGCCGTACTTGGCTGATTTTTCGGCTGCCACGGGAATGTCCACGTAGTCCGCATCGTAGATCTTCACCAGCGGCGAACCCAAGGCTTTGATTATCGATTGCGGCGTGATCCCATGCTTTCGATTAAATGCCCCCTGCAAACGGCGGCGTCGCTCGGTTTCATCGATCGCCCGCTTCATCGAGTCGGTCATGGCATCGGCGTAAAGAATAACGGTGCCGTAAACATTGCGAGCCGCCCTGCCGATGGTCTGAATCAGCGATCTATCCGAACGTAGAAAACCTTCCTTGTCAGCGTCGAGAATTGCCACCAGCGAGACCTCGGGCAAATCCAATCCTTCCCGCAGCAGGTTGATGCCGACCAGCACATCGAATTGTCCCATGCGTAATTGGCGAATGATCTCGACTCGTTCAATGGTCTCGATGTCGGAATGAAGGTAGCGCACTTTCACGTTCAAATCCTGATAATACTCCGTCAAGTCCTCTGCCATTCGCTTGGTCAATGTGGTAACCAGCACTCGTTCCTTGCGCTCCACACGCTTGCGGATCTCGTCCAGCAAATCATCCACTTGGCTGCGCGCCGGCCGGACGATGATGGCGGGGTCCATCAATCCGGTCGGTCGAATGAGCTGCTCAACGACGTTACCTTCGCTCCTTCCTAGCTCGTAGTGTGCCGGCGTTGCCGACACGTAAACGGTTTCATTCAACATCGATTCGAACTCGTCGAAATTGAGCGGCCGATTGTCCAGCGCAGAGGGCAGACGAAAACCGTATTCGACTAAAGTTTCCTTGCGTGAACGGTCACCGCGATACATGCCGCCGATCTGCGGTACCGTGACGTGGCTCTCATCGATGAAGAGCAAGAAATCACTCGGAAAATAACTGAGCAGCGTCGGCGGCGGCTCCCCCGGCTGTCGTCCGGTCAAGTGGCGTGAATAGTTCTCAATGCCGGGACAAAAACCCATCTCCTCTAGAAGCTCCAAGTCGTACAGCGTTCTTTGCTCGAGGCGCTGCGCTTCCAACAGTTTACGTTCGTCGCGCAGCTCCTTGAGCCGTTCTTTGAGCTCCTGCCGAATGCCGAGAACCGCCTGTTTCATGCGATCTTCGCCGGTTACGTAATGACTCGCCGGATAGATCGTTGCCTTGTCGACCCGTCGAAGCATCTTTCCCCGGATCGGATCGATTTCGCTGATCGATTCGATAGTCTCGTCGAAGAACTCGATCCGCAAAGCCGAACGGTCTTCGTAGGCGGGAAACACTTCGACGATGTCACCACGCACGCGAAAAGTGCCGCGGTGAAAATCATAGTCGCTGCGCTGGTATTGGATATCCACCAGCTTGCGCAGCATTTGGTCGCGATTAATGATCGTACCCTCTTCGAGGTAGACCATCATTTCAAAATAGGCTTCCGGCGAACCGAGCCCGTAAATGCACGACACGCTGGCGACGATGAGCGTATCGCGCCGTTCGAGCAGCGCCTTGGTCGCCGAATGGCGCAGCTTGTCGATCTCATCGTTGATCGATGCATCCTTCTCTATATAGGTATCCGTCGACGGCACGTAAGCTTCCGGTTGGTAATAATCATAATAACTGACGAAGTAACGAATCGCATTTTCCGGGAACAACTCGCGAAACTCGTTATACAGTTGTGCGGCCAACGTCTTGTTGGGCGCGATCACGAGCGCGGGCTTGTTGACCTTGGCAATAACGTTCGCCATCGTGAACGTCTTGCCCGAACCGGTCACGCCGAGGAGAACCTGATGCCGTCGGCTGGCTTCCAGGCCCTTGACCAGCTTTTCGATCGCCTGAGGCTGATCTCCTTGCGGATTAAAATCGGCGACTAGCTGAAATTGTCCCGTGTCTCGATCACGAATCATCTCTGTTCAACAACCTCTCTGTGTAACGCTCGGCGACGATCTGATCGGTCTCGTGCTGACGCCAACTATCCCCTCTCCACCGTCTTTATGGGGAGAGGGAGATTAATGTCCCTCTCGGCGATCATCTAAATCCCTCGCCTTCATGTTCGTCATGCCGGCGAACGCCGGCATCCAGGTTCATTTTCAATTCAAGTTCAAAAACTGCCTGGATTCCGGCTTCCGCCGGAATGACGGGAATGAGAGTCGACTTCCAGTCGACCCATTCAGAACCCCTCGGAGCCGAGTGGTGGTTCAATTTCGCGTTCTTAATCCTAATTAGTACGCCAACGTTTTTACTTCGCGTGTCCTGCGTAGAGCCGATCGATATAGCCGCTCTTATCGATTTCTGCCAAAGGTCCGGAATCGATGAAATCGGCGGGCTTGTATTTAGCGAATTTGGCATCACCCTCGGCGAGATGAGTAATCACCGCTTGAACCGCGCTATCGACGGCATAAGGCTTGGATGGAATATCAGCGCCGTAGTTCCACGACTCTTCCAGCGCCTCGCGATCCTTGGTGCCGAGAAATTTGCCGAGGATCCGATACGTCTCTTCGCGGCGAGTCTTGAAGTGATGAATGCCTCGAACTATCGCGCGCATGGTTCGATAGACCAGGTTGGGATAGCTCTTCACCACCGATCGCCGCGTGGTAAAGGTCGAGCCTTGGTATTCAATCTTGAGGTCCGCAAGATTCACCAAGAAATTCATGCCCGCCTTGCGCGCAAATAGAGTCGCGGGCGGCGACAGCATGGTCGCTGTCACCCTGCGCGCCTCCAGAGCAATCCACATCGCATCGTTGCTTCCCAAGTAAAGAAATTTGACGTCTTTATCGGGATTCAACCTGAGGTGTTGCAGCGCCGACCTGGCGTTCTTCTCGTACGCGTCTCCCGGCCTTTGTAGCCCGATGACCCCACCAATCAACTCTTTGGCGCTGCGGATTTCCGGAGGACTCACCAGGGTCATGCTGGCATAACGCGTCAACCCGCCGAGCATGACGACGTCCGGCGTCCGCGCCGCGACTGGAATCATAAGAAACGCGGACATGGTCGCGAAATCCGTATCGCCCGAAAGTAAAGCCATCGGTGATACCGCACCGGATGTACGAACTACTTCCACTTGTAGTCCTTCGTCGCGGAAAAAGCCGGCTTCCTGCGCCAAAAATGGAAGAGAGTGAGTTACCGCACGCGCCGCATAGCCGATGCGAATCTTTTCCTTTTCCGCTTTGCCTTGGGCTGCCGCTCCCGTGGCGAATAAAAGGAGAAAACCAAAAGAGAATATCTCCAGAAAACCCCAATTAAACTTCACGGTGAAGCCTCCGGCGATGCAAACCTGGCGGGAATTCATGCTAGTGTGGCCAAGCATAACAAGCCAAATCCAACGGAGCAACGACGAATCTCGGGCTCTCGGCGAGAATGATCGCGTGAGATTTGAAAAGTTAAAAGCAAAAGCCGCCGCACTCAAGCGGGAAGTCTTCGCTCTTTATCTCGCTGCCCGCGATCCGCGCACGCCGTTGTATGCTAAAGCCTTTGTCGTATGCATCGTCGCGTACGCGCTGAGCCCAATCGATCTGATTCCAGACCCAATTCCGATTATTGGTTATCTCGATGACCTGCTGCTACTTCCCCTCGGAATTTACCTTGCTCTTAAAATGATACCGCCAGAGGTTTTGACAGAATGTCGGGCAAAAGCGGCAGCCACGAGGGATGAGTTGCCACGCAATTGGTGGGCGGGCGCGGTGATTGTTCTACTATGGCTAGCTACTCTGACGCTGGCGGGATTCTTTGTGATCCAGATTTTTCTAGGCAACGAAAAATCAGACGCGCGATTGGGGTATTAGAATGATAAGTTATCGACCGTTGGCCTTCCAGATTCTCGCCAAACCTTCCGGGCTCACAGTGACCAATCGACCCGGCTGGCTGAACATGATTTTCGCGACCGTCGGCGAGATCTCCTTGCCGAACAGGCAAAAGTGCTTCCCGCTCTGATATTGCCCGTTGGCCCACTTGGCAAACTCAACCGCTGTAGGCGTGTGGCCGATATCGGCCGCGCACCGGCGCACGATGAAGCCGAGCATCATTTTAGATTCCCCACTCTTTATGCTACGCACGTCCGCCATCAGGTGAATCTATAAAAGATATCCATCCGGGTTGCAAGAAATGCTTGGAGAATTTCCCCACGCGGTTGCCTGTTCCTCCCATCAAATTTGTCCGACGGAACAAACAAACATGAGATACGCGCCAGAATCAAAAAAAACGAGCCAACCATCGGTTAGCTCGTTTTTCTTACCCAATAGCGCCAAACCTGGTTAATCGGTCATATGCGTCGTCGCCTTCAGGTGCTTATCGACCGTGGTGTAGCCTTTCCACTGGTCGACGAGCCAGTAGCGCACGCCGAACTCGAAGCGGAGTTCTTTCATGTCCTGGTCGTAGGGATTGAAATGCTGGTGATGCATCATGCCTGGTGGCACGTGAACCGCATCGCCTTGATTCCAGTCATACCGCTTGCCGCCGATTTCGGAGTATCCGTCGCCTTCGAGCGCGTAGAGATACGCTTCCGGATGCGCGTGGCTGTGACTCTTGGTATGCGCTAGATCGACGAAGATCGAACTGATCGCCACGCCGGTTGCCTTGAAGCCATTCTGTTTGCCGCTGCGACCCATGAGAAAATAAGTTGCGCCGTGCTTCGATTCATCGGATTTTTCCTGCTGGTTCTGATGCATCGAAATGCGACGTCCATCCTCGGGCCAGTTCTGCGATTCCTCTTTTGGAAACGCCGCCAATACTTTAGCATCGTTTTCCCCGCATTCCTCGAGCTGCTCGATCTTGCCCATGTATACGTCGGCTTCAAGATGCCAGGCCAAGCCGGACAGGTAACCGACCGGCGCTTTGCCGGAATTGAACAGCTGGTGCGTCGAACGATAGGGAATATGAAAAATCGTGCCGGGAAAAAAATCGTAGCGTTTGTCGTCGAGGATCATGAACCCTTCGCCGCTTTCGACATAGATGGCTTCCTCGCCGTGCAAGTGCTTTCCCGTATGCCAACCGACGGGGATTTCGGCTCGCATGAGACAGCTGCCTCCGGTGGGAAAACCTGTTTCAGGCGCGATCATCAAGGCGGCCTTGTAATCCTGCGGCGTGCGCACCCATTTAAGATCCTTTCCGCGCGCCACTCGCGGCGCTTCGTCGACTATCTTTTGATTGTTTTTTGACCGTTCTAACCACGCCGTGTAAAAATCGCTCATTGTGCCTCCAAGCTTTTGAAATCAATTTCGTTGCCGAAAAACTATCGGACGGGCTCAATCTTGTCAAATCAACGTCTCGATCGACCGACCCATTTGCAGTTACATGAGGTAATTGCTACCACTCGGATTCGATTCGGTCGGCAACGATGAAAAAGGCTTGCTTGGCCCTTCTGGGAGTTTTTTGCATTTTTCTTGGTGTCATTGCCGTCCGAACGCTCAGCTTTACCTCCCATCAGCTTAATACTCCTCCAGCCCAGGAAACCAGACTGGATCGCGACGCCATGTTGCAACGACTCTCAGACGCGATTCGATATCGGACGATCACGAATCAAGTGACCATGGATTCAGGTAGCCGCGAGTTCCAACGTTTTCATACCTTCCTCGCCAAATCTTTTCCACGAGTTCACGAACTCCTATCGAAAGAAACAATCGGTGGGCACAGTCTGCTCTATAGTTGGAAAGGCAGAGACGAACGGCTGAAACCGGTATTACTAATGGCCCACATGGATGTGGTACCAGTGGACCCGGCAACGGAATCGTCGTGGCATCAACCACCCTTTTCCGGGCAGGTGGCCGACGGCTACATTTGGGGTCGGGGCACGATGGATGATAAAGGCAGTGTCTTGGCCATTCTCGAGGCCGCTGAAAATTTGCTAGCGAGCGGATTCGAGCCCCAACGGACCTTTTATTTCGCCTTTGGACATGACGAAGAAGTCGGCGGAAATAACGGCGCGGCGAACATCGCGGCGACGCTCCGCTCTCGTAGAGTGGAATTGGAATTCGTGCTGGACGAGGGCCTGAATATCCTTAGCGGGATTATTTCCGGCCTCTCGTCGCCGGTCGCGCTGATCGGGATTGCCGAAAAAGGCTATTTAACTCTGCGCTTAACGACAGAAACTGCTGGAGGTCATAGTTCCATGCCGCCCGCCGACACGGCGATCGGGGTCATGAGCCGTGCGTTGCACAAACTGAGCGCCTCGCCCTTTTCTTCCCGACTCGATGGTCCGACGCGCCGGATGCTCGAATTCATTGGACCGGAAATGGCTTGGTCAAAACGATTGGTACTGGCCAACCTCTGGCTTTTCGATCCTCTCGTCAGAAGACAATTGGCGGCGTCGCCGCTCACCAATGCCGCCATCCGCACCACACTGGCGCCAACGATTATCCACGCGGGTGTCCAGGAGAACGTTTTGCCGACTAGAGCTGCCGCGGTGCTCAATCTGCGTCTATTGCCCGGCGAAACCATCGCCAGCGCCATCGAGCACGTGCGCAAAGCAATCGATGATCCGAAGGTGCAATTAACTCCCCTACCTGTCCGCATGGAACCTTCAAGCGTATCCGATATCGAATCGCCGAGCTTTACCTTGCTCCTTCGAACGATCCGACAAACCGCTCCCGAAGCGATCGTCGCGCCTTCGCTACTGGTCGCCGCAACCGATTCGAGGCACTATTCGGCCTTGACGAGGAACATCTATCGCTTTCTACCGATCACGCTCCGGCCGGAAGATACCAAACGTTACCATGGGATTGACGAGAGAATTTCGATACAGGATTACGATCGCTGCGTGCGCTTCTACGCGCAACTGATCCGCAACAGCCAAAAATGAGGAACCGCTGATTCATTTGGCATACAGCGATTTGATAAAACCTCTCTCGTCCAGCTGCTTGATGAAGCGGTTGTCCATGAAGTCTTGAGCCTTCACGTTCGGCGTCTGCGGGTTGCGCTGCCGGATAAAGTCGATTACCGCCTGTAAACCTTTCTCACTGACGTAGGGCGTGCGCGGGATCACACGACCCACGTAGTAGTCATAACTCGCATTAAGAATTTCCTGGTCCGCCGTACGCATGTATTTGCTGAGGACTTTCAAAGTGAAATCCCGGTGCATTTGCGCGTATTGAATCGCTGCAACAAAACCTTTGACGAATTTGCCGACCATTTCGGGATTCTCTTTGATGAGCGTGCGTGTAGTGATCATCGACGCCGCCTCATAGGGAACGTTGGCTTGGGATAAATCCAGCAAAGAGTGAAAGCCCAGTTTTTGCGCCGCGACGTAGCCACCAATGGTCACCACCGTGGCATCGGCGACTCCCTGGGTCATGGCCGACAACCGTTCGGTGTCAGTGCCCATGCTGATGATGCTAACGTCCTTTTCGCTGAGTCCTAGTTTTTGCACCGCCACCCGCGCCGCTAGATCCGAATCCGTGCCGGGTCGGCTGGCGCCGATTCTCTTTCCTTTCAGATCGCCAGCGTTTTTGATCTCCTTTTTGGTGACAAGATAAAACAACAAGCCGGGAGTCGCTGTCGCGATCAGCACGGTATCCATGCCACCGAGCTTGGCGAGCACTGATGAGCTTGCCCCGAATGCGCCAAAGTGAGCATCCTTGGTGGCCAGCGCGTTGATCGCGATGGTGCTGCCGCGAAAAAACACGACGTCGACGTCGAGTCCATACTGCCGATACAGCCCGGCTTCCCGCGCTACCCAAAACGGTGTCAGGTTCGGACCCGTGGAGCCGAAGGCCAGGACCGCACGCTCGAGCTTTTGCGCATGAAGCGGGAGAGCGACTGAACAAACCGCCAAAACGACGCCGATCCGAAAGGGTATCCATTTCATCTCCGCTTACCTCGGCCAATCGATATCACACTCGGCTACTCCGTAACATTCTTGAGTCTCGCACCGAGAAATACATAGCCGATGATCACCAAGACGAGCGCGCCCGCCGCTATGGCGAAAGGCGCGCCGGTCCACTCGGCAACAAAGCCGGCCTGCATGCCGCCTAACTCGCGCAAGCCACCGCCCGTCAGCCCGTAGAAACCGGAGACGCGGCCGCGGAAAGCCTCTTCGACGCGCAATTGAATCGACGTATTCAGCAGAGTCTCGAAAACCGTGCTCAAGGCCCCGACCACGACCAACAAGCCGAATGCCAGTCGCGAGTCGCCGCTCACGGCGAACGCGAATAAGCATGCCGAAAAAAGGACCAGGATCGCCACCATGCGACCTCGTTTAGCTTCCACTCGCCCCAGACTTGCCAGGGTAAAAGATCCGATGATGGTTCCGAGGCCTGGACCGGCCGAGATAAAACCGAAACCCGAAGCGCCAAGGCGCAAAACATCTTTAGCGAACACCGGCAGCAACGTAATGTAGGATCGACCGAAAATATTAAAAATCGCCGAAACCGAAAGGAAGGTCGCAATAATCTTTTCGCGCCGCACGTAACCGAATGCGTCAGCCAGGCTTTGAATCACGCTCGATCGGGTGTGGTGGTTGAGAGCGGGCACATGCATGCGCAGCAACGCCCCGATCACCGCCAGATAACTGACGACGTTGACATAAAAACAACCATCGATGCCGATGTAGGGAACCAAGACGCCGACCAGGCTTGGACCCAGCAACCCGGCGCCATTCCACGTCACCGCGTTCAATGCCAGCGCATTCACCAGATCCTCGCGTTTGACCAATTGCGGGAGCAGCGCCTGCCGCACGGGCTGTTCAAATGCCCAACTCGTCGAGGTGATTGCGCCGAGCACGAAGATATGCCAGACGCGGATCGAATCGGTGGATACCAGCACCGCCAAACCGAGAGCGGTTAGAGCCGAGATCCATTGAATGGCAAGCATCACCTTCCGTCGATCGATCCGATCGGACATGATGCCGCCGAGGATAAAAAAACTCAGCAGCATCACCATCCGCAGCGAGCTAAAGAGGCCAAGATAGAACGGCGAAGAAGTCAATTCGAAGAGTAGCCAGCCCTGCGCGATGCCCTGCATCCACGAACCGACGTTAGAAACAAAATAACTGGACCAGAACCAAAAATAGTCAGGATAGCGGAGGGCGCGAAAGGCCCCCGAGGTTTGAAATCTCGCCACCCTTCATCTCATTTCTAAGTAACTGATCGTCGATACTTGGACGTAGCTTGGATGTCGCGCGGCGATGAACAACTAACGCGCCTTGCAGCGCTGACTCTTTGTCTGTCGCCCTTGACGAGGCACGCTCAACTCAAGATGCCCTTTCGCCGCAAGAATTCTCGCGCCACCTCGCCCGGCTGACGCTTTTCACCGTCTACCGCGTAATTGAGTTTTCTCATCTCATCGACCGTCAGAATTCCTCCCAGCTGCTGCAGCGCGCTACGAACCTCAGGATGCTTTTGCAGCGTCGATTGGCGCACCACCGGCACGGCATCGTAGGGCGGAAAGTAATGACGATCGTCTTCCAATTGGAAAAAGCCGTAACGGGAGATCAATCCATCGGTCGAGTTGCCTGCGATCAGATCGACCTGATTTTCGGCCAGCGCCCGATAGGTCAGAGACAGATCCATCTCCCTAATTTCCTGGAAATGAAAACCGTAGGTTTGAGCGAAACCAGGATAACCATCCGATCTGGACATGAAATCTTGACCGAAGCCGGCGCGCCACTGGGCTGAGATCTTGGACGCATCAGTAATGGTTTTTAAGCGCAGCCTTTTCGCATCATCTCCGCGCACCAGGATGGCGAAGGTGTTATTGAAACCGAGCGGCTCGGTCCATTCGAGCTTGAATCGATCGGCGTAATCGGCCTTGACCCGACGGTAAACCGCTTGCGGATCGGTCACGGGTCGGCTTTTTAGAATAGCGAGCAGCGCCGTGCCGGTGTATTCGACGTAGAGATCGAGCTCGCCGGCAATGAGCGCTTCGTGGGCAAGGTTGCCACCGAGATCGAAACGGCGAACGACCTGCAAACCTGTTTTCGCTTCGATCGCCTGGGCGAGAATCTCGCCCAAAATGACTTGTTCCGTGAAGTCTTTTGAGCCCACCGCGATACGCCCCGCGGGTCCACGAAGGAAAAAACTGACGACGCCAAAAATAAGCAACAGCGACACCGCGCCGGACCAGAGCAATTTCTTCGAACGCCATTGGATCGCCCCGCCAAATTGAATCACTCGCTCGACGTATCCCAGCAGTAGATCGGCAGCCACTGCGATCAACGCCGCCGGCACCGCGCCGGCCAAGATCAACACGTTGTCGTTGGCCCTGAGGCCGCGAAAAATATAGCGCCCTAAACCGCCGGCATCGATGGCCGCAGCGATGGTCGCAGTGCCGACGCAAATGACAGTGGCGACGCGCACTCCGGCGATGATCACGCCGAGCGCGAGGGGCAGCTCGACCTGAAACAGCAACTGCCGGTCGGTCATGCCCATACCGCGCCCGGCATCGCGAATGGCGGGATCGACATTGCTGATACCGATAAAGGTGTTTCGAATGATCGGCAGCAGCGCGTATAACACCAGAGCGACGATGGCCGTACGAGCGCCGATACCGCCGAGAATCTTTACGTGAAACAGGTAGACGTTCAGCGGAATCAAAAAACCGAACAGCGCGAGACTCGGCACCGTCTGCATGATGTTGGCGAAACCGAGAACGGGTTTGCTGAGAGCCGGCTTGCGAGTCAGAAGAATGCCGAGGGGAACGCCGATGAGAATGGCGACACCGGTTGAGACGACGACGAGAAACAAATGCTCGAAAATAAGCGCGCCAAGCTCGCTGCTGTTATGCGAAAAAAACTCCAGCAGAGTCACGCCGGGCTCCCGGTGCTCTGGCTGTCATGAAAGCATTGGGCAAAGGCGTGCGCTTCGGGATGACGAGACTGAAGCAATTCCGCCGGGAGACCTAACAGAATCATTTCGCCGTCTTTGAGCAGCGCGATTCGCGTCGCCAGCACAAAGGCCTCAGCGATATCGTGGGTGACAAAGACCATGGTTTTGCCGAGCTCGTGCTGCAGTGATCTGAATTCCTGCTGGATCTCCCGCCGGGTGATCGGATCGAGCGCGCCGAAAGGCTCGTCGAGCAAAATCACCGGCGGGTCGGCAGCGAGCGCGCGAGCGACACCGACGCGCTGGCGCTGCCCGCCGGAAAGCTCCCTCGGATAACGCCGCGCGAAACGATCGGCATCGAGTCCGACCATCGTCAGCAATGCTCGCGCGCGGGCTTGAATGCGATCCGCGTCCCATCCCTCGAGGCGCGGCACCACGCCGATATTTTCCTCGACGGTGAGATGGGGAAATAAGCCGACTTCTTGAATGACGTAGCCGATGCGCCGGCGCAGCCGAATCGGGTCCCACTCAATCGTCGGCTTCCCGTCAACCCGGACTTCGCCCGAAGTGGGATCGATCAGCCGGTTGATCAGCTTCATCGTCGTCGTCTTGCCGGAACCGCTGCGACCGAGCAGCACCAAAGTCTCGCCGTTGTTCACTTGGAGATTGAGATTCGCCAGGAGCTTCCTGCCGTCCGCTAGTGCAAAACTGACATCGCGAAACTCGATGGTTGCCTGACCGTTGCTCATAGCGAAAATTCTCTATTCGGTCGCATCCTCAAGGCTTTTCTTTTATAGTCTCTTAAGTCATGACACAAGAAAAAGCTGCGCCATTCTTTACCGCCGACCAGCAGCCGCGCTGGCGGAACAATCAACCGGGAATCTGGTCGTTGAACGGCGCAGATCTCGATTCGCTTCCGACGTTGTCCATCCTGACGACGCTATGGGACCAGCCGCGATGGCTGGAAGCCTATCATTTGTATGATCAGCGCGGTTCCGAGCTCTTCGAGCAGATTTGTGACTTACCCGAGTACTACCTCACCCGGACGGAGAACGCGATCCTGGAAACCTACGCCAGCGAAATCATCGCGAGCGCGCCAGTTCGCTGCATTGCCGAGCTCGGCGCCGGTTACAGTAAGAAAACCGTTCATCTATTGACCGAACAGTTGCGCCAACGCGGCACCAGTATTTTTGCGCCCATCGACGTGAGTCTCGCCGGTCTGATGGCTTCCCGCGAGGCTGTTCGGGCTGGTTTCCCCGAAATAGAATTTCACGGTTTGCACGCGCGCTATGAGCATGGTTTTACAGCAATCGACAAAGATCTGCCGACCTTATTCGTTTTTCTCGGCAGCACCATCGGCAACTTCAATCACACCGACTTTCCGCGTTTCTTTCGCGCCTTATCAGCGGCGATGGGGCCTCATGATTACCTTTTGCTTGGCGCTGATCGAGTCAAGTCAGTAAAGATCCTGGAAGACGCTTACAACGACAGCCGCGGCGTGACCGCGGAATTTATTCTGAACGTGTTCGGCAACATCAACCGGCTGCTCCAGAGCAACTTTGACAGCGCTAAAATGCGCTATCATTCGTGGTTCAATCCCGAATGGCAGCAAATCGAGATGTACGCCATCGCCACCGAGCGGCAAGAGGTTCGTTTCCCGACCGTAGACGCCTCTTTTCAGTGGCAAAGAGATGAAAAAATCCTGGTGGAGATCAGCCGTAAATTCGATCCGATCCGGCTGCAAGAACAGCTGCGCTTTTTCGACCTATTGCCAGTCAAACACTTCACCGATCCGAACCAGTGGTTTTCCGTCCTGCTTGTTAAAAAAGCGGTCTAAGTGAGCCTCTATGAATCTACTCCATCAACTCCTCTAAGAGTACGCTTTTTCGATCCAGCTGGGCTGTTCAGACGAGCCCGAATATGCCTGCCAACGCGCCGGCGGCGAGCAACCACAGCGGGTTCCATGGCTTGAGCAGGACCACGGTGACGGTGAGGAGCGTCATCAAGTAGCCGCGCCAATCGTGGTTGACCGCGCGCATCAGTATCGTCGCGCTCGCGAACATCAGTCCGATCGTGATCGGCGCGAGGCCGCGGCGGATTGCGCGGCCGAGCGGAGCATTGGGATAGCGCTCGTTCAAGTGCCCGACAAGCAACGTGAGGGTGCTGGCCGGAACCAGCAGTGGGAGCGTCGTCGCGGCTACACCCGGCAACCCCGCCACATGCCAGCCGATCAGTGTGACGTACATGGCGTTGGGGCCAGGCGCCACCTGCGCCAACGTGTACAGCTCGGCAAACTGCTTGTTCGTCACCAAGTGGTGCATCTCCACCACGTAGCGGTGGACGTCCGGCAAGATCGTTGCGGGACCGCCGATTGCCACGAACCAGAGGACTAACAAATGCAGAAACCACCCACCGAGGTCGACACGGTCCATTAGGCTTTCTCTTTCCACGCGGTGGCGACCGCCCAAGGCGCGAGGGCGGCCACAACCCAGGGCAGCGGCCAGCGCAGGACGCCAACACCGACAAAGGCCAGCGCGCCGAACAACCACGGCAGCAAGCGCCGCGGCAAGACCGTCGCCAACTTGATAACGAAGGAGAGCAGCAACCCTGCGGCCACGATCGACATGCCGGTAAGCGCTCGCTGAAACTGCGGCAGCGCGCCGTAGTGTTGGTACAGTACGCCCAGGCCGATGACGACCAGGCACGGGCAAGTCAGGAATCCGGCGACGGCCGCCGCGGCGCCCGTCCAGCGACCGAAGCGATAGCCGACCATCACCGTGAGATTGAGCGCGTTCGGTCCCGGCAGGAGCTGGGCGAGCACCAACAGGTCCAGAAATTCCCGCTGCGTGAGCCAGCGCTGGCGCTCGACCAGCACGTATCGCGTCCAGAACGTCAAACCGCCGAAGCCGGACAGAGTAATCCGGGAAAAGGTGAGGAACAACGCGAGCGCGCTATTGCACGGCCTGCTTAACTCTGTTTGCTCCATGGTTGATCGACTCCTATGCGAATGCGCTTGATTCCCACTTGCTTCTCCAGCGGAAACAATCTTAGGCTTGCCGTCTATTACGTTATCGCGCAGCCTGCCAGAAAATGCGAAAAGAACGGGTTCCCCGGTTTATAGTCCCCCGGCTGATGTTGCCTTTCTCGATGTGTTGTCTTCTGGACTGCCTAGAGGATTGACCAATGCTTTGGCGCTGTCTCTTTACCGGTGGGGTTCAGAGCGGTTCTACAACAAAATAAAATGACTCAGGCATCAAACAAGAGCCGGAAGGCTTTACAGTCTAGCTTGGATTTTGGTGGGCGGTCGGATCGACCTCGACGCGAAACACCAAACTGCGCAAGCGTTGTCATCTGGCAACCTTCGGCACAAACGGCTTGTAACATACGCCGCGTCAATCTATCAACGGAAAAATAGCTTGTTCCCATCTTCTGCATCTAAAAGCTTGGACGCGGCGTGGTACCGACAGTTTTCTGGGGCAGAGATATTGCCAGGGGCAGGAGATCGTTTCCCTTATAGGAAAACTCCATCGCCTTCAACCTGCTGACGGTTCAGCCAGAGGCTGATCAGCCCAAGGGCTGAGACTGGTGCGGACCTAGTCCGACACCGACTGATGGAAAACAGGGGCGCGTTACCGAAAGATCACGAACTCGGCGAGAAGAAAAAAAAGAGAAAGAACAAAGTTCTTTCTACAGGAGAGGTCTTTGCCTCTTGACCTGCCTGCGGTGAGTAGACCGGTTTCTCCGAGCGTTTCAGGTTGATGTTTGTCTTCTCTGTTGCCGTCTGGTTTCCCGACGGTGCCACACGATCTCAACCATGCACTCGTTCGTTTCCGGCCCCTCGCAG
>DASYUV010000244.1:0-9231 GCA_036000865.1 Binatia bacterium | reverse complement strand
AGCCCATGTTCTGCCCATTGGCAGTCTAATTCTCAGGGTCAAAGACAGCAATTCTCTCATAGGAGGAGAACATGGGTAATAAGTTATATGTTGGCGGTCTGCCTTATTCCGTAACCGACGGGCGACTGCAGGAAATTTTTTCCGCGCACGGTGGCGTCGAATCGGCCAAGGTGATCTCGGACAAGTTTACCGGACAGTCCCGGGGCTTCGGCTTCGTGGAGATGAGTTCGGGGAGCGAGGCCCAAAAGGCGATCGAGTCGCTGAACGGCACCCAACTCGACGGGCGCACGCTGACCGTCAATGAAGCCAAGCCGATGGCGCGCCGTGATAACGACGGTGGCGGCGGCCGCGATGGCGGACGCAATCGCTGGTAGTCTTTCCATTTCCTAGCTAGTCACCTGGGGCAACAGGTCGGGTTGCCCCATCGTTCTTGGACAAACCGCGTCGGCTAATGCCGATTCGGCGGGAGTAGACGTTTACTTCCGCGATTCCGTCGGTTCCCTTTCAGGCGCGCGGGAACCGAGATGTTCTTACTGTAAGTTTTTCACGCCCCCCCTTCCGAGGACATTCGCTAATCTTGGAGGGTTTTTATTGGGCCATAAACAAGGGAGGTTTCATGATCGAACGTGAAGCGGTTAAACAGAGCGCAGAGCTCTTAAGAGGTATTATCCGCAGCATCGACAAAAAGCTCGAGTACAACTTCATAGACCCCACTCAAGAAGGAAGGTTCTCTCTCCGGCTGTCAACTCGCGGCCGGCAAGGAGTTGTTTCCCTACGGACCGACGACTTGCGCTTGGCCATGCTCGATAACGTGCGCAAGAATGTGGTCCGGCAAAAGATCAAGAGCACGCGCGACCATTTGTTATCCAACTATGTCGTAGACGTCATGGGAAGAAGAGCTACGAAGATGCTGAAAAAGGCTGGCGGCGGCAAAGACGAAGCCAGGCCGTCCTTTTTTAGACGTCCACAGGGAAGAAGATAACCGGCGAGCAACGCAAGACCCCATCTCACGCTGTAAATCTATCGCATCATCAAGAAACGCGGTGAAATAGGCTGAGGCCGGCGAAATAGGTAGCATTAAGCGGCCCCATCCTTTGGTGCCGATGTGCAACCGCTCGGCAACTTTTCAGTTGAACGGCTAAAGCTTTTTTTGTCGCGCTCGGGGGGACGTTGAAATCACCGTCAGGCCTATGCGCAAAGACCGCGATTAAGCGGCGATTGTCCTCGCTTAAGTTAAGATGGCAGATGAAGTGGCTGAAAAAAGCGGTTGTTGCCAACCACCCAGGTGGCGGCGACGTCCATTGCATCGGTAGTTGACGACTGCCGCGCGCTCGCTCACGATGCCGATGTCCGGCTGCGGCGTTCGTACATATTCTCTTAGACACCAAAGCCCATCTCTTTGTGATCCGCGCCGAGTGCAATGGTAAAAGATTTGATCCTGCTCGCTGCTCGTGCCTGTGACCCTGCTCGTGCTACTCGTGCTTCAAATGTGACGACCACTGCATTCCCAAACAATATGTTTGGTTGCTGGATCTACCTCTTGCCGTGAATCGAAATAACTCCCTGTCGCCGATAAGGCTCACCTGAGCCGCCTATGATCCCGCTATTGCCTGCGCCTCCATTGATTCAGCGCCATCGCGTAGACAGGCGTATCTACGTGTCGAACCAGAACCGCCAAATCGAATGTCCCATATGTAGCGACGCGAAAGCGCCCGAAGGTGTGATCTCTGTTAAAATCGTACTTTGTATTGTTTGCCGCGTCAGCAATCGGGTCGAGGTGGTTGTCTGCATTGAGAATACTTCGCCATTTCCACGCGCCATTAATTAGCTGTGCCCACGAAGATCCATCAGGCCCGGTGATCGTATAAAGCCGCGGCCCATTTTTCGCGGAGAAATAAACGAATCGATCCAAATTTGGCGCATATTCCAGCGCGGCAAACTCTGCAAGGACCGGGCGATCCCCCGAACATGAAAGCCGCACCATTTCTCCGGCCGGCACACTCGGGTCGAGCGCATACAGCGCATTTGCAGCGCTGGCAACCACGACGATAATATCGCGCATCGGATCGATCGCCATCGTATTGTGATCGGCTGCCTGAACTTTCTTTGGATAAAGCGTCGTCCACGAGCCGAAGGTACCATCGCTGTTGTCGCCATCGGGAGTGAAACCGATGAACCCGTTGCCGTTCTCGCCGGAGTGGCCCCAGAGAATCCGACGCGATGCATCCCACGTCGTCCAGCCGCCGGAGTTAAGAATCGCCGAGGGATGTTTAGGACCTCTGCGCCATGTCAACGAATCCAGATTGAACATATGCGATATCGGCGTCGCTTTTACTTCCGGTCCTAATTCTAACTGCCCCTTGAGCAGCAGGTAATCATTCCCCACGGGATCATATTGCACATAACCGTAAGTATGCGGCGGTAATGGCGAACCATCGGGATAAACAGAGTCGGGATAGACCGCGCCCGCGCCATATGCGTCAGCTCCTCCTGAAACATAGCCATCCGAAATTCGCGACCACTGCCTTGTGCTGAGGTCGAATGCATGAACGTCGGAGCCGAAGTAGTCGTTGTGGCCGCCGCCGAACACGATCATCGAGCCACTAACTCCCAAACGCGACGCGAACACCGCGCCGTTCCAGCCTTCGGTGATCGAGGGAAACCCGCAGCGTCCTTGCCAGGGCGCATGAGGGCGCCGGCCCAGCCACCGTCGCAATCTCTCCTTCGCCCCTTTGGCAGGATTGATCTTGACATCACCAGCTGGATCGTTGTCCACAAGATACCGAGTACCCGCGGACGTAGGTGATAAATCGAGGTCAGGATGATTACCGGAGATTTGATACCAACAACCCGGCTTCATTCGTTCCACCCATCGTGGCATTGTTGGTTGTAAAGGAATCTTGCTCATCTTTGTCTGATAGTCTGTAATAACAGACGCGATACAGCGATTTAAAAGCCGATCGCTAATGATCTTTTTCAACTTTGAGCAATGCCGCGCTCGACGAACCGAGCCAAAACTTGCGTCAGCCAAAATAGGGTAGAGGAAAGAATGGAGTCAAGTCGCGCTTCTCTTCGGGCGATGCGAAGCGTCCAACGATCTTAGGTGGATTCAGTCTACTGGCAATAATTACAGCGACCTGGCCATTGTGTGATGCAACTTCAAGGTCGATCCGGCGGACGAGGTTATCAGCGCTAGAGCATTGTTCACCGCTGCGGAAATATCTCAAAACCAACGATCAAGAAATCGTCGAAGAGACGTATGATTTTTACGGCGACAAAGTTTCGGCTAAGCCCTACCCAACCGTAAAAGGGTATGCAGGCCGTGTTGAGCGATCTTGCGGTTAGAAATCCTAAGGCGAAAGACACCCAACCCGCGCAACTTGTTAACTTGAGTTTCTCAAAGAACTCGACGAAAGCGGCTACATCGATCGGCTATATAAGACCTCCCGATAGGGCGTTACACTTCTTGGCATCATTCTTTGAGTCGGAGCTTTTGTTCATCTCGCTTGACCGAAGCTTTCTGGGCTTTGTATCTTCATTGTAGAAACAGAAAGGACGTTCACTTATGCACGGGTTCAAAAGTGGGGAAATAGTCTCGTTGTCAGAATTCCCAAGCCTCTGGCTGAAGACGCTGAAGTCAAGGAGGGAACGGTATTAAACTTGGCTGTTTCCGAAGGAAAGGTCGTCGCCACACCGGTTCAGAAAAGCAAGCTGTCCCTGAAGCAACTGCTCGCGAAGGTGAATAAGAAAAACCTTCACGCGGAAATTGATTTCGGTCCATCGATGGGACGTGAGACCTGGTAATGGCCCGACGCTACGTTCCGGGCGGCTTCGGAAAGCCGAATTCATCTGCAACCTGCCACGGGAAACAACCAAGGAAGTCTTAGACAGGGGCGCTGCTATTTGACGAAAGTTAGATTCCGGAGACTACCAACGTCAAAAAGAAAGAACCTTGTCCTGCTATGTCACCCGGCTCGATCTTGATCTTTCGTCTTGAGACGAGTTACCCTTGATCATATGCGAAAGCCAATTGTAACATGCTCACCGGATGTGTTGGGTGGGACTCCTGTATTTGCAGGGACTCGCGTGCCCGTCCAGACGCTGATCGACTATTTGGAAGGCAGCGAGACGATCGATGATTTTCTCGAGGGGTTTCCAACGGTGAGTCGCGAACAAGTTTTCGCTTTTTTAGAGGAAGCCAAGGATCGAATAGTGGCTGCCGATTCGTGAAAATCCTACTCGACGAGTGTGTCGATCGGCGGCTCGCGACACATATCTCCGGGCATGATGTCAAGACCGTCCCTCAAATGGGATGGGCCGGAATCAAAAACGGCGACCTCCTCACACTGGCGGAACAACCATTCGAAGCCTTCGTTACCGTAGTTCGCAATCTTTCGTTTCAACAAAATCTTACGAATTACAACATCGCGGTCATTATCTTGCGCGCTCGTACCAATCGATTACAAGATTTGCGCCCCCTAGTGCCGAAGCTGCTCACGTCGCTATCGTCGGCAAAACGCGGTGACGTTCTCTGGATCGGTAGTTGACGACCCCGCCGCGCGCCTTCAAATCCGACGACGATGCGGTAGCGTTATTCCAAGCTATGCCACTCGCGTCGTCGAAGCGCTGGAGAAATCGGACTGATCATTGAGTCCAGACTCATGTGGAAATCCCGGCTACCTCTCTGCGGGCTTCATATTTTCTGAATAGCGCAAACAGGATAAGTCTCGACCCCTTGCGCGCTATCGTCAGAATGGAGAGAGTAAAGATCTTATGAGGTGTTTCGACAGGGTAGGCTTGAGCTGCGCCTTTCTTTTTTGCGTTTGGCTGGCTTCCGCCCATGGCGGTGAATCCAAACCAACTTGGCAAAAAGTGTGGGAGCAGACTGTCGAAGCAGCAAAAAAGGAAGGGCAGGTCACGATCTACCACACCCGAGGCCCCTTCGATAATCTCTTCGCTGACTTCAACAAGCGTTATCCCGGAATCAAGCTAGTATCGGTCGTAGGACGCGGCGGCGACCTGATCTCGAGGATCATGGGCGAGCGGAGGGCGGAAAAATATCTCACCGATATCTACCTGGGCTCATCGGGCACTCCTATGGATGTTCTCTACCCGGCAAAATTTCTGGAACCGGTCGAGTCCATTTTGATTTTGCCCGAGGTCAGAGATCCGTCGAACTGGTTCCGCAAACAACATCACTTCGCCGATCCCGAAGGCAAATACGTATTTGTTTTTGAAGGGGTGGTCCGTTCGGATATGGCGTACAACAACACGCTTGTGGATCCGAAAGAGTTTAGTTCCTATTGGGATCTACTCAAGCCCAAGTGGAAAGGAAAGATCGCCGCGATGGATCCGAAGCTGCCAGGCTTCCCCTCGGGATTGCTTCAGTTTGCATTTTATCACCCGGATCTCGGCGCCAATTTCCTAAGACAGCTCTTTGGTGAAATGGATATCACGCTGTCGCGCGAAGGCCGCCAGCTTGTGGACTGGCTATCCGTGGGGAAATTCGCCATCGCCATTGCAGCGTCCGCCAGCGAAGTGCAAGCGGGCATGAAGCAAGGTTTGCCGTTGAACCGGTTCGAGCCGCGCGCATTTAAGGAAGGGATCTACATGCGCGCAACCCAGGGATCACTCAGCATCTTGAACCGCCTCCCCCATCCCAACGCGACAAAAGTATTTGTCAACTGGCTCCTTTCCCGCGAAGGACAGACGCATTATCAAAAGCATTTTTTGAGAATAGACCCGGTCTTCAGTTTGCGGGAAGATGTCCCTCCAGATCCCACCGTTGAGCCTTACAGGCCGAAGCCGCGCGACAAATTCATGGCCATTTATCGTCCGGAATTCAGAGATCTCGAAGCGGCGTACAAGCTGATCGACGACGCACTGAAGCGATAAGCCGACAAAGATATACGTGTGACGATCAGACCGCGAATCATCCTCCGATCCGATTTTATACTGACTCGTCTCAGCAATGCGGGATGCCCGTTAAACTCACTGTTCAACCTTCGAGTTGATCATCGGAAGCGATGCGGGATTGCGAGACTTGATCCTAGCTCTTCTCCCTAGCTCTTCCTCCGATCGGCTAGCGCCCGGCCTGAGCCTTCAGCGCTTGGAGTTCCGCCTCACTGCGCGGCGTCAGGACGGCGACCTTGCGAGCGCGCTCATAGGGAACGATGACCCGGAGCGGCTGGCCCTCGCGTTCGAGCAGCGAGATGTGACGCGACTCGGTGCCTCGCGTCGGTAGATCGAACAGCGTCCACTGATGCGCGCTCGGATCGTATTTGGCGACCTTGTCCGTGCTCCACAGGTTGGTCCACACGTAGTGCGCTTTGTCCACGCCGATCTGATAGGGCTGATGCGCCTCAGGATTCGGCAGCGGCACGAGCGTCGTCTCCTTGGTGTGGATGTTGATCTTGGCGAGCGTGCCACCGAACGAGTTGCCGACATAGACGTAATCGCCATTCTTGTCGGCGCCCATCCGGCGCGGCGCCTGCGCCCACGCAAACGGCGTGTTGAAATCCGGTGGCTGGAAGGTCTCGTACATCTTGCGCTGTTCCGGGGTGAGACTGTCCATGACCGCCTTTTCCGGCGCGAGCTTGAACTCGCCGCTCTTGCCGGTCTTGATGTCGCTGTAGTCGATCAAGTCCTGGGCCATTAACAGCCACCAGGCATTGCCGGTGCGATCGGCTGCTAGTCCGTAGACTGTCGCGGTGCCGTGCTGATTCTTATAGGTCACCGATTTGAACTCGGTGAATTTCTCTTCTTTGATGTTGAACCGCAGGGCCCCGTCGGGGGCGGTGACCCAGACGTTGCCGTTCATGTCGGCATCCAGAGTTCCAGCTGTGCCGGACATGGGCTCGGGTGGAAGATAGACAGTGATCTTCTCGGTCCTGGGATCGATCCTGCCGAGACCGCCGCGACTGCGCTGCACGTTCGATCTCGTGTTGAACCAGAGGATGCCGTTTTCATCCCGGGTGATGCCGTGGGTGCCGGCGGCGATGCCTCTTTGATCGTCGAGCTTGAAATTCTTCACCGCGCCGGTCTTGCCATCGATACGGGCGATCGTCGTTACCAGGCTGGTATGGGAGAAGGTGATCCAGATGTTTCCGTCAAAGTCCATCTGCGCATCATGAACGCCAGAGACATGGTTCATGCTGGACTTGGTGCCGAGCGACCAATCGCTGCCGTCCATCGATGCGGCGTGCCCACCCTCCATCGGGAAGTCGTATTCCTTGAACACGGCGCGCGCCGCTTCACCGGACGGGCGCGGACGCAGCTTGAACTTCATCGAGCTTTCACCCGGGCCGCGCGCGCGGGCGAGATAGGCCGCCAGTTCTTTCTGGTGAAATTCGATATTGAGCGTCGCCTTGTGATCCGGTCCTTGAAAGACGCCGAGCACGTTGACGTGCTTCATCAGGTCGAGAATCTTGCTCCAGCCTTCCTCGTCGAACCGGTGCTGGAGCGGATAGCTCGCGCTGTGGCAGCCCGTGCAATTCTTCCGCACCTGAGTCTTCATCCGGTAGTCTTCCGGGGTGTCGCCGGGGAGTGCGGCGAGGAACTCGTCGCCGGGCAATTGCCGGATCCAATCCTCCTGGTTTTTCATCGGCTGCAACACGAAATCCCGGCGCATCGTCTTTTTCTTCACTTCGACGTTGCCGTTGGCGGCTTGGTAGGTCAGCGCCTGCGCCCAGACCCGATACTTGCCGCTCGGCAGCAGCGGAAAATAGTAATTGCCGGACTCGTCAGTGAAGACGCTCGTGGTGATGGGCGATCCTTCCGCCTTGGCCGACACGGTCACGCCGCCCATCTTTTCGCCCGCGGCCGAGGTGACCGCACCGGTCAGCAGCGCATCGGCATAAGCCGCGCTGGGAACCAATATCGTTGCGCCCAATGCGGTGGCGACGGCGATCAGGCAGGCAGCTGCGAAATGACGTGAAGTTTTCATGGCGTTCCCCCAAAAGTGAAATCGATCTTCTGTGACATCCTCACTGAGCCGGGGTCGGGGCTTTTGTCGATGTTCGGGCGGTCGGAAGATCTTGCGTGCTCGGCGGCAGAGTCTTGATGTAGGCGGCGATGGCGGCGATCTGTCCTGGATTGTAAGTGTACTTGAAGCCCGGCATGCGCGCCGTGCCGTTACTGATGAACGTGCGGAGGAGCTCTTCCTGCCCGCCTAAGTTCAGTCTGGAGAGCTCCGGACCGTACATGCCGGAAATCAGCGTCGGCCGGGTGTGGCAGACGCCACACGACTGCTCGAAAAGCCGCCTGCCTAATTGCTGTTGCGCAGTGAGATGATTCTCAGCGGCAAATAAGCCTTGCGGCACTGCGGCGAGCAAGATCAGGGCGATCCAGGCGTTACGCTTCATCGCGCTACTCCTCAATTCACAAGCTTTGACAAACCAGCCAGCAGATTCTTTTATTCCTTTTCAGGCATGGCCACCGAGAATTTCGAAATCGCTCCAACGACCACGTACGAGGAGGCTACGCCTAAGGGCAAAAGGAACTGCTAAAAAGAGCGGACCGGCTCGGATCGCCAATTTTGTGCGGAGAGTAAACGCTAAGACAGTCTTATGTCAACCGCACCTATTACGCCGTGCTAAATCTAACGACGACGTCGTCGAAATCTCATCGGAGCGCCCGACCATTCGCCTTGCCCACCTATCGACAAAAGCGTATGTTACCCGGCGCCAACAACGTCGTTCCACTCAACTTGGCTTTGGGTAGTGGTTCAGTCTGAATATATTGAAGCGCTAAAGTGTAGATGACAGATCGAGGTCGCCGATGTCCTTAATCGAACGACCAATGTGGTCACGTAAGAGATGCGAGATTTGATCGCAAAAAGAGTGGTCCTTGAAAATTAGACTACCGATATAGGCCTCATCTTGAAGATCGATTACCAAAAAACATTTATTGGACATTAAACTATTGGAGTGTACATACTTCAAAACTCCGACTTCTCCCGTAAGAGTCGTGACACTACCGTTTCTTGCGGCGAGCGTCCACACCGGAGGCCAATTGGGTACGCCCCGGTAGCTCATAAGCGGGTGGTCGCGGAGCTTCACAGAAGTCAGTAGACAATTAATAGCGCCCGGCTGTCAAGCGGTGGCTTTTCATTAAGATAAATATTAACGGTCGGTTTCTTATCGGAACAAAAAACCATTTCCCTAATCGATTTTCTCGACAGACTTTTCGAAACTCTGTTTCAACCGAAAGGTCATTTTCGAACGAGGAGGG
>DASYUV010000243.1:0-26637 GCA_036000865.1 Binatia bacterium | reverse complement strand
GTCTCACCCGGCGGTCGCCGAGGCTGCGGTGATCGGAATAGAAGATGCCGATCTCGGCGAAGAGGTTGCCGCTTTTGTCAGCTTGAAACGCGCGGCACAGCTTAGCTCCGAGGATTTGCTCAGTTACTGTAAAAACCACCTCGCCCGCTACAAGTATCCTCGGCAAGTTTACATTGTTCCAGAACTTCCCAAGGGCCCCACGGGGAAAATTTTGAAATCTGCCCTCGGCAAGAACGAGGCATAGAAGGAATGCTGTTCTTGAACCCAGTAATCAAAGGGTCAATTCCCCGCAGCTTGCTGCGTAATGGGGAGTCCTGAGCCGTCATTCCCGCATGCTTTTAGCAGGAATCCAGAGGCTCTGATTGGACCCCCGATAAAAACATTCGGGGTGACTTACAACTTTGGGGAAATATCATAAAAGGTTCATCGATACCCCAAGATGGTGGTGGTTCAGTTAGGGTCAAGATCTCTCACTTCGTTCGAGATGACAAATCGCTTATCTTTGTTGTCATTCCGAGCGAAGCGAGGAATCTTTCTTGCGACGAAGATTTGTGGCGGACTCGAAATGAACCACTACCCCTAAGATTTTGGAGAAAAAATGCCGGATACTGCACAGACACGGATAGGCTGGTTGGGGCCGAGCTTGCCTACGAGCTCGCATCTGCAGAAAGTAGAGCGAATTGTTCCCAGCAACGTCGACCTCGTGTACGAGCAGCTCGTGCTCCATGACGGTGTGCTTAATGATGTGCAAGGCAAGCTTGACGCAATCGTCACCCGAGCCGCAGAACTGACGCACAAACATCGCTGGGATGGTCTCATTTTTCCCGGCGCGCCCAGGGAAGTACTGAATCCCGGTTTGTTTGCGGGATTTTCGTCTGCTTTAAATGTCCCCGTTGCGACGGCGCTTAGAGCGTCTGCGGCGGCTCTAAAAACTTTTTCCGCCAAGCGAATTCTTCTACTGACTCCATTCGACGAGTCATTGAACAAACTGATCTGTAACTTTCTCGCCGATTTCGGCATCGCCGCCGCTCCCGCCTCCGAGACCCTACGCCACTACACGGACGCGCTGCGAATGACGCCGGAAGATGTCTTGGCTTATGCTCGGCGAGCAATATCGGAACATCGAGGAGTCGATGCGATTTATTTCCAGGGAGCCGTGCTCGATCCGATGGATTGCTTGGAGACGATGGAATCCGAGCTCAAAGTTCCCGTCGTCGCGAGCAATCCGGCGATGATTTGGTATATGCTGTCGAAGCTGGAACTAAAAAATCAAATTTCTGGTTACGGCAAACTCTTGGAAACTTGGCCCGCGTTGCCGGACACCTGATAGCAGAACCTAGCAGCTGCTGAAATACGAATACGGAATGCTTCGAGAGCCTCAGCATGAACGTAATTTTCTTAATCATTTCAAACTTCCTCCGTTCGTTCCTTCGTCAAGCTCAGGACGGGCTCTGAGCCCGTCGAAGGACTCCGAGAGAGTTTTTCAATTACCTGCTAATGAATCGAATCTGTCTGCCAAGAAGTTATTCATTTTTGGTCTGCATTGCGATGGAGGCATGATGCGATCAAAACTCATGATCTTGTGCTTGGCGGTGATCACTGTCGTCATTGCCGCCGCTAGTGCATGGAGCCAAGACTTCTTCAAAGGGAAAACGATTCAGATCATCGTCGGTTACCCAACCGGAGGCGGTGTGGATGCCGAGGCACGGTTGCTGGCGAAATATCTTGAGCGCTATCTGCCGGGCAACCCGGCTGTGACGGTGCGCAATATGCCGGGCGCCGCGGGGTTGATTGCGGCCAACTGGTTCGAACAGTTCGCCAAGCCGGACGGTCTGTATCTCCATTACGGCAGCTCGACGAACATCGTTGAGCAAGCCTTTGCCCGCGAAGAGGTGAAATACAATCTGCTCAATTGGGATCTTATCGGCGCGATTCTACGCGGCACACCGGTCGCGCTGATGCGTCCGGACAAAATCGATCGCTTGAAAAGCGGCAAGCCGCTGACGATCGGATCGCGCTCCGGCGAAGATACTTGGAACGCCATGTTTTTGTGGGGCGCCGAGTATCTCAAGTGGAATGTTCGATGGGTCCTGGGATACGGCGGCGGCGGCGAAATGCGCCTGGCATTCCAGCGCGGCGAGACCGATATCTACGCGACATCCAACTTGATAGCTCTCAAGGAGCTGATGGCAGACGGCTTTCAGCCGTTCGTGCAGAAGGGCCGGCTGCTCGCCGACGGTTCGTCGAAGAAGCGAGCTGAGTTTCCCAAAGTTCCGCTCTTCGATGAGTTGTTGGGGGCGCAGAAACCGGCGGGCGTTTCCTGGCAGGCCTACATCACTGTTGCAGGCGCCGACGATTCCGGACGGCCGTTGCAAACGGCAAAGAAAACTCCGCCGGAGATCGTCAAGGTCTATCGTGACACCATGGCGCGAATCGAAAAGGATAAAGAATTTTCCGCGGAGTTGGCGAAGGTTGCGGGTGACGACGCCGAGATGCTTTCCTCAGCAGAAAGTGAACCGGTGCTGCGCCGGCTCCTCAATCTCCCCCCCGGTGCCAAAGAGTTCGCCAGCAATATGATGAAGAAATATTTAAATCGGTAAGTAGTTTTCAGTGACCAGCTATCAGACGGCGGCGCTGTCGCATCATTGACCCAACAGGATCTGAACGACTTGAACGTTTTGAACGATTCGTAAAGGAGTACCCCATGATCTACGAGATCCTCACCCAACATGTCGAGCCGGAAAAACGCGATGAGTACATCAAAGTCTTCGCCGACATTCTGAAAAAGGCCAACTACGCCGGCTCCCACGGCATTAAATTTTTCACCAGCATCGAAGATCCGAGCCGGCTCATGCTCATGATTGAATGGGACAGCGTCGAAGCCCACACTCAACACCGCGGCACGCCGACTCACAATGCCATGCGAGAAGCGACTGCGCGGTATCAAACCCAGAAAAGCGACGGCGGGCATTTTTTGCTGCATGAAGTTAAGTAAATAATACCGCTTCGTCGTACGTGATCGCGACCAGATAAACATATCACCTGGAGAGACAAAGGATGGACGCACAAGAAAACGAAACCATGATCCGGGTCGGGCCGGGAACGCCCGCCGGCGAAACGTTGAGGTGTTACTGGCTACCAGTAAGCTTCTCCGACGAAGTCAAAACGGATGAGCCCAAAATTATCCGGCGGTTGGCGGAAGACCTCCTGCTATTCCGCGACCAGTTTGGCCGCGTCGGCTTGACCGAGCCGAGCTGTCCGCACCGCGGCGCGTCTTTGGAATATGGCTGGGTCGAAGCCGGCGGTATCCGCTGCTGTTATCACGGCTGGGTTTACGACGTGAATGGCCGCTGCATCGAGCAGCCGGGCGAGCCCGCAGGAAGTAATTTCAAAGACAAGATCCAGCTCAAAGCCTACCCGACCCGAGAGCATGGCGGCATCGTCTGGGCCTATATGGGCCGCGGCGAACCGCCGCCCTTTCCGCGCTACGACTTTCTTGTCCGCGAGGATGGCGAGCGCACGCTCAATGGTTACCTGCGCGAATGCAACTTCATGAACCAGCTCGACAACTGTCTCGATCCGGTGCACGCGACGATCTTGCATGGCCGCGATGTCAACGGCGTACGGCAGAATCCGGAACGTGCCGAAAGCCCGCAGTTCGAAGTGCTCGCCGACGAGCTATTCGCGAGTTATGTTGCCCGACGCCAAGGACCGGAGCCAGGGAAAGAATGGCACCGCGAAGTTTCCTACACACCGCCAATTCTCGTCATCCACGACGGCGGCTCGCCGCCCGGCGACCCGAATTCCTATTTCGCCGACGTCGCCTGGCGCATGCCGGTGGATGACTACAATACTTACTCGTTCATATTGAAATTTTACCCGCTTAAAGACGGCCAATCGACGATACGGCCGGCGCGGAACTCACCGAAGCCGCTGCCGCTCATGCGCGGAACGCAGGTAAAATTCGACATGACAACGATCAACGGCCAGGACGCCGCGGCGCAGATCGGCCAAGGCCGGATCGCTAACCGAACGGCAGAACATCTTGGCTTCTCGGACCGCGGCGTTATTCAAGTGCGCAAGCTCTGGTTGTCGGCGATCCATGCCGTTCAGCGCGGTGAAGATCCGCCGGGAATCCTACGCGACCTTCAAAACAACGAGATGCTTCATTTCGACGTCGTCGGCTCTGGCCGGCTGGTGAACAAGGGTGCAATGGTCGATCATCTGCCGCGTATCGTAAGGATTTAGGTTAGCAGGCTGCTGAAAAAGCCTCATATGCTTCGTTGCGCTCAATCGTCTCGCTTCAACGTACAGGCAGAGTACGCCTCAGCTCGCCGATTTATCGCGCGCCTCGCCTCTGAGATCTTTTTGAGCAGCCTGCAGAGGTGTCATCTCGAACTCTTCGGCAAGCTCAGGATAAACTCCGGGAGAAATCTTTCTTGGCAGTCCTTGCGCCTTGGCGTAATGAAATGTAGGGGCGACCGGCCGGTCGCCTTTACCCGGAAGACACAAGGAAATATTCAGGTAGCATCCATAAGGACTAAGTCGTGGGCCAAACATCTCGCGGCGGTTTTCTAACTCTTGTCGCTCTATTCGCGGTTCTTGCCGGCAGCGAGCTTTTCGCCGCCCAAACACCTACGAATTGGAAAGCCGATTGGGAAGCGACCCAAAAAGCAGCGGAGAAAGAGGGACGCTTGGTCATCTACGGGCCGACCGGCGTCGATCAGCAGAAACTTTACACCGAAGTTTTCCAGCAGGCTTTTCCCAAGATCAAAGTCAATTACACGCCGGGCAGAATCAGCGAAATCATCTCCCGCATCATGGCCGAGCAGCGCGCCGGCATCCGCCAAGCCGACCTCATTCTCGGCGGAACCGACATATTGCTCGGGACATTAAAAGACAAAGGCTACCTGCAACCGATTCGCCCGGCGCTCATTCTCCCCGAGGTTCTCGACACGACCGCGTGGTTTAAAGGCAAACTTTGGTTCGCCGATAACGAAGACAAATTTATTCCCATGTGGCGAGCCGTGCCGTACACGGCCGGCTGCATCAACACCAATCTAGTCAAGCCAAATGAGCTGAAGAGCTACTGGGATCTTCTCCAGCCGAAGTGGAAAGGAAAAATTGTCTCGCAGGATTTGCGGGTAGGCAGCGCGCGCAATCAGATGTACACGGTCTATTCGCGCAAAGATCTCGGACCGGAATATCTCAAGCGCCTGTACGGCGAGATGGACGTGACAATCTCGCGCAATCTTCCGCAGATCGCCGATTGGGTTGCCGGAGGAAAATTCGCCATCGCCATCGGCGGTGTGGATTGCGACGACATGGCCGCCAAGGGGTTGCCGGTCGTGCCGATCCATCTCGAAGGCATCGCCGCCGTCGGCGCGGGCACTGACCCGGCAGCATTTCTCGCCTCGTCGCCGCATACGAACACAGCCAAAGTTTTTCTCAACTGGATACTCAGCCGCGAAGGGCAGACACAGTTTCAAAAACTCACCCGCGAGAACTCCTTCCGCGTCGACATACCCAAGGAAGGCATCGTAAATCCATATTACATCCTCGACCCCAAGCGCGAATATCTCTTCACCGGCTTGGAAGAACACAAGGACAAAATCAATGAATTTCGCCCCTGGCTAGAATCGTTGGTGGTGAAAAAGTGACGCGATCATCTTTGCTGAGGTCGTCTTCTCTATCCTCTGATTTCTTCCTCTCACCCCTCTCGCCTCACGGCCTTTTACATCCCTTGACCCACCGTCGCGTTTTCGATAAGCGTTGGCGCGACTCGATTCCGACGACGATCTTCGAGCCGATTTGATCGACAGCAAATCTCCGTTGCAAGGAGGCGCGACATGCAGAAAACTTTACTGTTAATTCTTTGCTTTTCGCTGTGGATTTCGAGCGCGCACGCTCAGACTCCTTTCTACCAAGGTAAGTCCATTCGCGTCATCGTCGGCACGCCGCCGGGGAATCTCTATGATCTTTGGGCGCGCTTGATCATCGCGCACATGGTCAAAAATATTCCCGGCAATCCGGACTACATCGTGCAAAACATGCCCGGCGCCGGTCACGTGGTCGCAGTCAATCACCTTTATACAATGGTTAAGCCGGACGGTTTGACCATCATCGGTTCCGTGATCCCCTCGCTCTATCTCAACCAACTCATCGGCCGCTCGGAGATCCAGTTCGATTGGGCGAAGTTTAGCTGGATCGGCTCGCCGGCACGCGGCACCAGTCAGATGTACATGCGCGCCGACAGCCCGTACAAAACCATCGAAGACGTACGCACCGCCAAGGAACCGCCAAAATGCGGCGCCACGGGTGTTACCGGTCCGGATTCGTATTTGCCAAAGCTGATGCAGGAGACCGTAGGCGCCAAGTTCAACATCGTCACCGGCTATCCAGGGGGAACGGACATCGACCTCGGTGTAGAGCGGGGCGAGATCCAGTGCCGCGCTTTTACCATCGAAGCGTTCTTCGGCCGGGAACCGTACCATACCTGGCGCAAGAAGGGCTTTGTTCATCACATGTTTCAGACCGGGAAAAAAAGAGATTCTCGATTGCCGCAAACACCGACGGTCTTCGAGATTATGGACCAATACAAAACAGCGGAGTCGGGCCGGCGTCTGGCCACCGTGCTGCTCGGCGCCGACGGCATGGGCCGGCCGATGTTCGGCCCGCCTGGATTTCCGGCTGATCGGCTGCAAATCCTCCGCGACGCCTTCGCGAAAACCATGCAGGACGAGCAGTTCCGCGCCGAAGTGAAGAAGCGAAACTATGAATTCGATCCCGTCGGAGGCGAGGAGCTCCAGACATTATCCAAGGAATTGACCAGCCAACCGCCGGAAACCATCGAGCGCTTGAAAAAGGTTTTGGGAAGCTGAACCCTTGAGTTCCCCGCTGGCTATCGCAACGCTGCCGGCGCTCCATTTGGATTGACAGCGCGACAAGGAATGACAGACTCTTTTGCGTTGTTGAAAGTTTCAGACGGTCAGGGAGGCGCTATGGACAAAAAATGTTTACCACGCTCATCCTTCACACTACTCGTCGCAATTGCCTTGTCGCTGTTGCCGGCATCCGCCGCTGCGCAAACTTCGTTCTTTCAAGGAAAGACCATCACCGTCATTCAGGGGCGCGATCCCGGCGGCACAGGAGATCTAAGGGTAAGAGCGCTGTTTCCATTCCTGCAGAAATATATCCCCGGCAACCCGACCATTGTGAGCGAGTATATGCCTGGCGGTGGCAGTCGAAAGGCGGCAAATCACATTTTCAGAAATTCACGTCCCGACGGGTTGACCATCGGGAACTTTAGCTCTGCCATGGTTTCCCTCGCCGTCCTCGGCGAGTCGGGCGTTCTATATGACATCGACAAGTTCCACTACTTGGGCTCTCCCTACAGTACCTATCATGCGGTTTTTGTCAGCCGCAAAGAAGCCGGTTTCAACACCATTGAAAAACTGCGAGCCGCCAGCGGTATTAAAATCGGTGCGCAGTCGCTCGGTTTCTCCACCTATAACGAGGGGCGTCTGTTTGCCTATATACTCGGTCTCAAAGATCCGTTATTCATCGCGGCCTTCGGCGGCGCCGAGCTCGATCCGGCGCTGATGCGCGGCGAGATCGACGCTCGCGCTACCGGACCCGACACGATCTTGCAACGCAACCGCGATTGGTTCGAAAAAGGTCTGGCCGATATTCATGCGATCATGGAAACGCCGAAAGGCGACAAGCATCCGCATCCCTTCTTCGCCAAACTTCCCGAGATCGAGACCTTTGCCAAATCAGACCGAGAGCGCAAGGTTATCGCCTTGCAGCGAGCGTTTAGAATCAGTGGAACTCCATTTGTGCTGCCGCCCGGTACGCCGAAGGATCGGGTTGAGATTCTCCAGGATGCCTTTCGCAAAACTTATAAAGACCCCGAGTTCGCCCGCGAGTACAGGAAGCTTACGGCCGACGATCCGACGCCGCTGCTGCCGGAGAATCACGAGAAGGCCATCAGAGAAATTCCGCGCGACCCGGAAGTGATCGAGCTATTCAAAATTCTGGTGGGGCCGAAAAAACTGCCGCCGCGGTGATAAAGAAGTGAGGTGTGAAGAGTAAGGAGTAAGGTGTCCTCGTCCCATAACTCCTCACTCCTTACTACTCACTTGTTGCTCGCGAAGCGGTGTAGCCTACTAAGCCTGACGGAGTTCGATCATGACAACTCACAAGCGCAGACCACTGAGTCGGTTTTTCCTCGGCGTAGGCATCGTCATTGTTATTCTTTTTTCAAGTCACGCATTCTCCCAAGCCCCATTTTACCAAGGCAAGACCGTCACCGTGATTGTCAGCACCTCTCCGGCGGGTACGGGAGATCTGCGAATCAAGGCTCTGGTACCTTTTCTGCGCAAGCATATCCCGGGAAATCCCACGCTAGTGCTCGAATATATGGACGGCGGCGGCGGGCGCAAAGCGGCCAACCACATGTTCCGCAACGCTCGCCCCGACGGGCTTACCGTCGGCGCCATGAGCAGCAGCGTGATCTCCCTGAACATCATGCGCGAAAGCGGCGTGCTCTACGATCTCGATAAGTTTATCTACCTCGGAGCGCCGGAAACCGCCGGCCACCAAACCATCTACACGCGCAAGGAACTCGGTTTAAACAACCTCGAAAAACTCCGGGCCAAGCCCGGCCTGCGCATCGGCGCCCAGTCGGTGGGACATGTTTCATATATCGCCGGCCGATTTTTCGCTTTCTTTCTCGATTTCAAAGACCCGAAGTTTATCGCCGGCTACACCGCTCCCGAAGTCGATGCAGCGCTCTTGCGCGGCGAGCTCGATGCGCGGGCGAATGCAGCCGTATCAGTCCTGCGACGCAATCCAGATTGGTTGGAAAAAGGCGTGATGGACTTTCACGCGATCATGGAAGTTCCCAAGGGCGCTAAGCATCCGCGCTTGGGCCACCTTCCCGAGATCGAGAGTTTCGTCAAAACGGATCGGGAGAAAAAGCTTCTCGATGTCTGGCGAGTTTTTAGAGCCGTCGGCTCGCCGTACGTACTGCCGCCGGGAACGCCGAAGGACCGTGTTGATATTCTCCGGGACGCGATGCGCAAAGCGCTCAAAGACGCCGAGTTGCATCGTGAGTTCTTGAAGCTCGTCGGCGAGGATGTCGAGCCGATGATGCCTGAGGAATTGACCAAGCTCATCCGGGAAACCCCTCGCGACACCGAAATAATCGACCTGATCAAGGTGCTTTCCGGCGCGGGCCCGTTGCCCGCGCGCTAGGAGCAGGCATCTTGACAAGCAGAACGGAGCCATATTCAATGCACGCCCAGCCATGGGGATCAGCCCCGATCCGACACAAGCAAACCCAGACCATGAGCGAACCTCGCCATAGGTTACAATTGCCGCCTGCATCTTGCCGACAGATCCGTAACCGTGCTTGGGGCAAATTGCCGATCGATGACCCAAGAATCTCTTCACCCCGGTCCACTACTCGTCAAACATGATGGATTGGCCTGATCAACGCCGGAGCGGCGTTAGGAGCCAAAGAGGTATGAAGTTAAAAGACGCGAGGCTTGGCCTTTTTGCAGGATGGTTTCTTGTCGCCCTCCTGACTGGCTTTTCGCTATTGCCCGATGACCTCTTGGCACAGGCTCCGTATTATCAAGGGAAGACAATCACCATCATTCAGGGCCGCGATCCCGGCGGCACGGGCGATATGCGGGTGAGAGCGATGATACCTTTCCTGCAAAAATACATTCCGGGCAACCCCAACATCGTTAGCGAGTATATGCCCGGCGGAGGAGGCCGAAAGGCCGCAAATCACGTCTACCGGTCTGCTCGCCCTGACGGCTTGATGATCGGCAATCCCGGGCTCGGCATGGTTGCTGCCTCGGTGCTCGGAGAATCGGGAGTTCTTTACGATCTCGATAAGTTTTTCTATCTGGGGTCACCCTACAGCTCGTATCACCCGATCTTTTTAAGCAGGAGACAGGCGGGCTTGAGCAGCATAGAGAAACTCACCGCCGCTTCCGGAGTCAGGATCGGCGGTCAATCCGTGGGTTTCTCAACCTACAATGAAGGCCGCCTCTTCGCCTACATTCTCGGTCTCAAGGACCCCAAATTCATCGCCGGCTATGCGGGGCCGGAAATCGACCAGGCGCTAATGCGCGGCGAGGTAGACGCGCGCGCGACCGCGGCTGACTCGGTAGCGCAACGGAACCCGGACTGGCTCGAAGGCGGGTTGGTGGACTTTCACGCGATCCTGGAAATCCCCAAGGGCGACAAACATCCCCAGTTCAAACAGCTTCCCGAGCTGGAGAGCTTTGCCAGGTCGGATAGAGAGCGTAAGGTGATCATTTTGTCGCGCGCTTTCAGAGTGGCCGGTGGCCCCTCCGTCCTTCCGCCAGGAACCCCCAAGGATCGGGTCGTTGCTGTCCAAGAAGCGTTTCGCAAAACCTATAAAGACCCGGAATTTCTGCGCGAATATAAAAAACTCACCGGCGACGAGGCGTCACCTCTCCTCCCCGAGGACCATGAAAAGGTGATCAAAGAAATCCCCCGCGAGCCCGAGATCATCGAGCTATACAAGAAAATTGCCGGCGCGGGGCCGTTGCCACCGCGGTGAGAAGGAGACTCGCCATGAAAATAAAAATCATGACGCGGATTCTATGCTCAGCGCTGTTGACTCAGCTGGTGATGCTACCTGCCTTCCTTTATTCACAGTCCGACTTCTATCGGGGCAAAACTATTAGAATCGTGCACGGGCGCGACGCCGGCGGCTCAGGAGACCTGCGGGTGAAAGCGCTGGTGCCGTTTCTGCAGAAAAATATCCCCGGAAATCCTACCATCGTTCATGAGTTCATGCCGGGAGGCGGTGGCCGGAAGGCCGGCAACTATATTTTTGGATCGGCGGCGCCCGATGGATTGACCATCGGAAACGCAGGTAGCGGCATGGTGTCGAGCGCGGTTCTCGGCGAAACGGGTGTGCAATACGACATCGATAAACTCATTTTCCTTGGGTCGCCCTATAGTTCCACTCATTATTTTTTCTTGACGCGAAGAGAAACAGGTCTGACGACGCTGGAGAAACTCCGGTCAGCCCCAGGCGTGCGCGTCGGTGCGCAATCCGTCGGCCATACCATTTATAATATCGGCAGGCTCTTCGCTTGGGTTCTGCCTCTTAAAGATCCCAAGTTTGTCACCGGCTATTCGACTCCTGAGCGCGATGTTGCTTTCATGGCCGGCGAGCTCGATGCTTTCGGCACCACCGACGATCATCTCGTGCGCAATCCCGAATGGATATCGGCGAACAAAATTGATCTCCATGCCTTGATGGAAGTTCCGAGGGGAAACAAGTATCCCCGCTTTGGTCACCTGGCCGAGATTGAAACCTTCGCTAAGTCGGAGAGAGAGCGAAAAGTGCTGGCGATGTTTCGTAATCTGCGGCTTACCGGTTCGCCGTTCTTTGCTCCGCCACGAACGCCCGCGGACCGGGTCGAAATACTCAAGCAGGCGATGACCAAGAGCCTCAATGATCCGGAGTTTTACAAAGAGCACAAAAAGCTCGTCAGCGAGGAGCCCACGCCGCTTTCGCCAGAAGAAAATCAAAGAGCTATTCGGGAATTGCCTCGCGACGCCGAGACCATCGCGCTTTTTAACAAGCTCGCCGGTCCGGCGCCGCTGCCGCCGCGATGACAATGAAGTTCCAATCGTTCCAGCCGTTCCAGCCGTTCAAGACGTTCAAACCGATTGGAGCGATGGGCGCGGCAAACGGTGAGTGTAATCGAGAGAGAAAAACAATGAACCCAAAAATTATTTTAACGATGAAAGCCGGGCTTTTGCTTGGCCTGCTGAGCATTTTGACACCGGCGCTTGGTTCTTCTCAAGACAATTTTTACGCGGGTAAGACGGTAACGCTCATCGCGTTCACCGCACCAGGCGGAAGCGGGGACCTTCGGGTAAAAGCCGCGGTTCCTTTTCTGAAAAAACATATTCCCGGAAATCCCACCGTCGTGATTGAGTACATGGACGGCGGAGGTGGTCGAAAAGGGGCAAATCACCTCTATCATTCGGCGCGCCCCGATGGGCTCACCATAGGCGCGGGCAGCGGGGCAATCGTGGGCTTGGGCATCATGCGTGAACAAGGCGTCTCCTATGATGTCGACAAGTTCATCTATCTCGGTACTCCAGAGAATGAAAACCACGCCGTCATCTACACGAGAACGGAACTTGGGCTAGATAACTTGGAGAAGCTTAAGGCCAAACCTGGGATTAGGATCGGGGGACAGACCGTCGGTCATGTTTCCTATGTCGCAGGGCGGTTTTTTGCGTATTTCTTGGACATGAAGGAACCGAAGTTCATCGTGGGTTACACGTCCCCCGAGGTGGACGTAGCCCTGCTGAGTGGCGAGCTCGATGCTAGAGCCAATGCGGCCGTATCGGTTTTGCGCCGCAATCCGGAGTGGTTAGAAAAAAGAGTGATGAACTTTCACGCCATTATGGAGATCCCGAAAGGGATTAAGCATCCTCGTCTCGCTCACCTTCCGGAGATAGAAAGCTTCGCCAAGACCGAAAGGGAAAAAAAGGTTCTTACGGTCTGGCGTGCTTTCCGAGGCGTCGGCTCGCCTTACATCTTGCCTCCGGGAACACCCAAAGACAGGGTTGAGATTCTCGAAGAGGCGATGCGCAGGGCCTTTAAAGATCCAGAGTTCCCAAAGTACTTCAAGAAACTGGTAGACGACGATCCTTCGCCTCTGGGAGCAGCAGAATTGGCCCGGCTGATTAGGGAGATGCCGCGGGACCCCGAGGTTTTAGAGCTGATAAAAAAGTTCTCCGGGGCCGGGCCGCTGCCACCGCGGTAGACCGAGGCCGTTCAAGAGTTCAAACAGTTGAAAACGTTCCAACCCCCACCTCTGTTCCTCCCCCGCGTCCTTCGACGAGCTCAGGATGAGCGGACGGGGAGGATGAAGAGCCTGCCCCGGACTTGATCCGGGGAGGGGGATTGAACGGAGCGTAGCGGTTGAACGATTTGAACGCACGAGACGGAGGGTTTGGGATGAAACGTAATAAATCGAAAATCGAGTTTGCAGCACCGTTAGCTTTCTGCTGGCTGTTGTTATTCTCCGATTCCGCCTTTTCCCAGACACCCTTTTATCAGGGCAAGACAATTACCATCGTTCATGGCCGGGATGCCGGCGGATCGGGGGATTTCCGCGTGCGCGCGGTGACTCCGTTTTTACAAAAGTACGTCCCTGGCAACCCTGCCATCGTGCATGAGTACATGGACGGCGGCGGCGGCCGCAAGGCGGCCAATCACATCTTCAACACGGCGCGTCCCGACGGCCTAACCATCGGCAACGTCGGCGGCGGCGTGGTCGCCAACGCGGTGCTCGGAGAAACAGGAGTGCAGTACGATCTCGACAAAATGCCTTTCGTCGGCTCACCCTACAGCGCTACTCACTATGTGCTTTTGACCCGCCGCGAGGCCGGCTTTAGAACCCTCGATAAACTTCGGCAAGCCTCGGGCGTGCGTTTTGGCGCGCAGTCCGTCGGTCATACCAATTACAGCGTCGCCCGCATCTTCAGCTGGCTGCTTGGGCTAAAAGATCACAAAGACGTCACGGGATTTTCGATACCGGAGCGGGATGTCGCCCTGATGCGCGGCGAGATCGATGCCGTAGTCTCCTCCGACGACCTGCTCGTGCGTAACGCGGAATGGCTGGACAAGAGCCTGGTCGATCTTCACGCCATCATTGCCATTCCGAGAGAGGAGAAGCATCCGCGTTTTTCCTATTTGCCGGAGATCGATGGCTTCGCCAAAACCGAAAGGGAGCGCAAGCTATTGACCATGTTCCGTAATTTCAGATTGACGGGCTCGCCATTCATTCTTCCTCCAGCCATGCCCAAGGATCGGGTAGAGATCATCAAAGAAGCCCTGCGCAAAAGCTTCAAAGACCCGGCGTTTTTCAAGGAATACCGCAAAGTGGTTGGCGAGGACCCGACGCCACTCACGCCCGAGGCGAATGAGAAGGCGATTCGTGAGCTACCGAGAGATCCGGAGACCGTGGAGCTTTTCAAAAAATTCGCCGGCGCTGGGCCACTGCCGCCGCGGTGACTCGTACAATAGAAAACGTGAGGCGTGAAGAGTGAGGGGTGAGGCGTTTAACTGCAAAGCGGCAGAGGATGCCAAGAAATCAGGAGCAGAGAAAAAATTCGAAACTCGAAATCCGAAATTCGAAACAAATCCAAATGATCAAAACCCACAAAATTCCAAACGGCTCGTTTCGGATTTTGATTCGGGATTGTTTGGCGTGATTCTTAGGGGAAATCGATGATGCGGAATCAGAAAAACAGATCGAAGCCCGGAAGCGCGGTGTGTGTTGGTATTCTGTTCGCGTGCGTCTCATTTTTGCCAGACCAATCTTTTTCGCAGCCTTCTTTCTACCAAGGCAAGACCGTAACCGTGATCGCGACGACTTCGCCCGGCGGGACAGGCGATCTGCGCGTCAAAGCTCTGGTCCCGTTCCTGCGCAAGTATATCCCGGGAAATCCGACGCTGGTGATCGAGTATATGGACGGCGGTGGCGGCCGCAAAGGAGCGAATTACCTTTTCCGTAATGCTCGTCCCGACGGGCTCACGATTGGAGCGATGAGCGGCGGTGTCATCGCGCTCCAGGTCATGCGCGAAAGCGGCGTGATGTACGATATCGATAAATTTATTCAATTGGGCTCGCCGGAAAGCACCACTCATTACACGATCTATACGCGTAAGGAGCTCGGCCTTAGCAACATGGATAAACTGCGCGCGGCGACAGGCCTTCGCATCGGCGCGCAATCGGTTGGACATGTCTCCTACATCGCCGGACGGCTGTTTGCTTACTTCTTCGGCTTAAAGGACCCGAAGTTCATCGCCGGCTACACGGCGCCAGAGGTAGACGCGGCGCTTTTGCGCGGCGAGCTCGATGCCAGGGCTAACAACGCGTCGTCGGTTTTGCGGCGAAATCCCGATTGGTTTGAAAAAGGTTTGATGGATTTTCATGCCATCTTGGAAGTTCCCAAAGGCGAAAAGCACCCGCGCCTCGGCCACCTGCCTGAAATCGAAAGCTTTGCAAAAACCGACAAAGACAAAAAACTGATTGCGATGTGGCGCGTCTTCAGGTTGGTGGGATCGCCTTACATGCTGCCGCCCGGCACGCCGAAGGAGCGCGTTGCAACTCTCCAGGAAGCGATGCGCAAGGCCTTAAAAGATCCGGAGTTCCACCGGGAATTTTTGAAACTCGTCGGCGATGAAGCCGAGCCGCTGATGCCGGAAGAGTTGGCGCAAGCGATCCGCGACGTGCCTCGCGACGTCGAGGTCACGGAGCTGCTCAAGACGATGTCCGGCGCCGGGCCGCTGCCGCCGCGTTGACTGGTACAATGAAAAAACGCGTGAGGGGTGAAAGGTGAGGGGTGAGGCGTTTAACCGCAAACGCGCAGAGGATGCCAAGAAATCAGGAGCAGAGAAAAAATTCGAAACTCGAAATCCGAAATTCGAAACAATTTCAAATGATCAAAAATCAAAATGTTCCAAACAAGCTCGTTTTGGATTTCGTAAACGCATCAGAACATGGCGATGAGAATTTATCCAAAGGCGTCACCCCCGAATGTTCTAATCGGGGTCCAGTTCCGGTCTCGCCTGGATTCCCGATAGAAACATTCGGGAATGACGGACTCTAAGAGATCTGGGAATAGCTCTTTACACAGCAAGCTGCGGGGAATCAAACCCGCAGTGATTGGAATTTAATTCTTCGAGTTTGTTTCGGATTTCGATATTCGGATTTCGGATTTTGATTGGTGATTGCTTGCAGGTTGGCGCGATGGCACGATTGACCGAAAGTCCTGAGGCAAGGCAATAACAAACAAAAGGCACTTGTGTCGCCAAAACGAAACCCATATAAATGCGCTGCTGTGTCGGCTAGCGCACAGGAAATCGGACTACAGATCATTAAGGATCGCCCGACGGCACCGAAGTGAAGTACTCCGCAGTAAGCTACGGATGGCAAAAGACACTGACGGCAACACACAAGGCGTCACCCCCGAATGTTTTTATCGGAGGTCTACCAGTCCCAGTTTCGTCTGGATTCCCGATAGAAGCATTCGGGAATGACGACTTTGATAGGCTAGGATTTGCATTACGCAGCGAGCTACGGGGAATTGACCCGCAGAGATCAAAAAGCACAAACCGGGCTCGTTTAGGATTTTGAATTTTGGATTTCGGCTGTGAATTTGTCGGTTTGTTTCGTATTTCGAGCTTCGGATTTCGGATTTTGATCGTGGTCCGGCGGCACCGAGTTAAGAAAGAAACAAAGTAAGGATTATCACGATGGAAACTTCTCTCTTCGGCGCAGCGGCTCAAGGATTTGTGAACATACTCCAGCTCAAGGTGTTCTTAGCCATGATGATCGGTGTCAGCATCGGCACCTTCACCGCCGTGGCGCCACAGGGATTGGGCATGCCGCTGGTTTACGCGATTGCCCTGCCCATCGTCATCAAGTGGGAGCCGCTTACGGGCATAGCACTGCTCATCGGCGCCAGCGCGGTCAGTGCCATTTGCGCGGCTTACCTGCCGATCCTTTTCGGCATACCCGGCGGCTCCGGCTCCCAGGCCACCGTGCTCGATGGTTACCCGATGGGAAAGCGGGGCGAAGGACGCCGCGCGCTGGGCGCCTCTTTCATGGCGGGCGGCATGGGCAGCTTGATCGGCACGCTTACCCTCGTCGTCGCCATTCCCGCCGCTAGGCCATTAATTTATCTGATGGGCTCACCGGAGCTTTTCGTCATCATGCTGTGGGGCTTGAGCATGGTCGCCGTGCTCGCCGGACGAAGGCCGATCAAAGGACTGATCGCTGCAGCCTTGGGGCTACTGCTTGCAACGGTCGGCCAGCAAGCGCAAAGCGGCATCATGCGTTATGTTTTCGACCAGCCCTATTTATTGGACGGCATGTCGATCAGTATCATGGCACTCGCTCTCTTCGGCATTCCGTCGGCGCTGGATTTGGCGCTCACCAAGCTCGGTGTCGAGCAGCAGCCCGTGCCACTCAAGGGAAGCTTATTCGACGGGGTCAAGGATACTTTGCGCGAATGGTGGCTGGTGGTGCGCTGCAGTTTTGTCGGCGTCTGGGTGGGAATCGTGCCGGGACTCGGCTCGCAAGTCGTCGATTGGCTCGCGTACGGGCATGCGGCCCAGACATGCAAAGGCGGACGAGAGAACTTCGGTAAGGGCGACGTCCGCGGCGTCATCGCGCCTGAAAGCGCCAACGACGCCAAGGACGGCGGCGATCTCGTTACTACATTGCTCCTCGGTTTTCCTCAGGGAGTGGTGACGGCGCTTTTTATCGTCGCATTGCTCGCGTGGGGGTACCTGCCGGGTCCGGAAATGATCAAGAAGAACCCGGAGGTCATTTACAGCATTGTGTGGCTCCAGGGAATTTCAGGAATCGTCGGCACACTCGTCGGCTTCGTTTTGGCTGCGCAGCTCGCCAAGCTCGCCGAGGTGCGCTACACGTTCATGGTCCCGGTCATGTTCATCTTTATTCTCCTGGGCGCGTTCAGCGTGAACCGCGATCCTTTGGATCTTGTGGTCGTGATTGTTTTCGGCGCCCTCGGCTATTTCATGCGCCGTTATGGTTATCCCAGGCCGGCAATGATTCTCGGATTGGTGTTGGGTGATCTGATGGAAAAATATCTCTACCGGTCGGTGGCGAGCTATGGCTTTAGTTGGCTCGCTCGGCCGGCGGTGATTGTACTTCTCCTGCTCGCGGCGCTGTCCTTGCTGCTCACGCTGCGCGGACAAATGAAAGCTAAAAAGGAAGCTCCGCCCTCTTCCTTCACTGGCGCGATGGCGAGGGCTGAAGATGAAAGCTAACCTTACCCTATTCTTCCTCGTGGTGTTTGTCATAGCGGCCGTGGTCGGCTGGGACTGGCCCAACATCGCTAAGATCATGCCTGTCTATGTTGCCGCCATTCCGGGCATTGTTTTAACCTTGGTGCAAATTTACCGAGAGGGGACCGATTGGGAAGGGCGGCGCGGCGGCCAAGGCGGAATTGAGATGGATGAAGTCACCGACGTCAAACTGGAAAAGAAGGTGGAACTACGGCGCACGGTTGGCTTTTTTGCTTGGTTTATCGGTGGCGCGTTGGGCATTTGGCTCTTGGGCCTAGTGATCAGCCTACCTCTATTGATCTTTCTCTACGCGCTGATCGAGGGCAAGGAGAAATGGTACACCGCCCTGATCATGGCAGCTTGTACCTACGCGTTCGTTTGGGGGTTGTTTGAGTACATGTTGGAAACGAGATGGCCGCCGGGACTTCTTTTCGGATGATGAACTCTTCGTGACATTTTTTGAACGAACGTAAGGAGATCATTCGGATGCAAAGAGCTCGCTGGGGAATTTTCTTTTTATCACTAGCCGCATGCTTTATCGCCGGCCAAGTTTTAGCTCAAGCACCCTATTTCCAAAATAAGACGATCCGGATCATCCGCGGCGGTGAGCCCGGCGGCACGGGTGACCTGCAGGCGCGCGCGCTGATTCCAGCTCTGAAAAAACATGTACCGGGCCAGCCCACCATCATCATCGAGAACATGCCCGGTGCCGCGGGCCGCAAGGCGGTCAATCATATTTATTCCTCGGCGAAACCCGACGGGCTTTCTATCGGCGCGGTCGGCGCCGGTTTGGTCGCGGGTCCCATTCTTGGTCTCGCCGGATCGCAATACGACATCGACAAACTCATTTATCTCGGTTCGACGGAGAGTGGCGATCCCTACGTCTTTGTCAGCCGCAAGGAAGCCGGCTTCGACAGCCTCGAAAAACTGCGCGCCGCGACGGGACTCAGAATCGGCGCCCAAGCGGTCGGCCATCCGGTCTTCATCAGCGGCCGCATGTTCGCCTATCTGCTCGGCTTAAAAGAACCCAGGATGGTCGTCGGCTACGGCGGCCCGGAAATCGATATCGCTCTTGCCAAGGGTGAAGTGGATGTCCGAGCCAACGGCGCCGACACGATCTTCCAGCGCAGTCGCGAAGGTTTGGATAAAGCGTCGCTCAATTTTCACGCCTTCATCACAATTCCCAAGGGCAAGTTCCCGCAGGGGTTGCCCAAAGCTCCGGATCTCGACACTTTCGCCAAAAACGATCGGGAGCGAAAGTTGATCGAGCTGTTCCGCGCCTTTCTCTATCCGCGCTGGCCTTATATCGTGCCGCCGGCAACGCCCAAGGACGTGGTCGCAATCTTGCGCGGAGCCATGGCAAAGGCTTTCAAGGATTCTGACTTTCACAAAGAATTCAAAAAGCTCATGACCACCGAACCGACGCCGCTCACCGGCGAAGAGATGGAAGTTGCGATCCGCGAGCTGCCGCGCGATGCGGAAACCGTCGCGCTATATAAAAAAATGGCCGAGGACGTCCCGCTGCCACCGCGCTAGCTCGCAGCAATCTTAACTTTGCGCCTTGGCGCCTTGGCGTCTTGGCGCGAGATAGAATCTAATCCAAAAAGATTTATTTCGCGCAAAGCATGCCCTGAGCGACGCCGAAGGGTCGCAAAGCACGCCAAGGAAGAAAGCCGACAAGGAGCATTTCTCATGAAGAAAAAATTGCACGAAGCGAAACTTGCACTCGAGGCGTTGTCTTGCGCATTTCTCCTTTTCTTACCCTTCGACTCCGCCTTCGCTCAGACACCCTTCTACCAAGGCAAAACGCTCACGATCATCCAGGGCACCGAAGCCGGCGGCAGCTCGGACATGATGACCAAAGCGATGCTCCATTCTCTAAAAAAACACATCCCCGGCGAGCCAACCGTCGTCTCGGAATACATGCCGGGCGGCGGCGGCATCAAAGCCGCCAACCACGTTTTCAAAAACGCTCGTCCCGACGGTCTCACCATCGGTCGAGTCGGCGGCGGTCTCGTCGCCAACGCCGTGCTCGGCGAGAAAGGCGTCCTTTACGATCTGAACAAGTTCATTTATCTGGGCTCGCCGCACAGCACTTACCACTGGGTGTTTATCACGCGGCGCGAAGCCAATTTGAAAACCATCGAGGCGCTGCGCTCGACTCCGGGCATTCGCGTCGGCGCCCAGGCGGTGGGCCACTCGAATTATTTCGTCGGCCGGCTTTTCTCCTACTTGATTGGTTTCAAAGAGCCTAAGTTCGTCGTCGGCTACGGCGGCACCGAGCTCGACATAGCGCTTATCCGCGGCGAATTGGATGGCCGCATCAATAACGCCGACACGCTGCTCACTCGCAACGCCGACTTGATCGCGAAGAAAGCCATCGATATCCACGCCATCATGGAAGTCCCCAAAGGCCTCAAACAGCAGGGGTTCGATCGTTTGCCGGAGATCGAAGAGTTCGCCAAGTCGGACAAAGAGCGCAAGTTACTGGCGATGATCCGCACCTTCAGGCAAATCGGCACGCCTTCGATCTTGCCGCCCGGCACGCCGGTCGAACAAGTCAATATCCTGCGACAAGCGATGGCGAAAATGTTCAGCGATCCCGAGTTTCATAAAGAATACAAAAAACTCGTCGGCGAAGAACCGACGCCGCTCTTGGGTGAAGAAATGGAACGCGCGATCAAAGATTTGCCGCGCGATCCCGAAATAGTCGATCTTTTCAAAAAGCTCAACGCCGCCGGACCGCTGCCGGCGCGTTGATTAGGGCGGGTTCAAGTCGTTCAAAAAGTTCAAACCGTTCAAATCGTCGAACGGCGAGATGAAACGGATTCAGAAATGTGACCAGTGGTTCGAAATGTAGGGGCAGGCCCCCGTGCCTGCCCTCATTTTCGACAAACGAGTTTCTCCCAATTCACCTCTACCTATACGCCGTCCAAAACCCTCTTAACGGACAGTAGCGCAAACTGTCCTCGACCTTAACGAACCGGCCCTTACCTTGCAGGCGGCCTTTGCCGATATTAATATCGCGAAAGATAGTTCTGTATATTACTGGTTAGGCTGCATCGCACGCTCGCGTGAATCTGGACACCATATGACCAACGAACAGAGGCTCACAGAGATTGCGGCGAGACACGTCGCCAATCCGATTTGGCAGTGGTTCAATCGGGCCAGCCATGCTTATTGGAGATTTGCGGGCCGAGTTGCAGGTTACTTTCCTCAAGCACTAGGGCGAGTTCGGAGCACCAACCCGTTTGTCGGTATCGCTCGGCTCACGTTTGTATTCGTTGCTGGTTTTGTCATCGTCCCTCCGCTTTACTTAGTGCTTGGCCCTTTTGTTCAGATTGTGCTCGTCATCAGCGCAGTCGTATGGACTTGTATGGCCGGTGTATTTGGCTGGAATCGTCCGTCGACTGCACAGTTGGCGGAACGCATCGCACGGGAGGAAACATTACATATGACAGGAAAGCACTTGATATCTATACCAAGAGTGCAGTCCAGGGCTCCAAACAAGAAGACCATTGAGTGGGAAATTCCTGGAAAGGTCAAAGTAGGCTTTATGTCAGTCGACAGGGCCGGGCATTTTGTTTTTATGAAGATCAGGGTTGAGAAGAAACATTGGTGGAATCGTTCTTGGAAAAATTGTACGGCAAAATCTCAGGACCCCATTGAAGCCGTGATTAACGCTTTAGATATTTTAGAAACACATGGATTCTACATCGATCAAAACACAATTCAATTTGGCGAAGCGATTGGAGAGCCCGCTTATTTCAAAAAGTTTGGACCCTAATAGTCACCTAACCAATGGGCTTGAAACGGATCTTCGGACCCGCTCGCTTCGCTCGCTGGCCTCGTCCGTTCAGTCTCAACGTTAGGCAATTAAGGCAAGTCTGACACTTCCACCTTCCACGAATATATGGCGGCCGGAGTCTGGCAATTTTTAGGCGATATCAATCCTAAAACCGTCGTTGACGTATTGAGCGCGCTGTTGACTCCAACGATTGCAGTTATCGCAACTTACGTTGCTTACCAGCAATGGAGGGTTAATAAGACACGGCTGGACCTTGACCTTTACGACCGCCGGCTAGCAATATACAAGGCCGTCGATGCTTTTTATGGTGACGTTGGAACCCAAGGAACTGCGAAATATCCTATGGTGTTTCAATTGCGATATGCGACGGCAGAGGCTCCGTTCCTATTTCCTGATGAAATTGAGAAGCATTTGAAAGAGATTTCCGAAAAGGCGATGCGCGTTGCCGCATTACGCGAACAAACCTATCCGGCTTCCGGAGAACCTGGTTTGCCCGTAGGCGAAGCCCGGAGCAAAGCGTGTGAAGAAGAGGGCAAACTGGTTCTTTGGCTGCTTCAGGATGCAAAGGTAGAAAGCCGGAAGCGATTCGGCAAGTATTTAAAGTTAACATAGGATGCGCCCATATAGCATGAAGCGAGTGAATCGAAAAATGCCTAACCTGCGGCTTGAGACAGATCTTCGGACCCGCTCGCCTTGCTCGCGCGCCTCGACTGCTCAGCCTACCCGTTAGAAGATCTTACCAAATTTGAAGTCCATCAACCCGATACGAAGGAGGAACAAGCCATGGCGTCAATTCCATCCATTGCCGACGCTGTCACCGAACTTACCGGTAAGTTTTCTGGCCAACTCCTAAAGCCCGCCGATGCGGGCTACGAGGAGGCGCGGAAAGTCCACAACGGTCTAGTGAATAAACATCCGGCCTTGATTGCGCGCTGCCGTGGCGTGGCCGATGTCATCGACGCCGTCGATCTCGCGCGTAAGCTCAACCTCGAAGTCGCGGTCCGTGGCGGTGGCCACAACGTGGCGGGACGCGCGACCGTCGAGGGCGGGCTGATGATCGACCTAATGCCGATGAAAGGCATTCACGTCGACCCCTACGTCCGTACCGTGCGGGCCCAGGGCGGTGTCACTTGGGCCGAGCTCAACCGCGAGACGCAGCTACACGGCCTGGCGGTCACCGGGGGTGTGGTGTCGACCACAGGCATCGCTGGGCTCACCCTCGGCGGTGGCATCGGTTGGCTGATGGGCAAGTACGGCCTCGCACTCGACAATCTTCGCTCGGTGGAAATCGTCACCGCTGAAGGCAAGGTCTTACGAACGAGCAAGGATGAAGAGGCCGATCTGTTCTGGGCCGTCCGGGGCGGCGGTGGAAATTTTGGTGTGGCGACTTCGTTTGAATATCAGCTTCATCAGGTAGGGCCCACGATCACAGGCGGCTTGATCGCGCATCCGTTTGACCGCGCGCGCGACGTGCTCAAGTTCTTCCGCGATTTCACTGCGTCGCTGCCCGATGAGTTCATCGTGTTCGCGGGCCTCATTCACGCCCCCGACGGCTCAGGCACGAAGCTCGCTGCGTTCGCCACGGGTCACTGTGGATCGCTTGCCGAGGGCGAAACGGCGACGCGGCCGCTAAAGCAATTCGGTACCCCGCTCATGGACGCCATCGGTCCGATGCCTTACTGCCAGCTCAACGCGATGCTCGATGGCGCCTTTCCGAAAGGGGCGCTCAACTATTGGAAGTCGAGCTTCCTCGCACAACTGAGCGACGATGCTATCGACACGATGGTCGAGTGCTTCGCCCGGTGCCCCACTCCAATGGGCCAGCTGCTCATCGAGCACTTCCACGGCGCGGCAACCCGGGTAGGTGTCGGCGACACGGCGTTCCCGCACCGCGCGGACGGTTACAACCTTGTCGTGCTCTCCGAATGGATGGAGCCGAAAGATACCGATCGCTGCATCGCGTGGGCGCGGGAAACCTACACAGCAATGGAGCCCTTCGTTGGCTCAGGCCGCTATGTCAATTATTTGGGCGACGATGAGCCCGGCGATCCGACCGCCGCCGCCTACGGACCCAACTACCGACGCCTCCAGGAGCTCAAGACGAAGTACGACCCGAGTAATTTTTTCCACATGAACCAGAACATTCGCCCGTTGGCTTGAGTCGTGCTGTGCGACTTGCTCAGCACGTGAAAGTCGAAGCTAGTCACAGTCCTTTGAGTTCTCCAATTGGAGAGATCGAATTTTAAAGGAGGGCACGCAATGTCTTTTGCATATCTGACGACATTCCTGCAAAGAGCGACAGCTGTGCCCATCTTCATATATATCATGTTCATCTTCTCCGTTCCGATTGTCTGGGGCGCGTCGTCCCCCACGAAAATTACCATCCATATACCTGGTAAAACCTTGGCGGTGATGGTTTTCTATTTCGGCAAGGACAAAGGTTTCTTTTCTCAGGAAGGAATCGAAGCGCAGCTCGTGGCGATGGCACCGCCCACAGCCATTGTTGCTCTAGTGGCCGGAGAGTTGGACTTCTCGACAACACTTGGCGCTGCAACTTCCGCCATGATGCGAGGATCTGCGATCAAACGTGTTTTTTATGTCCAGCACGATCCGACATTCGCTCTCACCGCACAACCGGAAATCAAGTCAATCCGTGAGCTGATGGACAAAGTCATCGGCGTAAATGCGCCGACCGACGCTATGGGTATGTCAGCGAAATTGATTCTGAAGGGCAACGGCATCGATCCATCTCGGGTAACCTTCCTTTCGACCCAGGTCACCGAAAATGCTTACAAGGCACTGCTCAGCAAACGAGTCGCGGCGACCTTGCCGCCGCCGTATGCCGAGGAGGCCGAGGCAAAAGGCTATAGCCGCTTGGCGGAAGCCAAGGACCACGCGCCCCTTAGCACGATTGGGCTCGTGACTTCCGTGCAGGCTCTGGAAAAGAAAACCGCCACCGTCCAGGCCGTCATTCGATCGCTGCTTAAAACCATGGCGTACCTACGAAATCCGGAGAATCGCCGGGAGATGGTTCAGTACATCATGGGTTCTTTTAAGATCGACGCCTCGGTCGCCGACAAGGCGTTTGCTTCGATGTTGACGACCTATAGCGCCAATGGCACAAAGCCCCGACCAGCCATTGAAAAAGAAATTGAGATCTATCGCGAGACTCTCCAAGTTGCCAAAGCGTTCAGACCGGAAGACCTCGAGGACATGAGCATCCTAAAGAAACTTCAGTAGCAGAACAGCAGGTCGTTAGACTATCGGCCTTTACCTTGCAGGTGGTCTTTGCCGATATTAATATCGCGCAATGTAGTTCTCTGTATTTCTAGTTAGCCGTTGATCTTGTGACTCCCCGAGCGCCTCGACCAATGCAAATCCCGCTTTCTCTTCCACTGGGACCATGCTGGGAGCTCGAGGAACGCACGGTGGACAGCACGACATTTCTGCAATCGCTCGCCTCAACCTTCCCTGAGGCGACCACTGCGTACTTCGAGGGCTCGTCAATTGCCCCGGATATCGTCGAGATCTTCGAGCGGCATACAGACCCCGGTCCATACCTTCCGGAGCCGCAAACGCTCTGGTCAACCGGTACCATCCTGCGGTTCCGATGTGTCTTTACGCCTGCACTATGTGAAGCTCTAGCCAGCGCCTCGCTGCATCACGCTGAGCCGGAACTCTTTGACCATCTTTTTCTCTACGCCGATCGCGCGCCGCTGCTTGAATGGCCGGACGCGTTCTCAAACTGCATGTGGATCGCCTCTTCCATTCCGGAGTCGCGTATAAACGCTTTCGCCGCCAGTCTAGGGGTGAGGTATAAGTATGCAGATCACGGCTGACTGCCCCTCTGCTCAAGGGCAACGCTACTGGCTCGATCCGACGCCCCTGGCGCGGCGTGCTTCAGCCAGACCGTTAGAAATTCGCCTACGCCAGCCCAGCCGCTCGTTTCTTTCGCACCCGCCCCCTACCCACGTTCGCCGATAGATGATAGGAATCGGCCCATGCGGCTCGATCTCGGTCTGATTCACATAAAAGACGTTCGCTTTGCCCCGAAGACATCGATCGCAGACGATGTCCTGTCGATCGATCGCCAAGAGCTTGCTTCTCTACTCGAACAAGAACCGCTTTTCGAACGGGTCGAGATCGAACTGGCCCACCCCGGCGAATCCTGCCGCATCATTCGCGTGCTCGACGTCGTCGAACCACGCTATCGTTTGAACGGGCCGAATTTTCCTGGTGCGCTCGATGGCAACGGCCTCGTCGGCGACGGCGAGACGCGCGCGCTCAAGAATGTCGCGGTGATCGAGACCGACCAGCTCGCAACCCGCTCACGAAACATCATCGATATGTGCGGTCCAGCCACAGATTACTCGCCCATCGGCGACACGCACAACGTCGTCTTGCTGCCTTACCCGAAGACAGCCGCTGACAAAGACGATTATCGCTTGGCCGTGAAGAAAGCCGGTTTGAAAACCGCCGTGTACCTCGGCGCCGCCGCTAAAGATGTCACGCCTCACGAAACCCAAGTTTTCGAGCTGCCGCCGGTTGCGCTCAATCAAGGACCGAAAGATCTGCTGCGGATCGCTTACATTTTTCCGATGCACTCGCACCAGCATCCGACGCAACAGAACGAAACGGTCTTCTATGGCAGCAACATCCAGGGCTTCATGCCGACCATCGTTCATCCCAATGAGATCCTCGACGGCGCGTTGATGTTTTCTTACTCGGCATTCACCTGGTTCGCGCAAAATCACCCGATGATTTACGAACTCTATCGACGCCACGGTCACGACCTCTGGTTCGCCGGCGTCGTCCTCACCGTCGCGCCGGTAACCATTGCCGAAAAGGAACGCAACACCGCCCTCGCCGCGCGTCTGGCGAAAGAAGTCTTAAACGCCGATGGCGTCATCGCGACCAAGATCGGCGGCGG
>DASYUV010000242.1:0-9551 GCA_036000865.1 Binatia bacterium | reverse complement strand
GGTGGCGGCGTGGATCAGGGCGCTCACCGGCGTTGGCCCTGCCATAGCGTCCGGCAGCCAAACAAACAACGGGATTTGCGCCGACTTGCCGGTGGCGCCGATGAACAGTAAGAGCGTAATCCAGGTAATCATCGCCGGGCTGAGCATCTGCCCATGCTTTTGTAGTTCGATGAAGTCGAGGGTCCAGATTCCTTGACGTCCCAACTCCGTAACCAACAAGAAAATTCCCAACACGAAACCGAAATCGCCGATGCGGTTGACAATGAACGCCTTGTTGCCGGCGATCGTATTATTATGATCGTGGTACCAAAAGCCGATGAGCAAATAAGAGCAGAGGCCGACGCCTTCCCAGCCGACGAAAAGGATCAGTAGATTGTCACCCATCACCAAGAGGAGCATGAAGAAGATAAACAAGTTCAGATAAACGAAAAAGCGCACCATTCCTTCGTCATGCCCCATGTAACCGAGGGAATAGACGTGAATCAGAAAGCCGATGCCGGTCACCACCAAAAGCATCACGGCGGTGAGCGCGTCGACTTGAAAAGAAAGATTGGCCTGGAATGAACCGGACTGGATCCAGGTGTAAACCATGTCGCGGAACATTCCGCCAGGTGGTAATTGCCAGAATACGTGGAAGGCCAACGCGAACGATGCGCCCACTGAGGCGCACGCCAATCCTCCGGCGAATTTTTTTCCCAGAGCACGGCCCCAGAAAAGATTGATCACGCTGGCGAGCAGCGGGATCAGCGGGATCCAACGCAAGAGATCGTACGCAGCCATGTTCGGCGTGGACATTACCATTTGAGAAGCTGCATCTCCTGCGGGTCGAGTGACTGGCGGTGGCGAAAAACCGAAATGATGATGGCGAGCCCGATGACGGCTTCAGAGGCCGCGACCGCCATCACGAAGAAAACTGCCACTTGCCCTTCCATAGAGCCCAAGAAACGCGAAAAGGCGATGAAAGTCAGATTGACGGCGTTGAGCATCAGTTCGATGGACATCAAGACGACGATCAAATTCCGTCGAATCAAGACGCCGATCACGCCGATCGCGAAGACGGCCGCGCTGACGAGGAGATAGTAGTGAAGCGGCACCATGGCAATCTAGCGCTCCCGCTTGGCCAACACCACCGCGCCGACGATCGCCACCAGCAGCAAAACCGAAGCGATCTCGAAAGGTAGGACGAAATCATTAAACAGACTCTTGGCCAACATTTCCGGGCTACCGAACAATTCGGTCGACGCCAGCGGATCTCGCCCCGATTGGCTCTTGGACAAGAGCGGCACCAAAAGACCGCCGAAAAGCAACGCCAGTAGCGTCCCCAAACTCCACGAAACGCTCCACCGTTGTTCGGCCAAGGTAGGATTCAGGAACATGATGACGAAAAGAAACAGCACCATGATGGCGCCGGCGTAAACCAGCACCTGCAGCACGCCAACCATCGGCGCCTGTAGGATCACGAAGAAAATCGCGATAATAAAGAGCGCGGCCACCAGCGCCATGGCACAGTGAACCACGTTGCGTAAAAACACCACCATCAACGAAGCAATCACCAACAGCGTCGAGAGAAAGAAGAAGAGCCATGTCGCGGCGTTCATGTCCGTTATGACCTATTGCGCGGCGAGGATTACGATCGCGGTGATCGCCACGTTCAGAAGCGCCAGCGGCAAGAGCATCTTCCAACCGAGCCGCATCACTTGATCGTAACGAAAGCGCGGCACGCTCCAGCGCAGGAGAATTTGCAGCCAGCAGAAAAATAACACTTTAGTGCTGAACGCGGCCACCTGTAGACCGACCACGCCGAGATGCGGCAAAAGCAAGATGCCGCCCCAGGGAAAGTGAAAGCCATCGCGCATGAGATAAGGCACCTGCCAGCCGCCGAAAAAGAGCGTGGTCATCAAGCCGGCGGCGGTGACGATCTCGGCGAACTCGCCGGCGAAAAACATGAGAAACTTGCCGCCCGAATATTCGACGTGATAGCCGGCGACGAGCTCCGACTCGCCTTCCGGCAGATCGAAGGGAATCCGTTTCGTCTCCGCCACCGCCGCGGTAAAAAACAACAAAAACGCCAGAGGCTGAAGGAATATGCCCCAGGCAGGCAACCAGCCGATCATCGGGCGCAGAAAGATGAGCCACTGGGGAAGCATCTCGCGGATCAACAGGCCCTGATCACGCGCGATTTCCTGGAGCTCCAAGGTGCCGTAGACCATCAAGACGCCGATCACCGAAAGACCCATGGCGATCTCGTAGGAAATCATCTGCGCCGAGCCGCGCACTCCGCCAAGCAGGGAAAATTTATTGTTCGACGCCCAGGCGCCGATCACGATACCGTAAACGCCCAACGACGTCATGGCTAAAATGTAAAGAATCCCGATATTGACGTTAGCGACTTGCAGATTGATCATCCGATCACCGATGATCAGAACATCGCCGAACGGAATCACGGCAAAGGTCACCAACGCCGGAAACAGCGCCAGGCAAGGCGCCAGCGTGTGGAGAAATTTATCGCCGGCCGGCGGAATGAAATCTTCTTTGGTCAGAAATTTGACCGGGTCGGCGACGAGCGTGTTCACCAATCCCAGGCCGGCAAAGCCGAAGATCGACGCACGGTTCGCGCCGATGCGATCTTGAATCAGTGCGCTCCCTTTGCGCTCGATCCAGCCGAGAATGCCGGCCAGATTGAGAACCATGAAGAGTACGAGAAAGGCTTTTGCCGCAATAATCGTGATATCAACGATCATGCTGCTCCACACGACCACTGCCCAGCTCAATCCCCTGATCGCCGATCGAGGCGTAATCGAGTCCTTTATAGGACGGGATCTCCCGCGCCAAAACCGCAAAGATTTCCGCGACAGACGCGTAACTATGCGTCTCTCCCGCGGCATCCAATAGCCGCAGGAAAATGTCGCAATCCTGCAAAGCGCCATCGGGCGGGATCATCGCGGCGTTGAGTTTTTGCACGCGCCCGCGCCGATTCGTATACGTTCCTTCCTTTTCACCGAAGTGAGTCGCGGGGAGAACGACATGCGCCAGCTTCGCCGTTTCCGTCAAGCGCGTGTCCTGCACGACTAGGAACGACAACTTCTGGAGAGCGGCGCGAACTTTCTCCTGGTCGCCGTTTGTCGCGATGAGATCTTCGCCGACGACGTAAACGGCGGAGAAATTCCCAGCAACGAGTTTCTCCATCAGCGATTCGAACCCGCCGTTCGAAGAAACTCCCATTTCCCGGGCACCGCGAAAATTCGGCGAGCGGTCTGGACTCATGAGAATTTTTTGCACTTCGGTGAGCTCGCGCTCCCGGTAGAAAACCTCCAGCGCGTAGTCATCAGAAATTCTTTTCGCCAGCTTGGCAAAAAGATAGGCTTCCTCGTTAGTGTTTCTGCCGGACAGAATCCCCGCCAAAGGCCCGGCCGACTTTAGCCCCGCGTAAACCGCCTGCAACGCATGCTCCCAAGTCGTCGGCACCAATCCGCCTTCTCGACGAATCATCGGCGTCGTCAGACGCGGACCGCCGGTCAAGTCATGAAAACAATAACGCCCTTCGTCACAGAGCCAGTGGCTGTTGACCGCTTCGTTGATGCGCGGCTTAAAGCGCGCGATCCGATTCTGATAAGTCTCGACGCTGATGTTGCAACCGGTGCTGCAGCCGGGGCAAATCGACGGGGTTTTTTGCAGGTACCAGACCCGCACTTTGAAACGAAAATCGCGATCGGTCAGCGCCCCCACCGGACAAATATCGACGACATTGGCCGACAGCGGATTGTCGAGCACCGAGTCGGGAAACAAAGCGATCGTCGAATGATCACCGCGATTGACAACCGCCAGCTCGTCCGTGTGGGTAATTTCCTGGAGGAACCGCACGCAGCGAGTGCACTTGATACAGCGCTCGCCGTCAAACACGACGTTGGGACCGAAGATTTCCCGTTTGCGGTCGTGCTCTTTTCGCCCGTCGAAGCGGCTCGCCTGCAAATCATGCTTCATGTAGTAGTCTTGCAGCCAACATTCCCCCGCCTGGTCACAGATCGGACAGTCCACCGGATGATTGATCAGGAGAAATTCCATCACCGCCTTGCGGGCGGCTAGAACTTTCGAACTTTGGGTCAACACCGACATGCCTTCGGTTGCGAGAGTGTTGCAGGCGATCTGAAGCTTGGGCATCTTCTCGATTTCGATGAGACACATGCGACAATTGCCGGCGATAGTGAGCTTCGGATGATAACAGTAGTAGGGGATAACGATCCCCACATCGGCCGCCGCCTGGATAACGGTCTTGCCCTTGGTCGTGACGACCTCGCGGCCGTCAATAATGATGTTTACCGGATCCATGGTTCAGAAAGTTTTGAGGATGGAGGATAGAGGATCGATGATAGCATCTTAATCCTACGCCATCTTCTATCTGCGATCATCCATCCTCGATTTGCTTAGCCTACGCGTTCAGCTAGCCACCGTGCAGCGCTTTTCCGCGATATGCGCTTCAAACTCGTCGCGGTATTTCTTGATAAACGCTGCCGCGGGCATGGCCGCCGCATCGCCGAAAGGACAAATCGTATTCCCCATGATGTTGCCGCTGACGTTGAGAATCAGATCGAGATCGCCCTTCTCTCCCTCGCCCTGCTCGATGCGGCGAAAAATCTTTTCCATCCAGTGACAGCCTTCCCGGCAAGGGCTGCATTGGCCGCAGGACTCGTGGGCGAAAAACCGAGCGAGGTTCCACGCGGCGTCGACCATGCACGTGGAATCGTCCATGACGATCACTCCGCCGGAGCCGAGCAGGCTTCCCGCCGCCTGGACGGACTCGTAATCGAGATTCACCTTTTCGATCTCCTCAGGGCGCAGCACCGGCATTGACCCACCACCCGGAATGACACCCTTGAGTTTTCTGCCGTTGGCAACTCCGCCGCAGTCTTCATCGAGAAACTTTTTGAATGGATAACCCATTTCCACTTCGTAGACACCGGGCTTAGCTATGTGACCACTGACGCTGAAAAGTTTCGTCCCCTTGCTCTTCTCCGTGCCTATGGCCGCATAAGCGGCCGCCCCATGTTCGATAATCCAGGGCAGCGCGGCCAGTGTCTCAACATTGTTGACCACCGTCGGACAGCCGAACAGCCCATGGGTCGCCGGAAAAGGCGGCTTGACCTTTGGCCAACCTCTGCCCCCTTCCAGAGACGACAGCAGCGCTGTTTCTTCGCCGCAGATATAGGCGCCCGCGCCTCGGTGAACGATCACGTCCAAGTCGTATCCCGAGCCGAAAATATTCTTGCCGATGTAACCGGCGCGAATGGCTTCATCCACGGCTTGCTCGAGCCTGCTGGCACCGAAAGCGAGCTCACCGCGGATATAGATGAAAGCGGTATGCGATTGAATGGCGTAGGCCGCGATGAGCGTCCCTTCGACGGTCGCGTGCGGATCTTTCTCAATGAGCAAACGATCTTTGAACGTGCCGGGCTCGCTCTCGTCCGCATTACAAACGAGATATTTCGGCTTCGGGCTGTCTTTAGGAACAAAGCTCCACTTCATGCCGGTAGGAAAGCCGGCGCCGCCCCGGCCGCGCAGGCCCGAAGCTTTGACTTCGTTGATCAGCTGCTCCGGTGTCATGCTCTCGACGATCTTGCGCCACGAACCATAGCCGCCGAGCGATTTGTAGGCCGTCAGCGTATGGGAATCCGATAGGTCGATATTGCGCAGCAAAATCTTTTCCATGATGTCCGTGAGAAAAGCGCCTATTTCAGCGATTCGAGGATCTCCGTCACCTTAGCTTCCGTAAGGTTCTCGTAGTAGTCGTCATTGATCTGCATCATCGGCGCCGTGCCGCAGGAGGCTAAGCATTCGACCTCTGTCAGGGTGAACGTCTTGTCCGAGGTTGTTTGCCCTAGCTCAATCCCGAGCTTTTGCTTAAGAAAGCCGGTGATTTTCTCCGCGCCGCGAAGCGCGCAGGGCAAGGTCCGGCATACTTGAATATGGTGGCGGCCGATGGGCTTCATGTTGAGCATGGTATAAAAACTCACCACCCCGTGAACCCGCGCCGGCGGCTGCTCCAAGATTTTGGCAACGTATGCGATCGCTTCTTCTCCCAGATGGCCGAACTCCCGCTGGGCGAGGCAAAGCACCGGCAACATCGCCGCCTCTTTCTTGGGATAGCGATTCACCGTCTCCTCGAACTTCTTTAGCGTCTCTGGCGAAAACTCTAGAGCCATTGTTCCTGGAACCGAGCATAGAGGATCGCGAATCGAGGATTGCGCCGCCGCCCCGCGTGATATCTATCCTCGATCCTCTTCGACAATATTCCGCTTCAGCGATCGCATTCCCCGCCGATCATGTTGACCATGCCGAAGGTCGGTACGATGTCGGCGACCATGTACCCTTTGATCATCTCATGAAAGGCGCCCATTGCAATAAAACATGGCGGACGCACTCTGATGCGATAGGGTCTGCCGCCGCCGTCACTCACGAGATAAAAACCTAACTCTCCGTTGCCGCCTTCCACGGCAAGATAAGTTTCGCCGGCCGGCACATGAATGCCTTCCATGATAATTTTGAAATGATGCATCAGCCCTTCGATGCTGTTGTAAACTTTTTCCTTTTCCGGCAGCACAAAACGCGGATCATCGATCCAAACCGGTCCTACGGGAAGTTTCTCCAATGCCTGCTCAACGATCCTCATGCTCTGCTCGATTTCCTGCATACGACAGACAAAACGGTCGTAATTGTCTCCCTTGCTCCCCAACGGAACCTCGAAATCCATTTGATCGTACACGAGATAGGGGAAGGCCTTGCGCACGTCGTAATTGACGCCCGTCGCTCGCAGAATCGGGCCTGTGAGGCTGTAGTTGAGCGCCGTCTCTTGGGAAATGACTCCGACGTTGGACAATCGGTCGATAAAGATCCGGTTGCGCGAAAGCAAATGATCGCAGTCGGTCAGCAGCTTGCGAATGGTTTTGAACGTCTGAGTCACCTGTTCGGCAAAATCGTGGGGCAGATCGTGTTTGAGGCCGCCGATACGGACATAGGTGACGGTCAGCCGCGCGCCGGTGAGATTCTCCATGATCCTCATGATCAATTCGCGCGCTTCGATCATGTAGAAGCCGACCGTGATTGCGCCGAGCTCGGAGCAGGACATGCCACAGCAGGTCAGGTGATCGAAAATCCGCGACAACTCGCTGACGATGACGCGAATATATTGACAACGCGGCGGCGTTTCGACACCGATAAGTTTTTCCACGGCCAGGGCATAGCCGACATTGTTGATCAGCGGCGAAGCGTAGTTGAGCCGGTCAGTGTAGGGGATGACCTGTGTCCAAGTTGCTTGCTCGCAGCTCTTGTCGAAGCCGCGATGGAGATAACCGACCTCGACGTCGCAGTCGAGCACCTTTTCGCCGTCGAGCTTGAGATTGAATTTGATCGTGCCATGGGTCGCCGGATGGGATGGTCCCATCTGCAAATCCATAGTCTCCAACGGGAGATCTTGGTTTTCCGCTTTCATCGCGTTGCCGTAACTGCGAGCCTAAATTTTGCTGCCCAGGGATTTTTTCAAGCGCAGCAGTTTGTTGTGCGAGCGCTCATCGACGAAGGTTCCCGCCACTTCGCGTTCAGGAACTCTGGGCTGCCAGAGATTCACGGGGTAGTCTTTGCGCAAAGGAAAACCCTGAAATTCGTCGTAAAGTAAAATTCGTCGCAAGTCGGGATGATCGATAAAACGAATGCCGAAGAGATCCCATACTTCGCGTTCGAGAAAGTTCGCGCCTCGCCAAAGCGGTGTCAGCGACTCGACGGTTGGATCGCTTTCAGGCACCGGAACACGTACCCGTAACCGTTGGTGATTCATGACAGAAAGAATCTGATACACGACCTCGAAACGCGGCTCTTTCTTTTGCCAATAATCCACCGCGGTGATATCGGACAGGAAATCGTAACCCAAATGCGTGTCGGTCTTTAAAACGAGAAAACTTGCCCGTAATCCCGAACGGTCCAGCAGCAACACATCGTCACCCTGCGCTTGCTGGATCTCCATAATCTTCGAGTCAAGTTTCTCTCGAATGTATGAAATGCGCGGATTGGCATCAGACATGAAAAATCAATCCCACTCCAGGGCGCCTTTTTTCCAGACATAGATGTAACCAACCGTCAAAATAACCAGAAAGATCCCCATCTGCACCAGACCAAAGATTCCCAGCTGGCGAAAGTAGATTGCCCAAGGATAGAGAAACACCACTTCCAAGTCGAAGATCAAAAATAGCATCGCCACCAAATAAAACTTCACCGAGAAACGGATGCGCGCGTCACCGCGAGGCGGATTGCCGGATTCGAAAGGGTCAGCTTTGGCCGGATTGGTGGATTTCGGGCCGATCTTCGCTGCGATGAAAAGCAGCGCAAGAACTACTGCCGCCGCCAGGGCAAAGATCACAAGTAAAGGAAAATAGGGATGATTCATGAATCGATGGTAGCTAAAAGCACATACCTTGGGGTCGTGAAAAAAGGCATGCAGTTGGAGTCGATCAAATCATCGGCTTCACAAAAATTTGTATTGGAAAACCGCAGTGATGTCAAGGTAAAGTCGGCACAGGTGATGGGTTGATGAGTCGCGATGTAGATAGTTCTGGCAATGAAAATCGGCATTGACGACTGTAGCGCATCGGTGTTAAGCCACTCAGCGTTTGATATTTGTGCCCGATGACGCCCAGATCCAACATATCCTCATTTACTATTTCAGTCGCCCTCTGGTTTGTTATCTTGGTCGGCGCGGCAATGGGTCAGTCGATATTGGAGGGCGCCAAGAAAGAAGGCCAAGTAGTCTTCTACGCTTCTATGGAAGCGGTATCGGCGCAGAAAATCGTTGCCGCATTCGAGAAGAAATATCCGTTCATCAAAGTCGATGCCACTCGCATCGGCTCGGAACGAATGGCGACGCGTCTTGTCGCGGAAGCACAAGCGCGGAAGGTCCGCGCCGATGTCGTGCAGCAGTCCGGCTTCGATTTCTACGGCGGTCTGCAGAAAGGTCTGTTTGACAGTTACCTTTCTCCCGAGCGCGCCGCCTATCCTGCCGAATATCGAGACGACAAGGGATTTTGGGTGATGCCCGCAGCCACACTCAACGTCATCGCATACAACAAAAAAATGGTCTCAACTGGCGACGTGCCCAAAAACTTCTGGGATCTGATCGAGCCCAAGTGGAAGGGCCAGTTGCTGATGGACGAGAACGAGAGCAAATGGATGGCCGGCATGATTAGTTACTACGGTGAAGCCAAAGCGATGGACCTGATGCGCAAGCTCGCCGGCCAAAATATCCAGTTCCGCGTTGGCCATTCTTTACTTCAGACTTTGCTCGCCGCCGGTGAGCGCGCCGTCGTCGTTGTCGCCTTTGCCAACGGCGTCGATCGGTTGAAAAAAGACGGCGCCCCTATCGAATGGGTCGGCGCCGAGCCGATTATTGGACTGACGTTCGGTTCCGCCATCGTTAAGGACGCGCCACATCCCAACGCTGCACGTCTGCTCAGTGATTTCCTGCTTTCACGCGAGGGCCAGGAAGTGATCGCCGCGGCCGGCTACTTCTC
>DASYUV010000241.1:0-48209 GCA_036000865.1 Binatia bacterium | reverse complement strand
ATTTTCTTCGTTGAACGTGAAATGATCGACGTCGGCAAGCAGGTGCAGCTCGGCCGGCTGTTTGGCGCGCTTGAACATTTCGATCGATTCGTAAGTCGGTGTGACGGAATCGTTGGCGCTGTGCAGCAAAAGCAGTGGACGCGGCGAGATATTGCCGACCTGATCGTCGGCGCGGAAATCATTCATGCTCTGCGCGGTCTCGGCCGGAAACTCCATGATCGAGCCGCTGCTCATGCGATTACGCAACTTTTCCGGGATCGGCACGATATCGTAGCGCGGCACCATGAGCGACTTGCCGGTGCGCTCGCGATGGCGTTTGCCTTCTTCCAGCATGTTGGTGAACTTGGACCACGCTTCGGGCGTCGGATGCTGGCCGCGGAATTTTCGCTCGCCGTCGCCCCAACCGCCGCACGAAATCACCGCGGCGACCCGTTGGTCGGCGCCGCCGGTGAACACGGCGACGGCCGCGCCGAAGCTGCTCCCTACCAGAGCGATTCGCTGCGGATCTACTTCAGAGCGCGCCGCCATGTAAGAGATCGCGTTGCGCGTATCGGCGACTTGATCGAGGCAAATAATTCTTCCGTGCTCGCCTTCGCTCTCGCCGCAGCCGCGAAAGTCGACGCGCAATGTCACATAGCCCCATTGGTTGAATTGCTTGGCGACGACTATTTGGCCCTGTCCGTCTTTGTTGCCGCCGAAACCATGTAGGACGACGAACGCCGGTCGACGCTCACCGGGCTTTAAGTCCGGCGGAGTATCGACGATGCCTGCTAGTTTAAGTCCATCGGATTGAAAAGTTATTTTTTGTTCCATGGTCCTTGCCTCCGTGATTTTGTTTTTCGCAATGGCGGTTAGGGGCGCGGCATGCTGCGCCCCTATAGTTGTTTGCCCCAGAGCTCTTTTAGAAAACCGCTTTTGTCCAATTGTTCGGCGAAACTATTATCGATAATCTCCGCGGGTTTCTTTCTGATTAGTGTGCCTTCCTCGCGCGCCATTTCCACGGCCTGCGTCACGGCGTTGACCGGCACGATGAGCCGGCGATTGACCATTCCCTTGGCATAGGCGTCATAGGCCGACTGTAGAACCTCTTGATCGTTGACGCTCAGAACTTTCGATAGTGCCGCTTTTCCCTTGTCAGGATTTTTTTCCAGAAAAAAGATCGCCTCGGCCATGGCTGCGACAAACTTCTGAACGAGCGCCGGCCGTTCTTTAAGGCTCTTTAGATTGGTGAACATGGAACTGTAAACAGCCGGCACGTCTAATTCGTTCAGATTATAGATCAGAGCGAAACCATCTCTTTTGGCGCGAACATCCAGGGGCGGCGTGAGAAAAGTGGCCTGAGTCAGTCCCTGCAGCATGGCGTTGTAAGGCTCGAGCTGGCCTGTTCCGCCGATGTGAAGCAGCTTGACGTCCTGTGTCGTCAAGTTGAATTTTTTCATCACAGACTTTGCCAGTTGGGCGGTGAGACCGCCGGGCCGCGCCACGGCGATGGTCTTGCCTTTGAGGTCCTGCGGCCGTTTGATCTCCTTGCGGCCCACGAGCACCCACGGCAGGCCCACGATCGGTGAGCCAATTAATTTGGCATCGGCTCCGGCAGCCATGCGCGGGATCATCGGATCGGCAGAGCAGTAGATGAATTGGATCTCGTCGGCGGCCAACGCGGCAAGGCTGACCACGCCGCCGCGCAGTGTCACATGCTCGATCTTGATGCCGTACTTGTCGAAGAGACCGTTGTACAGCGCGCTGTAAAAGTGAATGAAGCCGCCGGTGATCGAACAGGTACCGACGCGCGCTGGGGTGAGTGGCTCGCCGGGTCTGGGCATGTAGGGGTTGGCTTTGCTATTGGAGCTAATCAGGAGCATCGCAATCGCGATGATCGGTATGAACTTTCGAATTTGACTTCCAAACGTACGGTTCCTTTCCCCTTGACGGTGAAAGCCTGTCCTGAGCAAAGTCGAAGGAGTCAGGATACGGGTGAGTGTTGCGCGATGCTGCACCCCCACTCTCCCCCGTCGAGGGGGAGAGAATCGGATTTCGAAGGGAATCGAACTATGAGCGGGTTCTCTAACGTTCATTCGCAATCGTTTCAACTGTCTTATCCCCACGGACCCAAGAACGGTTCGCCGAGATAGGCATTGCTATCTTGATCCAATGCCTCCGGCCAGTCATCCAGCGCACATGATCGCCTCATCTCCTTCGGTCTCGGTTTTCCCTCCCAGCCGATCTGTTCCATCGCGTAGTAAATTTGGATCGTGTGGCCGTCCGGATCGCGGACGGTTGCGGAGTAGTCGATGCCGGGGTGAAGTTCCGCTGGAATAGATTCCGTCACTTGGACACCGTTGTCGCGGAAAAATCTGACGGCGTCTTTGAGTTGCCGGTAGTTAGCCAGTTGAAGTCCGAAAGCGGCGCATTTGGAGTGCGGACTCAAGCCGAGGGACTCGCGCAACGTGAGCGGAAGGAGAGCAACGGAATGATGCTCGGTGTTGCAGCGTAAAAACAGACAGCGTTCGCCGCGCGAGATTATTTCTTCGGTCAACGTAAAGCCTAGAGTGTCGCGATAGAACGCAGCCGCGGATTCAAGGTTTTCAACGAAGAGATAGACCGGTCCGAGACGGACGATTTTGAAGGGGCGAGGCAGAAGAACGCCGTCTACGTCGTAGGTCGCAGGTATTTTGTCGACGTAACGATACCCGGAAAAAATATCGACGCCTCTGGCTTGAGCTTGTTGTACCTCGTCGAATTCCGCGACTTGTGGCAACTCCGGCGGTTTGTCGAAGCCGCGATCGTACATCGCGCGCGGTTTACTGTGGCCGTTCCAACCGATCTGCTCGATGCCATAGTAAAGCTCATTGCTGTGGCCGTCGGGATCGTAGAGATAGGTGTGCCAGTTCGATCCCGGCATATCGCGCCCTGATCGCTGCTGCTTGAGGTTTCGTTCGTTGAACCATTTGATGGCGTTGCCGACCTCTCTCAAGTTGCCCACTTGCCAGGTAATCTGATTGACAGTCACGCCCGGCTTTTCATGCCGGCCAAGCGCGTCACGCACGCGCTTAGGAAAAAGCACCATGGCGTGGTGATCGTTGCCGTAGCGGGTGAAATAGCCGTTGGGATCACCGAGACCGGCAATTTGCGCCGGATCTTTGGCGCGCCGCGAATAGTCCATGATGTCGGAAATCCGAAAGCCGAGAAGATCGACATAGAAACGTAATCCCTCTTCCATGTGATTCAGGTTAAAACCGAAGTGGCCGAGCCGCCGAATCTTAAAGGGCTGATTTAAGAGCACGCCGCCAACGTTGAATTTTCCATTAACTCCCGCCATGGAGCACCTCCGAAGAGTGTTCGGCCCCTCTATACAATCTTTTCACCGGACTCACAACGTGATTCTGCGAATTAACTTGCAAGTGTTCAATCGGTGGTTTATCAATATTCTGGATGATCGATCGGCAGGGTTGAGGATGGTCAAAAATACCTAGAGTCGGCAACTTAGGAGGTTCATAATGGCGCTCGAAGAACTTCATTCCAATGGCAAAATTCACTGGCCGGGCGATGCCCGCATCGCGGTCTTGCTCAGCTTCGATTTTCAAGGCGGCGAAGACGTCAAGCCGGACAAAAACGGCAAGATGAATCATGAAGAATATACCCAGGCAGAGTACGGCCCCAAAACTGGTATCTGGAGAATTCTCCGAATTCTTGCGTCCCACGAAGTGAAGGCCACTTTTCTTACCTGTGGCGGCATTGCCGAACGCTATCCGGACCAAGTGGCAGCGATCATCGCCCAGGGTCACGAGATCGCCGGTCATGGCTACCATCATGAGGTTGCGCGGGACCTGACCAAAGACGAAGAACGCGACGTCATCAAGCGGACGACGGAAATGATTTTGAACCGGGCCAAGAAGCGACCGTCCGGCTGGCGATCCTGCACGCAAAGCCCGAACAGCTTGGAGTTGCTCTTGGAGCAAGGTTATCTCTGGAACAGCAACTCCTTTTCGCACGACCTGCCATTTGTTTGGCAGAGTGGTAAAAAGAAGCTCGTCGAGTTGCCGCGTCAACCGTTCGGTGACGGTAGAACCTACGGCCACCGCGACTCGGGCAATCCCAATGATACGCTAGTGATCTGGAAAGGTATGTTCGACCAGTTCTACGAAGAGTCGACCATCGCGCCGACATTCTGTCCATTCCAATTCCATCCATATAATTCGAGTCGGCCGGGTAGAGCGAAAGCATTGTCCGATATGATCGGCTATATGAAGTCGCACAAAGGCGTTTGGTTCGCCACCGGCAGCGAAGTGGCGCATTGGTGGCTCGAAAAGGAATTCTCAGTAGAACCGACACGGGAGAAGGTGTCGAAGGTGGCGTAAGCGAAGAATGGAGTAATGGAGTGTTGGAGTAGACGGGAAAACTTGGAGTGATGGAGTACTGGAATGCTGGAGTATTGGGTTTTTGAACCCCCCACCACTCCATTACTCCATCACTCCAGTCTTCAAGATCTGAACCAATAGCGAATCTTTTTTCTGAGGCCTCGTCCCATCCGTCGCTTCAGCTCGAACCAAATCCTTAGAAACCAGTTGCGCGAGAACCACGCGAACGATGTCGACGTGGTGATCCATTGGTGATTGAACTCGAAGTTCGCTTTAATCCTTCTAATTTGCAGTGTCTTGCCGAATTTCCTTTTGAAGATCGCTTTGACGCTCACGGCGTTGCGGGATTCGACGAAGACCGTGATGGTTTCGACGGGCAGCAGGGTTCGGACACGCGCGATCTTTTGCGCCAGGCTGACTTCATTTCTCGCACTGACCTCGATGATATTGCTCAATAGTTCCGGCTCCTGTAGTGAACCTTCGATGATACCACGCCGCAATTTGATCTCTTGCCCGTGGTCGGCGTCGTAGCCAGCCAGGACAAAATAAGTCTTGTGCTTAGAGGTGTGCATCGATTTTTGCCACCAGTCCAGAGCGCGTTCCAAGCATGTCCGCGATGCCTGGGAAATCCGTTGCGGGTCCAGCACACCATAGGGCATGGCGACAATGACGATGGAAATGGCGAGTTACTCCTTTGCTCGAAAAAAGTTTCGCGCCGCGCGTCAAGATTGGTAAATGACCACGTCGAGTGGTTTGCCGCCGACGGCAAGGTCAGGGCAAGCGCTGAGCGCGACGAGTAAATCCATCTCGGCGCGGATGTCCATGTAGTTGCCGTCTTTGGGACGGATCTGGGTATGTTCCATTTTGCCGGTGACGCCGTCGATCTTCATGTGCTGATTCAAATTAAACGGGCTCGGAATGTCTTCCGGAAAGATGCCGTAGGAAGCCACAGCCTTTGACAAGTTTCGTAACAGCCATGATCGGGAATTTCCTTGATCTCGCGTGGATAGTATTCGCCTAGTCGATTTTCCTGCTGCGCCAATCGAAAGCGATAGCCGCTGCACATGCCTTTTTGCAGGTCGTGGGTGCCCTCTTTGAAACCGTCATACAAGATCGTCATCATGTGCTGGTTGTTGCGGCCCATGAGTTTATGCCCGGTGGTGATAAATAGCGCCATGTTGTAAACCTTTGTGCGAGCTTGATCGAATCGTTCGCGCAGGTTCTGAAGCTTGAAGCAAACAAAATCCACGGTTGTCGTCGCGCTAATTCGGATGACCTTGCTTTGTTTCAATTCCGCAGACCAGCCGGTGTTATGCGGCACATGCGCTTGGCTGACGATATTCATCGAAATTTCCCCCTCTCCTATGATCAAGCACGCGAGCTAGTGGTTCTTGTACAGCGAATCGACGAAGCCATTGGCGACGAGCTCGCGGATAAATTTCGACTCAGCAAACCGTTGCGGAGTGATTCCCAGGGGCAAGGGGCGAGTGGCCGATAATTCTTCGAGGATCGTTTGGATTCCCGCCGCGGTCGCTTCCGGAGCGCGCTTGAAATATTTGCTTGCATAGACTTCGTAGATCTTTTCTGCGGCAGGCGTGCTTTTTTGTTTTGTATATTTTTCCAGCACCGCCATCGCCGACGCCTTGTCGGTTTTGAATCGATGAATGCCTTCGACGTAGGCTTTCATAAAACGAGTCGTCAAATCCGGTTGGCTCTTGAGAAATGACTGCCGTGCGGCGAAGGGGCCGAACGGATATACGAGCCCGGACGCGGAAACATCGGCAAGGCGAACATATCCCGCCGTCTCCGCGTTCAGCGTTTCCGGCCCAGTGGCAAGCACACCGCTTTGTACCGAGCCGGCCTTCAACGCGGCGAAGATTTGCGGGCCCGAGCCGGTCTGAAATATAGCGACGTCTTTGTCGGGCTGGAGGTTCCATTTCTTTAGCATGTAGCGCGCTATGAAGTCGGTTGTGGCGCCGATACGACTTACGCCGAGTCGTGTTCCTTTCAATTGATTCACTTCTTTGATGCTGGGAATCGACCAAAGCTCGAAGGGCAGCGAATCGATACTGGCACCGAGCAAGACCACGTCGGAGCCCTGCAGGTTTGCCGCGACCGTCGCGCCACCGGCAGTAAATGAAATCGTCACATCACCGGCGATTAACGCTTGCAACGACGGCGGTCCGCCGGCGATGTAAACAAACTCAGGCTCGATGTTGTACTTCTTGAACAGGCCGGCTTCTTTGGTCAGCCAGAGTGGGCCGTAGACAACGGCGATCGACGTGTAAGCAATGCGCAGCGGCTCGGCGCTGACGTTCGGCGAGACGAGCAATAGCACCACGCCGATCAACCAACGAATAGCGAATTGACAATCGGCGATGGGTCTTGTGATCGGCGATTTTGTCATGGAGAAATTTTTCCGTGAGCAATCTGTAAGTTAGTTTACCCATCCTGTCAAGCAATTAGGCGCCATATCGCGCATTCCCGCTGCCTCGATAAAATTGCGCAAGTTGCGAATAGCCCTACGTTATTGCGATCTTCAGAGAAAAACATCGGGCGGCGGTAAACCATTGTGCCAAGGACGCGTCAAACGTATTACAAGCAAGCGGCGTCGAATCAAAAATTAGCCATAAGGAGAACTCACAATGAAGACATCGCTATTGAGTGCACTCACCGCGGCGGCGATCGCAATCGCGGCTCCGGTTTTTGCGGCTGACGGATTCTGGGATCGGCTCGGCGATCGAATCGACCAAAGACTCGACGCCAGAGGTGACCGGGTGGACGAGCGTCTCGATGCTAGAGGCGATCGACTCAATGAACGTTTTGACCTTCGGGGCCACAGAAGGAACGAAAGACTCGATGCGAGAGGCGATCGGATTAACGAGCGCCTCGACAATCGGGCCGACAAGGCGCAAGCGGAAGGCAAAACCAGGCTGGCAGCGCGTTTGGATCGCCGGGGCGATCGAATCGACAGTCACTTGGACCGAAAAGGTGACCGGATCGAGGCCCGTCTGGACCGGCGTGGCGATCGGATTAACCGCAGCTTAGATTACCGCGGCGAACGTGTCGAAGGTCGCTTAGACCGGCGTGGGGACCGCATGAATCGCCGCTTGGATCGATTCGGTCGGCACTTTCCTCTTCGCGGATAAGTCGGCACCACAACCCAACCAGGGCGACGGGCCGGTCGCCCCTACAGGCTTATTCGCGAGCTTTCAGCTGCGGAAATACTCCTTGAAGCCGGTGACCATCAGGTTCGCCAATCTTTCATTGTAGCTTTCGACATGCCCATAGTGAGTCAGCTTGGGCACGACGATCAAGCGCAGCGCATCAGCGAAGGGCTTGAAGCGATTAAAAGCGTAGACCTCGCGGCGAAATTCCAGGCCCTTTTCACCGCCCTCGACCCAGTGGCCCTTGTCGTGCTCGCCGACGATGTGCAGTAATTTCTTGCCGCGCAGGCGGTTGAGATCCGACTTGTACGTGATGAACAATTCGTCATCCGGCAAACCCGAGATTTTTTTGATGTCGGGCAATAACACATCGTGAGCACTGTGTTCGATGTCTTGCAAGTACGGCTTGAACTGTGGCCGGCGATGATTTTCTAATTCAAACCATTTTTCGGCGCTGCCCCAGGGTTGGTTGGGTCCGACGTAACCGCTTTTCACATATCCTTTGGGCGATCGGCGGCTGAGGTCGGTCAAATTGCGAAACGGCTCCGCGCGCTCCTCCGGCGATTTTTTGGCGCAGGCTAAATCCCATTCCTTGCGTATCCAAGCCGGCATGCCCGTGCCGAACCCGAGGCCGCCGATCAATTTATTTTTTAGTCCGTACTGCTCCATCAAATAAAAATACTCGCCGCCGGTGGAATGGCCCCACATGAAAATGGATTCTTTGAGGTTGTTCTCGACCAGAGCTTTGATCGCTTCTGCGCACATCCTGAACGTGTAAACCGCGAGACGGTTTCGGAGTTCTGTGTCACCGGGAACTTCGCCGATGATGAATTCCGGCCTGCGTTCCGCTATTGACGCCCAATGTTTGCGACTGTAGTGGCCGGGCAGCGAAATCGTCAAAACAGGAATGCCGAGCGAAGCGATATGTTGCGCTACACCGACGCGCGCTTCAGCGGGATCAGTCTGAGTGAGATCGAGATACGCTTCTGGCCCGTCAGGCGTGAAGATAAACTCGTACTCGTTTACCGCGCCGCCGTGAATCATCACCACGGCCATGTTCGGGATCGATGTCGCTGCTGGCGCAAATAACCGACCGTGAATGTCCCAGCAAAAGAGTTCACCGGGCTTTTCGGGATTCGGGTAACGGCGAATGGACTCCTGGACCTCCCGGACTGTGTATGTCGTCCGCGGAAAAGGATCGGGAAAGCTCGGATAGTCGTCAAAGGTCATGTAATAGATAAAATCATCGCGCAGGCCTTCGCCGTGCTTCAGTGCGGCAACCAGCTTGTTCATTGCCTCTTGGCTCATTGCGTACTCCTCATTCCATAGGTTCCTACCAGATATGTGGCGGCTCATGCGCATTGTCAATCAACTTGAGATTGGAATTTCTCCGAGCCGGTCAAATGCGAGATGTTTCGCTGCGCCAGACTGTGTGAAAACTCTATCGGAGCCCTTCGACGGCGCTCAGGGCGAACGGCTAAGTGCTTAATTTCAAATGAAGCGATTCCGTTCGTGGTGAGCCCCGTCGAACCATGAACGGATTTTCACACAGTCTGGCGCTCAGCATGACGCGCACAGGCATTGTCATCCCGAACTGAGTGGGGGATCTCGTCCGAGTCGATTCTTTACACATAAGCGCTCGCACTTGATGGCCTGTCTGATTGTGAGGTAAGAAAAACAATACGGAAGAATAGGAGGCATCGAGATGGCAGAAGCTGGGATGCGCCCGTCCTACGAAAACGTCGATCGCAAGGTCGAGGTGATGGACACACCTTATGACCGTTGGATTTCCTCACAGGGGATCGATGTGATTCGCGGATTCTTTGTCAAGGACCTTTACACAATTCCGCTCAAGTGGTGGGACCGCATGGGCGGCAACGGTGTTTACATTATGCTCGACGGTACCGGTTATCAGGATGACGCGTACATCGTCGGGATTCCTTCAGGCAAAAGTCTCAATCCGCAGCGGCATATTTATGAGGCACTTTACTACGTGCTCGATGGCCGGGGCGCAACGACGGTTTGGCAGAACCATGGACCGAAGCAGAGCTTCGAATGGCAGACCGGGAGTCTTTTCGCCATCCCACTCAATGCCTGGTACCAACACTTCAACGGACAAGGAGACAAAGAGGCGAGACTTTTGGCTGTGACGACGGCGCCGCTGGTTTTCAATCTGTTTCACTGCGAGGACTTCGTCACCAATAATCCTTACTCATTCGTTGACCGTTTTAAGGGCGAAGAAGGTTATTTCGGCGGCAGCGGCAAGCTCTATAGTGATCGCGTGGTCGAGACGAATTTTGTCGCTGACGCGATCAACATCGAGCCCGTCGCGTGGACCGAAAGAGGGAAAGGCAATGCGACGATCTTTTTTGAAATGTCGGAAAGCATGATGGGTTCTCACGTTTCTCGCTTCCCGGTCGGCATTTACAAAAAAGCGCACCGACACGGCCCCGGCGCGCATGTCTTTATTCTCACGGGTAAAGGTTATTCGCTCCTGTGGCCGGAGGGGAAGGACATGACGCGCGTCAATTGGCAGCCCGGATCGATCGTCGTGCCGCCCGAGGGCTGGTTTCACCAGCACTTCAATTCCAGCGCCGAACCCGCGCGCTATTTAGCATTAAAAATTCTCAGCCGAAAGTACAAGCTGCAGCCGGGAAAAATTCAGTCCGACGTGCCTCTCGCATATGGCGGGTGGCAGATCGAATATGAAGATGAGAATCCGATCATTCGCAAAACTTTCGAAGAGGAATGCGCCAAATCAGGCGCGGAAGTAAGGATGCCACCGGCGGTAAAGCGCTTCGATTGACAAGCGTAGCGGTCTTTTTAATAATAGAGTAACGGTTCGCTGTAACCTTACTTTCTCTTAGGAGAGCAACCATGCTTAAGCCAATTGGACTCACAGAAGGCCACTACGAGTGCCGTTCTCTCGATGAAACGCTGCCGATCTTTACTGAATTGCTGGCGGCAGAGGTCGTTGAGCAGAGCGAAAAGCAGGCGGTCGTCAAACATCCAAATACGGCCTGGCGTCTGGTGATTCACGAGGGCGGCCCCAACGCCGCCAATAAGCCGCACACCAATCACTACGGCTTTCGCGTGGCCAATTCCAGAGAAATCCCGCAGGCGTATGAATACATTTCCGATCACAAGGCGCAGTACAAGATCAAAAGCGTCACCAAACCACACGAGGCTCATTTTGCTTACTCGATCTATTTCAAAGAGCCCGGTGGAAATGATCTCGAAATCGAATACTACAACCCGGCGGCGATTAAACAGGGTCGCAGGATCGCCGCGCCGCATTGGGAAACACCTCTAACCGAAGAGCAGTTTCCAGGGCGGGGCTATATTCCACAAGCCATAACCCATGGAACACTCAATTGCGATGACAAAGAAAGCAGTGACAAGTTTCTCGAACATGTGCTCGGGCTATCGATTATCGGCGGCGGGCGCACCTCGACTTACATAACTGTTCCGAGTGGCCCGTGGTATGTCGTTGTTTTACCGACGACGCACCGTGACTATCTGACGGCGGCAAACCGCTTTACATTGAAAGTGGCTTCCGCAGAAGAAGTCGCGGATGCCCACAAAGAGTTTTCCACCAAGGGCAGACAACTCGGTATTCAGGATCTCTGGGACTTGCAGGAAAATGGCCGCACCAACTTTATCTTCAGTGACATCAGCAAAAACTGGTGGGAAGTGACGTCGTAGGATAACTTATTGGTATGCAGTAAAACGCCGCTGGCAGAATCACTGCCAACGGCGTTTTTGTTTTCACGTCTAACGGCTCTCTGAGTCGGCCCGGATGGAAAAACGCAATCCGGGGCTCACTGCCCCTAGCTGGGGACTACACCGCCCCTCACCGTCTACTTTGCAAATGTGGAATGACTTTAGCGGCAAATGCCTCTACTGTCTTGCCATACACTTTCCGCGCTGGCGTGAGCATGAGGTGTTCGACTCCGGCGGCTTTTAACTCTTCGATTCTTTCGATGCATTCTCTGGGTGTGCCGGCAATGGAGAAGCGGTGCACGAGATAATCGTTCACCAGATTGGGGTCGACGCGGTCTTCCATTGGTTTCATGAGGTCGAAGCCGGCCACGAATCTTTTCACGCCTTCCAGCTCTTTCGGCGGGACGGTTTCGAAGGTGAAGCGGAAATTGTGATGGGCGCGGTTGGCGATGCGGTTGCGCACGATCTTACGCGCTTCAGTCCCGTCTTCGCGCACGCAGAGCATGCCGGCAGCGACGATTGCGATATCACTTGCATTGCGTTCGGCCTCGGCTGCCCCATCTAGAATTTTCTGTTTCGCCCATTCGTAGATCCGGAGATCGAAACCGGTGCCGAGGATGACACCGTCGGCAGATCGGCCGGCGAGTAGCAATCCTTTGGGTCCTTCGGCTGAGACATAGATCGGCGGGGGGCGGAGATTGAAGCTGATGCCGACTTTGCCGGTTGGGAACTGAATAGGTTTGCCTTGCACAAGCTCGCGGATCATGCGCACACCTTCTTCAAACTGCTTGATCGGCGTCGCTTTCAGCCCTTGGCTATAAACGGGGCCATCGCCGGTACCCAAACCAAGAATTGCGCGGCCTTTGGAAATTTCATTAAGCGATGCTGCGGCGCCGGCAAGCACCGTTGGATGGCGAAAAACCATGTTCGTCACGGCGATACCGAGCAGTACCCGCTTTGTGATCATCGCGCAGCTCGCCAGCGTCTGAAATGAATCGATGGAGCTCAGCTGGCTTTCGCCGACAAAGATGCCGTGGTAGCCGAGTTCTTCGGCTCGCCCCGCGCGTTTATGAATCTCGTCGATGTTCTTTTCGCCGCCGTGGACGCTGTGCAGGCTGAATTTCATTTGAAAGAGGCAATAGGCATCAGGCAATAATTGGGGGCACGGCATGCCGTGCCCGGCGCATTCTACGGATGGAAGGCCACGAGTCCGCAGCCTGTTGCCCAGGGGACCACGGGCTCGTAAGCGAGCAGCTCAGCTTTCCAACTTTGCACAGCGCCAGCGAGAGCTATCCAAGTTCGGATCTCGTGACCACCGGAGCCGGCTTCGGTGTTGATCTCGTCGTGCGTGTAAGCGGTCAAACTCGTAAAATCGCGAGCGATCAAGTTCTCGAGAAAATTTTTATCGAACGGGATATTGATCTTGCCGTGCTTGGCTTCGCCGGGCCAATGCGACAAACCGCCAGTGGCGATCATGGCAATTCTCTTCTGGCTTTTTTCCAAGACCTTCCCGAGAAATTGGCCGAGCGCAAAACAACGGTTCGCCGTCGGCATGGGCGGCGTCAAGGTATTGATGATGACCGGGACGACGGGCACGGCCAAGTCGGGATTCAGGAAATGCAGCGGCAAAAACGTCGCGTGATCGAACAGCAACTCATCGGAAAACGTTGGATCGAATCCACCGTCGAGACACGCATCGATGAGTTCCTTTCCTAACTGAGCATCTCCGGGCACACGAGCTTTGGGGATTCTCAGCCATTCTTCAACGGGCCCGTCGTAATGCTCAGCGCGGCCAATACAAAAGCTGGGCATGCTATTGAGAAAAAAATTGGCCCAATGCTCGACGGTGAGGGCGACAATCGCGTCGGGCTTCGATGCGGCGAGCTTCGCACCGAGCCTACGATAGCTGCCTAAAATATTGACCGCTTGTTCTTTCGGCGCGGCCTCGGTCCAAGCCGTCATTCCCGGCGCATGGCTGGCGGCGCAGGCAAATACGATGGGCATAGTTTACTCCAATCCTTTGAGCGCTTTGGCGTAATCTTCGTTGGACACTTTATTTAGCAAGGTAAACGGCCGCAACAGCAGCGAATGCACGCCCATGGCATAAAGGGAGCGGACATCGATGTCGAGGATCGCCGATGCTTCGGCTGGGGTAAGCTCGTAGTTCTTAATGAACGTCGATGGATCTTGGCGATAACGTTCGCGCTGCGCGGGGTCACGATTTACGTGGTAGATCAGTTTCTGTAGTTGATAGAGGCTCATAGTGAATCATCCAATTTTTCATGCAACCAAGTAACGTAATAACGGTTTTGAAAATATTCGGAATCGAGCCCATGTGACCGCCAGGGAATAGCCGGATCGTTTTCGGATTACCATGTTCGAGGAGCAGATAGAAATCCTCGAGCGGCACCTGCTTGTCTTTTTTGCCGTTGACGATCAGCATCGGCGCGCAGGGTTTTTCGAGCCAGCCTTGGCTAAGCAGCGAGAGCGCCGGCATCACGGCGCAAAGCTCGTCGAAAGTTTTCTTGCCGAAAAGATTGGCCCGGGCTTCGATGAGATCAAAAAGATAGGAGTCGGCGTGGCGCGAGCGCGCTTGCCACTCAGGCTGAAAAAAATAGTGGATGCCACCGCCCCAGTTGACTGCGCCGCGCAATTTGGCCGGCGCGGCGTGGGCGAGCTTTGTCGACCAATGGCCGCCAAAGCTGGCGCCGATCACGGCGATTTTGCTACTATCGACTTCATGGCGCTTGAGTAAATAGTCGAGGGCCGCAAGGTGTACAGCGTGAGCATCCGGCCCCGCGAGCATGGGGCATTCTCCCGTGCCAGGACTGTCCATGATGAAACAACCCCAGCCCTCCTTAACGAACGACTCGCCAAAGGAATGGCGCTCTTCCTTCCAATTGTCGATGCCACCCCAGTGCATAATCATCGGCGCGGGAAGTTCTTTTGGAAACCGCAGGTGACCGATAATTGCCTTGCCCTGAAACGGGATCGAAACACGCTCGACGGGAATGTCGAAATATTTGGCCGCCGCCAGAAACATCTCGCGGGTCTTTATATAGCCAAGGTTTTTTCCCGGCGTGCTCGGAAACGGATGGCGAGCGATACCATAGTAACCGTACGATTTGAGGAACCCCTCTTTAGCTTGAGCGGCATTCCCCGCTTTCTCGGCAGCGCTGGCTCTTGCCTCCCAACGCGCTCCGAGTTCATTCCAGGCGGCGGCCCAGGTTTCGCCCTCGAGCGTAGGCATGTGCGCGAGAGCTTCTTCCGCCTCGGTTTTGTCGGCGTGGAGAAACGGCGCGCGATGGCCGACGCGGCTACGAATATCGTTTTTCACTTCTTCTAGGGTGCGTGGTTCGCTCATGGAAGAATCCTTTCCCAGCGAGACTGTTGATCTTGATCTCTAACTTTAGGGATTCGCTTCATCCGCCGTCAATAGAAAGCATTTGCCGAAAGAGTCGTCAAGCGCGCGCGTGCGTGCAACTGACCGCCGGATAGACCATGACCCTTGGCCGCTTCACTGTGGCGGATCAGTCAAGTTTGCCGCCATGATTCTGCCCTATGCAAGGGTTGACGTTCGCAGGTCACCGTGTCATCCAGTTAATTAAATGCGGTTCTTTACAAACGGTTTTTTTACGATATAGATTTTCATTCTCGTCACGGAGTAGGTCATGGCCTTAATCATCGACGGCAAAGCGGTCGCCAAAGAAGTTCAAAAGCAAATCAAAGAAGAAGTCGAAGGACTCGAGCGACGGTGGGATCTGGCACCGGGGCTGGCCGTGGTGTTGGTCGGAGACGATCCCGGGTCGCATATTTACGTTCGCAATAAAGAGAAAGCGTGCAAGGAAGTCGGGATCAAGTCCTTTGAGCATCTTCTTCCCGCGACGATCTCGGAAAAAGAGCTGCTCGCGCTGGTGCACCAGCTCAACAAGGACAAAAACGTTCACGGTATCTTGGTGCAGCTGCCTCTGCCGCCGCACATCCGCGCCGAACGCATCCTCGAAGCGGTTTCGCCGCACAAGGACATCGACGGTTTCCATCCGATGAGCCAGGGGATGTTGCTGCTCGGCGGCGACGGTTTCAGGCCCTGCACCCCGTTGGGCATCATGAAACTTCTCGCGTCGGTGGACTGCGATCCAAAGGGTAAGAATGCGGTCATCGTCGGCCGCAGCAATATTGTCGGCAAGCCGGTTGCGCTGCTGTTGCTCGAGAAGCATGCGACCGTGACGATCTGCCACTCGCGCACGGCGAGTCTCCGCGACGAGGTGGGCCGGGCGGATATCTTGGTCGTTGCCATCGGCAAGGCGCGGCTCGTCCGCGGCGATTGGGTGAAGCCGGGCGCCGTGGTGATCGATGTCGGTGTCAATCGATTGCCGAACGGCAAACTGTGCGGCGATGTAGAATTCGAAATCGCCAAAGATCGCGCTTCGGCAATCACACCGGTTCCAGGCGGCGTCGGTCCGATGACGATCTGCATGCTGCTCCACAACACTTTAAAAGCCGCCAAAGGGTCGCTGCAGCGGGAGCGTTAGGCGATTCAATTACGTCGGTGTGCGTGGCTCGAAATTGAACAGGACACCTCTATACGCCGCTCACAGGCGGGCCGGTGCGAAAATGGTCGAGTTCGCCGGCTGGGAAATGCCGGTTCAGTACAAGGGAGTCATCGAAGAACACCGGGCGGTGCGTCGCCACGCGGGGCTTTTTGACGTCAGCCACATGGGCGAGATCGAAGTGCGCGGCGAAGGCGCGCTGGATCTCTGCCAACGCGTTTCGGCCAATGACGTTGCGCGAATGAGCGCGTTCCAAGCGCAATACAACTTGCTGCTCAACGAGCGAGGCGGCGTGGTCGACGACGTGATTTTCTATCGGCTGCAGCCGACGGTATTTTTTATTTGCGTCAACGCGGCGAACAGCGACAAAGATTTCGCTTGGATCCGCGATCATGCCAGCGGCGCTGTCGAAGTCGAAAACGTCAGCGCCAAGTACGCCCAACTCGCTTTGCAAGGACCGCTGGCGGCGAGAATTCTCCAAGCGTTGACCGCGGTCGATCTTGGTGCGATCACATCATTTCACTTCGCGTTCGCCGACGTCGCGGCAGTCCGCTGTCTGGTGGCGCGTACCGGCTACACGGGCGAAGACGGCTTCGAGCTTTATTGTAACGCCGGCGATGTGGAGCGACTCTGGGGCGTGCTCTTAGAAGGCGGTTCTCCGAAGGGCTTGGTTCCGGTGGGCCTCGGTGCCCGCGATACTCTAAGACTCGAGAAGGCTTACCCGCTGTATGGCCATGAACTCGACGACAACACCACGCCGCTGGAAGCGGGATTGGGCTGGGTGACGAAATTTTCCAAGCCGTCGTTCATCGGGCGCGGAGTCTTGTTGCGGCAAAAAGAACAAGGGGTCAAGCGCAAATTGGTCGGCCTCGAGTTGTTGGGCCCCGGCATCGCCCGCAGCGGATATGAGTTGTTCAAAGACGGACGTTCAATCGGGCGCGTGACCAGCGGCACCAAGTCGCCGTCGCTCGGAAAAGCGATCGCGCTCGGTTACGTCGCCAGCGAAGAGGCCAATATCGGCAATGTTGTCGAGGTGGAAATCCGCGGCCGACGAGTTCAGTCAAAACTGGTTTCGTTACCGTTCTACCGCTGCTAAGCGGCGCAGCCAAACAGCTACGAAGGAGGTCAGCAATGGAGTTCCCTGACGGATTAAAATATTCCAAAGAACATGAATGGGTTTTGGTCGAAGGAAACACAGCGACGATCGGTATTACAGAGTATGCGCAAGAAGAGCTCGGTGACATTGTCTACGTTGAATTGCCGGAAGTTGGCGAAAAGGTCGTCAAGGACGATCCTTTTGGCGCCGTTGAGTCGGTCAAGGCGGTTTCCGATGTTTACGCCCCGGTGGGCGGAACTGTGCTCGAGATCAACGATGTTTTACCGGACAATCCGGAGACCATTAACGACGACCCTTATGGCGACGGATGGATGATCCGGGTCGAGTTGGCGGACAAAGACGATCTCAAAGATCTGATGGACGCCGAGGAATATGCCGAGTACGTCGAGCAACAAAAAGCCGACGAGGATGAGGAAGAAGAAGACGAAACTGATGAAGAAGAGGAAGACGAAAACGAGAAAGAGTAGCATCGATTCATGCGCTACACTCCGCATACCCCAGCCGACAAAGAACGCATGCTTCGAACCCTCGAACTCCATTCCGTCGAGGAGCTTTATCAGCATATTCCCCAGACGCTTCGTGCGCGCGCCAAAATCGATCTGCCCCGCGGTTTAACGGAACCGGCGGTGCGCAGGCGAATGGCGAATCTCGCCGCGCAGAACGCCACCGCCACCGACTGGAGTTTTTTTCTCGGCGGTGGCATTTACCATCACTTCATTCCGACCGCGGTCGACGCGATCATCTCGCGCTCGGAATTCTCTACGTCCTACACACCCTATCAGCCGGAGGTTAGCCAGGGCACTCTCCAGGCGCTCTTCGAATATCAGACGCTCATCTGCCAGCTCACGGGTATGGAAGTTGCCAACGCCGGCGTGTACGACGGCGCGTCGGCGGCGGCGGAAGCCGTGCTCATGTCGCGACGCATCCAACCCTCGAGTAAGCGGCGGGTGTTAGTATCCAAAGCCCTCCATCCCCAGTATCGCGCGGTGATCGCGACGTATCTCAGGAATCTTCATGACGTTCATCTCGAGGAAATTTCTTTTGATGCCAGCGGCGCTACGGATGTGGCGGTACTGATGCGTCATCTCGATGATCAATCGATGTGCGTGCTCGTCGGCTATCCTAATTTTTTTGGCGTGATCGAAGATCTGGCTCCGGTGAAATCGGCTTGTGAGCGGGTTGGATCGCAATTGATTTCAGTGACGACCGAACCGCTGGCCCTCGGACTCGTCAAACCGCCCGGCGAATTCGGCGCCGATATCGCCGTGGGCGAAGGCCAGAGTCTCGGCATACCGATGAATCTCGGCGGACCGGCCTTTGGATTTTTCGCCTGCCAAAAGAAGTTCGTCCGTAATATTCCGGGACGGCTCGTCGGCGAAACCATCGACACTGAGGGCAGCAGGGGATTTGTCTTAACGCTCGCTACGCGCGAGCAGCATATCCGGCGCGAGAAGGCGACTTCAAATATTTGCACCAGTCAAACTCTCTGTGTGCTGGGCGCCACGGTTTTTATGTCTCTGCTGGGAAAATCCGGTATCAAATGCTTGGCGGAAACCAATGTGGCGCGCGCCCGCGACGCCCACCTACGACTGGTCAGCAAGGCTAAGCTCGAAGCGGTATTTTCCGGGCCGTACTTCAATGAATTTGTCATTCGGGCAAATAATTTGGATGATATTTTTGCCCGGTGCGCGGCGCAAAAAATCGTCCCGGGCATCAAATTGGGACAGTGGTACCCGGAGCTGCAGGATTGTTTGCTGGTCTGTGTGACTGAAATGAACGAAGCCGAGGAGATCGAGCAGCTTGTCAGAACCATCTCACGGCAGTAGGCGATCGCGCGTCGCGGCGCCAAAGCTGCTCTTTGAAAGCGGCTCTCCGGGCAGAAGCGCGTTGGACTGGCCGGCGCAAGACGGCCCTATTGAAGGGGGTATTCCGCCGGCGCTGCTGCGCGACGATATCCCGGGATTCCCGGAGTTGGGCGAGCTCGAAGTGCTGCGCCATTTCACCTGTTTGTCGCAACGAAACTTCGCCATCGAGAGCCAATTCTATCCGCTCGGTTCTTGTACCATGAAATACAATCCGAAGATCAACGAAGCGGTGGCTCGCTTGCCGGGTTTCGCGCAGGTTCATCCGTTGGCTTCACCTGAGTTACTGCAGGGCGCGCTGGCATTGCTCCATGATCTAGAACAAATACTCGCCGAGATCAGCGCCATGGAATATGTGAGTTTGCAACCCTCCGCCGGCGCTCAAGGCGAGCTTACTGGTCTCATGTTGATTCGGGCCTATCTCAGCGAGCATGACGGGCCGCGCCAGAAAATCATCGTTCCCGATACCGCCCACGGAACCAATCCGGCGAGCTCGACGCTGTGTGGTTACGACGTCGTGCAAATTACCTCCAGCACGCGCGGCGTAATCGACGCTTCGGTGATCGAGAAAGTCATGGACCAAGACGTTGCCGCCGTCATGATCACCAATCCCAACACCCTGGGCTTGTTCGAAACCCAAATCGAGGCGATCACCAAAGTCGTTCACGCCAAAGGTGGACTCGTCTATCTCGACGGCGCCAATCTGAACGCGCTCATGGGCATCGCCAAGCCGGGCCATATGGGCGTCGATGTGCTGCACATGAACCTGCATAAAACCTTTTCGACGCCGCACGGCGGCGGCGGACCCGGAGCGGGGCCGGTTGCGGTCAAGGCGCAACTGCGGGACTACCTGCCCGTGCCGCGAATCGTCAAGCATGGCGACCAGTTTGAGTTGCAGGATGATTGCCCAAAATCGATCGGGCGAGTGCGCTCATTTTTCGGCAATTTCGGCGTCCTGGTGCGCGCCTACACGTATATTCTTTCATTGGGCGGCGATGGTCTCGAAGAGGCAAGCCGGATGGCGCTTCTCAACGCTAATTATATTCGTAAGAAACTGGAAAAAAGCTATCAGATCGCCTACGACGAGCCGTGCATGCATGAGTGCATTTTCACCGATCGCGTGCAGCACAAGAACGGTGTTACGACGCTGGATATCGCGAAACGACTGCTCGACTACGGCTACCATCCGCCGACCATTTATTTTCCTCTGGTGGTTTCCGGCGCGCTGATGATCGAACCCACGGAAACCGAAACGCCGGAGACTCTGGACGGCTTTATCGACGCGATGCTGCAAATTGCCCAGGAGAGCAAAGTAGATCCCGAGCTCGTCAAAAACGCGCCATACTCGACTCCGGTCAGACGGTTGGACGAGGCGCGAGCGGCGAGAAAGCCGGTGTTGAGATGGGACCTTGGCTCGTCAAGCAATTCCTAGGATCAAAGGTGAAATGGAAACGAGGGATAGTCAGCTCAGCGAGCGAAGCGATAATTCAAACGATTGTCATCGTACTCCATTGAAGCCGAGAGCGACAGAGGATTAGGCTTTATCCAAGAAGGGATAGGTGGAAACGGCGCCGCTGCTTTGATTGCGCGCATGGCCTCCTCGTCGAGCACTTGCGAACCGGACGAGCGGACCAATCGCAATTGCTCCAACTGACCATTTCCAGCGATCGTAAACTCCAATAAAAGTTTGCCCTGTAGGCCATACCGCAAGGCGACTTCCGGATATTCCCATTGCGACTCGATCGAAAGCTTGATCTTGTTGAAATAGGTGACGTAGACCGGATCCTTGGTATTTAGACTAATAGGAGCGCTGCTTCTGGAATTTGACGACGACCAGGTCAACGGCGGCAACAGGTCCCTGACCGTCGGCAGTTGGCGCTCCGCAACCTCTGTTTGCTCCCGAATCGGCTCGCGCGGCGCTACTGGCGATGGCGCCGGGCGAACGGATTCCTCGCGGCCAAAGTCATTTTTCACCGGTTTCTCCCGCGTCGGAGCAGATCTTTGTTGTGTTATCGGAGAATCTTTTTTGGCAATTATCGCGGCTGCTTTGAGAGGGCGCGTGGCTGGAGTTCTCGGAACACGGGTGGGCGCGCGTTGATCTTTTTCAGGCGTGAACAAAAGTGATACGGCGATGGTTTCCTGGGGCGCTATTTTAACCTGCCATGCCGCATAAATCAGAGAAAACAACAGAGTATGTATCGCGGTGGATATAATCACGAAGCGGAATAGGGATGTATTTAATAACGCCACAATCGTATATTATCGCCTTGGCGTGCGGGCGCAAATAGGCGGGGTCGAAATTAATCAGCGATGCCGCTTCAATCGGGTTGATGGAGGTTCTATGTTTGGGTTAGGAATTGGCGAACTGCTCATTATCCTTGTGATCGTCGTGGTGCTTTTTAGTCGTCGTTTGCCTGATTTGGGTGAAGGGCTCGGTAAGAGCATCAAAAAATTTCGCAAAGCCATGAATGAGCCCGATGAGATCGATATCACACCGAAAAACGATTCAGAAAAATCATAGCCTGTTGCCCAATCGTCAACTAAACTTCCCCTTCCGCCATTACGACCTCGCAAGTGAAATCCTGGGCGTTTTTGGTCGTCGACTTCAAAAAAACAATCGTAAAGGGTACGGAATCTCCCGAAGGAATTTCAAAGCTTTTGAGCGGCTTGAGGTTCTGCAAATGAGGAATATCTTCCGTCGTCATGCCGCGGATGATTTTCGGCGAGATGGTATTGCCGACCCAAATCGTTTGGCGCTCTAGTTCCTTACCACCTTGGTTGTAAATTCTGCCGGTGAGTTGAATTTCGCGAATGACCACAGGATTTTGATTGAGCGCCACCCCGGTGATCACGAAAATCTCGCGGTTACCCTGAATGGTTTGATATCCTGCCTGGAGTGATTGGATCAGAATTCCTTCCTTCAAGTGGTTATTCTTCAGCACGGAAGTGCCGACTACGGGAATTTTTTTAACGATTTCGTCCGAAGCCCTCGGATGGGCCTGGCTGATAACCGCGATGAGCGAAAAGCCGATCACAAGTAGGCCGAAGAGCGTAATGAAGGGTAGAATCGAGGCTCGTTGGTCCAAGTAGGGTGAGATGGCCAAGATGTTATTGGAACTTTCGGATCGGTCTCTCTCGTTCGAGATTGGGAAAGCCGCATCGATGCCCGAAAAATCTTTCGAGGCATCGAGCACGCTGTCATCGCCCATAGAGTGATGGGTATCGGAGATTGTGAATGGATGCTCGGTTTTCCGATCGTCATCGCTCAGCGACCATTGATCGCGGTTGTTGAGCTTGGGTTCTTTCGTGTTTTTCTCTCCCGCTGGAAAATCAACCAATGCTTCCTTGTCGCTGTCGGGGGAAGATGGTTTCTCTTTCGGCGTGAAAGGTAGGCTCAACTCTTGATCCGCGGGGGGTGTTGTCGATTGAGTTTCGGGCACCGCTGGACGTTCAGCCGGGATTTCCGGTGCTCCGTTCGTCTCGAGTTCGAAGGTATGTTTGCAGCGCGAGCAACGGAAGAGAGGGGCGCTACTCTGCAACACTTCATCGGATACTTTGTACGTTGTTCGGCACTTTGGGCATTGAATGAGCATGTGCGATCCTTCTAAGGATTTGGCGTGAGCAATAGCAAAAGAGCAGGAAAATCAAAGTGATTGTAGAGCAATTCGCGAAAACGTCAAGGTTTCATGCTATTAAGTTGCTTTGGCGGCTGAATAAATGTTTTTCAATGGCGTCTAACGGGCAGGATCATCGTGGAGCGTAGCGACTGGGAGCTGGTTCAGAAATGCCAGGCGGGAGAGATGGACGCGTTTCAAGAGCTTGTCTCCCGTTACCACCAAAAGGTTTACATGGTCATCCTGGGATTGTTGCGCAACCGCGAAGACGCGCTTGAGGTAGCCCAAGAGACTTTTTTTAGGGCATTTCGAAAGATCAAAAGCTTCCAAGGCGGTTCGTCGTTTTACACTTGGATATACCGGATCGCGGTCAATCTATCGATCGATGCGCAGCGGCGTCAAAAGAGAAATCCGTTAGACTTTCGCGAATCCATGGACGAGGTGTTGGAAGCGCAAAATGAAGTTGCCAAAGATCCGTATTCCGATGTTCACGATAAGGAGCTGCGGCAAGCACTGCTCAGGGCGATTAACGATTTGACACCAGAACACAAAGCGGTCATCGTGTTAAGAACGATCGAGGGATTGTCATACAAAGATATCGGCGAAATTCTGGGCTGTTCCGAAGGCACCGTGATGAGCCGACTCCATTACGCTAGAAAGAAATTACAAGATAAGTTGAGCGCATTTTTATGAGGGACTGCGAAGCTATTCGGGAATCGATTGACAGCTGGCTGGACGGCGAATTGAGCGCGGCCGAGAGCGAATCCGTGCGCGCCCACCTGGCCAGTTGCTCCGACTGCGGGGAGACGCGGCGGCGACTGGAAAAAATGCAGCTGGCGCTAAAAGCTGCGCTGATATCCCCAGCCCCCCAGATCGAGTTCATGTCTTTCTGGCGGGGGGTGGAGCGTCGCGTCAATCAGAAACGGGCCTGGTACGACGATTTGCTCGATTGGTCGCGGGGTCTCTTCGCGGCACCGAGAGTGGCTTGGGCGGTGCCCGCGGTGATTGGTATTTTGCTGGTGTTAGTGTCTACGGATGTTTGGCGTCTCGGCGGATCGCGCAACAGTTTTGCGTCCGTAGAGTCCATCGATACCTATGGACGCAGCGTCGCGCTATTGCGGGAACAGGAGACCAAAACGACTGTGATTTGGTTATATCAAGACCAAGAGGGTGAAAATGAGGCTGCTGAAGACACTGCGAAATCGGCTCCGACTTTTTAGTCTCATCGTAGTTTTGGTGGCGGTATGGGTTGGCGCGGCGGAAAAGAACCCTCAGTCCGTTCAAGTTAGGATTCGAACCATCCTCGCGGGCAATAAAAGCGATGAGTTCGATCCAAAATTGAAGGACATGGAACAGCAGTTAAAGCCCCTCAAATACCGGTCCTACCGCTCGCTCAAGGACGACAGTCAAAATGTGCCGTGGCAGGGAACCAAGTCATTCGAGATCCCGGGCGGCCGTTTACTGACCGTGGCGCCGCAGGAATATCAAAATAATCGTGTCTCTCTCAAAGTGCGATTAACCGAGGGAGATAAACCGGTGCTCGATACAGCGGTGGGTATCCAGAACAAAGGTAATTTTATTTTGGCTGGGCCACCCCACGAGGGAGGCACGCTCGTGCTGTTGATTTCCGCGGCGGCGCAATAGAGCCAAAGTTATTCGATCACGTTCTTCTCGATCGGTTCCACCGTCACGCCTTTTCCCTTGAGCCAGCCGATCGCCTTGGTAACTTCACTTTCTTTGCCGTCTATTTCGAGAGCGACCAAGCCCATCTCTGCCGTGACCGTCGAGCCGCGGATATTGAAAGTGATATCGAACTGCTTCGACAACATGCTCAGGACCGGTTCTTTAATCAATTCTCTGGGAAAAGTCAGGTAAACACGCTCGCGAACCATAGCGGGATTTGCTTTTGTTGCCATCGAAATTTAAATGGAAAATTTGAGGTTTCCCACCGCCATTCGGTCGCGCCAACCGACCCACAAATTCGTTGTTAGATATTTGTCACCGAAATCGGGGAAAATGGTTACGATCGCGCCCTTGCGAAGTTTGCGTGCAACTTTCAGCGCGGCAAACATCGCGGCGCCCGATGATTGGCCGACGAGTACGCCCTCCTCTTGGCTCAGGCGGTAGACCATCGAGTAGGCATCTTCCGTCGACACGGGAATTTTGCCGTCCAATTTTTCCTCGTGGTAAATCCCGGGAACGATGGAGCTCGCCATGTGTTTCAGCCCTTCAAGACCATGAAGGGCGTCGTCAGGTTCTACCGCAATCACTTGGATTTTGGAATTGACCTCTTTTAAATATTGGCCGGTGCCCATCACCGTTCCGCCGGTGCCGATGCCCGCGACAAAGTGGGTAACGGTTTGATGTGTTTGGCGATAGATCTCGGGCCCGGTATTCTCGTAGTGCGCCTGTGGATTCATCGGATTAAAGTACTGGTCCGGTTTGAAATACTTTTCCGGATCCGCTTCAAGAATTTTTCGGCACAGACGAATCGCGCCGTCAGAGCCCTCCAGCGGATCGCTGTAGGTCACCTTGGCGCCGTAAGCATGGATGATGTGTTTGCGCTCGGCGCTGACGTTGCCGGGCATGACCAGTTCGACCGGGTATCCCAACACGCTGCCAATCAACGCGAGCGCGATACCGGTGTTGCCGGAAGTCGAATCGATAATGGTTTTGCCGGGCCGCAGTTTTTTGCTTTGCAGCCCTTCCTGAACCATTCTCAAAGCCGGCCGGTCCTTCACGGAACCGCCCGGGTTGAGACCCTCCAATTTGGCATAAATCTTTACCCCGGCCGGAATTCCCTCGGTGATTCTGTTGATCTCGAGCAACGGCGTGTTGCCGATCAGATCGAGAACGGATTCAACCTTCAGAGGCTCTGTTTGCTGCGCCGGTACAAGACGCAAATTGGGCGATGTTACGGCCATCATCGACCTTTCAATCTAGTTACCGCCGGCGATCGCTGGCACGATCGATATGTTGTCGCCTTCCTTCAAAGCGGTTTCCAAATTCTGCAGAAAGCGGATGTCGTCGCCGTTGACGTAAACGTTGACAAAGCGGCGCACTTTACCGCTCTCGTCACAGATCCGTTCTTTGATACCCGGGTAATTTTTGTCTAAATCGTCGACGAGCGCTTTGACGTTACTTCCCTGCGCATTTACTTCATCGGCGCCCTGAGTAAACTTTCTGAGCGGGGTTGGCACACGCACACGCACCGGCATAACAATCCTCCTCGCAACTAAGCTAAGTCTTGATGTCTAAGATTAGAATAGTCCGTCACCTGAAGCCTTGCAAGGTGAAGGAATGGCGCAATTCAATCGCGTTAAGATGCTGCTAACTGGCCACTGCCTTCATTCTTGCCGACGGCTGCAACTGATGAAACAGCTCGTCAAAATTCTCTAACGTTGCGTTAATCGTAAAAGGCTTCTCGACGCTTCGGGCGACGGTTTCCAGAGTCTTGTATCCATTACCCGTAATGCTGATGACGATCGATTCGTCACGCGGGATCCGCCCGTTTTCGATAAGTTTCTTGGTGACGGCAACCTCGGTTCCGCCAGCGGGCTCAGTGAAGATGCCTTCAGTCTGAGCGAGCAACTTGATGCCGTCGAGAATTTCCTCGTCCGTGACACTTTCGCCCCAACCGCCCGACTCGCGGACCGCCTGGATGACATAATACCCGTCGGCGGGATTGCCGATGGCGATCGAGCTGGCGATGGTATTGGGCTTGACCGGACTGATCAGGTCGGTGCCCTTGTGCAATGCGTTAATAATCGGCGCACACCCGGCCGCTTGCGCTGAATAAATTTTACAGCCGGTATCTTCGACCAGACCCACTTTGATCAGCTCTTTGAAACCCTTGGCGAGCTTGGGCAAGATCGTGCCGCCCGCCGATGCGACGACAATATGCTGCGGCAGCTTCCAGCCGAGTTCTTCGACGACTTCGAAGCCATGGGTCTTGGCGCCCTCGGAGTAATAGGGGCGCAGGTTGACGTTGACGAAGGCCCAGCCATATTTATCGCCGATTTCAGTGCACAGCCGATTGACGTCATCATAGTTGCCTTTGATGGCTACCGTTTTTGGACCATAAATGGCCGAGCCGATGATTTTGCCTTGCTCGAGTCCGTCGGGGATGAATACATAGCAGCTGAGCCCGGCCTTCGCCGCGTGGGCAGCCACCGAATTCGCCAAGTTCCCCGTCGACGCGCAAGACACGGTGTCGAAGCCAAATTCGATTGCTTTTGAGATTGCGACCGACACGACGCGGTCTTTGTATGAAAAGGTCGGATGGTTGACCGAGTCATCCTTGAGATAAAGTTCTTTGACGCCTAAGGCGGCGCCGAGCCGGTGGGCGCGCACCAACGGGGTGAAGCCGGAATACAAACCGACGCTCGGCTCACCGTCGATCGGCAGCAGTTCGCGATACCGCCAAAGGTTGGGCTCGCGCGAAGCGATCTTTTCCCGACTTATTGCTCTTTTGATTCCATCGTAATCGTATTGTATTTCCAGCGGACCGAAGCAGGTCTCGCAGACGTGGAGCGGCTTCTTGGGATACTCCTGGCCGCATTCACGACATTGCAATCCTTTGACAAAGCTCATGGTGTTTCCTTCCTTCGTCGTCACATCAGTAATTTTCCGACAGCACCGGTGCTTTAGTTTTCGCCTCGCCGCAAGCCACACATTGGGGATTTCTCTTGATCTCCACGCTGTGAAAATTCATCGTCTTGGCGTCATAAGTTAATAAGCGGTCGGTGAGTAATCCGTCGTCGAATCCGGCAAGATATTTAACCGCTTCAGTCGCTTGGATCGTGCCAAGCGTGCCGGCCACTGCGCCGAGAATGCCGGCTTGTTGGCAGCTCAGGATCTCTTCCGGCGGCGGTGGCGTTTGAAAGAGGCATCGATAACACGCGGTTTTCCGTGGCAGCACGGTCATCGTTTGTCCTTGCAAACGAACGATACCGGCGTGCGAAAATGCGATGTTCAATTGAATTGCGATATCGTTCACCAAAAACTTGGTCGAGAAATTGTCGCTGCCGTCGACGATAAAGTTGTAACCGGCAGCGATTTCAGCGGCGTTGTTATCTTCGAAGCGCACGGGATACGTGGTTACCTCGACATCAGGATTGAGCTCGTTCAATTTCTTTCTTGCCGATTCTACTTTTTTCCGACCGATATCCGAGGTCGAGTGGAGTATTTGACGCTGGAGGTTCGACAATTCCACATTGTCCGGATCGACGATGCCGAGAGTTCCTATGCCTGCGGCGGCCAGATAAAACGCCGCGGGAGAGCCAAGTCCGCCGGCGCCGATGATCAGCACGCGCGCCTCGCGCAGGCGGATCTGCGCTCTTCCGCCGAGGTCCGGAACCATGATTTGGCGACTATAGCGTTCGATCTGATCGGTTGAGAGTCGCGTACTCATCGTATTCGCCAAAAAAAACCTCTTCTCAAAGATAAGAAGAGGTTTGCTTCACCTCACCTTATCTTTCCCCCCTCGATGCAGGGGCGGGATTTAGCACCAGCGTTCCTTATATCGGAACCGGTTGCTGTGGCTTCGAAGGGCCTATCCCTCCACCACTCTGGATAAGGTGTCCAGTTGGCGCTTAAGCTAGCTTACGCTACCGGGCAAGTCAAGGCTGGGATCCATGAGTATAGCCGAGAGTCACGGCCAGAAACATTACGCCTTTAAAGAGCGCCGCAGCGATGTTTCGTTGCTGCATGATTTCATCGCTTAGACGGGAAGAGCGAAAGACCAAAAGCTCCGAGATGAAGTGTGCAATGACCATCAAGGCGAGCCAAGTGAGGATATACGTAATCACCACGAAGAAATCGTGTTGCCAGCCTCTTGACGGTCCGCTGATCACGGCGCCGCACACGATGCCTCCGGAGAGAAGAAATCCGCCAAGGGAAATGCCGATCGCGGTATTCTGATTGTCGAGTGCCTCGGCAACGCCACGGGTCACTGCGCGATACAGTAACGCTAGGACGATCAAGAGGAGTTGGCCGATCGAGAACCAGATCACAGCGATCCATAATCCGCTCTCCCAGTCATAAAACACGCGCCACTGATCACGTAAGCACTGGCAAGGTACGTCGCTCCTTCGACGATCGAAACCGCAACATTTTGTTCTTGGATGACTTCACGGTTATTGTTGAAATCATAGAGGATTAACCAGTCGTTTAAATAACGCGACAGATGGATCAAAAGCGCCGCCAAAAGGGCGTGCAGGGAGAATTCTACAACGCCGGAATCTCCCTGAGCGCGATCGAAAATTCCTAGCAACGCAAACACGACGGCGATGACATAAAAAGCGTAGCGAATACCAAGGGCGGAATTATTCCGCAGGAGAATTTCATTGACCGGATCATAGCCTTCGACTTTGCCGGTGAGCCACAGAAACGCGGCCAGGACGGCCAACAAGAGGAGAACTCCCGCGGCCATCGACAGGGGACCTAAAACGACGCTCAGCCATTCCATGCTATGGACTCCTCTTGAACTTGATCGTTTGCCGGTGCAATGTTGCGCGAGGGTATTACGGGGGGAGATTTTCTGTCAAACGTTTGTCGAAGACGGACCGGTTAAATGGGACTTACACAAGAAGTCGCAAGCTTCGTGGCGACGACCCGGTATTGCGATATCCCGCATGAGGTCATTCAACTCGCGCGGGGTTTCATTCTCGACGGATTGGGTGTCGCGCTGGCCGGTTCGACGGATGAGTGCTCGCGCATCGTCCAGGCGCAGATCCGGCAGATGAACGGCAGGGAGGAGTCCGCCATTCTCGGAACCTCTCTGTCAGCGCCGCTCGCGAAGGCGGCTTTAGCGAACGGTGTGGCCGCCCACGCCATGGATTATGACGACACGCAACTTTCGACTTCCAGAGAGGCAGTCTACGGTTTGCTGACGCACCCGACGACCCCTGTGCTTGCAGCCGTATTGGCCGTCGGCGAGAAAAAAAAAGTCGGCGGTCAAGAATTCCTTCTCGCCTACATCCTGGGCGTCGAAATCGAGTGCCGCATCGCCGATGCCATCAATCCGCACCACTATCAATCCGGTTTTCACTCGACCGCGACCATGGGTGGCTTGGGCGCGGCCATGGCGGTCGGCAAACTTCTTCGCCTCAAGGAAGCGCAGCTCATTCGTACCCTCGGCATCGTCGCGAGCATGGCTTCGGGCTTGCGCGAAAATTTCGGCACCATGACCAAGCCGCTTCACGCGGGACGCGCCGCGGAGAACGGCGTGACCGCCGCGCTGTTGGCCGAGGCGGGCTTCACTGCTGCGACGAATATTTTGGAAGCGCGCCGCGGTTTTTTCAACGCCATGGCGGGCGGCTATGATGAAAATAAGATCTCGGAACGGTTGGGCCAGCCTTATTTCATAAAAGAGCCGGGAATTTCAATCAAGCCGTATCCTTCCGGCTCGCTTTCTCATCCGGCGCAGGATTTGATTTTGGACTTGGTCAAGCAGCACGACCTTACCGCCCAGGATATCGATCACATCGACGTCGGTACGAATTCGAACGTCCCCAATGCACTGATCTATCCGATGCCGAAGACCGCACTGGAAGGGAAGTTCAGCATACCTTTCTGCATGGCGATCGCTGTGCTCGAGCGCAAAGCCGGCATCGCCCAGTTTCAAGATCGCAAGGTGCGCGACAAGAAAGTTATCGAAATGATGAAACGGGTGACACTCTATGTCGACGATGAATTGGAACGGCTAGGCTACGATCAAGTGCGCTCGCGAATTCGCGTCACGCTCAAGACCGGCCGGGTCATTGAAGGGCGCTACGACGTCGCGCGCGGCCATCCGGAAAAGCCGATGAGCTGGGCGGAGCTATCCGACAAGTTCCGTGAATGTGCTCGCTTGGCGCTGCCGAACAACCATGCGGAGAAGGTGATTCAGCTCGTCGCCGGCATCGACCAACTTGAAAGCTTAAGCCCGCTGTTCCGCGCTTTGACCGGTGCGCGTGGTAAGAGCGTTAAAAAAACCAAGATCACGAAACAACGGAGCAAAAGTGGAACCGTACTCGCAAAGCATAGGCCGATTCGCCAACGCGCTTAAACTCGCCGACGTGCCGCGAGCGGTGGTCGAGAAGGCCAAACTGGTTTTTCTCGATACGCTCGGTATCGCACTGGCTTCGTCGACGATGGATTTCGGAGCGATGGTGATTAATGTTGCGCGGAAACTCGGCGGAGACGCGAAAAGTACCCTCATTGGTACGTCGAACCGCGTGGCGGCGGCGAATGCAGTCATCGCCAACGGCACCTTGGCTCATGGCTTGGATTACGACGATACGCTGGAAGAAGCGATCGTTCATACCGGTTGCTGCGCTGGGATCACGGCGCTTGCCGTCGGCGAGGAAGTCGGCGCCAGCGGCGCCGCAGTGCTCGAAGCCGCCATCGTCGGCACGGAAGTCCTGTGCAAGGTCGGCTTGGTGGCGCCGGGAAAATTTCACGCCCGAGGTTTCCACCCGACGGCGATTTGCTCGACTTTTGGCGGGGCCGCCGCGGCCGGTAAGCTTTACGGTCTAAATCCCGAACAATGGGTGGATGCCTTGGGCTTGTGCGGCAGCCAGAGCTCGGGAATCATCGCATATCTCGCGGACGGCACTTGGACCAAGAGGATGCATCCGGGCTGGTCCGCCCACGGCGGCGTCATCGCGACGATGCTGGCGAAAGAGGGTTTTCGCGGACCGGCCCAAGTTTTCGAGGGCACGCACGGCTTCTTCAGCGCCTTCGGCGGCAAGAACGGCTACCGCTACGACAAGATTTTAGAGCTCGGCAAAGAATGGGAAATTCCGCGCCTGACTTTTAAGTCGTATCCCTGCGGTTCGATTTCCCATCCGTACATGGATTGTGCGCTCACGATCAAGCAAAAGCATTCCCCGGAGCCGGAACGGATCACCGAAGTCGTATGCCGCTCAGCCGAAGGGCCGGTGCACCGGCTTTGGGAGCCGCTGGCGGACAAGCAAAAACCTATCAGTTCTTACGGCGCCAAATTTAGTTTACCCTACAGCATTGCCGTCATGCTCATTCGCGGCAGAGCAGGGCTTGAAGAATTTTCTGAAGCGGCGATTCGTGACTCCAAGCTTCTAGCATTAGCCACCAAGGTTCGTTACGAGCTTGATCCGACGATCGACTATCCGCGCCATTTCTCCGGACATGTTAAGGTTACGATGAACGACGGAACGGTGTTCGAGGAAAACCAGGCTCATCCGCGCGGCGGCTTCGAAGATCCACTCCCGCCGAAAGAAGTTGAAGAGAAATTCCGCGGCAACGCGAAGCTGGCGCTGCCGATGGACAAGATTGACGAGATTGTGAAATTGATCGATCGCCTTGAAGAGATTCCGGCGATAGCGTTATTGACTGAAAAACTGATTCCGTAATAGTGTCCCGGCCCGGAAACGATTAGCACGGAACGAAATGAATTACCCCGCAGCAGCCGCAGGGTATCAAAAGACATTCATGAGAATTTTTAGAAAGTTGTCACCCCCGAATGTTTTAATCGGGGGTCCAGTCGGAATTTAGCCTGGATTCCCGCTAAAAACATGCGGGAATGACGTACGTTCTTATAAGATTAGTTCTACATAGCAAGCGGTAGGGAATTAGACCCGCAGAGATTGAACGCGTGGTCTCATCGAGCGATAAGGAGGCAATCATGAAAAGGATCAGTGTTGGCTTCGTCATTCTCACCGGGGCTTTTGCCATCGCTTCGCTGGTCGCGGCTCAAGATTCCGCGCTGATTGAGGCGGCGCGTAAAGAAGGGAAGGTCGTTTGGCATACGTCCTTAGCGTTGCCATCTTCCACTGCGATCGCGCACTATTTTCAAAATAAGTTCAAAGGCATCGAGGTGGAAGTGCACCGCAACGGCTCCCAACGCGTGCTGCAAAGGTTCATGCAGGAAGCGTCTGCGGGAATAAAGAATGCCGATATCGTGCATACCTCCGATGCCGGTCACTTCGAGCTTTTGAAGGACAAAGGGATGCTCTTGAAGTTCACGCCCCAGGGCGTTGCCGGTTTCCCGGACGGCTTCAAAGACAAGGCCGGTTTTTACTATGGCATGCGGGCGACGCTTTCGGTCATCGCTCATAACCCGAAAATAGTTGCGGAAAAGGACGCGCCGCAAACTTGGAAGGATCTGCTAAATTCCAAATGGAGTGGCAAGATGGTGACCGCCCATCCCGGCTACAGCGGCATCATCATGACCCATGTGCTGGCGCTGGTGAACGTCTACGGCTGGGACTACTTTCGTGATCTGGCGAAAAACAAATTGCATATCGTTCAGTCGGCCAATGATCCGGCCGGCGTCGTGGCATCGGGAGAGCGGCCGGTGGGTGTCAACGGCGCGGAATATTTCTATTACAAAACACTCAAGCAGGGTAATCCGATCAAAATCGTCTATCCGAAAGAGGGCGTTCCGCTCATAGTATCGCCGATAGCCATCGCCAAAGACGCGCCTCATCCCAACGCGGCGAAACTGTTCACAGAGTTTATTTTTTCCAAAGAGTCGCAGCAGCTGTTGGCCGATAAGGAAGGTCTTTATACCGGTCATCCTGAAGTGACCTATCCAGCGGACAAGCCCAAGCTCAAGGATTTGAAACTTCTGCCCGCGGATGCCGACGAGCTTGAGAAACGCAACGCCGAGATTAAAAAACGCTTCACTGAATTTTTCGGCGCATGATGTCTTTTTCGGGACGATTACAAACGCGGGCTAGGTGCACTCACGTTTCGTCATGCCGGCGCACGCCGGCATCCAGGCTAATGGGGTTGTGAGGTTAAAATGAAACGAACGCTGGACTCCGGCTTTCGCCGGAATGACGGCTCTGGCTTGGGCTCGGCTTGATTCAAGGGATGTTAAGCTAACCGCCAGTCATTGCATTCATGGCGACTCAAACCGGCACGCTCGATCGAGTCACACACACGAGCTGGTCCGCGCTTCGACTCAAGGATCCGACCTTTCCCGTGTGGCTCGGGGCGGCGCTTTTACTTGTCTTCTTGATGTTGTTTCCGTTAGGCGCGATTTTCCGCGCCAGCCTGTGGGACGGTAACGCAATCACGCTCAACCGATATCTTGAAGTTTTTACCAACGAGCAATTTCTCAAGGCGATCTGGAATACTCTGATTATTTCCACGTGGGTGGGAGTAATCTCGGTCATCATCGGCGCTCTGCTGGCCTGGGTGGTGACGCGGACGGACCTGCCATGGAAGAAACCCATTCGCGCGCTGGTCATGGCGTCATTCGTGACGCCGCCGTTCTTGGGCGCGTTTGCCTGGACGCTGCTTGCCGGACCTAACGCCGGTTTACTGAACAAGTTTTACCGCGCCGTGACGGGCTCGGAAGAAGCACTCTTCAATATCTTTACGATGTCGGGGCTGATTTTCGTGATGGCGCTCTACAGCTTCCCCTACGTGTTTTCTATGATCGCCAACGTCTGCGAGCTGATATCGTCGGATCTCGAAGATGCCGCCGAGATTTTGGGCGCAAGCAAATGGCGGACGGCCTGGACAGTCACATTTCCTCTGGCGATGCCGGCGCTGATCGGCGGATTTATCCTGGCTTTTCTGCAATCGCTATCGCTCTTCGGCGCCCCGGCGATTCTCGGCCTGCCTGCGGGACTGCACACGATCACAACGCAGATCTGGGCGCTGTTTCAATATCCGCCGCGCCTGGATATGGCGGCCGCTTTTTCCGTGCCGCTGCTGCTGGCAACGATGGGACTGATTGCCGTGCAAAAAAAAATACTCGGACGGCGAGGATTCAGCACGGTTGGCGGTAAAGGCGGACAGAAACGATTGATCCAGCTCGGCTGGGGTCGGGTTCCAGTGTTACTTATTGTGCTCAGCATTCTTTCGCTTTCGGTCTTCTTGCCCTACTGGATCCTCTTGAAGGCGGCGCTCTCGAAAGCCTGGGCGCTTCCTCTGACGTGGGACAATTTTACGCTGAACAATTTTTCATTCGCTTTCTTTGAGTACGGCGATACCCAGCTGGCGATTTACAATACTTTCAAATTGGGGTTACTGACGGCGACGATCGGCACGGTTTTAGCGACTCTGATCGCGTACATTACCAATCGCAATCTGTTTCGCGGCGCGCGTTATCTGAGTTTTTTTGCTTTGGCGCCTTTGGTTATTCCTGGCATCGTCCTGGCTGTGGGCTTGTTCATCGCCTACACGCGGCCGCCTTTAGTGCTCTACGGCACGGTCTGGATTCTTTTCGTGGCTTATTTAACCAAAGAAATGCCCATTGGATTTTCTCAGGCGGAGTCCACTTTCAAGAGTATCCACCCGGAGCTCGAAGATGCGAGCCGGATTATCGGTGCGAACCGGCTCATCTCGCTCAAAGATGTAACCGCGCCGCTGGCACGCTCGGGCCTGATCGCCGCCTGGTGTTTCATCTTCATCAGCGTCATTCGAGAGCTCAGCGCCTCGATTCTATTATTTTCGCCGAGGTCGAAAGTTGTCTCCGTAGTCATTTTCGATCTCAAAGAAGAAGGCCAAGTGGGAGTCATTGCCGTTTTGGGAATTCTGTTGTTGGTGGTTTGCTTCGCGGTCATATCTACGGTCCAGTGGATCGCCGGGCGGGACGTGATGGGGACGCGTGAATAATATATGGCCATAGTATCGATACGAGGACTCTCGAAAAAGTTCGCCGAAGCTGCCGCCGTCAATGATCTCGACTTGGAAATCGGTGACGGTGAATTCGTGTCGCTCCTCGGTCCCTCCGGCTGCGGCAAAACCACGACGTTGCGTTTGCTCGCTGGCTTCCTGCAGCCGGACGCGGGGGAAATTCGCGTCGGTGGCAAGGTCATTTCGTCCGCGGCGCATGTCGTAGGGCCGGAGCGGCGCAACATGTCGATGATCTTTCAAAGCTACGCGGTCTGGCCGCACATGACAGTGGCGCAGAACGTTGCCTACGGCCTCAAGTTTAAAAAACTTACCAAGCAGCAAATCGACGCGAAGGTCACAAAGCTGCTCGGCGTCGTGCACTTGTCGGAGTTGAAAGACCGCTATTCGGCCGAATTGTCAGGAGGACAGCAGCAACGGGTGGCGCTGGCGCGCGCCTTGGTGGTGGAGCCGCAAATTCTTTTGATGGACGAGCCGCTAAGCAATTTAGACGCAAATCTGCGCGAAGAGATGCGCTTCGAGATCCGCCGATTGCACGAGGAATTCAAAATCACCACCGTCTACGTGACGCACGATCAAGCCGAAGCGATGGCGACCTCGGACCGAATCGCCGTGCTCGATCGCGGCCGTCTGGTCCAGGTCGGCCGGCCGGCCGAAATATTCGATCGGCCGAAAACGCGCTTCGTCGCCGAGTTCGTCGGCAAGGCGAACATTCTCAGAGGTCACTTTGATGGTGACGGCCAGTTGCTGCTATCCGATGGCGTCAAGATTCGCTTGGTCGACGCCGGTGGTATCGCGCCGTCGAGCGAAGTAGCGGTATGTTTGCGGCCGCATAATGTCAAGCTAATTGCCGAGCAAGGCGCCGTACAGGACCTGACCGACCAAGGCTACAATCTCTTCTCGGGCATCATTCGCCGCTCCATCTACTTCGGCGACGCGGTCGATTATACGGTCGAACTTGCTTCCCGTGCAGTGCTGCGCGTCATCGCACCACCGTCCCAACGATTTGAGCCGGGCCAATCGATTTGTGCAGCAGCTCACCCCAAAGATTGCGTCATCGTGCGCGAAGAATGAGTCGACAAGCTATCGCTCGCACGGCTTGCTAATGCCTTGTCACCGCGCCGCCAAATCCAGTAGACTACGTAAAATTTTGGCGAATTTAGACCTGACATCACTTCTGAGCGCCGTACCACCGCGCCTGAGGTTCTTCCGACAAGAGTTTTAATTTTCAATAGCGTGGAAAGCGCAGAATTAGAGCTCGGGCAAAGAGAATAGCGAACGAGTTCGACACACCGCTGCTTGAGCGCGATGCATGAACAAGAAAGATCTAAGCGAGCGCGATATCTGCACCAAGTTCATCACGCCTGCCGTCGTCAAGGCGGGTTGGGACATCCAGTGGCAGATTCGTGAAGAGGTTGGTTTCACCAGAGGCCGCATCATCGTCCGCGGCAAGTTGGTTACGCGCGGCAAAGCTCAGCGCGCCGATTACATTCTCTACTATAAACCCAACATTCCCATCGCCTTGATCGAAGCCAAGGACAACAACTACCCGGTCGGCGGCGGGATGCAGCAAGCCATCAAATACGCGGAGACGCTCGATATCCCTTTTGTTCTCTCATCGAATGGCGACGGATTCTTATTCCACGATCGCACGGGACAGAGCAGCCAAACGGAAACTGAGCTGGCGCTCGACGCGTTTCCCGCACCGGCGCAGCTTTGGGAATCGTATCGAAAGTGGAAAGGCCTAGCGCCAGCCCAAGAAGAAGTCGTTCTCCAGGAATACCACGAAGACGCCACGGGCAAAGAGCCGCGTTACTACCAGCGCATCGCGATCAACAAGACCATCGAAGCCATTGCCAAAGGCCGGGACCGCATCCTTCTGGTTATGGCGACGGGCACCGGCAAGACGTACACTGCGTTTCAGATTATCTGGCGTCTGTGGAAGGCTGGTCAGAGGAAGCGGATTCTCTTTCTCGCTGATCGCAATGTTTTAGTCGATCAGACGATGGTCAACGATTTTCGTCCTTTCGGTGCTGCGATGGCCAAGCTCAGTACCAGTTCGAAGACCATCGAGCGGGAAGACGGCAGCGAGGTTCAAATCCCTACCGCCGTCGACAAGAAGACTCGTCGCATCGACACCTCTTACGAGATCTACCTTGCTCTGTATCAGGCGATCACCGGACCCGAGGAACGTCAAAAACTCTACCGGGAACTTTCCCGCGACTTTTTCGACCTGATCGTCGTCGATGAGTGTCACCGCGGCAGCGCCGCGGAGGAGTCCGCGTGGCGGGAAGTCCTTGAGTACTTTTCCTCGGCGACGCAGATCGGCCTTACCGCAACGCCCAAAGAAACGGAATACGTCTCGAATATTCACTATTTCGGTAAGCCTGTTTACACCTATTCGCTGAAAGAGGGCATTCGCGACGGCTTCCTCGCACCTTACAAGGTGGTAAAGGTGCACCTCGATGTCGATATCGAGGGTTACCGACCCGAACAAGGCGAGACGGACAAATATGGTTACGCGATAGAGGACCGCATCTACAATCAAAAAGACTTCGACCGAGGGATGGTCATCGACGAGCGCACCAAGCGAGTCGCGCACAAGGTCAGCGACTTCTTAAAGGAAAGCGGCGACCGCTTCCAGAAAACGATCGTGTTTTGCGTCGACACGGAGCACGCCGCGCGCATGCGTCAGGCCTTGATCAACGAAAACGAGGATTTGGTCCAGCAAAACTCGCGCTACGTCATGCGCATTACCGGCGATGACGCCGAAGGCTGCGCCGAAATCGGTAATTTCATCGATCCGGAAGCCAAGTATCCTGTAATCGTCACTACTTCGCGCTTGCTCTCAACCGGAGTCGACGCTCAAACCTGCCGGCTCATCGTTCTCGAGCGCGAGGTCCACTCGATGACCGAGTTCAAACAGATCGTCGGCCGTGGCACGCGGGTGCACGAAGACACCAAGAAATATTACTTCACGCTCATCGACTTCCGTAAAGCGACCAACCATTTTGCCGATCCCGAGTTCGACGGCGAGCCGGTGCAAATTTATGAACCAGGCGACGACGACCCGGTGACGCCGCCGGATGACGTGCCGCCTACGAGCGATGAGCAGGAACCTATCCCGGCGGTGCCCACCGCCGACGAACAGATCGTTGTCGACGCGGCGCCGCCTGATATTACGATTACACCTGGTGGCCATGGCGCGCGGCGCAAGTATTACATCCACGGCGATCCCGTGACGATTGTTGCCGAGCGCATCGAACATCTCGATGAAAACGGAAATTTGATCACGGAAGGCTTGCGAGATTACTCAAAGAAAACCTTGCGCAAGCGCTTTGCCAGCTTGGACGAGTTTCTCAAGAGTTGGAACGCCGCAGAGCGAAAAGACGCCATCATCGAAGAATTGAATAAAGAAGGGCTGCTGTTCGAACCGCTCGCTGAGGAAGTAGGGAAAAATCTTGATCCATTCGATCTGATCTGCCATGTTGCCTTCGACCAGCCTCCGCTTACGCGGCGTGACCGCGTCGAGAACGTGCGCAAGCGCGATGTGTTTACCAAATACGGGTCAAAGGCCCGTGCCGTGCTCGAAGCGCTGCTGCAAAAGTACCAGGACGACGGGGTCACGGCACTGGATGATCCGCGTATTCTCCGCGTAGCACCGTTCGATGTCATGGGCACGCCGGTCGAACTGTTGAAGCAATTCGGCGGACGCAAAGGATTTGAGAAAGCCGTCCACGAACTCCAATCCGCACTCTACGAAAAGGCAGCTTGATACTCCATGTCTGTACGAAACACCGTCAAATCCATTCAAGACATCATGCGCCAGGATGTGGGCGTCGATGGCGACGCCCAGCGCATCTCCCAACTCTGCTGGATGTTTTTTCTCAAGATTATCGATGATCAAGATCACGAACTGGAGCTGATGCAGGATGACTACCGCTCGCCCATTCCGGAAAAGCTTCAGTGGCGCAATTGGGCGGCCGATCCCGAGGGGCTGACCGGCGACGCTCTTATGGCGTTCATCAACGGCGAAATGTTTCCGGCGCTGAAAGAATTATCGGTTATAGGCAAAGAAGGCCGGCGCCGCGTGGTGCGTGAGGTGTTCCAGGACGCGTATAACTACATGAAGTCCGGCCAGCTCATGCGACAAGTGATTAACAAGATAACTGCCGTCGACTTCAACAATCTCGCCGAGCGCCAGCACTTCGGCGATATCTACGAGCAGATCTTGAACGACCTGCAGAGCGCGGGCAACGCGGGCGAATACTACACGCCACGCGCTATCACGGCATTCATGGCGGATCGACTCGATCCTCACCCTGGCGAGATTTTGTTCGATCCCGCCTGCGGCACCGGTGGATTCCTCACGTGCTCCATCCGTCATATGCGCGAGCGCTATGTGAAGACCCCTGCTGATGAGCAGAAGATGCAGCAGGCGCTGCGTGCCACGGAGAAAAAGCAGTTGCCGCACATGCTCTGCGTCACCAACATGCTGCTTCACAATATCGACGACCCTTCTTTCGTCCATCATGACAACACGCTGGCGCGGCCTTACATCAGCTACACGCAGTCCGATCGAGTCGACATTGTTCTGACGAACCCGCCCTTCGGCGGACGTGAAGAAGACGGTATCGAGACCAACTTCCCTAAACATTTCCAGACGCGCGAAACTGCCGATCTGTTTCTTGCTCTCATCGTCCGCCTGCTCAGAACCGGCGGCCGCGCAGCGGTGGTTCTTCCCGACGGCAGTCTCTTTGGCGAGGGCATCAAGACGCGGCTCAAGGAACACTTGCTCGAAGAGTGTAATCTCCACACCATCGTCCGTCTGCCTAACAGCGTCTTCAAGCCTTACGCGTCCATCGGTACGAACCTGCTCTTTTTCGTCAAAGGCGAGCCGACTAAAGAAATCTGGTTTTACGAGCACCGCGTCGTCGAGAGACAGAAAGCCTACTCGATGACCAAGCCGATTCGCTTCGAATATCTTAAGCCGTGTATCGATTGGTGGGATAAGCGGGAGGAGAACGAAGTTGCGTGGAAAGTTACCATCGATGAAGTGAAAACGCGCAACTACAATCTCGATTTCAAAAACCCGCACATCATTGCCGACGACCACGGTGACCCCGAGGAACTGCTGGCCAAGCTGGACGAGTCCGAAAAACAAACCGCCAAATTGCGTGACCAGCTCAAGGCTATTCTCGACGAAGCGCTCCTGCGATGAACGCATCACACGTTTTGGATCACTTCGATCGCATCAGCGACGCGCCCGACGCCATCCCACGCTTGCGCCGCTTTATTATTGACCTCGCTGTACGGGGAAAACTCGTTGAACAAAACCCAAACGATGAACCAGTCTCCGAATTACTGAAGCGAATACAGGCGGAGAAGGCCCGCTTGGTGAAGGAAGGGCAAAGTATTCAAGACAAGGCGCTGGCTCCCATAGACGAAAACGAAGTCCCCTTCAAATTGCCAGCAACTTGGCGATTGGTTCGACTGAGGAATATCACGTCGTACATCCAACGCGGAAAGTCACCTAAGTATGCGACAAACGATGGGCTGCCGGTTGTTTCGCAGAAATGCGTTCAGTGGCATGGGCTTGACCTTGCGTCTGCAAAGCTAATCACCCGCGAGTCTATCGATGAATATGACGACGTTCGCTTCTTGCAAGATCGCGACTTGCTTTGGAACTCGACGGGAACCGGAACAATCGGGCGAATCATCAGAGTTAGGAAGCCAGCCGGGAAACTTGTCTGCGATAGCCATGTCACTGTGGTGAGATGTCTCGAAGTCGACGCGGAGTATGTGCGTTCGTGGCTTAGTTCAGATCACGTCTACGGCTCCATCGAGGATCGCGCGGCAGGTTCGACTAACCAGGTGGAACTCACATCCGAAATGGCGAGTAATCAGATTGTTCCTCTTGCGCCCATCGCCGAGCAACACCGCATTGTCGCCAAGGTCGATGAATTAATGGCGCTGTGTGATCGGTTTAAGGCGGCGCAAGTCGAGCGGGAGAGCCGGCGAGATAAGCTGGTGACGGCGTCCCTGCATCGGCTGAACAACGGCGCGAATGCCGACGAGTTTCGCGAGCACGCCCGTTTCCACTTCCACCAACTTCCGCGCCTCACCACACGCGTCGAACACATCCAACAACTCCGCCAGACCATCCTCAATCTCGCCGTCCGCGGCAAACTCGTCCCTCAAGATCCTGTTGATGAACCCGCCTCGGAGTTGTTGAAACGAATTCACGCAGAGAAGGTCCAGATGATCAGGGAAGGTAAAGCGACCAAAGACCCAAAGCTCCCGCCGATAGATGAGAATGAAGCACCTTTTGATTTGCCACAAGGCTGGACATGGGCGCGCTTCCCAGAATTGGGCATTTTCGGCCGAGGAAGGTCAAAACACCGCCCTCGTAATGACGCTTCTCTGTTTGAGGGCGGAACTCATTTGTTCGTGCAAACCGGGGACGTCGCTCGCTCCAATGGTGTCATTGAAACGTACACGAGCAAGTACAACGACATTGGACTCGCTCAAAGCGCAAAGTGGCCAAACGGAACGTTGTGCATTACCATCGCCGCAAACATCGCTGACAGTGGAATTTTGAGTTTTGACGCCTGTTTTCCAGATAGCGTAGTGGGTTTTATTCCTGTTCCTTTATTTCCTAGTGCTAGATATTTTGAATATTTCATACGGACCGCGAAGGCAGACCTCCTGGAATTTGCACCAGCTACGGCACAGAAGAACATTAATTTGGGAATTCTCAACGCGGTACTCATTCCCCTCCCGCCCCTCGCCGAACAACACCGCATCGTAGCCAAAGTCGACGAACTGATGGCCCTGTGCGACCGGATGGAAGCGCAGCTCACCACCACCCAAACCGAAAGCCGCCGTCTCCTTGAAGCCGTTCTGCACGAAGCGCTCAACGTTGATACAAAAGTTAGTTGATGCAATGGGAAGATTTTCATCGACTGCTCCAAGAAATAGGACACCAGGCGACTGCCCCATGCGAAATCATCTGGCGAATCGAGTCAACACGCTGCTAACCAATTGTCCCTATAAAAGCCAGGTGATCTTGTGAGACTCGTCAATATTACAGTTTCAGACCGTCCGCCGATCAAAAACTTCTCTGTTTCGGACCTTACAGATGTAGTGGTCATTGCTGGTCCGAACGGGGTGGGGAAAACGAATATTCTAAATTTTTTGCTAAATAAATTTCGTGGTCCGAGCGCGAATCCAAGCATTCAAATTATCGTAGAAGCAACAAGCGAGTCAGAAAAAAATACTTGGAAAAACTTAGCTCGACTTAATACAGCCACTCCTCAAGAAGCGGGCATACTACAGCAGTTTGTTCAGCGATCCCAAAAGCGTGGCCAACTTCGAAGCGGTGTTATCAATTTCGACTCCTCTCGTGTTTTCGAAAATATCCAACCTTATTCTTTTAGTTGGAATTTTGCCGATCCTTTTCTTGAGGATGTTGGTTGGGAAATGACATTTAACTCCGCCCGTCAACGTTTTCAGGATGTAGTCCATGCACTGTATCGAAAAGTACGAAGTCAAAAGGAGGAGATAGCATCGACCGCCCTGAAACTTCAGCGGGAAGGCTCTCGGGAAATGCGTCTTGAGTTTGCTGATCCGTTGGAAAAGTTCAAGGATTCATTCGCAAAACTTCTTCCAGGAAAAGTCCTTTGTGAACTTGACGAACAGCGTCAGCAATTATCGTACACGACCGATGGCGCCACTCTTCCTTTGGATAGTTTGAGCTCTGGCGAAAGAGAGGTTGTAACTATCGTTTTTGATTTTCTGCTACGTGACCCTCAAGATTCGATTATTGTTTTCGATGAGCCTGAATTACATCTCCACCCAGAGCTTAGCTATCGATTATTGAGAACGCTTCGTGATGCCGGCGAAAGAAACCAATTCATATTCTGTACTCATTCAGCCGATATCATTAGCGCGTCTTTAGATCACTCGGTAGTATTTATCGGACCCCCAAAGGGGAGCAGCGATAATCAAGCGATAAAGGTTAGCGAGGAGCACGAATCAGCACGCGTGCTTCACCTTTTGGGGCAATCTGTGGGCGTAATCTCACTCGGAAGACGAATCGTGCTGATCGAGGGTATTGATTCAAGTCTCGACAAGCAAACGTACGGGTCGATACTCGGGAGTTCCGCGAATGACCTTGTGCTAGTGCCAACGGGCGGACGAGACACAATTACATCGTTTTTGGCTGCTGTCGAGAGCGTATTAGACAAAACTATATGGGGTATTGAGTTTTTTATGCTCTGTGACGGCGATGCTACGGTGGGACGGTCGGGCCTGAAAGATCATCCGCGGCTTCGAAGACTTTCACGTTATCATCTTGAAAACTACTTTCTTGATGAAGGACTCTTGGCAAGGGTACTCGGAGTCGCCGGGGAATCAGAAAATTCCCCCTTGCGTGATCCGCGTCAGATAAAGGAAATTCTGAAGGGATTCGCTCAGTCTCGCATTTCTCATGCGGTCGCAATACGTGTCTCAGACACTGTACGGACTCAAGCTGGTAATGTCGACCTGCTACCGAAAAATTGTCATAACCTCGACCTGCCGGCGTTGCAATCCGCCTTCGAGGAGCGCGCCCATTTGGAGCAGGAGCGTTGGCTCACCTTAATCAATAACAAAAAGCTAAAGGAGATGTTGGAAAAGGAATTCACGGAGATTACGCAGGCTCTATCATCCGAAGGAGATGAGTGGAAAAAATGGATTCCCGGCAAAATACTGCTCAAACAGTTTGCTGCGACGGTCAAGATTGACGTTTCCAAGCTTAAAACAGTTTACATTCGTGAAGCAAAGAATTACGAGCCGGATCCGTTTACCGAGATCAAAGAAATCTTTGGTTATTTTTCTCAGCTGGGGAAATGAAAGGGAGGCCGGAATCGAGTCTGAGGCCTTACGGCGCAAGGGGAGAATGGCGAGGATCGTGGAAGCCTCGGTATCGATTTATCCGGGAGGTGGTCTTTGAAGAGGGATACCTTGCCTCTGAGGTCGCAGGCTTTCTTGCTTGTCATCCGTCCAACGTCAGCCGCGCGCTGCAAAAGAACAATCTCAGTTAATCGACTTAGGCAAGTCTGACACGCCGAACGGCGCGGAACGGACACGCGGAATGTGTCCCCAATCCAAAAGGGCTCATGATGGCCGAAGCATTCTTCGACGAATCCACAGACCAATCACAAATAAAGGCAAAAATCGTATCGGAATATTTCTTCGTCTGGGCGAAAGTAATCACACAGGTTCAGCGCTCGAATCGGATAGCGTACATTGACCTTTTTGCTGGACCAGGTCGGTACAAAGATGGAACGATGTCGACACCTCTTATGGTGTTGGAGAGGGCGATCCGAGATTCAGTAATCGCTCAGCGCCTCGTAACTCTCTTCAACGACCTTGACTCGGACGCGACTCAATCATTGGAGAACGCAATCAAGACCCTTCCCGGTATTGATAAGTTGAAACATGCACCGCGAGTCATGAACCAGGAAATCGGCACTGAGATTGTTAAACGTTTCGAGGAAATGCGTCTCGTCCCGACACTATTCTTTGTCGACCCTTGGGGCTACAAAGGCTTGTCGCTTAAATTGGTCAATGCCGTGGTAAAGGATTGGGCATGTGAGTGTGTTTTTTTCTTCAACTATAATCGGATCAATCCGGGGCTCGGGAATGCAGCGGTGCGACAACACATGGACGCTTTATTCGGCGAACAGGCCGATCAGTTGCGAGAGCAACTGGAAGGACTCGATCCAACCGAGCGGGAGTTGTCAATCGTCGAACGATTGTCGAGGGTACTCAACCCGGATGATAAGCGCTTCGTTCTGCCATTTCGCTTTTGTCGCGATAACCGGCGAACGAGTCATCACTTGATCTTCGTCACGAAAAACTTTCGTGGTTACGACATCATGAAAAAAATTATGGCGAAGGAAAGCTCAAAAACCGAGCAGGGTGTGGCCAGCTTTGAGTACAATCCAGCTGACGAACGGTACCCCACACTTTTCGAACTCAGGCGCCCGTTGGTAGACCTTCAAGCCGTGCTCCTTCGCGATTACGCAGGGAGAACAATTCGTTTCGATGAACTCTACCAAAAACACTCCGTCGGTCGCCCCTACATTGACAGCAACTATAAGGCCGTGCTGACACAGCTAGAAAATGAAGGTAAGGTTAGTGCCATCAAGCCCGGAGGCGCAAAAAGACGCAAGGGCACGTTCGCCAACGATGTTCTTATCACGTTCGCGAAGGGAGGGTGAAAGATGGGCGCGAATTCCGCGATTGAATGGACCGAATCTACCTGGAATCCAGTCACTGGTTGCACCAAAGTCAGTCCCGGCTGTAAGCACTGTTACGCTGAGCGGATTGCGGAACGTCTGCAGGCGATGGGGCAGCGCAATTATCGCAACGGTTTCAAGCTGACGCTTCAACCGCACATGCTAGAACTGCCGCTCCAATGGCGAAAGCCGCAGCGCATTTTCGTCAACTCCATGAGCGATCTGTTCCAAAAAGAAGTGCCGCCTGCCTATATACTGCGCGTGTTTGATGTGATGCGTCGCGCCCATTGGCACCAGTTTCAAGTTCTTACCAAGCGCTCCGACATTCTTCGTGAGCTTGACCCTGTCATCGACTGGCCAGCCAACGTCTGGATGGGTGTCAGTATCGAAAACAAAGCTTATACATGGCGAATCGACGATCTTCGCCATACTCATGCGCGAACCAAATTTCTCTCTATTGAGCCTCTGTTGGGACCGATCGCTGATCTCAATCTATCCGGCATCGATTGGGTAATCGTTGGCGGTGAGTCTGGTCCGGGAGCGCGGCCGATCCAACGCAATTGGGTCGTCGACATACGCCGCCAATGCCGGCAGGCTGGCGTCGCGTTTTTCTTCAAGCAGTGGGGCGGCGTCAACAAAAAGAAAACCGGCCGTAAGTTAGATGGTCGCACGTATGACGAAATGCCGGACAACCAAAACGACGAAAGTGTTCAACAGTCACTGTCTCTGGTAAGTGGCCTCTGAGTGGAACTGGAGCGTGCATGGGTGTCATAGTGCATGGGTGTCAGGCTTTCGCATTGACTTAATGAGGTGAGCTCCTAGAGATGATGCGATTGGACTCTGGAAGACCCTGGCTCCTGGGTGACCCTAGCTAACTTGTGCGGCACGGTTGAATCAGGACAGCTATCTTTGCGGACGGGGGTTTTAACCTCGCGGGCGATAATAACGGTTGGCTCACACTTACTGATGGTTTGGCTTTCAGAATCACTCAGGGCAATGAAACGGTGTCAGGGCAATGATGCGGTGTCAGGCATTCGTTTTGACTTGTTGCTTCTCCTGCCTCCAATGTCTTGAACGAATTAAAGCAGGCGACTAATCCGCTGGAGTCTTTCACCTACGATGCAAGGTTTGTCCCGCCTCATGTTTCAAGTATGTTTCCAATATGATCCTCCCGAGGTCGTGCGCGGCGAATGAATAAGCGTAGTCGGCTTCGCGGCGGTTATTTTCTAATAATCAGCGCGCTTAATTTCGCCTGGGTCAGCCAAAGGGGTCTTTTGTTGCCAGTTAGTAGAAATGCAACCGAGTGAAATCTGTTAACCCACAGATTTGACTCCTTCACAATTACAACAGGGTGCTTTGTTTCGCGTGATTTGCTCGCGGTAGCTGTCCTAACGATTCAGTGGAGGACAATCGATCCTGGAGTGTTATTTTACTGATTGTTTGCGAGCCGGTGGGAACCCGCTTCAGTAAACCCGCCCTTTTAGCTAGGATTCATGACCGCGATAATTCCTTTCAAGACGGTCCCATATTAGACAGTAATCCCTCTCCAGTCAGTGTAGAGTTTGAGCAATTCTAGGCGTGGGGTTTCACTTCCGAGGTTACTCGAAATTTTTTTAGTAAGCCTGACTTAACCCTCCTAATCTGTCCAACCAAAGGAGGTTGACATGGGAAAATTAATGGTGCTCTTCGCGCTCATGATCGCTCTCGGTCAATGGGGTTGCCAATTCGTTGGAGGAGCGGCGTCCGGGAACCGTACACCCGTGTCAGGCTACAACTCTAACTCCCATTACCAGATGAACCAGCTGGAGGGGGATTATCGAGACCAAAGAATATCTCGTAAAGACTACGACTTCCGTAAGGGACAGGTAGAGATAGGATTTATCCTTTACTAGGCGAAGTCTTTTGATGGCAGTTGGTTCAACTTCACTGGGTGAAATCTCTCAACCAAAGAAAGATAAAGGGGTCAAGAAAGATAAAGGGATCAAGTCTAGAGTTGGTTAGTTGTAACCTTCTGAGGTAGTCCATGTCGCGACCTCTCAGAATTCAGTATCCCGGAGCCGTCTATCACGTTATGAACCCGGGGTCGGGTAAGACGGGTGACCTTTGTCGACGACGCCGACTCAGGCGTACCGAGAGCATGGTATCGGCTGCACGAAATCGCCGCGCATCTGGGAGTGCACTATGCGACGGTGAGTCGACGGCTCAGAAAGCTGGAGCGACAGGAGTAGGATGTCGGATTGCGATTCTGCTGAAAAGTCTTTTTCCGAAAATCAGAAAAAAAATATTTCGCACACAGATGCTCTATATCGCACGATCGGAACTTGGTTAATCATTTTCTTCATCCCGAATTTTCATGAATAGGGGGTTTTTCAGCAGAATCGGATTGCAAGACCCTACATCTCACTGACGGCCGGGCTTTTTCTCTAGGCGATTTGAAATTAGGCAACTTACGCAAGTCAGGCACCGAAATAGGCACCGGCACCGAAATATGTCCATCCCTGCCTTGAGGCTCACCCCAAGTTGACATAACGTTATCTTATCGGATACTCTTCCCACCGAAATAGCGATCCGGGGCTAGCCCAGTCTCTCTCCTCGCAGCTTCGAATCCTCGACGTGGGCTGGCACGTGGTTTTTTTCGCTCTTCAAAATTCTCAGTCAACTCCTGAGGAACGTTGGTAGTATGGCCAAAAACTACTACATCGTTCTGAGAGTATCCCGTGCAGAGAGCCCGCGCGGAATTCAAGATGCTTTTCGCGAGCTCGCCAAGAAGTCCCACCCGGATAGAATAGGGCCCCAAGGCACACGGACATTTCAGGAAATCCTGGAAGCCTACCAGGCCCTTTCCGATCCAGAGAAAAGAAAGCTCCACAACCAGGAGCTTTACAAGGCCGAGACCCAAGAAGAAATCCGGCCCGAACCC
>DASYUV010000240.1:0-16237 GCA_036000865.1 Binatia bacterium | reverse complement strand
CGGAGAAAGTGCGCCTACGTGTGCCTTACGTCGGTGGGGGTTTCGGTTCCAAGATACCGACCACTGCGCACTACGCGGCGCTCTTAGTGTCACGAAGAATCGGCCGGCCCGTGCGGTTGGTGCCTTCGGCGGAATACAGCTTTCGGCAGAACTCGCGCCACGCCGAAGTCTTCAAAGCCAAGGTCGGCGTGAGAGCAGATGGAGCAATCACTGCTCTGGATGTCGATCTCATTGTCGATACCGGCGCCTATACGACCGGCGGCGCCACTGCCGCGCACAATTCGGTGATTTCCGCGTGGGGCTGCTACCGCATTCCGCACCTGCGCATCAAGGGCCGCTGCGTTTACACCAACAAAGTTCCCGCCGGCCATACTCGGGCGACGGGCAAGATACAAACGACCTGGGGCATCGAGTGCGCCATGGACAGTGTCGCGCGTCAAATGGGCATCGATCCGTACGAGTTTCGCAAAAAGAATGTCCTTTTGCGCGGCGACTTTGTCTGTAAGGGCACGCCGCGCATGGATACCGATTATCTCGACCTGATGGCAGAGGCGATTGCCGGCATCGGCTGGGATGGCAGATCGAATTTGACGCCAGCCGCGAATGCAAACAGTGGCTCGCCCTGGGCGCACGGACGCGGCATGGCGCTCAGCCTGAGACACGGCTCGCAAGGCGGCGGGCGGGCATATGCCCTGGTCACTATGGATGCGGCGGGAAGCGTGACGATTCAACACAATGCGCCGGAGATCGGTCAGGGAACCCACAATCTTTTTAGCGTCGTGGCGGCGCAAACCCTGGACATTTCGCAAGATCAAATTCGCGTGCGCGCGCCTGACACGGCGGTGAGTTTGCCGTTTGCCGGTGTCAGCGCGCAGCGCACGACGATGCAGATGGGCAACGCGGTACATAATGCCTGCAACAAGCTAAAGCAGGAACTCTTTTCTCTGGCGGCGCAAGCGGAGGGCGGCAAGCCTGAAGAATGGCAATTGATTCAGGGACGGCTCTGTTGGGGCGAAACAAGTTTTTCCATCAGCGAGATTATCCGGCTCGCCGGCGGCAGCGTGGTTTTAAAGGCCGTCGGCTATCACAGCGTGCCGCCAATGGTAAAGGACTCAGCTTTTGCCGGTATGGATCACTGGGCGCCGAGCGGCGCCGCAGTCGATCTGGAAGTGAACCGGGACACGGGCGAGTTACGCGTACTCGGCTACGCGGTCATCGCCGATGCCGGCAAAGCGATTCATTATCCTTCGGCTAAGTCCCAAGTGGATGGTGGCGCGGTGATGGGTTTTGGTCACGCGCTGTTCGAAGAAACGATCTATCAAGACGGACAGTTTCAAAACGGTGACCCGTTTCAGTATCGCTTGCCGGTGATGACAGACATTCCGGCGGAGTTTTACTCCTCGATGCTGGAGAAAGGCGACGGCCCGGGTCCCTTCGGTTCGAAAGGCATGGCGCAAACCTCGATCGTGACTGTCGGGCCGGCTATCGGTAACGCGGTCTATGATGCGCTCGGCGTCCGAGTCAGGTCATTACCGATCACGCCGGAAAAAATTCTCCGCGCGCTGGGAAAGATTTGACAATCAAAATGGACGATCGCCTGACAGTTGTAGGAGAAGGCCCCCGTGCCTGCCCGACGCGGGGCAATCACAGAGGGTTGCCATTACCGCGAAGACGAATTGCGAGATGCGTATGATCGGCTCACTTCAGCTTGTCCAGCCAACTACCGTTCAGGAGGCCTCCGGATCCCTCTCAGACTACGGCGAGAAAGCTAAAATCTATGCCGGCGGTGCTGAGTTGCTGTTGCTGCTGCGCAACGGCTTGTTGAACGCGGAAGTCTTGGTTGACGTGAAAAAGATCGAAATGCTCCATCGCGTCACCGCGGAGAATGGAGTGCTGCGCGTCGGCGCTTGCGTCACGCATCGTGCGCTCGAGAACAGTGCGCTGGTGCGCGACCATGCACCGTCTTTGGCGTACGCCGAATCGCAAGTCGCGAACGTTCGTGTAAGAAATCAGGGAACGCTCGGCGGCAATCTGGCTTTCAACGATCCCCATTCCGATCCCGGCACGGTACTTCTCATCCATAACGCTTCGGTGACCGTGGAAAACGAGAAAGGGGAGCGGTGCATCGCGCTGAATGACTTTTTCATTGATATGTATGCGACCGCTCTCGAACCGGGCGAATTATTGCTGTACGTCGAGATCCCGGCGCTGCCCCCCGGGATGAAGAGCGCTTATGTGCGTCTCCATCGCTATCAACGCCCGACGCTCGGCGTTGCGGTTAGCACGCGCATGAATAACGGTGCGCTCGAAGAGGTTCGATTGGCCGTGGGTTGCGTGGGGCCAAAAGCCGAGCGGTTGACGGAGCTTGAAACAAAAATAACAGGAACCAAGCTGAGCGACGCTCAACGAATTGTGGCGGAAGAAACAAATTATCTGCGCGATCTCCTCCGGCCAGTGGATGATCTTTTGGGTAGCGCGGAGTACAAGCTGTACATGACGGGCGTGATGCTCGGCGATGCGCTGGAAGAGGCCGCTCGAGATAAAAACGCGCGACACTAAGACGCCGTGGCGGCCGTGTTGCACGAGAACCAGTCAGCGGTGGAATTCTTTGATGTAGAGGGTATCGAGTTCGGCTCGGACATCCGCCGGCGGTTTGCCAATGTAGGTCGCGTTCTTGTTCTCGCTGATTTTTCCGAACACGTCGCCGCTTTCGGCTGAATAGAACAAAACCAAGTTGTGTGTGTCGCACGCATGCTGCTTACAGGAGTGAACGAAGAGATACTCTTTGCCGCCGACCTTAACTTTTTTGCCTTCTTCACTCGGCCCGTCTAACTTTGTTAGCCAAGGATCCTTAGCTTTCGGTCCCAATGCCGCTTTGTAGGCTTTGTTGAACTTACCGTCTTTCACCAAGTCCCACGGGTAGGGCTCGGCGTTGGCGGCAGATGCGAGCGAGACGAACAAGAGTAAAATTGAAAAAGTCGACATCGGCGTTGGCTCCTGTCCTTCACGTGAAGTTTCTGACGATATCGATTTCTACAAACGCGCTATTCACTTGTCAACGTCCAGATGCTGAAGGGTTCGAGAACAAACCCCGTAGCGTTTCCGCGGATTAAAGATACCAACAGAGCACGAGCCAAAGGCTGGACCAGGAGATCATAAACCTCAAGGAGCCTAGCGCGGTAAAGCCGCAACCACAGGGACGAAGAAATTTGCCGCAAAGCACGCAAAATAGACAATCGAGGCAAGGGCATTAACTCGCGCAAAAGTTGCGCGTTGTCATTTCGACCCCTTCGGCTAGCTCAGGGTAGACTCCGGGAGAAATCTTTCTCGGCTCGCTCGCATTCGGGCGTTACAGAAAAATTTGCGCAAGCAGCGCAAACTTTCAACTATACTAATACAAAGGTCACAAAGTAGGGGACGGGTTTGGACCGACTCCTCACAACTCGGCGCGATTTCATTCACCGACGCGGTCGGCGCCGCTGCGGAAGAAGAAGGCCACCATCCGCGCCTGACAACTGAGTGGGGCAAGGTCGCCGTCACTTGGTGGACACACAAGATCAAGAATCTACATAAGAACGATTTCATCATGGCGGCCAAGACCGACTCGATCTACAAAGAATACTCACAGCCGTGATTGTCGTGACTGGTCCCGGCACGATTTCTCCGCTTCAAGATTTAATGGGTGGGGCTCCGCTACTTACGACCTTAGCTGTTTTGGACCTGCGTGCCACATCTGACCAAAACCCAATTTTCGATGTCGGCGAAGTCAGCGGGAATCATTCAATCACGTTGACAAGTGTACTCGAAATGGGATACAGATATATACGGGTCGGTGGAAACGTCATGGGGTCATTGTTGTTCTTTTTTCGACCGATCACGAGCCGCGGCACGTTCATGTATTCGAAGATGGTAAGCGGCTTCTAAAATTCAATATCGAGAACTGGAGCGTGATGGAAGGTAAAATGACGCCGAAAGCGAGAAAAGCACTTGAGGCCCTGCGACGAGAAGGCATTATATGAGAAATCCCGTATTCAAAAGGATCGTTCCCAATTACCGAAAGCGCGTGCTGGAGATCACGCTTGGAGAAGGAGCAAAGACAAAAAAATACAATCTGCCTTTCTCTGTCTTTGGAACTAATAAAATCCACAGTAAAAATCGCTTTGATTCGATTGGGATCGATCGAGAGCTGGGGAATCAGGCGGTATCATTTGTCCTCGAGGACGGCACCAAGGGAGATTTCCCGGCGGATTTGGTTCTTTATCATTGTAATCCAACCTATGACTGGTCGCCGATTAACCAACTGAAGAAGGCGCTAAAAGACAAACTTGGTGCGTCTCAACTATCTGTCCGCGTGATTGCGGATGCCCTGAATACGTCGCCATCTCAAGTAGTGCGTTTGTTACAGGAGGACAGAATGTCTAAACAACTCGTGCAGCTTTTTCGGCTTGCCGAGTTGGCCGGTTACAAGGTCGAATTCAATTTGAAGAAAAAGAAGGCAGCGTAGCAAGCGATACTAAGTTAGTTCAACTGCTGCTCAAAGCTTTCGCCGTAGTGCCCTCGAGCGATCAGAGTCGTTTTCCATTGCCGCCCCGAACAATTCAACTAGTGAGCATACTGATCCGTGTATTAGGATAATTAAAAATCACGACGGCGTGAAATTACTCGGTTATTCAACCGCTTGTCAAACATGATGTATTACGAACATAGCTGCCAAGCGTAAGAGAGCTGAATGCCTGTTAGGTTCGATGATTTGGCGTAAGGAGAGGTGAAGGTTTTTACTCACTGCGTTACCAGATCAATCAAAATATCGACGTTCTTCGACCCGACCTCTGCCGGATTCTTCTTGTACTCTCCGGTCATATCGCCAGCGCCGCGAGTCGTCGGGTTGCCGTCTTTGTCTAGGCGGACGGTGATGTTGATCTTGCCGGTGAATGGCGTGCCTTGCATCATGACGTTCTCTTGACCCAGTGTGTAATCGAGCGGGAAGGTGGGGCGGTCGATTTTTTTAACGGCGAGGGGTGGGCCGGCCGCGCCGCCGGCGGGGCGGGCGATGATGAACAGTGCCGCATTCGGATCGAGACTGGCTTTGAGTTTTGGATCGACGGTGATCTTGCCGGTGATTTGAGGGGAGAGTGATGATGGGGCGGCCGGTGCAGAGGACGCGGGTTGGCTCCTTTGATCGCCGCCTGCCGGAATTTCGGCGAGCAGCTTGCCGATTTCATTTCTTTCTTCGCCGGGCGGAACGAGATTCAAAAGTTTCTCCAACGCTTCCCGGGCGCCGGCAAAGTCTTTTTTCTCGCGATACAAAACCAAACCTTTGCCCCAGAGTGCCATGGGGAAATTCGGCGCTTGCGACAGCGCCTTGTCGAACGCCAGCAACGCGCCGTCGGCGTGACCTGCCTCGACGAGAATGAATCCCATGTAACTGTGTGCTTCGGGGTTGTTTGGATCGGCGGCGAGAACTTTCTTGAATGCTTCGATGGCCTTGGGAAATTCCTGATGGGCGAAGGCGGTTTTACCTTCGCTCAGCGCTGCTCTCGCCTCGGCATTCGCCGGCGTGGTGCCGGTGAGAAAGTCGCCGGTCATCGTGTCGTTTTCGCCGCTGCGCGTGCGCACCGATTTCGTCAACATGACGCCGAGTAATAAGCCGAAGAGCATTAAGAAAATACCGCCGCCGACGAGCTGCCAGCGACGAAAACGCGTTGCGCCTTGCGCGCTTCTTTGATCGCGACCGGGTTTTTCTTTGGGTTTTTTGACGATTGGCTCTGGAGGCAGCGCGCTGAGCTGCTTAATGACGGCGGCGCCTTTGGTTTCGATTTCTTGTTTGAGTTGAGAGTAATCGGACTCGGAGAGCTTTCCGGATTGAAAGTCGAAATCGAGTTCGACCAATTCATTTTTTAGTCTGCCCCGTTCGCGCAATAGTTGAGCTTTGGCGCTTGAGTCTTCAAGATTCGGCTGCTCGAAGGCTTGCTGAATCCATTCGCTGGGAAGTGGCTGGACGACCTCCGACGGATTGGTCCTTTCGCTTAGTTTCTTGTTGGCGGTCCAGCGCCTGATGAACCAGAGCGCGGCGATCACGCCGACGACAAGAACAACGTAGGGCAAGATCCACAAGAGCGCGCTGAACCCAGTTGTCTTCGGCTTGAGGAGAACCCAATCGCCATATTTCGAGACGAAGAACCCTTTGATCTCTTCCGGTGATTTGCCGGCTTGAAGCTGTTCGCGCACGATGCCGCGCATCTGCTGGGCCATTTCGGAGGGCGAGTCGGCGACGGAGAGATTCTGGCAAACCACGCAGCGAAGTTCGCTGGCGATTTCACGCGTGCGGTCTTCCAGATCCGGAGCGGAGGTGCCAAGGACCGGATAAGTGATGAAGAGAAAGACAAAGATGATTGTGCAAATAATAGAAAGTTTGCGTGATGCATCCCCCTCACCCTTCCCTCTCCCCCTGGCCGGGGGCGAGGGTGAAAGAAACAGGGCCAAGAGACGCACTTGTGAATGCGAGCAGGAATCCAGGAATTTGAAGAGAGTCTGGATTCCGGGCTTCGCCGGAATAACGTAGAGGAGAACCTTAGCAATACGTGCAGCGGTTATCATGAGGAACATGTAACTTCAGTATTCATCGTATCGGTTGGTAGTCGCCTTGGCCTTCCTGGGCACTGACAATGCCTTTGGCCGCTTCGTCTAATTTGGCGACGACCAGAGCCGCGCGGATGCCGCCGACATGCTTATAGGTGATCCGACCTTGAGGATCGATGAAAAAGCTTTCGGGTATGCCCCAGGTACCGTAGTCGACGGCGATCTTGCCGGACTCGTCTTTACCGTTGGGGTAGGTGACGTTGAATTCCTTTAGGAACTCGAGGGAATTCTGATCGGTGTCTTGCAATGCGACGCCGAGAAAGACCATGTTCTTGTCTTTGACTCTTTGCCAGGCCGCTTCAAGGTCTTTCGCTTCGGCGCGGCAAGGCGGACACCAGGAAGCCCAGAAGTTGAGAAAAACCGCTTTGCCGCGCAAGTCGTTGAGCGTCAGCTTGCCGCCGTCAAAAAGGGTGATGGTGAACGGTGTCGCGGACTTCGCGATGAGCGGGGAGGTGATGTAGCGCGCATCACGGGTGAAGCCGAAGGCCAACAAGGCAAGAATCGGCGCGATGATCAAAAGTGTAATCGCCAAGCGTCGCCAGGGCATCCTAGTCCTCGCTGCGCTTGGAATGGCAAATCTCAAATTTCAAATTACACATTTCCAATTGCGACTCTGTAAGATCTATCTGTTTGATTTCGCGAATCAGACAGTTCGCACTGAGTCCGGCTTTTGATCTCGCGATCATGTCTCTGGCAATTCTGACTTTCTCATCGGCGCGATGCAGATTAGCGTTCCCAGGGTGATGACACAGCCGCCGATCCACATCCAGATAACTAGGGGGCGGACGAGAACTTTGAGCGTTGCTTGATTACGATCGAGCTCGCTGAAGCCGGAGAGAATCAGATAAATATCTTCGCTCAAGCTGCTCTGGTGTACGGCGCGACCGACGGGCGACTGCTGCGTCGGAAAAAACTTCAGCGCTGGGCTCAGGATTCCTTCATCGTTGCCGCTGTGAAACACGCGGAAAGCACCCTCGACGCGAAAGTGGGTTGGCTGCTGGGAGCCCCTTAAGCCTTGGAACTGGATCTGATAGTTACCGACCTGCAAATTTTGTTTGACGGCCAGCGTGGCTTCTTTTTCGATACTGTAGGTCATGGAGCCGGCGATGCCCATGATGATCAGGACCACGCCCAAGTGGACGACCAGGCCACCATAGCGGCGCTGGTTTCGCCGGGTAAGGGTGATAAGGCCGCGAAGGATTCCTTCACCGGCGATGCGCTTGCGCGCGCGCAGCGCGAGAGCCGTATCGTAGAGAATCGTAAGCACGACGAAGGCGAGAAGTGTGAAGCCCAAAAGGGGAAGAAAATCCCGGACCTTCCAAGTGAACAAGCCGAGCGCGACCAGCAACGCGGCAGCCGCCGGCCAGAGAAAGTTTCGTTTTAAATTGTCCCATGACGCGCGGCGCCAAGCGATGATCGGGCCGACGGCCATGAGAAACACCAGGAAGAGAAACAGCGGCACGGTGACGGAATTGAAATAGGGCGCACCGACGCTGACCTGGACGCCGGCGACCGCTTCAGAAAGCAGAGGGAAAATCGTGCCGAGAAAGATCGTGAACAAAGCTGACACGAGCACGATGTTGTTCAACAGAAAAGCCGATTCCCGGCTGACCATGGCGTCGAGCTCGGGTTGCTCTCTGAGGAGATCGGCGCGATAGGCGAGCAGGCCGAACGAGCTGAGCAGAATAAGGGTAAGAAAGCCGAGAAAGAATCCGCCTACCGGACCGGAGGAAAAAGCGTGGATCGAAGAGAGTATTCCCGAGCGGGTAAGAAAGGTCCCGAAAATCGTCAGGCTGAAGGCGACGATGATGAGCGAAAGGTTCCAGACTTTGAGCATGCGGCGGCGCTCTTGCACCTGGACCGAATGTAAGAAAGCGGTGGCCGGCAGCCAGGGCATGAACGCGGCATTTTCTACCGGGTCCCACGCCCAATAACCGCCCCAACCGAGCACATGATACGACCACCAGGCGCCGACTAAATTTCCCGCCGTGAGAAAAAACCACGCGATGATCGTCCAGCGGCGCGTGCTGACGATCCACGCTTCGTCGAGTTTACCGACGATCAACGCCGCCATGGCAAAGGCGTAGGGCACGGTCAGACCGACAAAACCGGTGTAGAGCAGCGGCGGGTGAGTCATCATGTTGGCGTCTTCGAGCAGCGGATTGAGGCCGCGGCCATCGGCCGGCACCGGCGACATGATTTCGAACGGATTGGACAGAAATCCGACGACGCAGAGGAAGAACACCGACACGATGGAAAAGATCATGATCACCCAGGGCATCATCTCGCGATGCCGGTCGCGATAAACCCATGCGGTGATTGCGGCGAAAATGATCAGCAGCCACTCCCAGAGTAGCAGCGAGCCTTCAAGCGCGCCCCACAGACCAGTGACGCGATAGTAGATCGGCGTAGCCCGCGTGGTATTGAACGCGACATATTTGATAGAGAAGTCGGTGCTGATTAAACCATAGATGAGCGCGAACGCAGCGACGGTGACCAGCCCGAACTGCCCGAGAAGCGCGTAGCGCGCAAGCGACAAATAACGCTCTTCGCCCGTGCGCGTGGCGACGAGCGGGCTGACAGTTCCCACGAGCGCGATGATGAAGGCCAGCAGGATGCAGCTATGGCCGAGGTTGGCGGTCACTTGACGCTGGCTTCCGTGGCTGGGACGAAGCTCTTCGCGGGCGGCCCGCCGTCTTTGTGGGGGCTATACTCTTCAGCATGCTTGGCCATGATCGTCGTCGCTTGAAACACGCCATCGCTGCCGATACGTCCTTCGACGACAGCGCCTTTGCCCTCGGAAAAAAGATCCGGCGGCACGCCTTTGAAGAAGATGGGGAATGTCGCCGTCCCGTCGGTGAGTTGGAAACGGTAGGTGAGATTCTGTAAGTCCTTTTGCAGCGAGCCTTTCACCACCATGCCGCCCAGGCGCAAAAACTTATCAGTGGATGAACTTTCCTTGGCCCTGAGCTCCGACGGCGTAACGAAATAGACCATTGCTTCCTGCATGCCGCCGTAAATTATGTAGGCAAGTGCGGCGACGATGATCACGCCACCGATCAAAAAACGTCTACTTCTTGGCATCGCTGCTTGTCGCCTCCGTCGACCTGAGCGCATCAAGATCCGCCGCCGTGCTAGCATAGCGGCGTTTGAGCAAAATCAGGTAGACTAAAATCGAACCCCAAACAATCCCATAAGCCAACGAAACAAAACCCCAGGCGCCCATCACGCACCTCGATCGAGCCGCCGCGCTCTGATCTCTTCGCGCATCTCGCCCAAGCGATAGCGCATCGACAATAGGTAGAAATAAAGTAGCAAGAAGCCGACGAAACTGATAGCCAGCGCCGTCAGCATCGCTGGGTGGACATTTTCCCACGGCGCTTTGTCGGGCCGCAGGATCGACGGCGGCTGGTGCAAGGTCCGCCACCAGTAAACGGACATATGAATCAGCGGAATATCGAGAAAACCGATGATGCCGAGCACGGCCGCCGCTGAAGCCGCGCGATTCTCGTCTTCGATCAGCGAGCGCAACATCAGGTAGCCGACGTAGATCAACAACAAGATCGCCGTTAACGTCAGCCGGGCGTCCCAAGTCCACCAGACGCCCCACGTCGGCCGGCCCCAAATCGATCCCTCGATAATGGTTAGCGCGGTGAAGAGCACGCCGATCTCGGCCGCCGAGTGCGCCAAAAGATCGTCGCGTTTCTCGCGCTTCCACAAATACATGCCACTGCCGATAAAAACCAGAAAGTAAGAGAGATAAGCGGTGAGAATGCTCGGCAGATGCAAATACATAATGCGCTGGACGTCGCCCTGATAAGCGTCCGGCGGAGCGATGACCAAACTCCAAAATAAGCCGATCGCGACAGCGACGAACGCCAGTGCGCCGAGGATTCCTTTGCGCTTCTTTATCGCTACCTGAGCCATCTTCAGTTTTCGATTACCCGATCAAAGATCAACACTCCGACGGTCAAAAATATCACATCAAAACTCAAAAGTAGGCGCAACCAAGGGATCGCATCGCCGAACTCGCCGGTGCGTAAAACATTTTCCATGCAGCGAATGGTGGCGAGGATGACCGGAATCATCAACGGAAAAAGTACCAAGGGCAAGAGCAGCTCGCGTGCCCGCGCCCGCAGCGTGATCGCTGACGTGATCGTCCCCAAAACGCAAAAACCGATGGTCCCCAGTAAGGTAACCAGAAACAACTGCGGTAGCAAATTCCACGACCGCAGATTGAAGAGTATCCAGAATAGCGGGATGACGACGATTTCCACGACGATCATCAAAACCAGATTGAAGCAGCTCTTGGCAAGAAACAGCGCGCCGCGGTCGAGCGGCGAGAGCAGCAGGGCGTCGAGGCAGTGATTTTCGCGCTCGGGCTGGAAGAGTTGAGCAAGGCCCAAAGTCCCGGTAAAGAGAAATGCCAGCCAGAGTAACGCCGGCGCCATCTCGGCGACTCTTTCAGGCGCGAGATCGAAAGAGAAATGAAAAACAAAGAGCAGCAAGGTGCCGAAAAAAAACATCGTCAGCAGGCTGTCACGCCGGCGCAGCTCTAGAAGCAAATCTTTCCACAGCAGGAGGTAACTTTCTCTCAGGAGCGCCATGTTTCTCCCTGCGGCAGAAATTCGCGGAATGCTTTATCGAAATTCGGCCACGGCTGCTGCTTGATTTCATCGAATGTCAGCCGGCCGCGATTGAGTATGACGGCGCGGCTGGAAAGCTTCAGCACGCGGGAGACGTGGTGTGACGCCACGACGACGATGCGGCCCGTAGCGCATTGACCCTGGAGAAACTTTTCCAGCACGTCGACCCCGCTGCCGTCGAGCACGCCGTAGGGCTCGTCGAGAAGCAGGAGCTCCGGCTCCAGGAGCTGCCATTTGGCGATCGACAAGCGGCACTTCATGCCGCTCGAAAGATTCGCCGCGTATTCATCGGCGCGATCGGCGAGATTCACCTGTTGAAGCGCCTGGTCGATGGCGTGTGAGTTCTTCTGCTGATGATACAGCGAGGTAAAGAAATAGAGGTTTTCGCTAACCGTCAAATTATCGTAAAGATGGTCCGCCGGACTTAGAAAACCGATCTTGGTACGGAGAGCGGTTGCGCCGTGCGAGAGCGTTACGCCGTCGAGTTTGACTGAGCCGGCGGTGGGCGATACCAGACCGGCGAGAATTCTTAACAGCGTCGTCTTTCCCGCGCCGTTCGGTCCGAGGATGGCGACGAACTCGCCCGGCTTTAGAGCCAAATTGAGATCTTTCAGCGCCCATAATAAGCCGTAAGCCTTGGCGAGGTTCTCGACGATTATGTGCAAGGTTTTGAGCTCAATGGGAAAAAGTGACGGCGCTCGGAACAACGAGTTGATCGACTATAGTGAGTGAAAGTGGCGGATTCAAGTGGAGATTAGTTTTGGGTTTCTTACGCGGGTTGATTGACAATCTTAACGGAAGTCCCTTATTGGTAGATGCCACTGAGTCAACGCTGAGGAGGAATCAATGAATCCCATCGTCACGGTCACTGGGTTCTGGGATGCGTTTGTCACGAAGATCGCCGTTTTTCTGCCCAATCTGCTCTTTGCCATCGCGATCATATTACTCGGCTGGGTGATCTGTAACGTGATCAAACGCATCGTGGTGCGCTTGCTGAAGCTTTGCCAGTTCGACGCCTTGGCCGAACGCGTCGGGATCAAACACATCCTCGAGCGCGGCGGCATCAAGCAGTCGCCTTCGGATATCATCGGGCTGCTGGCCTTCTGGTTTCTCTTTCTGATCGCCATCGTGACCACGCTCGAGACATTAAACCTGAGCGGCGCCACGGACACGTTGCATACCATCTATCTATACATTCCGAAGATCGTGGCCGCCTTGGTGACCCTCATCTTGGGACTTTATTTCGCAAATTTCTTGGAAACGGTGACGCGGACTTCCTGCGCCAACGCCGGATTGGAACAGGCGGGGGCGATCGGCCGCGCCGCCTACATAGGGACGACGATTTTCGTTGTCGCGGGCATCTTTGAGATCTTGGATATTGCGTCGGAGATTGTCATTTGGGCGTTTATTTTAGTCTTCGGCGCGATCTGTTTGGCGTTGGCATTGGCCTTCGGCCTGGGCGGACGCGAAGTCGCCGGGCGGTTCCTGGAAAAATGGTTAGAGCAGAAGAAAAACGAGTAGTTAGCAACTTGACTCGCTCCGGGCAATCAGTTAGTTTCGGACAGTTCCAAATACATTTACGCGAATAGCCTAAGGACTAGCGGAATCGGTCACGGCCCTTAGGCTATTTTTGCACGTGAGGAGGCTATGGCAGAGTATAAGGTCGTAAAAGTCCCGAAGGACGGCGCAAAGATAACGATGGGCGCCAACAAGCAGCTGCAGGTTCCCGACAATCCGATCATTCCATTTATCGAGGGCGACGGCACCGGCCGCGATATCTGGCGCGCATCCGTGCGCGTTTTCGACGCAGCGGTACAAAAGGCTTACAAGGGCAAAAAGAAAATTCACTGGATGGAAGTTTATGCCGGTGAAAAGTCCTTCAAGCAATATAATAGTTGGTTGCATGAGGAGACCGTGCCGGCGTTTTCTGAATTTCTCGTCGGCATCAAGGGCCCGCTGACGACGCCCATCGGCGGCGGTATGACGTCGCTCAATGTCGGGTTGCGTAAGTTGCTCGATCTCTACGTTTGCCAACGCCCGGTGCGCTATTTCAACGGGGTGCCTTCGCCGGTCAAGCATCCTGAGTATGTGGACATGGTGGTGTTCCGTGAAAACACGGAGGATATCTATACCGGCATCGAGTTTCCCAGCGGCACCGAAGCCAATGCCAAATTCAAGTCGTTCCTCCAGGAAGCCTTTCCGACAGAATTTGCCAAGATTCGCTTTCCCAAAACGGCTGCTGTCGGCTTAAAGCCGGTCTCGGTCGAAGGTACCGAACGACTCGTGCGCGCGGCGATTCAGTGGTCGCTCGTGAACAAACGCAAGAACATCAATTTCGTCCACAAAGGCAACATCATGAAGTATACCGAAGGCAAGTTCGCCGAGTGGGGTTATGCCCTGGCGAAACGCGAATTTCGTAACGATGTTGTGACCGAGCGCGAGTCGTGGATCTTGGGCAACAAAGAGGCGAAGGCTAATATTTCAGTGGAAGACAATGCGAAGATGATCGACCCCGGTTTCGACATGATGTCGCCAACGCAACAGGGCGATATCAAAAAAGAAGTCGAAGAGGCGCTCAAGCTCTGGCCGACCCACGGTGACGGCAAGTGGAAATCGAAGCTGATGCTCAAAGATTCCATCGCCGACGTGACGCTCCAGTTCGTGCTCATTCGTCCGAAAGATTACGATGTCATCGCGACGCTGAACTTGAACGGCGATTACTTGTCCGACGCGTTAGCGGCTCAGGTGGGCGGCATCGGCATCGCGCCGGGCGCGAACATCAACTACGATAGCGGCCACGCGGTGTTCGAGGCCACACATGGCACTGCACCGAAGTACGCCGATCTGGATAAGGTCAATCCGGGCTCGGTCATCCTCTCCGGTGAGATGATGCTGCGTTACATGGGCTGGTCCGAGGCGGCCGACTTGATCATCAAAGGAATCGAGGGCGCGGTCAATGCCAAAACCGTGACTTACGATTTCGAGCGGCTCATGCCCGGTGCCAAACTCGTTAGCTGCTCAGGATTCGGCGACGCGATCATCGCGAGTATGTGAAGAAGTGTCGAGTGACTAGGGTCGAGTGTCGAGGGATTCAATTGTAACTTGACTGAAATAAGTTCGAGGGAGTTTTATGGCTAGGAAAAAAATCGCGCTGATCGGCGCGGGCAATATCGGCGGCAGCATGGCCCATCTTTGTTTACTCAAAGGACTGGGCGATGTGGTTATGTTCGATGTGATCGAAGGGTTGCCCCAGGGGAAAGCGCTCGATCTGTCCCATGCCGGCCCGGTGGAAGGTTTCGACGGCAACGTCGTTGGCACCAACAAGTACGACGATATCGCCGGCGCCGATGTTTGTATTGTGACCGCGGGGATCGCGCGCAAACCCGGTATGAGCCGCGATGACTTGCTGGGGACCAACGCCAAGATCCTGACCTCGGTTGCGGACGGCGTCAAAAAACATGCGCCGAATTCGTTCGTCATCGTCATTACCAACCCGTTGGATGCGATGGTGACGTTGATGCAGCGCGCGCTGGGCTTTCCGAAAAACCGTGTGGTCGGTCAATCGGGAATCCTGGATTCTTCGCGTTACCGCTCGTTCATTGCGAAAGAATTGAACGTTTCCGTAAAGAGTGTCCAGGCGATGGTTTTGGGCGGGCACGGCGATGACATGGTGCCGGTTCGCAGTTCCTGCATTATCGGCGGCGTGCCGGTGGAAAAACTGATCCCAGCCAAACGTCTCGATGAAATCGAAGCGCGCGTGCGCAACGCCGGCGGCGAAGTCGTCGCCCTGTTAAAGACCGGATCGGCCTATTTTTCTCCGGCCTCGGCGGCGATTCAAATGACCGAGGCCTTTCTCTTTGACAAGAAGGAAATTCTCCCTTGCGCGGCGTTGTTGGAAGGGGAATATGGGGTCAGCGGGTATTATTTCTGCGTCCCGGTCATCATCGGCGCAGGCGGTGTTGAGAAAGTCATCGACATCAATCTAAATGCCGCCGACAAGAAAGCCTTCGACGAGTCCCTCAGTCATGTCAAAGAAATCGTGCAAGCGACGAACCGCGTGTTGGGCGTTGCCTAGCTCACTTGGGATCCAAAGACATTGAGACCCTGAGGCTAATCGTCTAGTCTTAGGGTCTCGCTTTATCACGACGTGAAGCGGTGAATATTCACGAATTTCAAGCCAAAGAAATCCTTAAACGTTTCGGCGTCGCTGTGCCGCGCGGTATTGTTGCCTCGACACCCGAAGAGGCGAAAGCCGCGGCCATTGAGTTGGGTGGCGGCGTCTGCGTCGTCAAGGCACAGATTCATGCCGGCGGGCGCGGCAAGGGCGGCGGCGTGAAAGTGGTCAAAAGCGCCGACGAAGCAGCTGAAAAGGCGCACGACATGCTCGGCAAAAATCTTATCACCCACCAAACCGGACCCGCCGGCCGCCAGGTCCGGCGGGTGCTTGTCGAGCAGGGGCTGAACATCCAGCGCGAGATCTATCTCGCCATGGTTTTAGACCGCGCCCAGTCCCGCGTGAGCGTCATCTGCTCATCCGAAGGCGGCGTCGAGATCGAAGAAGTCGCCGCTAAACATCCTGAAAAAATTCTCAAAGAGACCATCGACCCGGTGATCGGATTGGCGCCATTCCAATGCCGGCGCTTGGCCTACGCGCTCGAGATGCCCTCGGACTTGACCAACAAGATGGTCGCAGTGATGCAAGGGCTCTATCGAGCCTTTGATGAATGCGACGCTTCCTTGGCAGAAATCAACCCATTGATCGTCACTAAAGAAGGCCAGGTCATGGCGCTCGACGCCAAGATGAATTTCGACAGCAACGCTTTTTTTCGCCAGAAAGACATTCTCGCGCTGCGCGATCTCTACGAAGAAGATCCGCGGGAAGTCGAAGCGAGCAAATACGACCTTTCCTACATTTCGCTAGATGGCAATATCGCGTGCATGGTCAACGGCGC
>DASYUV010000239.1:0-58997 GCA_036000865.1 Binatia bacterium | reverse complement strand
TCTCGAATCAGTAAAGCGTCGTCTTCGTTATCTTCGACGAGTAAGACTCGCATCTACTTTACCTCTTTACCTCGAAGTGGAAGGAACCCGGGCGACCAACGCCCAATAAAGGGCAAATTGCCGGATCACCTCTCTGAACTTGTCAAAGTCCATCGGCTTGGTGATGAACGAGCAGGCGCCTCTGACATAGGACTTGACAATGTCTGACTCACTGTCGCTTGTGGTAAGCATGACGATTGGGATGTGCATCAGAGCAGGATCCGCTCTAATTTCATTGAGCACCTCGAAGCCGTTCTTCTTCGGCATGTTGATGTCGAGAAGGATGAGGCCGGGCAGTTGGGCGTTTTGGTATTTCCCCTCGCGCCGCAGGTAGGCCATAGCTTCTTCACCATCGCGCACCACGTACATCAAGTTAACCAGTTTGGCCTCGGCGATGGCCTCTTGCTCAAGCAAAATATCGTCTTCATTATCCTCTACGAGGAGGATCTCTAACGGTTGAGCGCTCATAATTCGTTCACTCCTTGCAAATTTTTGTTTCTACCGAACGTAATAATAAATTCCGAGCCGCCGCCGTCCCTCGGCTGCACCCAAGCGTGGCCGCCGTGCCGTTCGGCGATTTGCCGCACGATCGCCAAACCGGCGCCCGTGCCTTCGATCTCCCGCCCAACCGCGCGTTGAAAAAGTTGGAAGATCCGCTCGGCATGTTCCGGCGCCACGCCGGGGCCCCGATCGCGGACGGTAATCCCGACCGTTTCGGAATTGGTCTCGTCCGGCCGATAGGGCGACACTTCGACGTCGGGCACGCCGCCGTCGCGGGTAAATTTGAGCGCATTGGCGATGAGATTGTACACCGCTTGAGTCGCCCAGGTTTTGTCCACGCGTAATCCGCCAAACACTGGCGCGACATGAACCTGCGCATTCGTGGCGCTCACTTTCCCTTCGAGACGCTTGAGCGCCTCCTGCACGATGACTTCGCCGGCAACCGCTTCGGTTGGTACACCCATGCGTTGCGACCGTGAGAGCATGAGAATATCGTCGAGCAGCCGCGTCAACCGTTGCGATCCCTGGATCACGCGGCGCAAGAAGTCCTGGCCCTTCTCATCGAGGCGTTCACCGTAGCGGTCATTGACAATGCGCGAGAAGTTCTCGATGGCGCGCAGCGGCTCGCGCAGATCGTGCGACGTAACGTAAAGAAGCGTCTCAAGGTCGCGGTTCTTTGCCGCGATTTTGGCCCGGTCCTTGCTGCGCTCGGCGATTTCGCGATGCAATCCGGCATTGAGCCGAGCGAGCTCTTCTTTCTGTGACGCCATCGCATCGAGTAATTCGTCTTTTGTCTTGTTCGATTTCTCCAGCTCGAGCGCTTGTTTCTTAATTTCATCGAAGAGCCGGGCCTTCTCGATGGCGACGCCCATTTGATTGCCAATGGCCTCTAGAATACGGATCTGTTCGGGCTGAAATTTTCCATCTCTGCGGCTTCCGAGTTGAAGCGCGCCCAGCACGTTATCCCGGTTACGAACCGGGACCACGACCGCGGATTGTACCCCTTCTTTTTTGAAAGTCCGCAGACCTTCTCCCTCCTGGACATTTTCCACGACACGAGGCCGCGCCTCAGTTAACATGGCCAACGTAAGCCGGCCGCTGGTTGCCTCGTTGAGGTTGCGATGATGGGCGTTGACATGATCCGAGTTCCGATATCCCAAGTGCGCCACTGGTTCGAGTGTCTGGGTCTTGGAATCGAGCAGGCGAATGGTGCCGATATCGCATGCGCCGGCCGCTAGCGCGTGATGAAGAATTTTTTCCAAGGTGGTTTCAAGGTCCGGTGAGGTTAAGATGATTTGACCGATTTCAAAAAGGGTCTCGAGGTCGCGGTTTTTCGCCGCGATTTCGATTTCGACGCGGCGTCGCTCGGCGATTTCACTTTGCAAACCCGCATTCAGTCGAGCTAGTTCCTCCTTCTGCCTCGCCATGACTTCCATCAATTCATCTTTGGCCTCGTTTGATCGCTCCAGCTCAGCGGCTTGCCTCGTCGTTTGCTCATAAAGCTGGGAATTATGAATGCCTATGGCCGCTTGTCCGGCTAGCGTTGAGAGGAACTCGATCTCTGCCGGAGAAAACTGGTACTCTTGTCGAGTGAGCGTGACCAAGACCCCTAAGACTTCGTCCTTAGCGACTAGCGGTAGACCGAGATACGAAACGATGCCCTGGTTGCGGTAAAATGCCGGGTCCAGGGTACGCGTGTCCGTCTGAACATTGCGCACGACGACCGGCGCTCTGCTGTCCATGGCTTCCTTGACTAGAGCCGGAGTGTTTTTCAATTGACGGCGCTTCCATTCCGCCTCATCGAGATTCCGGCACGCCGCACGTTCCAGCACTCTGGACTGTGCATTCATCAGCCAGACCTGGATCGCACTATAGGGTAGAAAGAGATCCATCTTCTCCATCAGGACCTTCAAAACGGCATGAAGATCCAGCGTCGATGTGACCGCCGTAGTTATTTGATGGAGGGCCGCGACACGAGCTTCCGTCGCTGCCTGCTCGCCCATCCGCCGTGCTAATTCCGCGGTCAAATACATCCTCCCGATTAGGCTGGCCGGTCCGCTAAATCTTCGACACCGAAAAAGGGTTGGCTCAGCTGATCTCTCAACGCAAGTCCCAGCTTAAAAGAAGCTTCTGATAGCATTGAAAACCTCCCACCTCTTCGCGTTTGGTTTGGCGTCACAAGAAAGAGGAGCGACCGAGAAAAAAACGGCGCTATGCCGGTGTAGCATAACTCCGGTCAGCGGCGTCTAGCGGCAGCGAGACGAAGAAAGTACTCCCCTTCCCCGTCTCACTCTCTACCCAGATTCGCCCGCCGTGGGCTTCGACAATTTTCTTGCAGATCGCCAGTCCAAGCCCCGTGCCTTTGCTATCGGCTTGTTGCCCACTGATGACTTGGCGATATTTATCAAAAATAAGATCCGTTTCGTCGCCAGCTATGCCGATTCCGGAATCTTTGACCCACATGACGACGTCACGATCGCCATAGATCTGCGCTGCGACCTCGACGACGCCACCGGCAGCGGTGAATTTAAACGCATTGCTCAAAAGATTATCCAAGACCTGGTTGAAACGCCGGCCATCGAGAAAAAGTGGCGGAAAAGAATCGCTGATCGAGGCCTTAAGCACGATCTTTCGTTTATCCGCTTCTACCGAATATTCCAGTAATCTGTCGCGCAGCAACGTGGCCAGGTCGACCGGCGCTTTGAGGAGTTGCAGTTTGCCGGCATCGATCTTCGACATATCGAGAAAATCGCTCACGTGACCAATTAAGCTTCTGCAGCTCTCCTCCACTTTCCAAAGCCATTTGCTTTGCGGTTCCGTAACCGGTCCGAACAACCCGTCCCTGATCGAATCTGTGATCGAGACCACATTCGATAGCGGCGAGCGTAGATCATGGGCCACCATAGCGGTAAAATCGGCCAAGGTTTGCTCCGCCCGTTTGCGCTCTTCGATCTCACGGCGCAGCTCTTGGTTTACCTGCAGCGTAGCGCTGTAGAGTCTCGCGTTTTCCACCGCTAAGGCGATCTGCCGCGACATTGCCTGGAGAAATTGTTTTTCGTCCGTGCCGAACGGACGCGCATGAGTGCTCATTAGCGCGGCCGCCGCCCGGAATGGCTCGCCATGGGTCAGCGGCAATACCGCGAGGGCTTTGACCTCATTGGCCTCAGCGGCAAGAGCAAGCTCAGGTGCCGCGGCAACGTCTTCAACAAACCACGCGTTTCTGCACTCCCAAAAGCATTGCTCGAACTCGTTGCCCAGTTGCGACCAAATCTGCTCGAGATCCTTGAGTGAATGGGATTTTGAAGAAACGCCGAAAAATGTGCGATCCGGGGTTCCCTGAGAGAAGCGCACGAATGCAAAATCAAACCCGCTTGCTGCCAACAAGCGGCTCAAGCCGCGCTCGACCGCTTCGTCTACGGAGAGCGTGCCGGCAATTTCCTGCGACACACGGTTGAGCATCTCCAGGTGATCGGTATAGGCGAGCAGTTGCTCTTCGCCTTTACGCAGCAACGTGATGTCCCTGGTAATCGTGGCGGCTCCCATGATTTTGCCGCGCAAATCGCGGGTCGGTGATAGCGAAGCGGACACATCAAAAGCCTGGCCATCCTTGCGCATGCGCCGACTCTCGTATCGGTTAATGCCGCGGCCATGTTTGACGATCTCCAGGAGCTCGGTGACTTCGCCATGGAGTTCCGGCGGGATCAGCCGCTCCACCGGTTGGCCGACCATCTCATGAGCTCTGAATCCGTACATCGACTCCGCGCCGGCATTCCAACTTGTGACAATGCCATCCAGCCTCATACCGATGATCGCGTCTTCAGAAGACTCGACAATCGCCGCAAGCCGAGCTCGCGCTTCCTCGGCCTCTGCACGGACCTTCACGTATCCCACGAGGACCTTGCTGCCGATCAGCCAAGCCATGCTTGTTGCCGAGAAGGAAACCAGCGCAAGCCAGCTCAGGTTGCGCGCCAATGAACGGTTGACTTGGCCGAACGCGACGTCCTTGGGAATACCGACCATCACGTAAATTTGTCCGGCGGCGGCGTTTACCGACACCGGCTTGAGCGCGTAGAGCCGATCCACGCCGTCTAAACCAACCAGTTCTTTAGTGACCTGGCTGCGCAGCTGTAGCATCTCGAACAGCGAGGCGTCGGGAATATGTCTGCCAACCCACTTCTGTGGTTCGGGGAACCTGGCCAAGAGGATACCTTTGCTATCGACCACTGACAGGGATATTCCGTCAGGCAGGTTGTTTTCTGCCGCCAGCTCGTTGATCCAGCTAATATCCAACGCGACGAAGATTATCGCCCTTACACGGCTGTCATGAGTGAGAATAGGATAGGCAAAATTGACGCTTCTTCGCTCGGCTTTGCTTTGAAGCTGATAATCGCCGATGGCAAAAGTCCGGGCGGTCATTGCGCCCCGAAAGTGGCTGGTTCGCGCTAAATTTTCGCCGGCATCGCCAGACTCCTCGGCGCGACAGAGTATATCGCCGTCGGAGTTGGCGACGCCGAGATCGACATAAAGTTTGTTGCGTTCGGCAAATCGCCGCAGAAAGTCGCCGCAACCCGCGAAGTCGTTATCTGTCACATCCGGGATCTCGGCCAAGAGAGTTAACAACTGCTTGGCCGAATCGATGAATCGCGCTTCCCGAAGCGCGACTTTTTCGACGATCTGCCAGGCGTTCTCTTGCGCCTCGGCGATCTGGAGGTCGCGCGCTATTTTGGCCTGATAAAGAATCAATGCCAGAATCGGCAAGACCGCGACCAATATGATGATCAGCAATCTTTGCCGCAGCTCTCGCAGAAACGAGCCCGTGGCCTGAAGTAGGATCTCGTCAAGCTTCAACATGCCTGCTAGGTCCAAGTCGTGCCCACGCACCATTCTGACCGGTCCAAAAACGCCTTCGCTCGGTGGGAAAACAAGGTTGATAGTTTCTCAAAGTCCGAGGCGGGGTTGTTACTTGGCTTAAGCCACTGTCCGGTTTATTCCAAATCCCTTTCACACTACGACAGGTATTTGTCCGAGGTTCGATTCTTCAACAAAGCCGACAGATCGCCATATCTGCGCTGACAATCTATCCGGCCTTTCGCGAGAGTCATATGGAATTGCCGCCGTTTTCTGTCGTGCCGCTTGAGTCCTCGCGAAATCGAATCCACGCTGCTAGTTGGCTCTCGCGCACGCGCCACTGGCCGCCGACTTTCAATGCAGGCAGATCGTTCTTTCGGATCATTCGCTGCAGGGTACGCGTGGAGACATGGAGCATTTGCGCAGCTTCGGGGAGAGTGAGCAGCCGGAGACTTTCCAATTCTTTTTCCATAAATTATTCCCAAGCGCTTCTTGAGCAATGCCGGTGCCATCGACCCGACATACTTAAGGGCCTGTTTTTGCGGGAGAAGAATCAAATCTATTCGGGAGGAAGCGGTACAGAAATGGACAAACTGTGACGGCCAAGGGCAATGCCGGACCGCGACCCCGGAGGAGATATGCGCCGCCCAAAGGTTGCTCGTCGCCGAGGCAAGCTGACGGCCTGGCTGAAAATGGCGAGAATTGACGGACCGATAGTTGCTCAGCACGCCGGCGCCGGATGTCGCTTCGGCGTATCAGTAACGTAGGATCTATTGACGATAAAGGATTTCGCCGCAATGAGTCGTATCGTAACCACCGAGCGCAGCCACCGCCGATTTGAATCCATCAGAACGAATTGTTTGGACCAGCTTTGCGCCGCGCTGGGAATCGAAAAAGGGACGGGAAACGAGCAAGTCATACTCCTCACTCGCGACTGGAATGAAATCGAGCGCCAAGGCCGTGGCTGCTGCGCGTACGCCGAGAGCCGCATCGGCTAGGCCGCTCGCCACCGCCACGCCGACGGCCATATGGGTAAATTCTTCGCGTTCGTACCCAGCGATCGATGCTCGGTCAATGCCGAGTTTCTTGAGCTCATGGTCCAACAAAACTCGCGTACCCGAGCCGGGTTGGCGGTTGACGAAGCGGATGCCGCGCTTGGCCACATCTCTGAGACTGTTAATGGATTTTGGATTGCCGCGCGCGACGAGAATGCCCTGTTCCCGTTGCGCCAGGTGAATCAGCTCGAGGGGCGCTTTAGAAATTGTTTTTTTTATGTCGGGAATGTTGTACACGCCGCTTTCCGGATCAAGCAAATGGGTGCCGGCGATATGGGTTTCACCGCGCGCCAAGGCCAGTAGCCCGCCAAGACTACCGACATTGCTCGCCGCGATCTTGAGTTCCGGATGGCGCTGCTTGAGTTGATCCTCGAGCACTGCGATCGCCAGGTCATGGCTGCCGGTGCAGAGAATCGTGTTCTCGACATCTTCGACCGGCCGAAGAAGCTCAACGTCGGCCTCCTCGCCGGCATTCAATCCCTCGACCAAACTTGGGATGCGCAACAAACCGTCGGCGCGCACCATTGTGGTAATCACTCCAGCGCCACGCGCGAGCGGTACGGCAACCAACTTTTCACCGATTCGCCCGAGCGTTACGCGAATGAATTCTTCGAGCCCGAGGTGCGAGGCGATTTTTTTCGGCACGACCGCGCGCACAGTTGGATAAGCAGGCGCCACCGCGCCGAGAAACTTTTCAATCGCCGGGCGCAGGATCTCCCGCGCAATGACGATCGCCGACACCGGATAACCGGGCACGCCGATTACGGGCTTATCCGCGATCTGTCCCAACACCGCCGGTTTGCCCGGCATGACGTCGATACCGTGCGCCAACAATTCGCCGGTCCCGGCGACAACGTCAGACGTCAAGTCGTGCTCGCCGGCCGAAGAACCCGCGATGATAGTCACTAGGTCACACTCTTCGGTGGCCTGCTGTACGGCTTGCTTGAGCAACGCGAAGTCATCTCTTGCTCTCGGATACTTTATCGGCGTGCCGCCCCACTCGCGGATGAAAGCGGCCAAAACGGTTGAGTTAAATTCAATGACCGCGCCCGGCGTGGCTTCTTCGCCGGGCTGAATCAGTTCATCGCCGGTGGGAATGATACCGATCTTTGGATTGGCTTTGACGCTCACGCGGGTGTGTCCCGCCGCGAGCAGAGCGCCCAAGTCGTACGGCCGCAAACGATGCGAGCGCGCCAGGAGCAATTCCGTAGCCACCACATCCTCGCCGACCAGACGGACGTGGTTCCATGGTGGCACGGATTCAAAGATTTCCACCGTGTCGTTTTCGAGTTGATGAACCTTCTCGATCATGATGACGGCGTTGGCCCACGGTGGCAGCGCGTTACCGGTGTCGACGTATTTGAAAACGCAAGATCCCGGTGAATCGAGATCTGTCACTTTGAGTTTTTTGCCGACAAACTCCGAGGCGCCGAACGTGTCCTCAGCGCGCACGCAAATCCCATCCATGGCGGAGGCGTGATAATGCGGCGAGGAGATTTTTGCAAAAATCGGCTCTGCGGTGACGCGATCGAGAGCCTCCTCAACGGGAATTTCTTCACTGCCGAGGCGCAGCGGATCGACGGTTGATAAGAACAGCTCGCGCGCCTCGGTGAGAGGCGTCTTTTTGAGATAACGCTTGCGCGCCATGGCCTTTGACAGCTTGTAGCTTTAAGGTTGTCGTTGCGACCAACCGGTTGCCGAAAATAAATAGTCTTCGCGCTTCGAAAAACTCATGCTTCGTCAGGCTCAGCAGAACGGAAAAATCGCCAATGATGTCAACCGTTCGCCCTGAAGGTTCTCGGGGGGGTGAACGGAGGATTTTTCAGCAGCCTGCTAACCTAATTTGACTCGAGCACGGGATCAATGATCACTTTGATGGCATCCTGACCGCTCGTTGCCAGTCGGAACCCAAGCCCTGCATCGGCCAAGGGCAGGCGATGCGTCACCATTTTCGCGACGGCTACTTGGTGATCGCGAATCAATGCCAACGACTCCGCCAGGTCTTCTCCGGTCCCCGCATAGGATGTGACCAGTGAAATTTCGTCGCGCCAAAAATCAAAAAGCGGGATCGGCACATCGACGCCAGCAGCGGTCGGGGCAAAGAACAACAGTGTACCGCCGCGATCAGTGGCTTTCACCGCCTGCCGAATCGCCGGCATCGCGCCAACGCAAACGATCACCAAATCCGCCAAGCGGCCGTCATTCAAATCGCGCAGCCGCGCCGGTGCGTCTTCCGATCCGTGAATCGTCGCGTCAGCGCCAAATTGCCTTGCCGCGTTAAGCCGAAACTCGTTGAGATCCGTCGCAATAATGCGCGCCGCTCCCCGCGCGCGCGCCAATTGGATGTGCAGCAAACCGGAAATACCGCTGCCGATTACCAGGACGGTTTGTCCGCCAGTTAGACGGGCGAAACGCTGCGCGCGCACGACGCAGGCCAACGGCTCGATGAAGGATCCCTCGTCAAACGTCATCGAGTCAGGAATGCGCAACGTGCCCAACTCGACGTTGATTTTGGGCACCCGAATATACTCGGCGAACCCGCCGGGGTCGAAGTGCGTCGTGCGCAAGAGGTCGCAAACCGATTGATGGCCGGCTAAACAGTAACGACACTTACCGCACGGCACATGATGCGAAGAAAAGACGCGATCCCCCACGCAGAACGCGGCGACTCCGTCACCGACCTGCACCACCTCTCCGGTAATCTCGTGACCCAAAACCAGTGGCGCCTTCTTGACGCGGTACCATTCCATTAAATCGCTGCCGCAAATCCCGCTCGCCCGCGTGCGGATCAACAGCTCACCGGGGCCGATCTTCGGTACTGCCATATCTTCGAGACGAACGTCCTGGTTGTTGTAGTACATCGCGACGTGCATGTTTGAGGCTCAGCGGTAATCGGCAAGCTTAAAGTGAAATGTCGGGAATAGTCGCGGCCATTCCCGACATTCAGTCAGAGAACATTCCATTTACGATGCTTTTCGCGCCATGCCGGCCTTTTCACTTTCGTAGATCTTGTAGGCTTCCTTCACCGAAACGTTTTCGTGAACGATCGCCCGTACGGCTTTGATCATGCCGACCGGCGAATCGGACTGGAAAATATTGCGGCCCATGTCGACGCCGACGGCGCCGTGTTTGACGGCGTTGTGCGCTAGTTCCAGCGCTTCCATTTCCGGCGTCTTCTTGCCGCCGGCGATGATCACGGGAATCGGGCAACTTTGGATCAACTCCTCGAAGTCATCGCAATAGTAAGTCTTGACGATATGGGCGCCGAGCTCCGCGGCGATGCGGCAGGCCAACCCGAGATAGCGCACGTCCCGCGCCATATCTTTCCCCACGGCGGTAACCGCGAGCACCGGAATGCCGTACTTCTCTCCTTCGTCGACGAGCTTGGCTAAACTCACGAGCGTCTCTTTCTCGAATTCGGAGCCGACGAAGATCGACAGCGCCATGGCGGAGACGTTGAGACGAATGCAATCGTCGATTGAAACCGTGATATCCTCGTTAGACAGTTCTTTGAGGATGCTGGTACCGCCCGAGACGCGAAGGACGACAGGTTTGTCTGACTTAGGATCGACGGAAGTGCGCAGCACGCCGCGTGTCAACATGATTGAATCGGCGTACGGCATCAGCGGTTCGACGGTTTTCCGCGGCTCTTCTAGACCGCTCGTGGGTCCGAGAAAATAACCGTGGTCGACCGCAAGCATCACAGCTCGACCGTCCGCGGGCCTAATGATTCGTGCCAAACGATTTGCCATTCCCCAATTCATTGACATCTTTTCCTCCTGTATTTGCGGCGCTAAAGTCAACCAAAGCTATCACAAAACGATTCTGAATCGAAGCGCGCCATGGCGGCCAAATCGAATTTAGGGGCAAAGAAATTTATCATTACCGGACCGCGCGAATCTCGAACCGCGTCGAGGGACGAGCTTATCCACCCACGTGCGCCGGTGCGGCTGATTTGTTGACGAGCGGCCAGACATAGCGCAGGCCAAGCGCAACCAGGATCATTCCGCCGCCCGCCAGCGTCGCGACGGAAGGGATCTCTTTGACTATCAGGGCCACCCACAGCGGGTTTAGGACCGGTTCAACTAAGGCGATCAGCGAAGCCTCTTGGAGCGAGACCGTCTGTAGTCCTTTCGAGAACAGAAAGTACGGCAGTCCGAGCTGCACCGCTCCCATAATGGCGAGAATCAACATCTCATTGAACGAGAGCGCCAGCCGTGACTTGACCAAAAACAAAAGCAGTAGCGCACAGACGATGTTGTTGATCCAGGTAAGATAAACCGGGTTCACTTCTTGGGTTCGCCGCAGATTGACCATATAAGTCGCAAACAGCACGCCGCTTAAGAGCGCGAGCAGAACCCCGGCCATTTCCGGCTCGCCGGCGCTGTCAAGAGAGATAATTCCCACACCCATCATGCTCACCACGAGAGCCAACCAGTTCAGCCTCGAGATTTTTTCTCCCAGCACTAGGCGCGAGAAGAGAAACACAAAGATCGGCGCCGTGTATTGGAGCACGATCGCGTTCGCAGCCGTCGTGAGCTTGTTCGCCGAAACGAACGCGCTGATCGCCGCCGTGTAGCTCACCACCGATATTAGAATCGGCCTATTGATCTGGCAGTCGCTCGGGCGCAAGAAGGGAGTGAAAACCAGGGCGGCGAAAAAGCTTCGATAGAAAACAATCGTCAGTGGCGGGAGATCGAGAAATTTGATGAAGACGCCGGCCAAACTCCAAAGGCAAGCGGCGGAGAGGATCAGCCATCGCCCACGGGCAATGTGTGAATTGGATGAAGCGATCGATCTCGGCATCGGTATTGACGCGGCCAAAACGAGCGGCAGACTAACAGCACACAGCGCATCCCGCAATCCTGCACGGTCTTCGTCAGGCGGCACGACTGATAAAGCAAAGATGGGTGAGAACCTGCGTTCTCACCCATCTTTGATCCGAACAAAAATTGTGATCGATGAACGGATTTCGGCTTTAGCCTTCGGGCACGACGGAAACCTTGAGCGGCACCGTCACATCGGCAGACAACCGAACCGGCACCTCATAGTCGCCGGCCATCTTGATCGGCTCGTTCAAATGAATTTTCCGGCGTTCGACGTTGACGCCCCTGGCCTTTAGCGCCTTCTCGATTTGCATGGTAGTCACCGATCCGAAGAGCCTGCCTTCCTCGCCGACCTTCATCGGAATCACCACCGCCACTGTGGCCAACTGGTTAGATACTGTCTGGGCCTGCCTGACGATTTTCTGCTTCTGGTCTGCAACGATCTTTTTTTGATGCTCGAAAGTCTTTAAGTTCTTCTTGTTGGCGACCAGTACCAACCCGCGCGGCAACAAATAATTGCGCGCATAGCCGTCGCGGACTCGAACGACCTCGCCGATCTTTCCCACGTTCGCGATATCTTCTTTCAAAATAACTTCCATAATTCCTCCGCTAAGATGCTTGACTTGGAGTGAGGTTATTCTTCCGTAAACGGCGAAAGTCGCCCCATAGGTCGAACAGCCCCAGCCCGACCACCAGCAGCGTAAAAATTTGTTGAAAAATAATCAACACGTAGGTCATACCGCGCAAAAACCGCGGCACTTTATTCTTGTGAAAAAAATACGCGATCACCGCCAGCCCTTGGGCGAAATAGCAAGCGCCGATCACCAGCAAGAAATTCAACGCGATCGGTCGAACAACACCCGCGTCCGGAATGAACAGCGCGAAACCGCACGCGATGAGACCCCAAACCAGCGGTTCCGGCCCCTTCCACTCGCGAAGATGTTGAAGGGTAAACCATCGCGCGCGACGCTCCGGGAAACGGCGGCCGAGATAGAGAATATTGACCAGGGCAATAAAGGCGAAACTCAAGAAGAGCAGCGCCGGCAGCAGCTGCAACATGATTTCGACGATTTCCGGCGTCCGTTCCTTGAGCATTTGCAGACTATCGTGCGATAAGCCCATTTGCTCTTGTACGCGCATCGCGGATACGAGCTGTTGCGTCAAGGTGTCGCGAAAATCGCCAAACATGGCGCTCCATGAACCGTAGAAATAGAGCGATAGACTTGCTGTCATCGTCAATAGCGCGGCCGCGACGCCGACAACCAAATTTTCGATCGCGCGGATGCGCCCCAACAAGGCCAGCAACAAGCCCGCCATCAACGCGAAAATGCCGTAGATCAACGCCAGCTCTTCGGTGGCAACAAAAACCAGCAACACCAATGCGACGAAGAGCACGCCGAAACCGGCGCCGATGCCGTATTTAAGGCCGAACATCAACACAGGCTGGGATACAAAGGGCAATAGGATAACCCCTAATGGCGGCAAACTGACACCGCTGATAAACAAGAACACGCTGGACACCAAAGCTAAACAGAACTTGCTGATGACTTCTAGCCGCTGCATGAGATTGGGTCAGAAAAACCGGGTTAATTTTTCGCAGTGGTGAAGGGCAGCAACGCCACGCTCCGCGCTCTTTTAACCGCGGTCGTCAGCAATCTTTGATGGCGAGCGCAGTTGCCGGTAATCCGGCTCGGCGTCATCTTGCCCCGTTCGGTGATAAACTGAGAAATAATCCTGAGATCCTTGTAATCGATCCTCAGCGTCTTGTCAGCGCAGAATCGGCACACCTTGCGCCGGAACATCGGCCGGCGGCGCGGCGGACCTTTCTCGTCATCCGACCTCTCCCGACTTGGTCTTGGGCCTCGTTCCATCTGTGCCATAAATTAAGTTACCTCTTTCTCCCTTGGGTTTACACCGTCCCGCATTATTCAGCGGTATTTTTTTCCGGCTCGGCGGAATTCGGACTGTTTTTGTTTAGGAACTGAACTGTATTTGCGACTACTTCGTATTTGCTACGCGGCTTGCCCTCGGCAGTCTCCCAACGCCTTTGACTCAACCGACCGTCGACCAACACCTGCGCGCCCTTGCGCAAAAAATTTTTGCTGTGCTCGCCGGTCTTGCCAAACGCAACAATATCGATAAAACAAACTTCTTCTTTGACTTCGTCGTTCAATCGATAACGATGATGCACGGCAATCGGGAACTCACAAACCGGCATGCCCGTCGGGGTATAACGAAGGTCCGGATCGCGGGTCAGGTTTCCTAATAAGATGACCTTATTGTACTCGCCCATGGGGCGTGACCCGTCGGCAAAAGACGTTAGGCCGCCGGTTCGGCTTTTGCGCCGTCCTCCTCGACACGATGTCGGGGTTCGTCGGAATGTCCCCTAGTCGCGGATGGATTCGTGATCGGACTCTCCTCATCGGTGCGCACCGTTAAGTAGCGTAAAATACCATCGGTCAACTTAAGATTGCGCTCGAGTTCCTCAACAGCGCGTCCAGAGGCCCGATATCTTAACAGCGTATAATAACCTTTACTTTGCTTTTGAATCCGATAGGCAAGGTCGCGGCTACCCCATTCATCGACTTGCGATACGGCTCCTTCTTGTCCTTCTATCACCTTTTTAAACTTCTCGACGAACTCTTTCATTCGGGGTCCCTTTTCCGGATGAACCACGAATAGCGTTTCATATAGCGTCACGGTTTTGTCATCCTCCACAATAAATTTTTTTCGTAACCTGTTTACAACGTAAGATAACACATCAGCGCGCCCGGTTGTAAAGCTCCATCGCGCGTTGCGGTCCATGGCGGAGAAGACAGACGACCGACTCCGCGGCGCGGTCAAGGATTTCGTTCAGTTCACTTATCTCATCGCTGCCAAATGGCTCTAAAACGTAATCCACCGCATCGATCCCCGCCAGAGGCCTGCCGATACCTACCCGAATCCGGTAAAACGGCGCCCCGGTTAAACTTTCTAGGATCGACAAAACGCCACGGTGTCCCGCTGCGCTGCCTCCGGTGCGGATGCGAACGCGGCCGAAGGCCAGATCCAAATCGTCATAGACGACCATCAGGTCTTTCGCGGCGCCACCGTATTCTCGTAAGAGACCGTCAACCGCCGTGCCGCTTCGGTTCATAAAGGTTTGCGGCTTCGCCAGTATTATCTGTTCTCCGCCAAAACACCAATCCCCAACCAATGCACCGCAAAGCTTTTTCTTTATCGCAACGTCATTCTGGTCCGCCAGTCGATCAATGACGAAAAAACCCAAGTTATGCCGCGTGCGCTCGTACTTTTTTCCAGGGTTGCCAAGACCGACGATCAGTTTCACCGAGCCAATCCCGCAGCACAGCCAATCAGGACTTCTTCTCCTTCTCCTCCTCCGTCGTTTCGGGCGCGGCTGGCGCCACTTCGGCTCCCTCTACCGGTACCGCCTCAGCCGGAGCCGGAGCCTCTTCAACCGTTGGCGGCACGACCGCCACTAACGCAAGATTCGACTCGGAGACCGCCGTCACCCCTTCGGGGATGCGCAGCTCTTCGATATGGACGGAATCACCGATGTCGAGCGCGCTGACGTCAACGTCGAAGGCCTGCGGGATATCCAGGGGCAAACATTCGACTTCGATTTCACGCACAATCGGTTGCAGAATACCGCCGCGCACCACGCCTACGGCTTTGCCCACGAAGTGCAGCGGCACGCGGACTGTGATCTTAGCGGTGAGATCGACTTCGTACAGATCGGCGTGAATCACCTCGCCGCTGATCGGGTGAAACTGTATGTCTTTCACCAGCGCCACCTTGTCCGTGAGCGCTGCAGACGCTGACTTCAAGCGCACCAAATGGGAACCTTCCAATCCTGCTATCCGAGTCGAGAATTCCCGCTTGTCGAATTCGAGAGTTATAGCCGGGGTTTTCGGACCATAGAGAACGCCCGGGATTTTGCCGTCTCGTAACGATCGCTTGGCGTCCCGCTTGCGTTTTTTGTCGCGGGTAGCAGCTTGTATTTCAAGGGTCTCCAAGGGAATCTACCTCCTCTTACTAGACGAACAGAGAACTGATGGACTCTTCCTCATGGGTGCGGCGGATGGCCTCGCCGATCAAATGCGCCACCGACAAAGTTTTAATTTTGCGGCAGCTCTGCGCTTGCGGACCTAATGGGATTGTGTTGGTGACGATCAATTCTTCGAGCGGGCACTCTTCGATCTGCTTGATCGCCGGGCCGGACAATACCGGATGAGTGCAGCAGCCGAGGATTCTTTTTGCCCCTTCTCGTTTCAGCGCTCCCGCGGCCATCGCCAAGGTTCCAGCCGTATCGACCATATCGTCGACCAGAATAGCCACCCGATCGCCGACATCGCCGATGATGTTCATCTCGGCAACCACGTTGGGCCCGACTCGGCGTTTATCGATGATTGCGAGCGACGCGTCCAACCGCGTAGCGATCGCGCGCGCGCGCTCGACGCCGCCGGCATCAGGCGAAACAATCGTCACCTCGTTGTGATCTAATTGCTTTTTCAAATACTCGAGCAGCACCGGGGTAGCGTATACATTGTCGACCGGGATATCGAAAAAACCTTGAATCTGCCCAGAGTGAAGATCCATGGTAAGCATGCGCGACGCGCCGGCGGTGGTGATCAGATCGGCGACCAGTTTGGCGCTGATCGGCACGCGCGGCACGACTTTGCGATCTTGGCGTGCGTATCCGTAATAGGGCATGACCGCGGTAATGCGCATGGCCGAGGCGCGCTTGAACGCATCGAGCATAAGCAAAAGTTCCATCAAATTGTCATTGCCCGGCGCAGAGGTGGACTGCAGCACGAAGACATCCGCGCCGCGGACATTTTCTTTGATCTCTATTTTGCTCTCGCCGTCGCTGAAGGTTTCTACCGTGGCTTTTCCCAGCGGTACCTTGAGATACTGGCTGATCTCTGCGGCTAAAGGCGGATTGGAGTTACCGGCGAATATCTTCAGTTCGGCAGTGTGCATGCACCATACTCTTCGCTTTGTGGTCTTAACCTCTGTTTTTGAACCCCGACGGCGCTGTTGTTACCTTGGACCAGCCGCCAACCTGCTCGACCGCGCGATTCCCAAAAACGCTGAGCGCCGTCACCCTGAATGAACGGCGCTCGACAAAACATATCACAACTAATCTGTGCCAGTCTAATTGGTTTGAAACTGGCTGGGCGGGAAGGATTCGAACCTTCGATACCGGATCCAAAGTCCGGGGCCTTACCACTTGGCGACCGCCCATCCCCGAACTTCTCCGCGAGAAGTTCATCGAGCTGCGCAGAATAGGGGTTCAATCGTCTTCGAGAGGTTTTGGGCTGCTACCTTCGGCAAGGACCTTATGATATTCAGCGATGATTTTCTCCTCGATCATTCTTCGCGTCTCATTATTGATCGGATGAGCGATATCCTTATAGGTTCCGTCTTTGCGTTTTTTGCTGGGCATCGAGACGAAAAACCCAGTAGCGCCATGGATGATCTTTAAATCCCGGATCACGAAGCAGTGATCGAGGGTGATGGTAACATAAGCCCTTAGTTTATCTTCATCGACAGGAAAGACCCTAACTTCTGTAACTTGCATAGGGACCCCCATTCTAGGACGAGCTAGATGCGTTGGCGATTACTATAGGCTTGACTGAATATTTAACTCAGCGCATGTACCAAAAACGCTGTGGCCCCCTCCTCTTTCCGCAACCGACGCAGAGCTCTTGCCGCCTGACGCTTCGAAGCAAAAACACCAAACACGGACGAGCCGCTACCTGACATTAAACCCCCCGCCGCCCCTTCATGCAAGAGTCTCGCCTTGATTAAACTTAGTCTTGGATACCAGCCGAAGGTCACGCTTTCCAGATCGTTAAACAGCAGGCCAGGAAGTTTATCGAAACTCTTGAGCGAAGACGGGATGCTAGTAGTTACAAGTGGTTTTGTCAACTTTGAGCGATAATTGTTGAACACCCGAGCGGTCGAAACGGGAAATCCCGGATAGACAATGACCAACCAAAAACGCGCCAATTTTCGAATTGGATAGAGTCGCCCGCCAATACCCCGCGCTCGTGCGGGTCGAGCCCGGATAAAGAATGGCACATCGGCGCCCACTGATAGCGACATTTTTTCAAGCTCTGCCGTAGACAGCCGTAATCTCAGCAGCCGATTGAGGCCAATCAACGTCGCCGCCGCGTCGGTGCTACCTCCGCCCAACCCGGCGCCGACTGGTATCTGCTTGCGAATATGGATGTGAACCGGTTGCTCGCTTCCGGCCCGCTGCATCAGCTGTCGCGCGGCCAGGTAGGCAATGTTCTTTTCACCACCAGGCACCAAAGGGTGATCACAGGTCACTCTAATCAGTCCATCGGCCGCCTCTATTTTTCCGCTTGCCGGCATAATCTTGCGAATTTCGATTTCGTCGTAAAGCGACACCGGCACCATGATCGTGTCGAGCAAATGGTAACCGTCTCGACGCTTGCCGACTACGCGCAAGCTCAAATTGATTTTCGCCGGCGCTCGAATCTTCACGCGCCATTAGCTAACATAGCTGCAGCAAATTTGCGACGTAGCGATGACGGGCGACATCATTCAATTTCTCGGAACGGCATGGGATGCGGCCAATGCGGCGGGTGAAATCATCCGCGGAAACTGGCGGCAACCGAAGACGATCGACTACAAGGGCGCGATCGACCTAGTGACGACGGTGGATCGAGAGTGCGAACGGAAAATCATCGAGGTGATCCGGCAAAACTTTCCCAATCACTCGATCCTGGCGGAAGAAGAAACGGACGTCGAAGGCAAAGAGCATGAATACCGCTGGATCGTTGATCCATTGGACGGCACGACCAACTTCGCGCATGGATACCCGCAAGTCTCCATCTCAATCGCTCTTGAACAGAGCGGCCAAGTGATTTTGGGGCTGGTCTACGATCCGCTGCATCGCGAGTGCTTCAGAGCTGTCAGGGGCCAAGGCGCAACGCTCAATGGCGATCGGCTTCGCACTTCGGTCGTCAACGAATTGGATAAGGCGCTACTCGCCACCGGATTTCCCTACGATCGTCGGGAGAAAGCGGATTTCTATCTGACTTTTTTCAAAGCCTTCCTGACGCGCTGTCAAGGCATTCGTCGTAACGGTTCGGCGGCGCTCGATCTTTGCTACGTCGCATGCGGGCGGCTTGACGGTTTTTGGGAACTAAAACTCAAGCCCTGGGATATCGCGGCCGGAGCTTTGATCGTCGCCGAGGCAGGGGGCAGACTCAGCGACTTCTCCGGCAATGAGTTTTCGATTTGGGGAAGCGAAACCTTGGCCTCGAACGGCTCAATCCACACGGAGATGCTCACCGCCTTAAAGCTGGAACGAACTTGAGTTGAACTCGATATTCCATCCTCCATCGTCGACCCTTACGTTGACTGAGCGCAACCCCAGTGTTAGAAAAGACCCACGCGCCCGTAGTGAAAGGGATATCACGAGGGTCTCCGGAACCCTAAGTCCGAGTTCGATTCTCGGCGGGCGCACCACGGTCTTTCTATTAGGCAATTTCACCAATCCACGACAGCTACTTTGCTCCACAATTCAAGAGTAGTTCTGCGCAGATGGTTCTTTACAAATTCAGATGGTAAGTAGCCGCGTTATCTAATTCATTGGGTGATCGCATCAAATGCCCTGACTAATAATTATCACGTCATTCCGTAGTCGAACCTACGGAGTTCGTCGAGTGACGCCCCCTAATGGTTAGGATGGGAGAAAAGATGACAACCGAGTTAGAGAAAGCCCTCCAAAAAATAGAGCAACTGCGCCAGGAAAACGCTGAGCTTAGAAAAAAACTGGGAATGCAGGTTTCTGAACCGAAAGCGATTTACACTCAATCCGGGCGCTCTGCCGCGGGGTCCAAGACAAGTACTGAGGGCACTCAGGAAACCTGGCCTGGACTCTCGATTGCTGCTAGACCACCCGGCGTTAGCTCCAATTTTTCCAGTAAAGAGAAGGTCAAACTTTTTCGAGCTCTTTTCCGGGGGAGAGAGGATGTCTACGCAGCATTCTGGTTTAATGAACAAACCGGAAAGAAGGGTTACTCACCAGCCTACGAGGATCCATGGAGTTCGAGACAGGGAAAATCAAAAAAATATCTCCCAATGACTGATGAGGTAATCATCAGCCATCTCAGCGGCGAGATAACCATCGGTGTTTACCCGCTGCTTAAAGATGACACCTGCTGGTTTTTAGCGTGTGATTTCGACAAGCAAGGCTGGGCACTTGATGCTTTGGCGTTTCTGAATGTCTGCAAAGATTACGGAGTGCCAGCCTATCTCGAACGATCACGGTCTGGGAATGGTGGTCACGTTTGGACTTTCTTTTCCGCGCCGGTACCTGCTACAGCAGCCAGACAGTTGGGGATACGGCTTCTTAAGGAAACCATGGTGATTCGCGCAGAGATGGATCTCGCCAGCTACGACCGGTTTTTTCCCAGCCAGGATTTTTTGCCACGAGCTGGGTTTGGCAACCTTATCGCGCTGCCACTTCAGAAAAAATGCCGCGCTTTGGGGAACACGGAGTTCTTAAATGTTGATCAGTCCGAGCTTCGCCCATGGCCGGATCAGTGGTGCTTCTTGAGTCGGATCAAGCGGCTGGGACCATCTCAGGTAGACGCTTTGCTCGAAAAGATCCCGCCAGTATCAGTTGGCCGGGGTAAATCGGGAGCCGTTTCCCCGACGATCCGTCAAAGATACCCCGCGCCCAAACAAATCCGCTCCGCTTTCGGAGCCACTTTGAGCATAGAAAAGTCTGGGATTCCGCCATGGCTGCTAGCACAAATGAAGCAGCTTGCATTGCTCCACAATCCTCAGTTCTATGAACGCGAGAAGCTCCGTCTATCCACGTGGCGAATACCGCGATTCATTAAGTGCTACGAAGAGGACGCTAGTCATATCCATCTGCCAAGAGGTACGTTGGAGGAGCTACAGGATTTGGCGAAAGGCGCGGGCAGCGAGCTTTATTTGACTGACCAACGGCCGGTACCGGAAAAGTTGCGCTTAAAATTTCTGGGCTCACTGACACCCGAACAGATGAATGGCGTCCGAGCTGTTCTTAGCGACGATATGGGCGTCCTGGTTGCACCACCGGGAGCAGGCAAAACTGTGATGGGCTGTTATGCGGTCGCAGAGCGAAACATGCCCACACTGATTCTAGCCCATCGAAAACCCATTCTGGATCAATGGCGCACCCAGCTCGGGAACCTCTTGGGGCTGTCCTCCCACCTCGTTGGTCAAGTAGGCGGTGGAAGAAATCGGCAAACCGGTGCTATCGATTTGGGCATGATACAGAGCCTCAAGCGTCTTTCCGACTTGGAGACATTTTTCTCCAAATACGGCTTGATCATCGTGGACGAATGTCACCACTTGCCTGCCTTTACATTTGAAGCTTGCATCAAGAAAGCGCCTGTCCGTCATGTCTTGGGTCTCACCGCAACACCTTATCGTCGCGATGGTCTGCAGGAGATTATCACCTTGCAGTGCGGATCAATCCGTCACACGATGGCGCCGATCGAGGACAGTTTTTCCCGAACACTTTTTGTTCGTGAGACTCCATTTATCTTTTCAGACGATGAGGACCCGCCAATTCAGGAAATTTTCCGTTGCCTGGTTAGGGACAATGCACGGAATGAGTTGATTCGGACAGACGTATGTCATGCACTCGACCAGGGACGGCACTGTTTGATCTTAAGTCACTGGAAGGAACACTGCGAGCTGCTTGCCGACGGCCTTCGCGAACGTGGCAAGAGTCCGCTAGTTTTGAGCGGAGCCCTGAGCAAGAAAACATGCTCAGCCATGTTAAGGTCACTTCAGGACAAACCTTCCGACAAAGAACTGCTCGTCATAGCCACCGGCCAGTACTTGGGCGAGGGCTTTGACTGTCCTCAAGTAGACACGCTCTTTCTTGCCTTTCCCTTGTCGTTCAAGGGGAAGCTGATTCAATACGTGGGCCGAGCTTTGCGAAACCACGAGGACAAGAGTAGCGTGAACGTCTACGATTATGTGGACACACGCGTACCCGTTCTGAGAAAGATGTATGCGAAACGCGAGAAGACTTACAGATCACTTAGATTCGCTCCCGATCGAACAAAAGAGCCCTCCAAAAGAGCTTCAGGGATTGCCACAGGACTTTTTCGTTCCGATTCGTAAGTAAAGCCTCACCACATTCGTGGGGATCGTACTCGACCTGTTGCACTGAGAGGTTCTTCGTCCGCACCCCTGTTTTCACTCGCATTGTCTTGGTTCAGAAAAAGAGTTGGGCAACGGTTGCCCAAAAGACGCACTTACCCACGTGAAAACGCACTTAACTGCATGTCCAAGCTGACCGTAAGTTGCAGTTTTTCTTGTGATTCAACATGTTACGCGGCATGTGAATTGTTTCTCCGGAACTCACATCCGACAATTCACTGTCCAAATTGGCTACTTGACGCGATGTGGTACACTATTTATAAGCAGTTACTATGAAAGAGAGTATGACATTGCTGGGAGTAGGCTTTTACATCCGTGCAGAAGCAGCTCGGCTATTAAAGGTCCATCCAGCAAGATTGAATCGTTGGGTGCACGGATATACGTACAAGATACGAGAAGAAAGCAGGCAAACAAAGCGACACAAAGGCCCCATCGTGCTCGTCGATTTGCCTACGGTGGACAGCACAATGGCACTCTCGTTTGTCGAATTGATGGAGCTTCGGGTCGTTAAGGGTTTTCTAGACCGGGGCATTTCTTTACAGCGAGTCAGAATTGCGGCTGAACGAGCCATGGAACTCTTCAATACCGCACACCCCTTTGCCACGCGACGAGTTTTTTCCGCCGGAAAAACTATCTTTGCCGAACTTGTGCGGGGCATGGAAGACCCAGATGTAGTCGAGCTTACGAAAAATCGAGATTTGCAGATCTACTCTGGAGCTTTGCTGGCTAAATATCTCGACGAAATATCTTTTAGTGATAAGACGCTTCTTGCAGACCGATGGTGGCCACTCTCTAAACAGTTCCCCGTTATACTTGATCCGAAAATAGCTTTTGGAGCGCCAGTGATTGAAGGAACGGCCACCCGAACTGAAGTCGTGGCAGCCATGGCGAAGGCAACATCGACTGATGTCGCGGCCAATGTCTACCAGTTAACCAAAAGACAAGTGCAAGCATCGGTGCAATTTGAGGACCTTCTTGCTGCTTGAGACAACGTCCACAATTTGACATTTCTCTTCGATGAGAATATCAGCCCGCTTATTGTCGATGCGCTTAAGGCGTTGGGCAAGCCCGTCGCCTATCTCACGGATATCTTACCTCGGGGAACGGATGACATAGCCCTATTTTCTCGCCTGGGGGAATTGAGCTGGTTTCTTGTAACTCAAGACAAAAAAATCAAGAGAAAAAAACATGAACTCGAAGCCCTGCGGCGGGCCGGAATTGGAGCATTCATTTTCACGGGAAGGGCTGAACGGAATGTGGATTCCATGATGATGCTGGTTCTTAAACATTTCAACGAGATTCAAAGGCTAGCAACCGAAACGGCCCGGCCGTTTATTTTCGGTATATCGGACAAGGGCTCTTTTGATCGGCTCGATTGAAACTACTTCATATCCGCGGAGTGCCTTGCTCCGCGTCTTTCCCTCGGGGTCTACCGACTCTGCACAGTAAGTAACCGCTAAAGCGTTAATTGCGGATGTGAGACTATCCAGGTCAGGCGTCCCCAGCAGATTATTTGTACAAGCAGGAATTCTAATCCATCGCTCTCTCGGGCTTTCCTCCGGCGCAGCGAGTTTCACCGATTCTCGGCAGGCCGCTTCTGCCCGAGCTTCAAGTCTGAAGTGACGGCAAGTTGAGCAACCTCGTCATGCAATTCTATCCGTTCGTCACGGCCGCGTGCTTGGCAAGGATAAAGACCCTAAGATAGAAGCGGCGATTCGGGACGTTGATATCACTCCGGGGATGATGAACGCTTTAAAAAAACAAAGCAAAATGCTTAGACTCAAGCGTGGAATTTCCTCCAGCTTCCCTTTCCCAAGCCTGCAAGCGCTTACGTATCCTTTGTGAGTTCAAACCGAGCACGAAACAAACCGACTCGAAGGAAAACAAACGGTCGCGATCGTTTGCAAAAAACCACGCTCGATCGGCGCTGAACCTTTTGTTCGGCTTGCGGGATTTTTCCGGTAATTCAGCAGTGCATCCTTCAAAACCGCCAGCAGGAGATCTTGCTCAGGATACTGGTGGTCTCTGCGCTTGACGGTGTCCCAATAATTGGCACTTGAACCGCCGTCGATTTCTTTATGTTGGATCGCCCAATTGAAGTCCATGGGTATGCTCCTTTTTAATCGAATCGAGTGCCGCGGCGGTGGAACTAGCCAGCGCAATCTTGTACGGTCGACCGCTAATACTCTGCACGCGAAAGGTTACGCGGAGATTAACCGATCGCAAAATTTTCGCGAATCTTGACATCCACGGGACGCCTCCGTGCACCTCAATCGCTTGAATACTCCGCCAAACCACCTCATTAATTACAACTTCAACACTTCTTCATCAGCTCGCGACTCTGACGAGGCAAGGCCGTTCACGCACGTCACGGTCTTCCATGAGCAACAGCGAGCGGCGCTGGGAAAAACTATCGCTGAATAAATGGTGAAATGCTGCGACTTGCGCGATGGCGCGGAGATTTATCGAACGACCGGTACCGGCTAGCGCTCAGTGACGAGTATTTTTCCACTCATATACGGGTGGATTGAACAGAGGTAATCGTAAGTACCGGGGCGGTCAAAATTCGCGCTGTAACTCGATCCCGGCATCACTGGATCCGACGCCCTGCCGTTCATCACAGCTATGCTATGCGGGCCGCCATCGTCGTTCACCCAGGTCACCGTCTCCCCTGCGCTCACTTCTAATGTCGCAGGCTTGAAAGCGAACCCGCTGATCGTGATGCGGCGACTGGAAGATTGTGGCTGGCCTGCGGCCGTTTGCACTACGATCTTTCGCGGCATGTTGCCGACGGAAATGTTGGTCACTGAGCCGGTCTCAAGATCGACGACAGAGACATCGTTGGAATCTTCGTTCGTCGTAAGCGCGGTTCTTCCCCCAGGACCGACGGCCACCCAATGCGGCCGCGATCCGACTGTGTCGATTTTTCCACGCTGTTGGTCTGGGTATTGAAAACGGATGAACTTCGCAAGTTCGCCAATCTGCTCCAACGACCCATGCGCGGCGTCTCATGACACGCCCTGTTCAACGCAACCCGAGGGTGTAGTTAGGGAAAGGTAAGTTACCCCTCTTTCCTTACTTGAGTCTAATTGGGCGGCGAGCCGGGCAGCAAGAATGAAATTTTTCCTTGGCCGCGCGGCTTTGACGTGTTACACTCCGAAAAAAAATGGTTCCTAACAAAATCTTTTATACCAAGGGAGTCGGGGTTCATAAGGAAAAACTGGCTTCGTTCGAGATGGCGCTGCGGGTTGCTGGCTTGGCGCACTGTAATTTAGTTCTGGTCTCGAGCATCTATCCGCCGGGTTGCAAGATTATTTCTAAAGAGGAAGGATTAAAGCTCCTAAAACCCGGTGAGATCGTATTTGCAGTTTATGATCGAGAAAGTAACAACGAGCCGAATCGCCTCATCGCAGCTTCCGTTGGTGTGGCGATCCCCGCAGACTCTTCGATGCACGGTTATCTTTCGGAGCATCATGCGTTTGGCGAGACGGACGAAAAAGCGGGGGAATATGCCGAAGACCTTGCCGCGAGCATGCTCGCGACCACCGTGGGGATCGAATTTGATCCTGAATTGGATTGGGACGAGCGGGAGCAGATTTTTAAGATGTCGGGAAAGATCGTCCGCACCACCAACATCACTCAGTCGGCGGTCGGCAATAAGGATGGTCTGTGGACAACGGTCTTCGCAGCCGCAGTTTTTATCAACGACGACAATGTCTCTTTTGACCCGGGAAAGTCCGTCACCGTAAACAGTAAGGCGCCCCTTCAGGAAGATATTTTGAAACAAACGTTACAGAGTCAGTCAAAAAATGGCGAAGCCAACGACAAGCTAGCGAATCGTAATAGGGAACTGGCCAAATCCAGCATCGAGCAGCCCAGATTCGTCCCGTCTCCAAAAAAGACCCTTTCGTAGACTCCCTTACTTCCGTTTCCAGTCGTTTTATCCTTCCGGGGATTTCCAAGGTGTAAAGAATAGCGACATCTCAGCGGCACGCGTTAGTCAAAGAAAAGTCCGCCCTCGGAGCATTTATCGGGCATCATCCTTCCAACGCCAATGTAACGGCTTTGTTCACGTGAAGCGCCATTGTATCGAATAATCTCACCGGAGTGTCATCAACGTGGATGAGCAAAGGGAGCTCCGTGCAAGCCAGGACTACGGCGGCGGCACCTGCTTCTTGAAGGTCGAGAATTATCGTTTGCATTTTTTCCTTGGATTCAGAAATCAGCTTCCCTACGCACAACTCGTTAAATATGACGTTGTGGACGTACTCTCGAGATGCTCGGTCGGGAACCACGACATCTATTCCTTGGACGCGAAACCTTTGCTTGTAGAAATCTTGTTCCATTACGAAACGAGTACCTAAGAGACCAACCGCGGAGATCCTGGCTTTGACGATCTTCTCCGCGGCGACGTCGGCGATGTGCAGCAATGGGATCTTTATTGATCGCTGGACTACTTCCGCGACCTTGTGAGCTGTATTCGAGGCCATGATTACAAAATCAGCACCCGCCTTTTCGAGCCGCGTTATCGCGCCGATTAGAATTCTCGCCAGGTCGGTCCAGTGCTCCTCCCGTTCAAGTTGCGCAGCTCGGTGAAAGTCCATGCTGTACATTATCAGCTCTGCGGAATGAGTCGGTCCTAATTTTGTTTTGATGCTCTCGTTAAGCTGGTGGTAATACTCGGCTGACGACTCCCAGCTCATACCACCAATGATGCCGATAGTTTTCATGGGTTTTCTCCGTTCCTGTCTAGCGGGTGCTAAAAAATGCCGTTCATCCTTCGACAAAGCTCAGAGCCCGTCCTGAGTCCATCGAAGGAACGAACGGAGGATGGATTGAAATCATTGGAGAAGAAATTTCCGTTCGTGCTGAGGCTCTCGAAGCATGAGCGCCTTTTTCAGCACCCGCTAAATCTCTAAAACAAACGTATTACACGCGGGAACATTCCCAAAACGAGACAGCTCAATAGTTTTCTCATGCACGGTTTGGCGTGTCTGGTCGATGAACCGAAGCAGCGACGCCGATCTTCCTGCGCCCAGAGTTCGCGTTGCACTCTGATGCGGTCAGCCCTTGTTAACCGTTGCTCACAGACCGGGCCGCGACAACATCGACAGATCAGAGAGAGCCCGCAATCCTCGGTATGAAAGAATTCCGTCATAATAAATCTAAATGGCCTTTTCTTTTCCCAGGCATCTTCGAGTTTCAAATTAACCATTCTAACCACTAGAGTACAGATTCAGTTATATGAAATTAGCACCATAACAGTTTTTATTTCTCGCGACTGTACCGGTGACTTTGGGCGGCTGCTGTATCTGCCAAAAAAGTAAAGGGAGCGTTAGTATCGGCGCATGGCTAAACAAGAAACGAGAAGCGAGGAATTGCTCTACGAGCGAGTCGCGGATCACATCACTCAACTTATCGACCAGGGCACGTTGCACGCCGGCAAGCGTCTTCCGTCGATCAGGAAGCTGAGTTCGCAGATGGAGGTTAGTATCTCGATTGTGCTCCAAGCCTACATGATCCTCGAAGATAAGGATTGGATCGAGGCCAAACCACAGTCGGGATTTTACGTAAGGCCGACGCGTCATCTTCCACCCGAGCCTAAGCCGTCCAGTCCATCCCCGCTTGTCACTCGCGTGGGGGTGAGTGAACTTGTCGCACAGGTTTTTCAGTCCGCGCACGACCCAGAGATGGTTCAATTGGCATTATCAACTCCGAGCCCGGACCATCTCCCTGTCAAGCGGCTGAATCGGCTAATGGCCGCCGCCACCGCGAGGTCCGGAGCCCGCGCCTTGAGCTACGATTTCCCTCCCGGCTATGGGCCGCTCCGGCATGAAATTGCAAAACGCTCGATAGACTGGGGTTGCAGGCTCTCAGAAAATGACATCGTCACTACCCATGGAACCATGGAGGCATTGAATCTCTGTCTTCGGGCAGTGGCCAAGTCAGGTGATGTCATTGCGATCGAGTCGCCGGCCTTTTACGGAACCCTACAGATTATCGAAAGCCTGGGAATGAAGGCTTTGGAGATCCCCGCTGATCCGCGAGATGGAATTATTCTAGATGTATTGGCTTCAGCGATCAGGAGGCAAAAAGTCAAGGCGTGCCTATTCGTTCCTAACTTCAGCAATCCCCTGGGTAGCTGCATGCCGGACGCCCACAAGAAAGAATTAGTCGAATTACTTGCACGGCGCGAGATTCCACTTATCGAGGACGACATCTACGGGGATTTGTCTTTTGACGCAACACGACCCAGAACGGCAAAAGCATATGATAAACAAGGACTCGTGCTCCTGTGCTCTTCATTCTCGAAGACGTTGGCTCCAGGTTACCGAGTTGGCTGGACAGCCCCTGGCCGGTTCAAACCGCAAGTCGAGAGTCTGAAGTTCACCAGCTCCATGGCGACCGTCACGGCTCCACAGATGGCGATCGCAGATTTTTTGCAGAGCGGAGGATACGACCGGTATCTGAGAAAGATTCGTCGGATACTCAGGACGCAGGTTCAGCAGATGAGCAACGCGGTCGGCCGATATTTTTCCACGGGAACCAAAGTGACCAGACCGCAAGGCGGTTATGTACTCTGGGTCGAACTGCCGCGCTCGGTAGACTCGCTTGAGTTACATCGCCGATCTTTGCAAGAAAAGATCAGCATCGCGCCCGGCCCGATCTTTTCTGCGAAGCAGAAATATAAGAATTTTATCAGGCTCAGCTGCGGCCAATCTTGGTCGGAAAAGATTAACCATGCAGTTCGGACATTGGGAGATTTGTCTGACGAGTCAATCTCTCGCTAGAGTCACGGCGAAACTCATTCACTTGGCCGCAACGAAGCACTAATTCTTTTTATTCTTCGCTTGACCCTTTGCGATCACTCCACAAGCGATTCGGTCTCCGGAATTGCCGGCTGGATCTGTGACGTTGTCATCCGCAGTTGCGTGGATGACGATTGACTCGCCGTCGGGCTCAAAGACCGATAGTTTTCCAGCGCCAAGCGAAATGCTCTGCACCAAAACCTCGTAGCGCCCCACGCCATCTTTGTTGACAAAGACGTCGGGCAAGTCGCCGGCGTGCGTACCCTCGGGACTTTTTAGTCCGTGCTTCATGTTTAGCGGATTGAAATGTGCTCCGGCACTGGTAAAGGCAGGACCCTCGCACTTCCCGGCTGCGTGGATATGAACCGCATGCAGCCCCGGTGGCAATGCTGTGAGTCGTAAGGTAATCAGTACGCCCTCTTTGGTCTGTCGCAAATCAGCGGTTCCGACAGTTTTCCCTTCGCCGTTCTTCAGGTCCGCGCGGGCCCGCTCCTGAGCCACCAATGTAGAAGGTAGGCTGAGACTGATGAGAAAAAGGACGATGACCAACATGAAGAAAGTGTTTTTACCGAGCATAATCATCGTACCTCCTTTTTGAATTTGAATGCGCAAGTTGCGTAGAGCATCAAGTCTCGCTTCACGGCCGCTTGAACAAGTCACTCGCACGCACCTTCGCGCTTACCTTCAGATTATCGCCGTTTGTTTGGGAACAAAAGGTCTCAGCTAGAAACATCCCATTGTTGATTGGGTACCGGCGGCGCGATCGGGCGAGTGATTTTGATAAATCGATGGCCTGATGCTTCATGACAACCGTTACACGCGCGCAGCGCGTCGTCGTAGGCGCGAGTAAAATTGCTCTGATTCATTTTGTCGACAGCTTCGCTCAATTGGCTGATTTGCGTCTGGAGCACGGACGCAAGCACATTCGAGATATCCACGCCGTTCTTTGTCGCATGCAAACTCTGCGCGGCTTCCATGGCCTCACGTAGCTCGTCGAGCTCGTATCGCGCCAAATCCCAATTGCTCGATTTTTCCGCGAACCACACTTTTCCCATGTGCAATTGCATCGTCGTCATCAATTCACCTAAACCGGGCGAAGAGCTAAGGTCAAGGGTCGGTGCATTATTGTTTGGCCGCGCTTGGTCGTCTTTGAGTGTGCGGATCTCACCAGCCAGAATCGAAACCCATACCGAGAGCCCAATCGTAGCGATGACAGCGAGCAACGAGATGCCGAGTAAATATCGCGACCGTCTGCGAAATTGTTTCATAGACTAAAACCGCTTCATCCGGACGGGTTACAAAAAGCTAAACTGCAACCCTTCCGGTGGTATAACTAAAATGGGGCGAGAAGCCCTACGTGCGACCCCTTCCGCAACGCTGCCTAGCAGCATGTACTCTAAACCCGCCCGCCCATGCGTTCCCATGATTATCAGATCCGCAGCGATCTCCTCGGCGTACTCCACGATCATCTCTGCCGGCCGCCCTGCTACAGTGTCAACCTGCCAAGGTACTGATGCCATGGACAAGCGATTAAGAAACGATGCCCAATCATCCTTGATATCATCCACCGTGAGCTCCGGAAGCGTCATCAGACCGAGGGTTTCTTCGTCGCACGGGTAGCGGTACCAAGGCATCGGATCAAACGCATGAAAGAAAAAAATTCGCCCGTCGAAGCTGTCGGCGAGGGTGATGCCAACTTCGGCCGCCCGCCTAGCTCCGGAAGAAAAATCCGTCGGCACTAAAAAACGCTTGGCGATCTGGTTTAGCGGTTTGCGGCTGACCAATACCGGGACGAACGATTTGCGCACCAATCGCTCGGCCGTGCTGCCCAATAGGTGAAAGGGTTCGCGGTTCGGACCGCCAACAACGATCAGATCAGCGTGCCACGCGCAGGCGGCAAGGATCAGCTCGAAAAACGGATTGCCGACCCGGACTTCGTAATCGATCCGGCGGCGGCAGTCGATCCGACTCTCAACGATCTCCTCGAGATCAGCGCCCGAAGTCGTCACCCTCTCTTCGAGCCTGCTTTGCCGACTTTTCGACTGTGAAACATGTAGGGAAAGATGGTGCGGTTCGATAACGTGTACCAAACGAATTGATGACTCGTATCGACGCGCCAAAACCAGCGTGGATTCCAACGCAGTCGCTCCACCGCTCCTGAGATCGTGCCCGATGATAATCCGTTCCAAACGACGCATTCGACGTCTCTCGCGGAATTGAAGAGCGGGATACATAGGTTACGCCGAGCGCATCAACTTAACGTTGTGTGCCGAACGATCGGTTTTGAGCCAGGTTTTGCGGCATTGCTCAAGAGCTTTACCATCCGTTCCTCCGAGCCGCAGTCGCACCAGTCAACACCTCGAACCGGTAGAACCAGAAGCTGCGATGGGCAACAGCGCGGCAGCTCTTCGAGAACGCCTTTTGATAGATTAACCGGCTGCGTCCGCTCGTAGATCCTTTCGATTGCGTGAATCAAACTGTGCGCGCCGAGCGCATCCCGGATTCGCCGAAAGTAGCTGTAGAGCTGGCCGTTGATCGCGCGCACGGAGCTAAGAAAATTCTCCGCCCTAAATACCATCACCAAGGTGTTCCACAGTCCTTCAGCGGAGACGATTTGTTGAGCGAGGCCAGGTGACGGCTTTTCGACGAATCGGCTCACTATCCGCGCGCCACAGGGAAACGGGCGGGGCGGGTTATCGGCGGGCACGATATAGCCATAATCGGTATCCGCCATCTGTGGAGACACTCCGAGCAAGACGATTTTCGCGTCATCCTGCTCGACGATGCCAAACGCGGCATCGACGTGCGCCATAAAAAGCTCATCGTCCGAGATAAAATGATCCGACGGGAAAACCGCCACGGTTGAATCCGGGTGGCGCTCTAGCAGATACGCGAGCGGCAGCAGCAAACCGATCGCCGTATCCCGATTGCTCGGCTGAATTACAACGTGCGCTTTGGGCTGAGCGACAAGTTGCTGTGTGACTTCGGCGAATTGGAAATGACTCTGATTCACCACCGTAAAAATGCGTTCACGGGGAATCAATTTTTGCGTTCGGTAAAATGTGGTTTGCAGCATCGATCGGTCGCCGAAAAACTTCACGTACTGTTTGGGCAGCGCGTCGCCTCGAAAACTCTCGACAAAGGAGCGCAGCCGCACACCTTCTCCGGCAGCCAGGATGATCGCGCAGCGACTGCGAACGTCGGACTCATTGACCGGTGTGTAAGACATGTCTCTAAACTCGAGCAATATTGAGGCCACGACGCCGATTGACGTTCGCGCTGCAATAGACACGATCACTTAAAGGCAGCGACGCCGCGCACGAACGCGCTCGTTACTCGTTATATGAATCTGCGGCGAGAAGATCGATATATCACAGCAACCGGTACTGAGGCATTTAGGCGCGGTGGATGTGGCGTTGTTGCGGGGCCACGTTGCAGTCCTCAGAAAATACGACGAGAATATCTAAATTGAAGGCTATGTTTTGGCTGGAATGAAATTTGACGCAATGAAAAACTCACTCCCTCGCGCTTAACTTCGGACTATCGCCATTCGTTCGACAACAAAAGGTTTCAGCTAGAAATATCCCATTGTTGGTTGGATACGGGTGGAGCAGCCATGATGTTGATGAATTTTTGTCCGGATTCTTCATGGCAAGCATTGCACGCGCTTCGGACATCGTCATAAGCGCGAGTGAAGCCGATCCGATTTTTCTTATCGGTGAATTCGCCCAATTCGCTGATTTGCGTCTGCAGCACGGACGCAAGCACATTCAAGATGCGGTCAGGCGGGCAGTTTGGTCATTTAGCATTCGTACTTCCCGGGTCAAATGAGGCAATGTCTCGAATTGCGTTGATATTGTTGTTACACATCGTTGACATGAAAGACTCAACGAGAGCGATACCGCTCGGGCCGCGTCGTACTGTATTGTTTTCAATCACGGCTGTCAGTGCTCGGCGCACTTCTATCTGGTAGCCTTCTGTCGGCGTCTGAGCATCGTTGGTAATGTCGTTCCCGGTGATTTTAAGATTTTCGAAATAGTAGTTTGCGACACTGCCGCCCATGCACTGTATTGAGCGACCCGGGTTCGACTCTTTGCGGTAGATAAATTTGTTCCCGCTCAGTGTGACATTCTTAAAAATATTGCCGTGTGTCGCCGTGTTAACACTTGGTGTACCGATGGATATTCCTGCCTGGTTCTCGCGCGGAGTCACCATCGTGCGCAGAATAACATTGTTCGTGATATTGATTTTGTCAAACTCGCAGTTGTTATTCCATGGCGGGTCGAGATGGATGGCAAAGGCAGCCCCTATCGGGTCGATGACGACATTGTTCGTGAATGCGATATTTTCGCAAATGGTCTCGTCGCTGATAGTGAAACAGCCGATAGCGCCGGTCCTGACGCCGCGTACCGAAGTGCAGTTATCGACTATTACGCCGCTACAATGGTCGAACTCTAGTTGCAAGTCGCGCACAGTGCAGTTCCGAATTTCAATCATTCGCGAAGGGCTAACGCCTCTCCGGCAGACAAGGGCGTAACGGTCTTCTTCTCCGAGTGGTGGCGGTGCGCTATCGTAAAACTGGCAGCGATTGTATTTTACGAACTGGCAGCTCGTGAACCCGATGCCGCCATACCGTGCTTGTCCGTTGAAATCAAAAGCCAAGTCATTGAAATACATGTAGACAGCTGAATCTGCGGTAGCCATAAAGGTCGCGTCTGGATGTCGCTTCAGCACGGAACGGCCCCCGACTTCGCCGAGCATCGAAATAGACTTCATCGGCAAGTCTCTTAGAATATATGTTCCAGCGGGCACCCAGAGTGTTTGGTCTGCGTGTTCGATGGCTGTCTGAAAAGCAGCCGTGGAGTCTTCGCCGTCTCTGGCACCGAATGCGGTTACGTCAAGCATTTTCACTCACAGCGACCCAGACAATGAACGCAAGCGAGCAAACGAGGGAGTTAGCCGAGCCGCGAAACAAACATGTGGACCAACGGCGCGAGTATGCCATGCTACCCCCTTCCCCATTACTGTTAGTATTTCCTTGCGCCATGATTTCGCAGCAGTATCGATCTCCGCGCTAAGTCGTTTAAGATGTAAGCAACGAGCAGCTGTTTTTCGCGCCTTTTCAGCCAATGCAAATTCCGCGTTTCATCGAACAAACCCGCGATAAGCTCGCCCACGGTGGTGTGCATCGGCACTTTTGACATCTTTTCCATGTTCGGACCTCGCATTGCTTGCTACTAAAAGAAAATATGACGGTTGGTTTATCCTTGAGGGCAATCATCATGCCAGACCTGAACGAAGAACCGTTGAGTAAAATCAATTGTCGCTGCGCGGAACGACCGATGCCGCACAACACCACCGCCTTCTTAGGGAATCCGATTGGGTGTTGGCCCGCGATTGGCGGCGGCGACGGAAAGGCTATCGCGCGTGGTCGGTAGCGGTTTATGCGCGAAGCACCCGCACACTGAGGCATTTAGGCGCGGTGCATGTGGCATTGTTGCAGGCGCCACCTTGCAGTCCGCGGAAAATACTACGAGAATATCTCAATTGAACGCTATGTTTTGGCTGGAATGAAATTTGAAGAAACGAAAGACGCCACACTCCGTCACACTGTGACGGCAAAGTCGCTGGGAGGAAGCTTACGCAATTTTACTCGACGGCCAAAACGTTCATTGACAGAAAGTGTGTCCCGTAATAATGACGCCCTCGCTTCTATCAACGACAGCGCCCAATGCGTTTTCCAATTGGTGCGACCGCATGTTCGTTGAGGACCGCCCGCCCTTGGTGCGCTACACGATCGCGATTTTGGCGGCGGCCGTAGCCCTCGGTTTGGCGTCGCTCATACCGTCTCGTGCCGACCCTAGTCACTTCTCCCTTTTCTTCGTCGCCGTCATGTTGAGTTCGTGGTATGGCGGTCTGGGAGCCGGCTTGGTCACCATGGTCCTTTCTGCCTTGTCGATCGAATACTTTTTCATATCGCCGCATCACTCCATACAGGTAGATTGGCGCGCCTTTTTGCGCCTGGGCGTATTTACGGCAATCGCGGTGTTGACCAGTTACTTGACCACCGCTCGCAAGCACGCGGAACAGGCGTTGCGCGATGCTCACGATGAGTTGGATCAACGGGTTCGAGACCGGACTGGGGAGCTGGCGCAGGCCAATAATACGTTGCGCGCGGAGATTGTCGAGCGCAAACGAGCCGAGAAAGAACTCTTGCGTCTGCAACTCGAAATGGGACGCGTAGAAAGATTGGCCACGCTAGGGCGCATGGCCGGCACCATTGCTCACGATCTAGGTACTCCGCTGAACTCCGTGCTGGGCTATACGCAGCTGCTTGCCCAAGAAGAATTGCCCGAGCGCGCACGCCGCCGCTTAACTATTATAGAGGCGCAGATCAATCGCATGGGTGAGATCATCCAGCGCTACCTTTCGCACACTCGGGGCGCGCCACTCAGGAACAAAGTAAGCATCAACGATCTGGTACGCGATACGCTTCTGCTCCTGCAACCGGTGTTTCAGCAGCGCGGCGTAGAGGTGACTTCCATGCTGGCGGAGACCTTACCCATCGTGCATGGGGACGGCAATTCGATCCAACGTGTGCTGATAAACTTGCTGGACAATGCGCTCGACGCCTGCAGTAAGAAGGGCTCGGTTAAGATCGGCACGATGGCGTGCCCCGTTTCAGCCAACCGGCCAGCGGGCGTAGCCATTGAGATAGCCGACAGCGGCGCAGGCATTCCGGTCGAGATGTTACCGAAGATCTTCGACCTTTTTGTAACCACCAAGCCACCCGGCAAAGGAACCGGGCTTGGTTTAGTGATCTGCCAGGAAATTATCAAAGCTCATGGAGGTGTAATCAACATCGCCAGCCAAGTCGGACAGGGTACGACGGTGACCATTTACTTGCCGAGCGACGCGCGACCCATGGCAGCACTTGCCGAGGAAAGAGAAAGCAATGACCCCCCACATACTGATCGCCGATGACGACGAAGTCAGTTGCCAGCTTTTCGCGGAAACCCTCGAATCGGACGGCTTTCAGGTCGATCAGGTCACGTCCGGCGACGAGGCGATCGAGCGTTTGCGCGCCGCGCACCACGACTTGGTGATTATCGACGTGCGCATGCCCGGTATTTCCGGTTTGGAAGTGACCCGGATCGTTCACGAGAACTATCCCGCCCTACCCATTATCGTGATGACCGCTTTCGGCTCGATTGAAACAGCCGTCGAAGCGATTCACGAGGGCGCTTTCGATTTCATTTCAAAGCCGATGAATCTGGCGGAGCTTAAGAAAACCGTTTCCCGAGCGCTGTCTCAGCGGTCGCTGCAGCGCCATTCCGCAAAGAACGCCAATGGCGAAGATGAGAACCCGACCGAGCTCGGTAAGATCATTGGTAAAAGTCCGGCCATGCTGGAAGTTTACAAAACCGTGGCGAGAGTGGCGCCGACGAAAAGTACCGTGCTCATTCTCGGCGAAAGCGGTACCGGTAAGGAGCTGATCGCTCGCGCGATTCACGATCATAGCCCGCGCGCCAACCGTCCATTCGTCGCCGTGGATTGCGGTGCTTTGACGGAAACGATTCTTGAAAGCGAGTTATTCGGCCATATGCGCGGTTCATTCACAGGCGCGTTCGCCGACAAGAAAGGAGTTTTCGAAGACGCGCAAGGCGGCACATGCTTTCTAGACGAGATCGGCGGTATCAGTCAAAACATGCAAGCCCGACTCTTGCGGGTTCTCCAAGAGCATGAGATTCGCCGGGTGGGCGGAAAGGATTGGCTCCCCGTGGATGTCCGCGTGGTTGCTGCGACCAATCAAAATTTGGCCGAAGCTGTCGCAAAGGGTAATTTCCGCCAGGATCTCTATTATCGCTTGGATGTCATCGCTATCCATCTTCCGCCGCTCCGCGAACGCGCTGACGACATCCCGCTGCTGGCGCAGCATTTCTTGAGATACTACGGTCAGGAAAGCGGCAAACCCGTGCCGGCGTTTTCGGACGAGGCGATGGAACTCTTATGTGCCTATCCCTGGCCCGGAAACATCCGTGAGCTCGAAAACGCCATCGAACAAGCCGTCGCCCTTTCCTATCAACCCGTGTTGACTCCCGAGGACTTGCCGCGTGACGTCCGCGAACCGAGAGAGGCAAAAATCGCGTCCCTCGCCCCGGAAAACACGCAATTCGTTTTTCCCGATACGCCGAGCCTCGAAGAGGTCAAGAAACGCTACGTGCTGCACGTCTTGCAACTCACCGGTGGAAACGTTTCAGCGACCGCAAGAATTCTCAACGTCGATCGGCGTTCGCTTTATCGGATGCTGGCGCGCTATAAGATCGAACCGTATTTGAAAGACGACTGAGGCAAAGCTCCAGTTCTGCCGGCAAGCCCGCCGCATCCAGTACATCGGCTGATGATTTCTCGAATATGTCCGGCCGCCAATATCCAGCAGTCGTGGGCATCCCCTTTGCATTCAGAAATTGCAGAGGCGCAAACAATGCGGATTCTAATCATTGATGACGACGAAACGTTCTGCCACCTGCTGGTCGAGATTTTCGAGGAAATGGGAATGCAAGCTGTTTGGACGACCAATGGACTGACCGGCTACGAGATGATGACTCGCGATGATTATGAGTTGTGCATCATTGACGTGCGCATGCCGTTGGTCCTGGGAACCGATTTGGCGGAGGCCATCAGAGAGGATCACCCGCAAATCAAGATTATCCTGGCCTCTGCTTTTGCCGACGAAACACTGCAAGATTATGCCAAGCGCAAGGGGATCTTGCTGCTATCAAAACCGTTCACCCCGAACCGGTTGCTCGATACGGTTGAGCTCGCCTTGGGTGAATCAATCGGCCGCAATTGACATCTGAAGGTAACTCCAGGTCACCGATAATCCGTCGCAAAGACTCTTGCCTTGGCCGTTGGTTCGGACGCGGCAGCAAAGAGAATAAACCGATCGGCTCTAGTGTCCTGACCCAGAAGTCCGTTAGATTATTCGCTACGTTCTTTTCTGTCATACCGGCGGAAGCCGGTATCCAGAGTATTTGAAATTCCTGGATTCCGGGTCGCGCTAGCTCCAGCCTGAGGCTGATCCGCCTCTGGCGGAATCGCGACCAGCTTGCCCGGAATGACATTGGAGTTATATCGCGAACTTCTGTGTCAGGACTCTAGCATTTCTTGCACGGGTGGTTTGTCGCCGATTATTTCCCGTGCGTGAAATGATCAAGGCGTTTCGGCGCATGGAAAGCTGGAGGTTTTTGAATTTTTTGTAGGGTCTTTGATTTTGCAACTATCCGAGGCACTAAGTTCGAGTCCATGGGCTCGATGCGCCGACTTCGAAGCATGACGTCGAGTTTTCCACGACCAGTGTCGCTCATAAGACTCAATCCAGCAACGCGCTCCGATCATCCGCAATAATGATGACTCGCGTGAGAGCGCTCGCGCTAGGCCGTCGATTCGAGCGGCGACCGCCGGGTCATTACCGTCACGTAGTCAGAGATGAGCGCTCATCGGCGATGAGAGGGTCTATGCTTCATCGTTAACTCGTCGACGGACTCTGATCCGATCCTGCCCAGGCAAAGAAAACATGCGCCGGGCCGCCGGAGGCAATATGAACCGCGCGAGTGATGGTTTTTCCCATCGCGGTTGCTTCGACGACGTAATGTCCGGCAGGAAGCTTGGCGAAAAAGAGTGGGCCATCAGAAACGGCCTCGAGCAGTTCTTTGCCCTTATCGTCTTTGATCGAAACCTCGGCGCCGCCGAGATAATGGCCGTTTTCCAGCGAAAAGCTGAGCCCCAAGTTGTCATTAGCGGCCAGTGACCGAATTCGGTCGCGTTCCTCTATGCCTACCCCGCCGCTCACGTATGGAATATTTTCGAATCTTTGAACATGAAGATACTCATCCGAAGATTCCATCCCAGCGGCTCTAGCGGCTCCGGCAGCTAAAAGACTACTACCGATTATTCCAATCGCAAACATCTTCATAAATCATTCCTCCTCCAGGGCAGCTTTTTTTGTCGATCCTTAAAAGTCGCCCCAACCATCCGATTTCACGGACTCCAACTCTACCGATCCATGACGGGAGATGCGAAACTTGTCCCAGCTGGATTGCCAGGACACCTGCGGGGAGGGGTAGCCCATCCCCGCGACCCGCCGATGTCCTCGAGCCATAGCTAGTCTCCGTCTTCATATTCTCTGCCGAAGCGGAACTGCTCCTCCTGCCTTTGGGATATCACTTGGTCTTTCCCGGTCGGACTCTCGTCGCACGCTCCATAGAAATCGATCACGTCGCCAGTGTCCGAACGTTTTAGTTGGGGACTGTCGCTCGCCAACGTTCTCTGGCGCATGGCCGGGAACTTCATGTGACAATAATTCTCACCGCCCTCTTCCTTTACGAGAACGCCATCAGCAGCAGCAATTGCACTGCCAGCCAAAGCGCCAACAAAAACCATCGCCGATACTATGGGTCCAATCCGTTTCATGATTTTATCTCCTCCTTCTTGTTTTTTGTTACATCTTTATTTTGTTACATCGTGCAAATGAGAGCCTATCCCCGGTTAAGATACTCTCTCCAGTGGTGCTGTTCCTCGAGTCTTTGCTCAGCAACCTGGTCCTTTCCGGTCGGACGCTCGTCGCAGGGACCGTAATAATCGACGATGTCGCCGGTGTCCGATCGCTTTAGCGCGGGATTATCGGTTCCTAGCGTCTTGCCGCGAATCGCTGGGAATTTCATGTGGCAATAGCTACCCGGTGTAGACTGCTGTTTGAGCAAAACACCGTCGGCGGCTACAGCGGCGCCGGCCAAAGAGCCGAATATGAGCGCTACTGATACCGTTGTCCCGACGTATTTCATGGTTATTTCACCTCCTCTCATACTGTGTTCTCTTGAATCCATTCAGCAAGCGGCGTGCCGTATGTGCAACTGAACACTTTGGCAACTAACGCGCCGAGCAACGTTATCTTTGCGGGTAAACTGAGACAGCCAGGTCGACTACTTGACCATTTTGCCACAGGCCGCATGCCTGTGATCGCGGCCGTCGTCGCTCAACGCGCGAAAAATTTGCCGATCTGACTGTTTTTCCTGACGGACTGCTATGGAGGCGGGTCATGGCGTGAAACTTGCGCAGACCGTGCCAAAGCACATCCGAAACAAAATGGATTGCGAGAAATGGCTTCTACAGAACGAAGGGGAATTTGGAGCCGGAGAGATTTTTTCACGCGCCTCGGCTGGGGCGGAATGGGAATATTTTCTCTTCTCAGCATTGCGGCTTTTCTGAGCTCCGCCTTTCCACGTGTACTATTCCTGCCGCCTTCGACCTTTAAGGCTGGGACCCCATCGGATTATTCCTTCAATGAGGTTAGCGAGAAATACAAGCAAGACGAACGCGTTTGGATTATTCGCGAAGAACAAGGAATTTACGTCCTTTTCGCAAAGTGTACCCATCTCGGATGTACGCCACGTTGGCTCGCGGCGGAAGATAAATTCAAGTGTCCCTGTCATGGTAGCGGATTTTACAAATCAGGAATGAATTTTGAGGGGCCCGCGCCGCGGCCACTGGACCGCTTTGGCGTCTCTTTGAACGAAAACGGCCAACTGGTAGTTGACAAAAGCAAGGTATTTAAGATGCAGCCCGGAACCGAACCGGAAGAACAATATCCGGAGAGTGTACTGACGGTGTGAGCCGTGTCGCACGCACCTCAAGTTTATCGACGGCGTGCACCTAATCGTGCGCAACTCACGGACCCGCGGCAAAACACCCGGAGTCATGGGGCACGCACCAACGATCGTTTGCAAAATTCGCACGGAAGCTGTGCTCAGGAGGATTATCTAATGAAACCAGTCAAGGCGATGATTACGGCATGGGTGGTATTTATCACTCTACTGCTCGTAGCTTCTATTTATTCGGCGGCGCGCGGAAGTATGAAAATGGAGCGCCCCGGTAAAGGGCCTCGTTCTTACAGCAATCTTGCGCAAGATGAAATCATGTTGGCCGCGGATATGCGAAAGCTCCGCAGGGACCTGCGGCGCGGCGCCAGTCAAATTCGGATTGCACGGGAACGCGACGAGATTCGTCAGGACTGGCTTGATATTGTTGCGCAGCGCGGCTTGCGAACCGGCGACGTCTCGCCAGCGCTGGTGAACTTTGGCAAGTTCTTCACTAAGCGAAATTCGAAAAAGGCCGACGTTTGGGCTGCGCCCGCTCGCACAACGTCATGACGAGCTGTCAGCGAAACACGACGAAGCTAAATTATCTCCAATAGTGCCAGCTGTGACGATGATGGAAACCCTCGTGTACCACACAGCCTGACGCCGTCAATGTACTTAGGATCAACAAGGCCGCCAACACTAAGGTGATTTTTTTCATGTTCGTTCACCTCGCTTTCTGCTGAACTATCTATTGAGCACAAAAGAGCATGGCTCGTGCCAGAGAATTTTCTCGTCATTGGGATGCTCAACGTCGCACTCGATGAGGCCAAGTGGATTCGGCGCCGCATTTCTGCCTCATCAAACGCCGGCTCGAAATTGTTATGATTCACGTTTGGCGAATTTATTCGACACTAATAGTTGGAAGAAATCTGGCCCGCGGTTTGCTCCGACTATTGTTTAGACAGGAGGAACGATTATGAAACCATTACGACTGACCGTTCTCGGAAGCTTAATTGGCGGCGCTTTCCTAACGCTGGCAGCGCCATCCCATGCGGCATTTTATGGCAGAAGTTTCAATCACTCGCCGCTTGCCAGTGACATCCGCAGTGACCGCAACCAGATGCAACAGGATCGCGAGAAACTTACCGATGACCGCAGAGATTTGAATCAGGACAGAGAACAATTTCGCGAAGATCGGCGCGACGGCGCGAATCACCCCGAGAGAGCCAATGATCGGACAGATATTCGCCAGGATCATCAGGACATCGTCCGGGACCGACAGGATCTGCGCGCGGAACGAAGAGATCTAAACCACGACCGAGAAGAAGAACGTCACTCCTTCTTTGACTGGTGGCATTCGTGGTGGGAACGTCGATAGGTTGATTGATTAAGCGCGATTCCAGGTTGAGACGTGACGAATACCCGGCCTGGACTAATCTTGAAGCGCCCCCTTATAGTTACCGCAGGGCCGATCGTGTTATTCAGCGCGACTCAGCCCTGAGACAATCTATGGTCATCGATCGCCGACCTTCTCGCCTCGCTCCTAACTTCACTCGGATCAGCGTCTGATAAGTCGCACAGCGGGCAAATCCACACCCGGCTGTCGTCGTGAATTCAGCTGCCGCAACAAATCTTCCACACCTGCACGCTTCGCCGGACAAAATTACCAGAAAGCCACGACGCCTCACACATTCTCGCCACAGTTTCGCTATGGCTCCTGTGGTCCATTTTGCGGAAGTGCATTTTCGGCGATGTTTTAACTTGAGCGACTGTCCTATTCAGTCTGGCATAACGCTTGCCCAGTATGACAAGCAATTGCGCCACACCCGGCCAAGACCCCTGTGGCGAGAATTGTAAAAGTACAGACCGACTGCAACATGGATACGACGCGGCCCGAACCGATCCCCATGAGTGAGAGGTCGAGAAGACTATTCAAAAACTCCGCGAGCACGCGCTGGTTGATCGGACTCGTAGCAGCGGTGGCTCTGGTCGTTGGCGCCTATCTGCTTCGCGCGTGGTCGGTGGACACCCAACTCGCGACCCAAAGAAATCGTCGCTCGGCGAGCGACGCCCAGGGCGTTCCGGTCCTGACGGCAACGGCAAAGAGCGGCGACATGGATGTGTATCTGAATGGTCTCGGCTCGGTGATCCCTTACAATACGATCACCGTGAAGAGCCGCGTCGATGGCCAACTCATCAGAGTGCCGTTTCAGGAAGGTCAGGTAGTCTCCACCGGGCAATTGCTGGCAGAGATCGATCCACGACCATTTGAAGTTCAACTCGCGCAAGCCGAAGGGCAATTGGCGCGCGACCAGGCATTGCTAACCAACGCGCAGATCGACTTGGAAAGATATCAAGTTTTGTTCAAACAGGATTCCGTGCCGAAGCAGCAACTCGACACCCAGGAGTCACTGGTGCGCCAATTCCAGGGCACAATAAAAGCCGACCAGGGACAAGTCGACAACGCCAAACTCCAGCTCGTCTACTGCCGAATCACGGCGCCGATCGGCGGACGCGTCGGACTACGGCTCGTGGACGCGGGCAACATGATCCACGCCACGGATGCCAATGGCCTGGTGGTGATCACGCAACTGCAGCCGATCACGGTAGTTTTTACCGTTGCCGAAGATAAGCTTCCGGCAGTCCTGGCGAAGCTCAAGTCCGGCGCGCGTTTAACCGTGGAAGCTTACGATCGCGAGCAAAAGCAGCGGCTGGCGACGGGCTATTTGCAAAGCATTGACAACCAGATCGATCCGACGACAGGCACGGTAAAGTTCAAGGCAGTTTTTGCCAACGCCGACGGCGCGTTATTTCCCAACCAGTTCGTCAACGCGCGTTTGCTCGTCGATACGCTGCGCAATGTGACGCTGGTTCCCAATGCCGCCATTCAGCGCAGCCCGCAGTCCGCCTACGTCTACGTCATCAAGCCCGACAACACCGTCGAGGCGCGCAATGTCGCGATTCAGATGTCGCAGGGCAACGATACGGCGATCGCCAGTGGGCTCACGCCGGGCGAGACTGTGGTTGTCGACGGCGTCGACAAGCTTCAGCCGGGATCGAAAGTGGCTGCGCGCACGCCGAGCGCGGCGCCGCCGCGGAGTTAAAGAATGAACCCGTCAGGGCCATTTATTCTCCGGCCGATCGCGACTTCGTTGCTCATGATCGGTCTCTTGCTCGTCGGCGTCGTTGCCTACAAGCAACTGCCGGTTTCCGCGTTGCCTCAAGTCGATTACCCCACTATTCAAGTTGTGACTTTTTACCCGGGCGCCACCCCCGAGGTGATGACTTCATCGATCACCGCGCCATTGGAGCGCCAATTCGGCCAACTGCCGGGGCTCAATCAAATGACGTCGACGAGCTCCGGCGGCAGCTCGCTGATCACGTTGCAATTCACGCTCGATCTCAACATCGATGTCGCCGAGCAGGAAGTTCAAGCGTCCATCAACGCTGCGTCCACGTTCCTGCCGACCGATCTGCCCAACCCGCCGATTTACAGTAAAACCAACCCCGCCGACGCGCCCGTTTTGACCCTCGCTCTAACATCGAAGACGCTGCCGCTGTCGAAAGTCGAAGACCTCGCGGATACCCGGCTGGCACAGAAAATTTCGCAACTTTCCGGGGTCGGTCTGGTGAGCATCAGCGGCGGCCAAAAACCGGCGGTGCGCGTCCAAGCCAATCCTGCCGAGCTCGCCTCCTACGGGCTGACGATGGAAAACGTCCGCAGCGCCATCGCCCAGTCAAACGTCAATCAAGCCAAGGGCAATTTCGACGGTCCACGCCAAGCCTACACCATCGGCGCCAACGATCAGCTCCTGTCGAGCGATCAGTACGGCTCGCAAATCATCGCCTACCGCAACGGCGCTCCGGTGCGGCTGTCCGATGTCGCCAGCGTCGTCGACGGTGTCGAGAACAGTAAGCTCGCAGCGTGGATGAACCAGGCGCCCGCGGTCGTCGTGAATATCCAAAGACAACCGGGTGCCAATATCATCGCGGTGGTCGACCGCATAAAAAACCTCCTGCCCCAACTCAAAAGTTCGTTGCCCGCCTCGGTCGACGTGGCGATACTGACAGACCGAACGAATACGATCCGCGCTTCGGTTGCAGACGTGCAGTTCGAGCTGATGCTCACGGTGGCCCTCGTCGTGATGGTGATTTTTCTCTTCCTGCGCACTTTTTCCGCCACGGTGATTCCGAGTATCGCGGTTCCCTTGTCCATTGTCGGCACCTTCGGCGTCATGGTTCTGCTCGGCTACAGTCTGAACAATCTGTCGTTGATGGCCCTGACCATTTCGACCGGCTTCGTGGTCGATGACGCCATCGTGATGATCGAGAACATCACGCGCTACATCGAGGCGGGCGACTCGCCCCTCGACGCTGCCCTTAAAGGATCCAAACAGATCGGCTTCACGATTCTGTCGTTGACGGTCTCGCTGATCGCGGTTTTAATTCCGCTGCTGTTCATGGGCGATATCGTCGGGCGGCTGTTTCGCGAATTCGCGGTCACCCTGAGCGTGACTATCCTGGTCTCGGCGGTGGTATCGCTCACGCTCACGCCGGTCATGTGCGCCAAGTTGCTGCGCCATAGACCTGAGTCGCAGCAGGGGCGCTTTTACCGCGCCTCGGAACGCATGTTCAATTCGGTGATCGATTACTATGGGCGCACCTTGACCTGGGTATTGCGTCACCAAACCGCCACGCTCTGGGTCGCCGCGGCGACGCTCGTCGGCACCGTGCTGCTCTATGTTTATATTCCCAAGGGGTTTTTTCCGGTGCAGGATACCGGGGTGATCCTCGGCATCTCTGCGGCGCCTGAGACAGTCTCGTTCACCGCCATGGCCGAGCGCCAGCAGGCGCTTGCCCGGGTCATTCTTCGAGACCCGGCGGTTGAGAGCCTGTCGTCGTTCATCGGCGTCGACGGCACCAACACAACGCTCAATAGCGGCCGCATTCTGGTCAATTTGAAGCCGCTGGCGCAGCGGCAGCTTAACGCCGGCGACGTCATCCGCCGCTTGCAACCGGCGCTCGCCAAGGTGGACGGCATCACCTTGTTCATGCAACCAGTGCAAGATTTGACGGTGGAAGACCGGGTTAGCCGCACGCAATTTCAATACAGCCTCGAAAGCGCTGACGCGAAAGAGCTCGGCATTTGGCTGCCGCAATTTATCAAGCAGCTCCAGTTGCGGCCGGAACTTCGCGATGTCGCCACCGATCAATTGGACGAAGGACTCGGTGTCCGTCTAGTGATCGACCGCGATGCCGCCGCGCGTCTCGGCATTACCGCGCAGACTCTCGACGACACGCTTTATGACGCCTTCGGCCAGCGCCAGATCTCGACGATCTTCACCCAGTTGAATCAATACCGCGTCGTCATGGAAGTGAAACCCGATTTTCAGAAAACTCCGGAGGATCTGAATAATCTCTACGCGCAGTCGAGCACCGGCGGCGCGGTGCCGCTCAACGCGTTCACCCAATTGGAGCGCTCCAACGCGCCGTTGACGATCAACCACCAGGGTCAATTTCCGGTCGTCAATGTTTCATTTAACTTGGCGCCGGGCGCCGCGCTCGGACAGGCCGTCCAGGCGGTGGAAACTACCAAGCAAAGCCTCGGCCTGCCGGCGAGCATCCAGGCGAGCTTTCAAGGCACGGCACAGGCGTTTCGCGTTTCGCTGGCCAATGAGCCGTTTTTGATCCTCGCCGCGTTGGTCACCGTCTACATTGTCTTGGGCGTGCTCTACGAAAGCTATATTCATCCGGTGACGATTCTCTCGACGCTGCCATCTGCCGGCGTCGGCGCGCTGGTTGCGCTCCTCCTTTTTCAGACCGAGTTCAGCGTCATCGCGCTAATTGGAATTATTTTACTTATCGGCATCGTCAAGAAAAATGCCATCATGATGATCGACTTTGCGCTGGACGCCGAACGTCGAGAGGGCAAGAGTCCCGTCGACGCGATCTACCAGGCCTGCTTGCTGCGCTTCCGTCCGATCATGATGACCACGATGGCCGCGCTGCTCGCCGCCGTGCCGCTGGCGTTCAGCGCCGGCACCGGCGCCGAGCTGCGCCGGCCGCTGGGCATTTCGATCATCGGCGGCCTGCTGCTCAGCCAACTGTTGACGTTATACACAACGCCGGTCATCTATCTCGCCTTCGACCGTTTAGCCAAACGGCTGGTTCGTCTGCGTGGCCGCAGCCGCGCCGACCACCCGGTTGGGGAAATCGGCTCATGAATTTTTCCGCGCTGTTCATAAACAGACCTGTGGCGACCACGCTGCTGACCGTGGCCGTCGGACTGGCCGGAACGCTGGCGTATTTTTTCTTGCCGGTCTCGCCCTTGCCCCAAGTGGACTTTCCCACGATCCAAGTGCAAGCCAGGCTCCCGGGCGCGAGCCCGGAGACCATGGCTTCATCGGTCGCCACGCCGTTGGAACGGCAATTCGGCCGCATCGCCGGCGTGACCGAAATGACCTCCTCAAGCTCGCTTGGCTCAACCTCGGTGGTGTTGCAGTTCGAGCTCAATCGCAATATCGACGCCGCGGCGCGGGACGTACAAGCATCGATTAATGCCGCCCGCAGCCAATTGCCCGCCAACCTGCCGAGCAATCCCAGCTATAAAAAAGTAAATCCCGCTGACGCGCCCGTGATCATGCTCGCGCTGACCTCCGACTTCATCGAGCGGGCGCGCATGTATGACATCGCGTCATCCGTGTTGCAACAAAAGCTTTCCCAGGTTAAAGGCGTCGGCGAGGTTGACGTCGGCGGCGGCGCGTTGCCGGCGGTCAGGGTCGATGCCAATCCGACGGTTTTGAATCATTTCGGCCTGGGGCTGGAAGATCTTCGCGCGGCGCTGAACCGCGCCAATGCCAACCGTCCGAAAGGCGCCCTTGCCGACGACCGGCAAACCTGGTGGCTCAGCACAACCGATCAACTTTTGAAAGCCGACGCCTACCGGCCGCTGATTATTACCTATCGCAACGGCGGCGCCGTTCGCGTCGGCGATGTCGCCACGGTGACGGACTCGGTCGAAGATATTCGCACCGGCGGATTAGCCAATGGCAAGCCCGCCGTGCTGTTGGTGATCTACCGCCAGCCGGGCGCCAATATTATCGAGACCGTCGACAGCGTCCTGGATCTCTTGCCGTTGCTGCGCGCTTCGATTCCGCCGACCATTAGGCTTTCCGTCGTACTCAACGCCACGACGACGATTCGCGCGTCGGTCCGAGACGTAGAATTGACCCTGCTCGTTTCCCTCGCGCTGGTGATTCTCGTCGTGTTTTTGTTTCTGCGCAGCGCGCGCTCGACGCTGATCCCCAGTATCGCCGTGCCGATATCCCTTCTCGGCACCTTCGGCGGCATGTACCTGTTGGGCTACAGTCTAGACAATCTCTCCCTGATGGCGCTGACCATCGCCACCGGCTTCGTGGTCGACGACGCCATCGTCGTGATCGAAAACATTACGCGTCATCTGGAACAGGGCATGACGCCGCTCGATGCGGCGTTGCGCGGCGCCAAGGAGATCGGCTTTACCGTCATGTCCATCAGTGTTTCCCTGATCGCCGTGTTCATCCCGATCCTGATGATGGGCGGCATTGTCGGACGGCTGTTTCGCGAGTTTGCCGTGACGCTGTCCCTGGCCATCGCCGTGTCAATGCTGATTTCGCTGACCTTGACGCCGATGATGTGCGCGACGCTGCTCATGGCCCACGATCGGCAGGGCCACGGCAAGTTCTATCAAGGCGGCGAGCGGCTGTTTCAATGGCTGCTAGGCAAATACCAATCGTCGCTCATTTGGGTTTTGCGTCATCAGCCGCTCACTCTTGCGGTCACACTGCTGACCATGGCCACCACCAGCGCTCTATATGTGATCGTCCCCAAAGGCTTCTTCCCGCAGCAGGACACGGGACGCATCTCCGGCTCCATCGTCGCCGATCAGGCCACGTCGTTTCAATCCATGCGCCAGCGGATGACGCAACTGGCGAGCACGGTCAAAAACGATCCCGCAGTCGATGCGGTGATGGCCTTCAACGGTGGCGGATTCGGCGGCCGGCCGTTAAACACTGGGAATATGTTTATCACTCTCAAACCTCTGAATGAGCGACGCATCAGCGCCGATCAAATTATCGGACGGCTGCGCGGCCAGCTGCAGCACTTTCCGGGAGTCAATCTCTACCTACAGCCAGTGCAGGATTTGCGCGTCGGTGGCCGGCGCGCCAATGCGCAATATCAATACACGCTGCAGAGCGACAGTGTTCAGGATCTCCTCCTTTGGGCGCCGCGCATGCTGCAAAAACTTAAAACCGTGCGCGGGCTGCTCGACTTGAATAGCGATCAGCAGGACAAAGGACTGCAAGCCGGCCTCGTCATCGATCGCGCCACCGCGTCTAGGCTCGGCATTACCTCACAAGCCATCGACGATACTCTCTACGATGCCTTCGGCCAGCGCCAGGTATCGACCATGTTCACTTCGCTCAATCAATATCACGTGGTGCTCGAAGTGGCGCCTGAATACTGGCAAAGCCCGGAAGGACTAAAAAATATTTACGTGACCGGGCCGAGCGGCGCCCAGGTGCCATTAAATGTGCTCACACGCTACGAACCATCCACGGTGTCGTTGGTAATAGCCCACCAGGGCCAGTTTCCCTCGGTCACGCTTTCCTTCAATCTCGCGCCCGGACTCGCGCTCGGCGACGCGGTTAAGAGCGTCGATGAGGCCGCCGCGCAAATCGGCCTGCCATCGACGATTCACGGCAGCTTCCAAGGCACCGCGCAAGCTTTTCAATCGTCGCTGGCCAACGAGCCGTTGCTGATCGGCGCCGCGCTGATCACGGTGTACATCGTTCTCGGCGTGCTGTACGAGAGCACGATCCATCCGATCACGATTCTCTCGACCTTGCCGTCCGCGGGAGTCGGGGCGCTCTTGGCGCTGCTGCTGTGCCGCACCGATCTCAGTGTCATTGCGCTCATCGGCATCATCCTGTTGATCGGCATCGTCAAAAAAAATGCCATCATGATGATCGACTTCGCGCTGGAAGCGGAACGCAACGAAGGCAAAGACTCGGCGGAAGCGATTTATCAAGCTTGCTTGCTGCGCTTTCGGCCGATCATGATGACCACCATGGCGGCGCTGCTGGGCGGTTTGCCGCTCGCGCTCGGGGGCGGAGTCGGCTCGGAACTCCGCCGACCGCTGGGGATCGCCATCGTCGGCGGACTGATCTTCAGCCAGATGCTGACTCTCTACACGACCCCGGTCGTTTATCTTTATATGGAGCGCTGCCGGCTTTATTTCGAGCGCTTGCACGATGCCAGGCAGCGCCGGCTCGCGCGCCACGCGGTTTAGGAGACGGACATGGATTCGGCCGAGGAACATTTCAACGCCAATCGCCACTCGGGTAAATTATTACCGCTCGTTCTCGGCGCGCTGCTCGCGCTGGTTTCTGCGTGCACGGTGGGGCCGAACTACTCGCGTCCAACCGTGACGACGCCGGCCAACTACAAGGAAGCCCTTACGTTAAGCGCAGCGCAGTCGATCGACGATGTCGTCAAGGCAAACTGGTGGGAAATTTTCGCCGACCCCGAGTTGAACGCTCTCGAACTGCAGGTCGATGTCTCGAACCAGAATATCGCCCAAGCTGAAGCGCGCTTTCGCCAAGCCCGCGCGCTGGTGCAAGCCGCACGCGCGGCTTACTTCCCGACCGTGACCGTCGGTGTCGGTGTGACTCGCACCGCGCCGTCTGCGACGGCCGGCTCAAGTACGGCGAGAAACAGCCAGACCTTTACGGAACATTCCTTACCGGTCGACGTCTCCTGGGAATTGGACGTCTGGGGACGAATTCGCCGCACCGTCGAATCGAGCGAGGCGACGGCCCAAGCCAGTGATGCGGACCTGGAAGCTGCGCGGCTCAGCGCCCGCGCCGAACTGGCACAGGACTATTTTCAGTTGCGATCGCTGGACGCACAAAAGCAGCTCTTGGATACCACCACGGTCGCCTTTCAAAAATCCCTCGATCTCACCAACAACCGCTACAACAGTGGTGTAGCTTCGCGCGGTGACGTGCTGCAGGCGGAAACCCAGCTCAAAACAACGCAGGCGCAGGCCATCGATGTTGGCGTACAGCGGGCTCAACTGGAGCACGCTATCGCGCTTTTAGTCGGAAAAGCGCCGGCGGATTTTTCCATTGGCGCCGCACCGCTCGCCGTCACTCCACCAACGATCCCCGCCGGAGTGCCCACAGAGCTGTTGCAACGTCGGCCGGATGTCGCCGCCAGCGAAAGATTGGTCGCCGCGGCCAACGCGCAAATCGGCGTCGCCGAGGCGGCGTATTATCCAACTGTGTCAGTGAATGTTCAGGGCGGTTTCGAAAGTTCGAGCCTGGCAAAGTGGTTTTCTTGGATGGGACGTTTTTGGTCGGCGGGCGTTAGCGCTTCGCAAACTCTCTTCGACGGCGGATTGCGCGGAGCGAATGTCGATCAATCGCGCGCAGCGTACGATGCCACGGTCGCCGCCTACCGGCAAACCGTGTTGAGCGGATTTCAAGAGGTCGAAGACAATTTAGCGGCACAGCGCATCCTTAACACGGAAGCGCAGGCGCAAGATGAAGCCGTGCAGGCGGCGCAGCAATCTTTGGCGGTGACCATGAATCAATATCAATCTGGAATCGTCAGCTACCTGAATGTCATCGTGGCGCAGACAACCGCGCTTACTAACCAAAGAACCGCAGTAGATATTCTCGGCCGGCGCTTAAATGCCAGCGTGCTCTTGGTCAAAGCTCTCGGCGGCGGGTGGAAAGTGTCCTAGTCCTAGTCCAACTTTGAGAACTCTCGACCCTCGACAAAATCGTGCCAGGCGACGGCGGTTTCGGCGGGCGGTCACAGAATTATTTGACAAACTTCGACGAACAATCTCTCGACTGATTATACACGAAGCAAATACCTACACTTGACATGTGACAGTCAGGTCCACTAGCCTGCGCACGCTCGACGGCAAAAGCTTCATTATTAAGGAGGCGGCTCTAATGCAGGCGATCTTGCGTGCGTTGTCAATTGTTTCGTTCACTATCATGGCGGCGACCGTTTCTGCGCAGAGTTATCCCAGCGGCGCCATCAACCTGGTGATTCCGCTCGCGGCGGGCGACACCTCCGATGTCGCCGGCCGTACGATCAACGAAGAGTTATCCAAGCTGCTGAAGGTGCCGATCATAACGGTGAATCGACCCGGCGCCGGCGGGACATTGGGAACCGACAGCGCGGTGAAGGCCAAGAAGGACGGCTACACGCTGCTCTTTGCGAACAATGCCGCGCTGATCTTCAACCGGATTCTCACTCCCGAATCTGTTGCTTATGATCCTTTGCGCGATCTCACCCCGCTGGGATTGGCCACGCGCTTTCCCTTACTCCTCGCGGTTCGCCAGGACGCGCCGTATAAGAACTTCAGCGAGATGGTTGAATATTCCAAAAAGAATCCGGGTAAAGTTCGCGTGGCCACAGTCGGCTCGGGATCGGTCGGCCATTTCACTGTAGAGATAATCAACTCGCTCACCGGAGCAGGGCTCACCATGGTACCGTTTAAAGGCGCTTCACCCGGAGTGACCGCTATCCTGGGCGGGCATGTGGAGGGGGGCGCATTGGCTCTGGGCATGGTCAGCAGCCACATGAAAGCCGGCACGATGCGGGGTGTGTTGGTATCGAGTAAAATTCCTGACTTCGCCGATATCCCCACGTTGTCCCAACTCGGCTATCGCCAGAATCTGCTTGGCGTCTGGACCGCTTTCTTCGCTCCCGCCGGCGTGCCGGCCGAGGTGACGAAGGTGCTGGTTCCTGCCGTTGAAAAGGCCGTGAAAGACCCTACGATTGCTTCGAAGCTCGCCGCCTTAGGAGTTATCCCGGAGTACGCGCCACCCGAAAAGCTCGTCGTCGAGATACGCGAAGAGCACAAAATCGTAGAAGAGATCGCCAAGAAGGCCGGGCTGATAAAATAATCCCTGTACCACGAACTCACGAATTGACCGGAAAGAAAAAAAAGATGGTCAACCATGAGAACGCATAGGACACATAAGGTAGGGGCGGGTTTTAAGCCCGCCCTTACTTTGTGACCTTTGTGCTCTTTGTGGCAGAAAATTTTTTTGCTTTCGTGCCGACCGAGGACGAACCTCTATGTCGAAAGATCTGGTCAGCAGCTTGTTCTGGCTGGCCATCGCAATATTTTTTTCTCTCGAAGGCTTCGCCAAACTGAAGCTCGGGACTCTACGCCAGCCCGGGCCGGGATTCTTTCCCTTCTGGGGAGCCGTCATTCTCGGAACGCTTTCGCTGATTCTTCTAATGCGCTCGCTTAAGTCCCGCGCGCGGCTCAGCTTCGGCGCGCTCCGCTGGTCCGAGCTATTCCTCATCCTCGCCGCGCTGCTCAGTTATCTCCTGTTTCTGGAGGCCCTCGGCTTCGTCATTGTTACGTTCGGCTTTCTTCTCCTGCTCTTTCGCTTCGGTGAGACAGGATGGATCAAGAGCGCCGCCTCGTCTGTAGTTGCCACCTTGTTCGCCTACGCGCTTTTCCGGCTCTGGCTGCAAGTACAGCTTCCACGCGGTTTGTTCGGCCTTTGAGTTATGGAAATCGTTCAGGGACTCCTCAACGGTTTTCAGGTTGCGCTTCAGCCGATAAATCTCTTTTACTGTTTTATTGGCGTCTTTATCGGCACGCTGGTCGGCGTTCTTCCCGGCCTGGGACCGGCCGCGGCGATCGCGCTACTCCTGCCATCCACATTCGCGCTCTCGCCGGTCGCCGCCATCATTATGTTGGCGGGAATCTATTACGGCTCGATGTATGGCGGCTCGACGACGTCAATTTTGGTAAACATCCCCGGCGAGGCGGCGTCGGTGGTCACCTGCTTAGACGGTCACGCCATGGCGCGCCAGGGGCGCGCCGGCCCTGCCCTCGGCATCGCCGCCTTCGGCTCGTTCATTGCCGGCACGCTGAGCGTTGTCTTGCTCACATTTCTCGCGCCGCTCCTGATGAAGGTCGCCCTGAGTTTCGGACCGCCGGAAAATTTCTCATTGATGATCCTCGGTACTACTCTGGTCACCTATTTCGCCCACGGCTCGATGCTGAAGGCGCTCATGATGGCGCTTGTCGGCGTTCTCCTCGGCAGCGTCGGCGTGGACTCGATCAGCGCGCGTTACCGTTTCACCTTCGGGATTCCGACGCTGATGGACGGACTCGGCCTGGTGCCGGTGATCATGGGGCTGTTCGGCATTTCCGAGGTACTGCAAAACCTGGAGCAGCTGGCGCACGAGCGCATGATCTATGCCGCGCCCGTGAAAGGGCTGCTACCCAGTCGAGAGGATTGGCGGCGCTCGGCGATGCCGATCGCTAGAGGCTCGCTCCTAGGATTTTTTCTCGGCATTCTTCCGGGAGCGGGAGCGATCATCGCGTCGTTTGCGTCTTACGCCACCGAAAAGAGAGCCTCCAAGCACCCGGAAAAATTTGGCAGCGGCGCGATTGAAGGGGTCGCGGGACCAGAGGCAGCCAACAACGCCGCCGCCGGCGGCGCTTTCATCCCGCTGCTCACGCTCGGCATCCCGGCCAACGCGGTGATGGCGATTCTCCTCGGCGCCCTGCTGATCCACGGGCTTCAGCCCGGACCACTACTGGTAAAACAGGCGCCGGATCTCTTCTGGGGATTCATCACCAGCATGTACATCGGCAATGCGATGCTGCTGGTTCTCAACCTTCCCCTTATCGGTCTTTGGGCGCGCCTGCTGCGCGTTCCCTACGCCTTTCTCTTCCCTTTCATTCTGCTCTTCTGTCTTATCGGCTCCTACAGCCTGAACAATAACATCGGCGACGGGATCGTCATGTGGGTCTTCGGCGTGCTCGGTTATCTGATGAGAAAATTCGACTATGAAGGCGCGCCGCTCATCCTGGCGATGGTGATTGGTCCGATGATGGAAGAGGCGCTGCGCCAATCGTTGATCCTTTCCGCCGGCAACTTCGCCATCTTCTTCGCTCGGCCAATCTCCGCGGGCTTCATTCTCGCCGCCGCGCTTCTCCTCGTCCTTCCGCTGTTCACTCGGAGGAGTGAAATACCCGAAGTTAACGAAAATATTTGAGTCAAGAAAAGCGGAAAAACCGTGACTCGCGCAAAGACGCAACGGCGCCAAGACCAAAAAATTCGAAGCACAAAACCTGTCCTGAGCGAAGGATCCGAAATTCGAAACAATTTCAAATGACCGAAAAGCGGAAAGAGTGTCGAGTGACGAGTGTCAAGGGACGAGGGATTTTCCCCTCGACACCCGACCCCTCGACCCTCGCTCCGTTCGGATTTCGATATTCGGATTTCGGATTTTTATTAGCTGGGTGTGTTCGCACGAAATGGGCCGTTGTCCAACCCGGCAAAGTGCGTGGACGTAAGTTTTTTGAAAGAAGCGCTACGAGATGATAAGTCATAGACTCGGCTTCCAAAGGAGGTAAAAATGCATGAGGTCCTGACAGGTATCTTCAGCTGGCCGTGGTTTTCCGAACCGCACGGTTACAATTTTAACGGCCACTTCATTAGGCACGCCGATGGTAATCTCTGCATCGACCCCGTGGAGCCCAGTGACGAAGTTCTGGAGGAGCTGGTGGTTTCCGGCGTCGCGCGCATTCTAATCACCAATCGCAATCACTCGCGGGCGGCGAACAAGGTGCGTGCGCGCACGGGCGGCCGGACCGCGATCCATGCCGCCGACGCGCCCCACGCGCGCCACGAGGGAGCGGAGCTGGATGACGAATTGAAACCAGGCGACAAGGTCGGCCCGTTCGTCGTGGTCGGCGTGCCGGGAAAATCGCCGGGAGAAATCGCCCTTCACTGGCCGGAACGAAAAATCCTGCTCGTCGGCGATGCCGTGGTCGGCGATCCGCCGGGGCGCTGCAAGCTCTTACCGGAAAAGGTGGTGGACGATCCAGCGCGCCTGCGCGAGAACGTGCGCGGACTTCTCGCTCTCGACTTCGACACCCTACTGGTCGGCGATGGCGAGCCCATTACGCAGTTTGCTAAGGAGCGGCTTCGCGATCTCGTGGATACTTTTCCGAAGTGAGTCTTTATCCTTTTTTACGTTTTGAACTGCTTGAACGATTTGAACGTCTTGAACATTATCCTCGCTTGAGCCAAGGATCGCCGCTCCTCGGAATTCCGATCGATTAGAAGAATCGTCCCGCTCCCCATTGATCCTTCGCCACGACTTCGGTTCGCTCTTTCCATGTAAACACCAGGGTTATGAGTGCGCGCCACGGTGGCGCTGTTTGAATCTCGACGCAGCAGAATCTTGCCAACCCTGATAAGCCGCTAAAAGGAATACGACGCTGCCAATGATTACGTTATTCCAAGCGGCTACGGTCACTTTGAAATAGCTATACAAGAACGGATTTGCGAGCGTGAGAAACCCAAGGGCCGTGACAATCCAATCCGCAATCGCGATCTCCTCACTCCGCCGAGATAAGAGACGACAAAGGGAGAATGTCGCAATTCCAAACCCCAGTAGCAAGTCTTCCCAAAGTACTTTAACAACTGCCTTATTTAGAAGCGCTAGAACGAAAGGGGATAACATGAGCCATAGGCCCAGTAGCAGATTTGACCACATCATGCGCTTCAATTCGATCACCTCCTTTAACTCACTAAGTCAAGAAAAGAGTCGCGACTCTTATCTCCCGCGTTGACGCGACCAGTTCGCGGCGGCGTCGCAAATAATCTAGGGCGCCAACGAGTGGCGCTTGGCAACTCGCAAAGGCGATCCCGCTAACCAACGGCTCGAACCCTTTGCCTGAGACTGGTAGTGGTGTACGCCCGCTGGCAACGCGTTTTAATCGAGCCCGTTTGCTCCTTTGGATTTCAAGTACTCTATGGTTGAAGGCGTCAATCCCGTTGCGCCTTCAAATGAAGCACCAGCTGCGACGACGTCGGTGAGAATGGCGCCCGCCAATTTTGCTCTATTGAGACTTGCGTGACTTAATTTGGCATTGGTTAGGTTTGCGTCCGTCAGGTCGCACTCATCCATCAGCGCGTGACTTAAACAACAACCCTCCAAATCCGCCCTCCGGAGCTCTAAACCGGAAAAATTCATGAACGATAGATAGAGGTTTCGCAGATCGATTCCAACCAAACTTTCATGATTGTAAACCCTCTTTAGGATACGTCTTAGGTCTCTTCCGTTTGGCATTTTTTATCCCTCCTTAAAGTTAGACCATGAACGCGCGCCCAACGGGGCACGGTTATCTCCTCATCGTCGAGGCCTCCAGATGATGGAGCACTTCTCTGACGCTTTCCGGCGTCGACGCAGCGGCAAGAACAGCCGAGGCTCCATGCTGCATGGCTTTGATGAGGGCCGGCTCTACTTGAGCAGAGACCGCCAAAATAATCGGCACGCCTTCTGCCAAAGCCCGACATTCCTGAAGGTCGGATAAACCCGCTCCAGTGGAGTTATACAGGTGGAGAATAATGAGATGAGGTCGGTGAGGATAAACTAAACTCCATGCCTTTTGGACAGAATCGCAATGCACGAGATCGTATCCTTCCTGCGCAAGAGCGGCTGACAGGACACTGTATTTGTCTTCGTCAATCAGCAGGATTTTTTTGATTGCATTTACTTTTGTCTTTTCCGTGAGTCTTTTCTTGATCTGTATTTGTAGAGTCTCCATTTTGAATCTCCTCTTCGCTAGTTCTCTGACGTCTGTCGGAAACACCAGTTTCCCTGATTCTTTCATGCTGCCCGGAAGCGTCATGGGGTCCTAAAATCCGGGGCGGCTGCGTCCGCAACGCCGACGGTTTTTTTAGGCTCTGGACCGACGAGATATCGGAGAGATCAGAGATTCAGAGCGGACTGGAGAATATAAGTAGGGGGTCTTGAGGAAAGATCAGTTTGAAACTTACAAAGAACCCGAAAGTCTCGAGGCGCGACTTCCGGATCCGTTTTGATTCCGATGGCGTCCCGCGGAAGTTGTTGCAGGTCGGAAACGCCCTCGTTCGGTATCGCTACCAGGAACGTTCTTTTGCCCGCTTGAGATGGTGTCGTGTTGTCAATCGGCAGGTGAAAGCTCGCATTTTGATTGAGTCGAACCGTAAACTGTCGCAACACAAAAAATCGATTGGACAGAATGGCAAGGCCGAGGAGGCAGAGGATGAGAGATGTGGCTAACTTTTTACTCAATTTCGCTATAACAAGTAAACCACGCTGCGCCGATAAACTCAACATCAGCTTCGTCCCCGTCACTCGTTTCGGCAGCGTTTGTCACCGCAAGGAGTACGAAAGTCACGAAGTTTTTTGCGCCGCCAGCAAACAAAAGGGATTAAAGGGGAGGTTCTTCTTTTCTCTTGTCTTGATGACCAAGAGGATGGCCCAGAAAAAAGTTAGAAATGTAGAATGTCCCCTTTTCCTCTCTTCCGTTCGTGGTCGTTAGCGTGCCGGGAAAATCGCCGGGAGAAATCGCCCTTCACTGGCCGGAACGAAAAATCCTGCTCGTCGGCGATGCCGTGGTCGGCGACCCGCCGGGGCGCTGCAAGCTCTTACCGGAAAAGGTGGTGGACGATCCAGCGCGCCTGCGCGAGAGCGTGTGCGGACTTCTCGCTCTCGACTTCGACACCCTACTGGTCGGCGATGGAGAGCCCGTTACACAGTTCGCTAAGGAGCGGCTTCGGGAACTGGTGGATACTTTTCCTAAATGAGCCTTTATCCCTTTTTAAACGTTTTGGAGCTGCTTGAACGATTTGAACGTCTTGAACATTATCCTGGCTTGAGCCAAAGATGGCCGATCCTCGAGTGTAAATTCCGCAGACATAATGCCAATTTCCTATTGCCTAGAAGAATGAAACTCGCCCATGGCCAGAATTTTAGCCAGTCCGAGTTCTATTCGTCGAATCTCTCCGGCAGCATGTTGATACGTCCTTTTTTTCGGTCCATTGTTCAGTGAGGCACGTGCCTCTAACAAAGAATTGAAGGGCCGTATATTCGACTTTGGTCCAATGCCCTTCTGACCGCCAGAGCGAGCCTTTCGATCCTGTTTCGCGCCATGGGGCGAGCAGCGGCAAACGGTTGTCTAATATGTTATGAGTTGATAAGGGTCTTTAAAAAACAAGAGACTCCTAACGAAGATTCTGATATCAAAACGACGTGACTCGGGACGATTTCGATATTCGAAAATATCTGCTCGAGACCAGGGAGTGCGTTGATCGCGCTCTAACTCGTTACCTCAAAAACGACAGCCAAATGGCCTCCGTCCTTCATCAGGCCGCGTGTTATAGCGTGTTAGATGGAGGCAAAAGACTGCGTCCCATACTGACTCTCGCAGCCGGCGAGTTGTTCGGTGCCAAGCGACAACTTCTGTTGCCGTTTGCTTGCGCTATGGAGTTGATTCACTGTTATTCGCTGATCCACGACGACCTGCCGGCGCTCGATAACGACGATTTGCGGCGCGGCAAGCTTTCCTGCCACAAGCGTTTTGGTGAAGCGATAGCGCTGCTGGCTGGTGATGCGTTACTTACCGAAGCTTTTTTTATTATGTCGGACCCAAACGTGACCCGGCGGTTGAGAGGCCCTCTCGCCTCCAATCTCATTCGCGAGGTTGCCTCCGCAGCTAGCATTAGAGGCATGATCGGCGGACAAGGTACCGAGCTCGAACTCGTCAAGGACAAAGTCACAATGGCTATGCTGGAGAGCATGGATCGCTTAAAGACCGGCGCATTGATCACCACAGCAGCTCGCGTCGGGGCAATGATCGGTAAAGCAACGCGCAAAGACCTCGAACGAGTTACGCGATACGCGCAAGCGCTCGGTTTGGCCTTCCAGCTTACGGATGACATTCTGGACGCGCATGAAATTTCGACGGACAGCCACGACCCTAAAGGCATAGCCAATTATTTATCCGTCGCCGGGCCCGTGAGGACCAGCGAACGTGTGCAGGCGCTTTTATCCGAGTGCCTAAGAGAAATGGAATATTACGGCAGCGCAGCGGAACCTTTGCGAGCGATTGCGCGCTACGTCGCCGAAAGAGACCGCTGACACCTAAAGAGAAGCGAATCAGACGCTAGCGATCGGACGGCGCGCTTTAAAGAGTCGCCCAAT